>NZ_JAEKKT010000517.1 GCF_019510245.1 Streptomyces sp. | reverse complement strand
GGGGCGCTGTCCTTCAAGGCGGCGGACGCGATCCGGACTCGCTACCTGAAGTCTCCCGGTCCGCTGGTGCAGGCATGAGAGCCGCCGCGGCGATCCCGGCCATCGTCCTGCTGCTGGCGACGACTGGCCCCTCGAAGGCGGATTCGCTGTCCTTCGAGACCATCGAGAAGGGGCGCTACCTCGCCGTTGTCGGGGACTGCGTCGCCTGCCACACCCAGCCGGGCGGGCAGCCCTTCGCCGGGGGCCTGCCGCTGCCGACCCCCTTCGGCACGATCTATGCTCCGAACATCACGCCGGACCGGGAGACCGGCATCGGCGACTGGACCGACGACGAGTTCGTGGCGACGATGCATGAAGGTCTCGGCCGGGACGGGGCGCATCTTTACCCGGCGATGCCGTATCCCGCCTACACCAAGGCCACGCGCGACGACGCGCTGGCGATCCGCGCCTATCTGGCCACGATCGCGCCGGTCAAGCACGCGGTGGTCGCCAACCAGCTGCCATTCCCGTTCGGCATGCGGTTCAACATGCGGGTCTGGAACCTGCTGAACTTCACGCCCGGGCGCTTTCGACCGGATCCGGGCAAGTCGGCGCAGTGGAACAGGGGCGCCTATCTCGCCCAGGGTCTGGCCCATTGCGGCAGCTGCCACACGCCGAAAACCTTCCTCGGCGCCGACAAGGACGACCGGTATCTGCAGGGCGCCGTGCTGCAGGACTGGCTTGCGCCCGACATCACGCCGGATTCCCGGAAGGGGATCGGCGCCTGGTCCGAGGACGAAATCGTGCAATATCTGAGAACCGGCGCGAATGCCTGGAGCGTCGCCTCCGGCCCGATGGCGGAAGAGATCACGAATTCCAGCTCGCACATGACCGGCGACGACCTGCATGCGATCGCCGCCTACCTGAAGGATTCCGGCGCGCCGACATCGGAGGGCTCGTCGGAACGCGTGGCCGAGAGCGATCCGCAATTCACGGCCGGCCAGGCCATCTACAAGGACAGTTGTGCCGCGTGCCATCTGGATTCCGGGGCCGGGGCCGCTCAACTCTTCCCGCGGCTGGCCGGAAGCGCGATCGTCCAGTCCGACGATCCGACGACGCTGATCCGGATGGTGCTGCAGGGGTCTCGCGGCGCGGGAACGGGAGATGCGCCGACCTCGCCGGCGATGCCGGGGCTCGGCTGGCGTCTCGCCGATGACGAGGTCGCCTCGGTTGTCACCTATATCCGCAACGCATGGGGGAATGCCGCCCCGGCGGCCACGGCGCGAGAGGTCTCCGATCTTCGTGACCGGCTGCGGTAGCGTTGCATCTTTCCGCAGTCGGAAACGGAACTTCGCGGGGCCGACACCCATAGCGCTCGGATGGGGGGTCGGACTCGCTTGTCCTGGCACGGAGGGAGCTTTCCGATGGGCGGCTTGCAAGTGGCGGAAGGCGCGCTGGCCCGATTTTGCCGCTGCTTGACCGTGGGCCTTGCCAGCCTCACCCTTTTCTCCTGTTCGGGCGGCGTTTTGGACCCGGCCGGTCCGGTGGGCTCAGGTGACGCCAAGATCCTGATCGATGCCACGGTCATCATGCTGGCCATCGTCGTTC
>NZ_JAEKKT010000043.1 GCF_019510245.1 Streptomyces sp. | reverse complement strand
GCAGAGATGTCCGCCGCATGAGGGACATGTGCGTGGTGGCCGGCAGCACGGCCAACTGAGCCTCGGGGATCAGGCGTTGCATCTCCGCCGCGTGCTCCACCCGTACGAAGTCGTGATCACCGACGAGCAGCAGCGTGGGCGCGCTCAGTCCGCGCAGGTCGTCGGCGGTCCAGGGCAGCGGGGCGTGCGCCCCCGCCGAGACCTTGGCGAGGAAGTCCTGGAAGTGCTCGGGGTCGGGTGCGACGGCCGCGTACGTGTCGGCCATCTCCTGGAAGTCGGCCTGACTGGGCAGCCGGGGCGAGCTGTAGTCCGGGACGCGCACCTCCTCGTGGACCCCGTCCTGGGTGTACATGGTGGCGGCGAGCGCGAGCCGTCCGACGCGCTCCGGGTGCCGGACGGCGATCTCCAGCGCGGTCAGCCCGCCCAGGCTGAACCCGAGGAAGTCGGCCTGCTGGACGCCCAGTTCGTCGAGCAGTGCCACCACGTCCAAGGCCAGGTCCGGCACCGTCAGCGCACGGTCGGTGTCAGCGGTGTGGCCGTGCCCCTGCAGTTCGGGAGCCACGACATGCCGGCCGGCGGCCAGGGCGGGCAGTACGGCGGAGAAGGCGAGGCCGACCGTCTGGGCGCCGCCGTGCAGCAGCACCAGCGGACGGCTCCCGACAGGGGCGTCGCCGTGGGTCTCGTAGTACATCTCCAGGCCGTTGACCTTGGCGTGGGCGGAACTGGTCGGCACGGTCATCACTTCCGTTCTGCGGGAGCCGTATGGGAGGAAGACCTTGCGCGGACGCGGAAGTCATCGGTGCCCAGCCGACTCGTCACTCAGCCGTACTCGTCGGGAAGCCGCATCGCCGGGCCGCCGACCTGGAGCCCGAGCGGGGTCGCGCGGCCCTTCGGCTCCTCCCACGCCTCCTGACGGCCGAGGGCGGTGAGGTCGAGGTGGGGATAGCCGTTGTGGAACTCCTCGATGCCCCGGCCGAAGGTGGAGTAGGTGTGGAAGACCTCGTCGCCGACCCGCAGGAAGGCGCTGATCCCCGGCCAGTCGCCGCGCATGCTCGGCGACCAGGGCGTCCCCGCGTCGGCGAGCTCGGCCTCGGAGCGGTGGAAGATCTGTACCGGTGCGACCCGCTCGTCGACCGTCGCGTGGAAGTCGTAGTTGAAGTCGCCGCCCGCCGAGGAGTACCAGGGGAACGACCAGCCCATCCGCTCCCGGAACGCGGCGAGTTTCGCGTACGGCGCCCTCGTCACCGCGGCCAGCGAGGTGTTGCGGACATGGAGTTGCCGCAGGTTGCCGATCTGGTCGGCCGCGGAGGAACAGCTGGGGCAGCCGGTGTCGCGGGGGTGCTCGGTGCCGTCGGCGTCGAGGTCGAAGGTCCACATGAAGTGATGGACGACCAACTGGGCCCGCCCCTCGAAGAGTTCGAGCAGGCTCACCTCGCCGTGCGGACCTTCGAAGACGTACGGCTTCTCGACGCGGACCATCGGCAGCCGCCGCCGGGCGGCGTTGACCCGGTCCCGCGCCCGGGTGACCTCCTTCTCCTCGGCCAGCAGCTCCTTGCGGGCGCGGAGCCACTCCTCGCGTGAGACCACCTCGGGCAGATGCGCCATCGCCGTCATCTCGATCCTCCCAACCACTCCTGCCACCTGCCGGGCACGGGGACACGGGTCCTCTGTCCAGCTTGCGCCCGACGCGGACACGAGGCGAGCGTGCCTGCCTAGAGCGCCACCACCCGCCCGCTGCGCCCCTGAAGCCGGACCGAGGCCAGGGTGGCGCAGACCAGGGCCACGGCGAAGAGCGTGCCGCAGGCCACGGCGGCGGTGCGGTCGTCGCCCGCGAGAGCGGCGCGCAGGCCGTGGGCGGCCCAGTAGCCGGGGGAGACCGGGGCCACGTCCGCCACCCACGCCGGCAGGACGCTGAGGGGGACTAGCGCGCCGCCGACGCTGCTGAGGAGCATGCCGCCGATGTCGTAGGCCGCCGAGAGCTCGCCCATGGTGCGCACCAGCACGCCGAGCAGCGCCCCGAGCGCGAGCAGCGTGCAGCTCCAGCTGAACAGGACCGCCAGCAGCAGGAACGGATGCGGGACCCGCAGCCCGAACACGCACGCACCGAAGCCGACGATCAGGAGCTGCTGGGCGAGCAGGGCGGTGAGGACCGGGACGGCCTTGCCCAGGAGCAGCTCCGCCGGGTGCAGTGGCGTGCCGCGCAGCCGGTCCCAGGTGCGGCCGAGCCGCTCGGTGAGGATCGCGTTGCCGGAGATGCTGAGCGCGAGCAGCGAGAAGGTGACCAGCGTGCCGACGACAGCTTGTTCGGTCCCGGCCGTGCTGCCCTGCGCGGACAGGTAGAGCGGACGCAGCAGGGTCATGAAGACCAGCGGCATGATCATCCGGCTCAGCAGCGGGCCGGGTTCGCGCAGCATCAGCAGCGCGTTGTGGCGTACCAGGGCGCCGAGGCGGGTGGCGGACTCACGCGGCGGCGTCATGGGCCCGCGTCCCCTCGAGCGCTGCGGTTTCCAGGGAGTGGTAGAGGTCGTCCAGGCCGGGGCGGTGTACGTCGACGGAGGCGGGCGTACGGCCGGAGGCCAGCAGGACGGCCAGGTCGGCGCCGGGATCCGTGGTCGACATTCGCAGTTCGGGTTCCGCCGGGTCGGCGAAGGTGACCCTGAGCTCGCCGGGCAGGTGGCGGGTGAGCTCCTGCTGGGTGCCGCGTGCGATGATCCGGCCCGCCCGCGCGATCGCCAACGTGGCGTCCAGGTCGACGAGTTCGGGGAGATAGTGGGTCGTGTAGACCACGGCGACACCTGTCTCGGCCCGCGCCCTGACGGCCGCCAGCAGCGCCGAGCGGGTCTCCGGATCGGCTCCGGCGGTCGGCTCGTCCAGCAGCAGAAGGGGCGGGGAGCCGACCATCGCGGTGGCCGCCTGGACCCGGCGACGCTGCCCGCCGGACAGCACGCCCACCGGCCGGTGCGCGAGGGCCGACAACTGAAGCTCCTCCAGGACCCGCCCGATCCCCGCCTCGCGGCGCCGGCCGCGCAGCCCGGCAAGTCCGGCGAACAGCCGCAGGTTCTCCCGCACCGTGACGCCGCCGTACAGGGCCAACTCCTGAGGAGCCACCCCGATGAGCCGTCGCGCGGCCCGCCCTTCGGCCAACGCGTCGTACGGCCCGATGCGGATCCGGCCCGCGTCAGGGAGCAGGAGACCGGCGACGATCTCCACGAAGGTGGTCTTGCCTGCTCCGTTGTGACCGATGAGGCCGACGATCTCGCCGGGCTCGACCGTCAGATCGAAGCCGTCGAGTGCGCGAAGACGGCCATGACACTTCACCAACCCGCCCGCTACGAGCATCCTTCCCCCTCATGTCTACGGCGTATACGTCTACACTGTAGACCCATGGGTGGCAGGCGGGAAGAGATCCTGGACGCGGCACTGGACATCGCCGACGAGCGCGGCCTGGAGGCGCTGTCGATGCGTGCGCTCGCCGACCGGGTCGGTGTCACGCCGATGGCGCTGTACCGGCACGTCAAGGACAAGGCGGCACTGCTGGACGGGATGGTCGGACGACTGCTGTCCGCACTGCTGCCGTCGGACACGGTGGCGGAACAGGCCTGGGACGAACGGCTGAACACCCTCGCCCACGCGTGCCGGAAGGTCACCCAGCGTCATCCCTGGGCCGCTCACCTGCTCTTCTCGCGCCCCGCGGTCACACCGGACGCCGTGCGAGCGGTGGACATCATCTACCTGGCCCTGATCGAGGCCGGGGTCCCGGACCCGGAGGTGCCCCGCCTCGAGCGGCTGATCAGCACGTTCGTGATCGGCTTCGCCGCCTCTGAAGCCTCGGGCCGCTTCGCCCCCGGTGCCCTCGACCCGCGCAGCCGCCGCGGCCAACTCCCGGACAGCGAACTCCCCGGCCACAGCGGTCTCGGGCCCTGGCTGGACCTTCCCGTCGACCTCAACGCGGAGTTCGAGGCCGATCTGTCGGACATCCGGCGACTGGTGGAGGGGGCCGCCCGGGGAGAGGGGTGAGGTGGGTACGGCCGGTGGCAGGAGCACCACCGAGGCCGTCGACCACTCCGCCCCTCACGCCTGAGCGGTCAACTCCCCGCCGTTCGCCGGAGTTCGGCGAGAGTCAGTACGTTGCCGCCGATGCCCCAGCCGCCGTCGGTGACCTCCTCGACGAGGACGAGGGTGGTGGCGCGGGCACGTTCGCCGTAGATGTCCACGTAGAGCTCAGTGGTGCGGGTGATGATCTGTTCCTTCTGCTCCTCGGTGAGGGTGCCGGCGGGGACCTTGAAGTTCGCGAACGGCATGCGCTGCTCCATCTGCGTCTGCGGGGTGTGTCTGCGGGTGGCGGCTGTGCGGACCGAAGCCGTCGGCCGGGCCTGCCGCCGCACACCACCCTCGCCCGCTGCCGCACGCACAGCCAGGGCTGCGTCCACCCTGGGGTCGGCATCCCCTGGCTCCGCCTCCGTGTCCCGCGTGATGATGGGCGGATGAACCTTGCCGAACTCGCCGCGTTTCTGCGATCCCGGCGCGACCGCGTGCGGCCCTCCGACGTGGGACTGCCCACCGGGCCTCGGCGCCGGGTCCCCGGCCTGCGGCGTGAGGAGGTCGCGCAGCTGGCCGGTCTGTCGGCGGACTACTACACCGAACTCGAGCGCGGAGGTGACGTGCAGCCCTCCGCGCAGGTGCTGGCCGCGCTCGTACGGGCGCTTCGGCTCGGCGGCGACGAACGCGACCACCTCTTCCACCTCGCCGACCGACCCGTTCCCACGGTGGCCCGCGGCTCGAACGCTCATGCCCAGCCGGCCCTGCTCGGCCTGCTCGACCGGCTCACCACGACGCCCGCGCAGATCATCACCGACCTGCACGAGACGCTCGTCCAGAACGAACTCGCTGTCGCGCTGGTCGGCCGTGCTCCCACGCGCCGTGGGGCGGCCGGAAGCTTCGTCCACCGCTGGTTCACCGACCCCGGCTCCCGCACCGTCTATCCCACCGAGGACCACCCACAGCACTCCCGGGCCTTCGTCGCCGACCTCCGGGCCGTCGCCGCCCGGCGCGGTCGCGACACGGAAGTCGCCGGGATGGTGTCCGATCTGCGGCGGCGCAGCGAGGAGTTCGCCACACTGTGGGACATCCACGACGTCGCGCTGCGGCGGACCGACCACAAACGCCTCGTCCACCCCACGCTGGGAGTCGTCGAAGTCGACTGCCACACCCTGTTCAGCGAGGACGGACGCCAGCGCCTGCTGTGGTTCAGCGCCCCGCCCGGCACCGAGGGTGCCGCCCAGCTGGAACTGCTCTCCGTCATCGGCACCCAGGACATGACCGCCGACGACGAGACCGCGCCCGGCTACCGGTGACCGAAACCGTCGTGCCGCAGGGCAACCTGTTGCCTGGCCGTACGTCAACTGCAAGTCAGACGGCCTCTGCGGCGCCGATATCGCGAAGGACCGTCTCGAGTCGGCCTGTGGGGACGAGCCCGTCGATGACCTTGACGATCGACGACACCCCCCCGTCGCGGACGATGAGACCGTCGTACCCGTCGTGCCTGGCCCGGCAAAAGGGACTGTCCCACATGCAGCACGGCGAGAGTCGCCGGCCCGCGGCGCTCAGCCGCCGCGACGTACCTGGGCCGCCCTCCGGGCCTCCGCGAGCTTGCGGGCCTCGTCGGCCTTGCGGGACTTGCCGCCGGTGCCGCGGGAGGCGTCCTTGCTGGTGCCGAGGCCGCGGAAGGGGGCGTTGGTGTTCTTGGGCCGCGGCACGGCGGGGCCTCGGTCGAGCGGGGTGCCGGAGGGGGCCTTGGCCCCGGTGATCCGGCTCAGCTCCGCCTCGCCCGAGCGCACCTTGGTGACGGTCGGCTCGATGCCGGCCTCGGCCATCACCCGGCTCGTCTCGCGGCGCTGGCCCGACAGCACCAAGGTGACGACCTTTCCGGACTCACCCGCCCGGGCGGTACGCCCCGCGCGGTGCAGATAGTCCTTGGGGTCGGTGGGCGGATCGACGTTGACGACGAGGTCGAGGTCGTCGATGTGCAGGCCCCGGGCCGCGACGTTGGTGGCGACCAGGACGGTCACCTGGCCGTCCTTGAACTGCGCGAGGGTACGGGTGCGCTGCGGCTGGGACTTGCCGCTGTGCAGGGCCGCGGCGTGCACTCCGCCGGCCCGCAGATGCCGGGTGAGCTGGTCGACGCCGTGCTTGGTGTCGAGGAACAGCAGCACGCGGCCGTCACGGGCGGCGATCTCCGTGGTGACGGCGTACCGGTCGGGGCCGTGGACGACCAGGACATGGTGATCGCTCGTCGAGACGGCGCCTGC
>NZ_JAEKKT010000042.1 GCF_019510245.1 Streptomyces sp. | reverse complement strand
ATCGATCCGCCGCGAGATCTCCCGCTCGGAGATCTCCAGGCGCCGTACGACAAGCCCCCACAGGTACTCGGCCCGCCGTGCCAGCCCCTGCAACCGCTCGGTCTGCTTCTTCGACGGAGACTTGGTGATCGCCTTCCGCCAGGCACCCAGCGCCTTGGCCTCATCCGGCGCCAATGCCCTGGCCTCCTTCTCGGCGGCGACCGCGCCCCACTCCTTCGCGGGCAGAAGGAAGTGATGTACGGCCCCCTCCGGAAGCCCTCCCTCCGCCTCTGTCAGCGGGAAGCGCTCAGGCGTGGCTCCCAGCCAGCCGCCCTTCTTCAGCCGCTCCGCCGAGTAGACCTCCCGCCGTCCCCCGATCAGCGAGTTGCCCCGCCGCAGATGCAGCCCGAACCACGGTGCCTCCATCCCCGGATGCATCGTGTTGAGCCACAGCGAGACCTCCGCCAGCTCCACGGCCGTCGAATTCAGGTCCACGCCGTACGAGTTGTGCAGCGCGACATACGCCTTGGCCTTCTGGAGCTCGATCGCGTACGTCTCCGTGTCGATGGCGACGCCCAGCTCGTCCTGCCGCCGCCGCAGATACTCGGCCGCCACCTGATTGATGGCCTCGTTGAGGAACGCCCCCGACCCCAGCGCGGGCTCACAGATCTTCCAGTCCAGCAGCTCCCGAGCCGCCGTGACCGAACCGTCCTGGTCCAGCCGATGCTGCAACGCCAGCTGCACGGTGACCTTCGTCAGCGACTCGGGCGTGTAGTACGAGGCCGACGTCTGCCGGTCCCGCCCGGACAGGCGGTACACGAAGGACCCCGGCCGATACCGGACCCGTACCTCCTGACCCGTCTCCTCGTCCCGTCGCCGTACGAACACCGAGTCGGCGTACTCGTCCGCCCGCGAGGCCGGTACCAGCCACGAGCCGTCCTTCGGGTCGCCGCCCTTCGCGACCTCGTACAGCTCCTCGCTCGCCACGAAGCCGGAGTACGACATCAACCCCTCGTACACGGCGCCCAGTTGGTTGATGCCGAGCTGGGCGTACGAGATGAAGCCGCCGCGCTCGCCCTTCCTGCCGCGCGTGAGCATCAGCAGCCGCAGCACCCGGTACAGCGTGGCGTTGCGCAGGCGTGTGTCGACGTACCTGGCCTCGCCCGTCTCGTCCTCGTCGAAGCGGGGGTCGGCCACCGCGCGGGCACCGATGAGCTGGATGGAGTCCGGCTCGAACAGTTTGGAGTGGAGGGGCTCGAAGCGCAGACCGATGTCCTCGGAGCGGGAGTCCGCCTCGGACTCACCGTGGGTGCGCCGCGAGCGGTACCCCTCCTGCACCTTCCGGAAGAGCAGGTCCAGTGACTCGTAGAGGTAGAAGCCCTCGCGGGACTTCTCGCCGACCAGGTCACGTTCCGCCACCAGCTCGCCCAGCCGGCCGAGCCCGTATCCCTGGTGGTACTCCGGGTAGTCCGACGGCAGGATGCCCAGTTCCGGCCGCGCCTCCGCGTACAGGAGGAACAGGATCCGGTACAGGTAGCGCAGCGACTCCCGCGTCAACTGCCGTGACAGCTCCGGGAGTTCCTTGACGTCCTGCGGGCGCAGCCCCGCCCGCCGCAGGCGTTCCAGGATCTCGTTCGCGATCAGCTCCACCGACAGCCGCAGACCGTCCCGCAGGTCCGAGGAGACGCCCACCGCGTGCTTGGTGGACTTGTCGACGAGGCCGGACAGGGGGTTCTCGCCGCCCTCCTCCGGCGTCCGCAGCGAGTCCGCGCCGAACAGGGCCGCCAGCGTGTCGAGTTCGCCGCCGACACGGGTGTCGTTGCGCTCCAGGGCCGCGTCCAGTGAGGCCGCGAGGTAGCGTCCCTCGCCCCACACCACCCGGTCGGCCAGGATGATCACCCCGCCGACCAGCAGCAGCACATAGCGCGGCGCGTCCTCGCTCGCGAAGAGGAAGGACGCCAGCTTCGAACCCGTGGTCAGCTCGACGGACCCCTCCAGCTGGACCGGGTGCAGCAACCGGCCCGCACCGTCCGGTTCCAGCGCCGCGTCCGGCTCCGCCGCCCAGCCGCAGTCCAGCGCCATCAGACCAGGCTCGGCGTGGGCGACCCGTACCGCGTACGTGTGGTCAGCCCGCTCCACCGTCACGGTCCGCGGCTTGGCGTCGTAGCCGAGCGCGCGCAGCACCGAGGCGTTCAGCTCCGTGGCTCGCTCCCGCCAGGCGGGCGCGCCGTACGTCGTCACGTCGTCGCCGTACGTCATCGCGTCGTCCGCTTCGGCTTCGGCCGCCGCCTCCGCGAAGAACGCCCGTGCCCGGAAGTACGGGCGACGCAGCTCGCGCAGGCCCACGCGCGGGGTCACCGGCAGGGCGTCCGGCGCGGTCTCGGTGTCGCGGGCGGCCTCCTCGCGGTCCTTCCAGGTCGCCAGGAGACCCGCCTTGAGATCCTTGGGGAGGACCTCGGCCAGGTAGTGCGCGGAGAAGTAGTCGCCGCGGTTGACGAGTGAGTCGTACGTCATGGCTGGGTGAACCTCGGGGAAATCAGGCGGTGGAGTCGAGGACGGCGAGGATCCGGAGCATCGGGCGGCCGGTGGTCAGGAGCGAGTCGGCCAGACCCGTGAGCTTCGACTTGGTGTCGGGGCCTGCCAGGGTTGGCTGCTCCCAGGTGCCCAGGCGTTCCTTGTATTTCTCGATCGGGTCGAGCAGTGCCCGGTCCCACTCGGCGCTGTGCCCGCGCAGGAAGTCCTCCGCCGCCTCCAGAGCACCGGGGATGCCCGAACTCAGTACACCGAGGTCGTGGCGGTGGAGCGGGTTGGCCATCGTGGGGCCGACGCCCGCGTCGCGCAGAACGCCCACCATGTCGTCGGTGACCGTGCGGCCCTGGACGGTCATCCACTTCACCACCGTCGGGCGGCCCAGCGCGTTGGAGAAGATGCCCTGGATCAGATAGACGGGGAGTTTCACGTTCGCCGTGATGACCGGGGCCTCCTGGCGGCCGAGCCGGACCAGGACCTTGTCCGTCAGCCACTCCATGACCGGGTGCAGATCGGTGAGCAGGGAGATCTCCGGCCAGCTGGACGTCGAGGACTCCCGGGCGCGAATCAGCGCCAGGTCGGCGAGCTTGCGGTTGAGGGTCACCAACAGGCGCTCGCTCAGGCGCTGTTCGCGGCGGTAGTCCAGGGGCAGGGCCTTCAGCCGGTGGGTCAGGTCCGGCGGCGGCCGGAACGAGATCAGGCCCGTCTCCGGGTCCTGGTCCAGCTCCAGCTCACGCTGTGTTTCGGGGAAGGCCTCACGCATCGCCTCGTCGATGAACTCACGGGCGTTCGTGAACAGGCGGGGCACGTCGGCGGGGGCGGGCGGCGCGTCCCCGTCGACCTCGTCCGGGTCGTCGCCGACGGCTCCGAAGAAGTCCGCGAGGAAGTCGGTGCCGGAGTCCTCGGCCGCGGCTGCGCTGCTCGATGCGGATCAGGGACCACGGCACGTCGTAGTGGACCAGCTGGTGGCACTGGCGGTGGAGGTTGACGCCTTCCGAGGCCACGTCGCCCGTGAACAGGATGCGCACCGGAGTGTCCGCCAGGCCGAAGTCCTCCACACACTTCATCTGCTGCTCGTCCGACAGGCCGCCGTGCATGACCCTCGCGGCCTCCTGAAGTGCCTTCGCCCTGAAGCCGAGAGCCGCCGGGACCGTCGCCCGCAGCCACTCCAGTGTCTGGACGCGCTCGGAGAACACCACGACCCGGGTGTCGCTCTTCGGGCCGACGCCGATGGACCGGAGCTGCTCGACGAGAGCCTCGAACTTCGCCGAGTCCCGCTCCGACATGCCGGCCGTGAGGTCCTTCAGGCGGTGCAGCGCGTCGAGTTCAGGGCCTGGAACGGCGTATTCCTTCGTGGTGAGCGTCTTGATGCGCGCGTCGACGGTCGCCGCCAGAGCCTTGTGCGAGGAGAGGAACGACTTCAGCACGGTGTAGGGGAACAGGCGGCTCTCGCTCACGGACGTGCCGCCGTCCCCAGGCAGCCACACCCGCGCCAGCTCCTCGAAGACGCGCTCCTCCGCCGGTGTCGCCGCGCAGTGCACCGACATGCTCGGCCCGCGGTCCGCCCACTGGCCCTTCATCTGCTCACGGACCTCGGGGCTGACCTTCGTACGACGGATGAAGAGGTGCTCGATGTCCTTCGCCTCATAGCGCTCCGGGTCACGAATCGCGGCCGGGTCGAGGAGGGAGATCAGCTCGGCGAAGGAGCGGGCGTCGCCGTTGTGAGGGGTCGCCGAGGCCAGGATGAGAGCGTCGGTCTGCGGGGCGAGGAGGCGGGCGAGCTGGTTGCGGAGCGAGCCGCGGTTGATGAGGTTGTGGGACTCGTCGATGACGACCGCGTCCCAGTGGATGCGCTCCAAGTGGTGCTTGTACTGGTGGGTGTTCTTGAGCGTGTCGATGGAGATGATGACGCGCTTGAAGTACGTGAAGGGATTGCGGCCCGCCGGGATCTCCCGCTGGATGCGCTCGATGCCCACGGAGTCGAGCCGGATGAGCGGGATCGCGAAGCGCGTCCACAGCTCGTGCTGGAACTGCTCCAGGACGTGCTGCGGGGTCACCACGAGAATCCGCTCGCCCCGCCCGCGCCGGATCAACTCCGCCAGCGTCAGGCCGATTTCGAGGGTCTTGCCGAGGCCGACCACGTCCGCGATGAGCATGCGCGGGCGCAGGTTCTTGCCGGAGAGCGCGAGCTGGGCGGGACGGTGCTGGTAGGGGAGCGAGTCGAGCAGGAAGCTGTCCGCCAGCGCCAGACCGCGCTCGGACTGCGGGAGCGGGGTCTTGCGCAGGACGGCTTCCAGGAACAGGCGGCTGCGGCGGAACGTGGGCGAGTCGTCGAGCGTCAGCCTGGTGCGGCGCGGGTCCATCAGCTGCACGTCGTCGAGCGCGGTGAAGAAGACGGCTTCCTGGTCCCGTACGAACTCCGAGATGCCCACCGCGTCGATACGGTCGCCATCGTGTGCCGTGGGCGTCACGTTCCGTACGAGCCACTCCTCGTCCCGGACCTCGATCTGCGAACCCGGCGGGTACTTGGCGGACTCCGCGGCATGCGCAGCCTGGTCGACGGTCACGTGCACTGCCTCTCTCGCGTTGACGGTGACTGTGCTGATGGGACTGTGCTGATCGGGCCTAGAACTTCGCGCGCTGGGCGTAGGCCTCGCGCAACTGCTGGGCCACACGCTTGGCCTGGACCGACGTACGGAGAGGGCCGGGGCCCCCGCGTTCCCTGCCGCGCTGGGCCGGCGGGAGAGCCCCCGGGGCCGCTACGGGCCGGGCGGCCGGCTGGTCGTGAGTCGCAGGGGCCGGCTGGATCCTGACTGTGGGGGTGTACGAGGCCGGAGGCGATGCGTCGAGGGGAAGTGGGACCGTCGGAGCCGTGCTGTGGATCGGCTGCTGCCGGACCGCGTCGGTGGCGAGGTCCGCGACGGAGGCGGCGTCGGCGGGAGCGGGCGGGGCCGGGGGCCCAGGAGGTGCGTCGGCCACCGTGGTCACCGCGGTGTGTGTGGTGAGCCGGCGCCTGGCCTGGGCGATTCTGAGGCCCTGCGCCTCGATCACGGCACGGCACTCCTGGACGACTTCGGTCAGCGCGGGCCGGTCCTGCGGAGCGTAGGCAAGCGTCGATGTGAGGAGCGGGACCAGTTCGGCCGGCGCTCCGGTCAGATCGGCCTGAGCGTCCGCCTTGGTGATGAGGTGGAACAGCGCGTGGACGTTGTCCGCCTGGAACGGGTAGTGACCGGTCGCCGCGTACAGCATGACGGCGCCGAGGGCGTACACGTCGACGGGTGACGTGAGCGGCTTGACGCCGTTCGCCTGCTCGGGTGCCATGCACGCGGGCGTGCCGAGCACGGTGTTCGGGGCGGTGAGAGACGCGCTGGACTCCGTGAAAACCGCGAGACCGAAGTCGATGATCTTCGGGCCGTTCGGACCGAGGAGGATGTTGGCGGGCTTGAGATCACGATGGGAGGTCCGGCCCGTCGACGTACTCCGTCGCCAGCCACGGCTGCTCCGCCTCGGCGTCCGCGTCGAGGAACGCCGCGATACGAGGCCCCCAGATCGTCTTCAGGACCTCTATCTCCTGCGCGAAACGCAGCCGCGTCTCCGAGTCCACCACCGACGGCTTGATGATCTTCACCGCCGCAGGCTCTCCACCAGGAGACTCACCGAGGTAGACCTGACCCATGCCTCCGTGGCCGATGCGCCCGAGGAGCTCGAAGCCGCCGAGTTCCGTCGGGTCCTCGGGGCTCAGCGGGGCCGCGTTCACGTAGGTCGTCCTTTCGCCCTGGTCAGCTGGTGTATGTCAGCAGTCGTAACCGTAGTCCAAGGTCGGATGGCGCGGACCGGGTCTTGCCCGATCGAGTTCGCGCCCGGTTGCGTTCATAAAGAAAGCGCCTCTCCGGCCAACCGTCACATGCTCGAAATACGACGACCCCATCCCCTCCAACATCGCGATCTACCGTGGACACCACAGCCCAACGCCCGGCCACCGTCGCCCGAAGGCACACCCCCGCCTCCCCCCGACGACAGGAGCCCCGTGTCCCGCCCCGCCGTACGGATACACCTACCGCCCTGGCTCGCTCACGCCCTGCGTGCTCAGCGCGGGCCGATTCCCTGGAACGCCGTGGTGCGGGGTGCGTTGTCCGCCGGGCCCGTCCTCCTGGTCGCCGTCCTCGCCGACCGCACCTCCCTCGGTGTCGTCGCCGCCATCGCCGCCATGCTCGCCGGGATCAACGACCGGCCCGGGAGCCGGCGGGTCTCCGTCAAGCGGATCGGGATGCCGGCGCTCGCGGGGGCGGTCGGGATGTTCGTGGGGACCACCGCGGGGGAGCACATCGGGGCGGTCCCACTGACCGTGCTGCTGACGCTCGTCGGGCTGGTCGCCGGCGGCATCAGCGCCGTCGGACCCGTCGCCTCCGGGGCCGGTACGCAGCTGCTGGTCGCTTCGGCGATCGGGGCGGGCATGCCGTTGCCGGAGGAAGGGTGGCTGCGGGCCGTCGCCTATCTCGGCGGCGCCTGCTGGCTGATCGCGCTGCGGCTCGTGCTGCCCACCCCGGGCGGCCTCGCCGGGGACTTCCGGTTCGACGGCGAGCGGGACGCCGTCGCCGAGGTGTACGACGCCGTCGCCGCTCTCCTGGACGCCGTGGGGAGTGAGAACGCCACCGCGCGTCGCGTCGCGCTCACCGCCGCCCTCGATCACGCGCAGGACGCGCTCACCGGGCCCCGGCTGCGGCGGTACGCCAGCTCGGCCGCCGAGCGGCGGCTGCACGCGCAGTACGCCGCCGCGCTGCCGCTCGCCGAGGCCGCCACCGCGCTCGCCTGGGCGGAGGAGGCGGTGCCCCGGCGGGCCTCCGCGGGGCCCCGACGGCTCGCCGTCGCCGTACGGGAGAACACGCACACCGGGCCGTTGCCCGCGCCCGCCCGGTCGGGGCCCGCGCTGCGGGCACTCGACGACGCGCTGCTGCGGGCCGCCGACGCCTTCGACCGGGGCCGGGGCGGGGATCTGCACAAGCGCCGGCTCACCGTCAGGGGCGCGCTGCGGTCCGTTTTCGGGGCCGGCGGACGGGAGTACGGGCTGCGGGTCGCCCTCTGCTTCGGGGCCGGCGTCGCCGTGGCACAGGCGCTGCACCACTCCCACTGGTACGGGGAGCACCAGCACTGGTACTGGCTGCCCGCCACCACCGTCTTCCTCGTCAAGCCGGACCTCGGGCCGCTCGCCTCCCGGGTGCTGTGCCGGGCCGCCGGGACCGTCCTCGGAGCGCTGGTCTTCGCCGGGTTCGCGCTCGTACTGCCGCGGCCCGAAGGACTCATCGTGCTCGTCGCCGTCAGCGGGGCGCTCATTCCCGTGGCCACCCGGCACTTCGCCGCGCAGACCGCCGTCGTCACCGTCCTCGTCCTGGCGCTCGTGATGGTGGGCGGTGAGCCGCAGGCCTCCGCCGGCCGGATCACCGAAACCCTGCTCGCCTGCGCCATCGTGCTGATCGTGGGGCATCTGCCGATGCCGGGGCAGCACGGAGGGGGAGTGCGGTCCCGGCTGGCCGCGGCGAGCGGCGCGGCCGAGGCGTACCTCACGCACGTGCTGCGGGAGACCGAACGGCCCCTTCCACGAGAGATGGCGCGGCCTCTTCCACGGCGGACCGCGCGGCCCGTCCCGCGAGGCGCCGGGTCCGTCGTACGGGACATCGCCACCGACGACACCCGCGCCCGGCGCTGGACCCTCCGCCGCGAGGCCTACCGCGCGCTCGCCGAGGCCCGTACCGCCATCGCCCTCGCCGCCGCCGAACTCCCCGCGCTCGCCCGGCACTCGGAGGGCGCCGACGAGATCGTCGCCGTGCTCGAAGGGATCGTCGACACGACCACCGCGAGCGCCGTCCACCTCGACGACTCCGGGCGGCTCGCCCCCGAACAGGTCCGACGGCTCACCGAACTCCTCGACGAACTCGGCCGACTTGACGACGGGCGAGGTCGAGTGGAGGTCCGGCTGCCCGGAGTTCACCTCGCCGGTTAGGGGTCACACCCGCACCCCACACCGGCAGCATCGCACCCGGCCGGCGTGCCGACATCATCCTGGTCGACCTCACCGGCCCGCACACCCAGCCCGTCCACGACCTCGCCGCGACCCTGGTCCACAGCGCCCGCTCCTCCGACGTCCGCACGACGATCGTCGACGGCCGCGTGCTGATGCGGGACCGCGAGCTGCTGTCCATTGATGTCGGCGCCGTCGGGGGGGAGTTGGAGGAGCGGATGCCCGCGCTGCTGGACCTGAGCCACGGCAGGCGCATCCAGAACTACAGCACCTGACATCCGGCCCGGCAGCCCGTGATCTCCGCGCCGCTAGGCTGACGCCCATGGATCCCGCCGACGGCCTCCTCGACCACCCCTACGACGTGTACCGGCGCCTGCGCGACACCGCGCCCGTGCATCGGATCGCCGGGCCCGACGGGACGCCCGCCTGGATCGTCACGCGGTACGACGACGTGCGGGCGGCTCTCGCCGATCCGCGATTGGCGTTGGACAAGCGGCACGCCACGGCGGGGACCTACAAGGGGTTCTCGTTGCCGCCCGCGCTCGACGCCAACCTGCTCAACATGGATCCGCCGGACCACACCCGGATCCGCCGGCTGGTCGGACGGGCCTTCACCCCGCGTCGGATCGAGCAGTTGCGCGAGCCGATCCGGCGCACCGCCGACCGGCTCCTCGACGCGCTCGGTTCCCACGGGACCACCGACCTCATCGCCTCCTACGCCGCGCCCCTCCCCATCACGGTCATCTGTGACCTGCTCGGCATCCCGGACGAGCACCGGCTGGACTTCCGGGTGTGGACCGACACCCTCGTCGCGCCGGACCCGGCGGCCGGACCCGCGGCGGCCAAGGAGGCGATCGTGGCGATGCTCGGCTTCTTCACGCGGCTCCTCGCCGACAAGCGCCGGGAACCCGCCGACGACCTGCTCTCCGATCTGATCGCCGTCCGCGACGAGGGCGACCGGCTCAGCGAGGACGAACTGATGTCGCTGGCCTTCCTCATCCTCTTCGCCGGGTACGAGAACACCGTGCAGCTGATCGGGAACGCGGTGCTCGCGCTGTTGCAACATCCCGGACAGCTCGACGCCCTGCGCAAGGACCCCGCCCGACTCCCCGCGGCCGTCGAGGAGTTCCTCCGCTACGAGGGCCCTGCCCTGCTGGCCATCCGCCGCTTTCCCCTCGAGGACGTCACCATCGGCGGGGTCACCGTCCCGGCGGGCGAGACGGTCTGGGTCTCCCCGTCCGCGGCCAACCGCGACCCCGACCGCTTTCCCGACCCCGACCGCCTGGACCTCGCCCGCGACGCCTCCGGCCATCTCGCTCTCGGCCACGGCATCCACTACTGCCTCGGCGCCCCGCTGGCCCGTGCCGAGACCGAGATCGCCCTGGCCGCGCTCCTGGAACGGTTCCCGGATCTCGCGCTCGCCGAGCCCACCCCGAGGTGGCGCAACTCCCTGCGCGCCCGGGGCCTGCTCGCGCTCCAGGTGTCGTACTGAACCAACCCGTCCAGGATTTTCCCGCGACAGCGATGAGTTCCGCCCCTCCCCACGGTCACCACCCCGACGGACCGTCGCACAGGAGGGACCCCATGGCGCTTCCGGAGATCGTCTCTCGGGACGAATGGCGCGCGGCGCGCGCGGAACTACTGGTCAGGGAGAAGGCGGCCACGCGCGCGCGGGACGCCCTGAACGCCGAGCGGCGCAGGCTTCCCATGGTCGAGGTCGAGGAGGAGTACGTCTTCGAAGGCGGTGACGGCAAGGCCACCCTGCTCGACCTCTTCGAGGGGCGCGGCCAGCTCGTCGTCCACCACTTCATGTTCGCGCCCGAGTGGGACGCGGGCTGCCGCAGCTGCTCCGCCTTCCTGGACCAGATCGGACACCTGGCCCATCTGAAGGCGCGGGGGACCACGTTCGCGGCCGTGTCGAGAGCGCCGTATACGAAGATCCTGCCGTTCAAGGCGCGGATGGGATGGACCGTGCCCTGGTACTCGTCGTACGGCGGCGACTTCAACCGCGATTTCCAAGCCACCCTGGAGATCGACGACGAGCCGGCTGAGCGGCCCGGCATCAGCTGCTTCCTGCGCGACCGTGACCAGGTCTTCCACACCTACTCCACCTATGAACGCGGCCTCGACGGACTCGGCTCGACCACCGGCTTCCTCGACCTCACCGCACTGGGACGGCAGGAGGAATGGGAGGAACCCAAGGGGCGCGCGTCCGCTCTCGGGGCGCCCGCAGGCAGCGTACGCATGCGGTATCACGACGAGTACGAGGACTGACACGGAGGGTGAGTGATGTCGTCACACCGTGACGGGATCCTCACACTCCGGGGTGAATCTGTGTCGGCTACGTCTCAGTACGGCAACTCACCGAGGCTTTCCGGCCCTGGAAGGCGTTAACTCCTACAAGCACTCCTACGGGGAGTGCAACGCTTTCTGGAGGTGCAGGGTGGTGAACGGGCGAACAGTGCTCGAACGCTTTCCCGCTGGCGGGCCGCGCGGATCGTGGCCGGCGGAGGAGTTCGCGCAGGCGAGGCGTCTTGAGGGACTGCCGGCGGAGGTCGTGATGGACCTCGCGACGGACACGTTCCTGGTGATCGTCCGCAGTGGAGAGGCAGCGATAGACGCTGTCGCGTGAGGTCAGCCCGCCTCCTTGGCGGGCACCTTTGCCGTGAACTGCTCGGCCTGGAGCGAGTACAGCTCCGCGTACACACCACCGGAGGCCAGGAGCTCGTCGGGCGTGCCCGACTCCACGAGCCGGCCCTGCTCCAGGACGTGCACCAGGTCCGCGTGGCGCACGGACGCCAGCCTGTGGGTGATCAGGATGACCGTCTGACCGGTGCCGGACAGCGCGCGGATCTTCTCGAAGACCTCCAGCTCGGCCCGTGCGTCCAGGGCGGCCGTCGGCTCGTCCACGATCAGGATGCGACCGCGCCGGTAGGCGGCCCGGGCGATCCCGAGCCGCTGCCACTGCCCGCCGGACAGCTCGTGCCCGCCGCTGAAGTTGCGGGCCAGCAGGGTGTCCAGGCCGCGCGGCAGATCGGCCAGCACCTCCCCGGCGCCGGCCTCGGCGACCGCGCCGGACACCCGCTCCTCGGTGAGCGGCACCGACGAGCGGCCCACCGCCACATTGACGCGGGCGGTGAACGGCCACCGCTTGAAGTCCTGGGCGACCATCGCGACCCGCTCGGCGAGCAGCTGCCGGTCCGCGTGTGCCGCGTCCAGGTCGTCCCACAGGATCCGGCCGCGGTCGGGCGTGTACAGCCCCGCGAGCAGCTTGACCAGGGTGGTCTTGCCGGAGCCGTTCTCCCCGACCAGCGCGACGATCTTGCCGAGCGGCAGGGCGAGGGTCACGTCGTCGAGCGCGGGGCGGGTCGCGTCACCCGGGTAGGTGAAGGAGACGTTCTCGAAGCGGATCTCGCGCGGCTCGTCCGGCAGCGCGGACCCGCCCTCCGGGATCGCCCGCTCGGCCGCCTCCGCGTAGAGCCGCTGCAGGTCGCCGACGAACAGGGCCTCCTCGTGCAGCGCGTTCATCTCGATGACAAGGGTGTTCAGACTCTGCGAGCCGGTGCGCACGGCGATCACGGCCGTACCCGCCACCGACAGCGCCATCGCACCCGCCAGCAGCAGACCGCCCAGTGTCGCGTACGTCGCCACCGTCGCCAGGCCCGTCCAGGCCGCCGCTATCAGCCCGGTGCGGGCCGCGAGCCGTGCCAGTCGGGCCTGCTCCGCCTCCGCCGTCTCCGCCATCGCGCGGTAGTGCCTGAG
>NZ_JAEKKT010000516.1 GCF_019510245.1 Streptomyces sp. | reverse complement strand
ACGCCAAGGCCCTGGAGGCCGCCGGCGTCCCGGTCACCCACCGCGTCTTCGAAGGCGTCGACCACTACTTCACCCACACCGGCCCGGTGCCGTCCGGAAAGGAAGCCATCGATCTGATGGCCACCGCGTTGCGCGACGCCCTGAGGTGACCGTCCCGTCACTCACCCTCTGGCGGCGGCGATTCCTGAGGCGTCCATGTAGTCGCGGACTCGTGTGATCAGTCCGTCGCGGACGTGGAGTATCAGGAGGCCCGGGACGGTGAACGTGGTGGCCTTGGTGGTCAACGTTCCCCTCACGACATGCTCGGCGATGATCACTTCCGGATCGGCGGTCTCGTAGGCGGCGATTCTCCTGACCTCCTGCACCTGGGCGGGGCCGGCGCCCCAGGCCGCCCGGTATCCCGCGCGCACTGCCTCGCGCCCCTCGAAGCGCGAGGGGAAGCCGGGAGAGGTGAACGGGAACTCGTGCACCGCGTCCGTGGCGTAGAGATCGGCGAGATCGTCCGGGGACTTGTCGAGCATGGCCTGGTAGTAGCAGGTCAGCACCTCGCGAGGAGTGCGAACAGCAGGTGGCTGCAGATGCGACACGGGACTCGTCCCTTCGCTCAACACTTGTTGACCCAGCCAGCGTAAGATGCGGTCAAGAGTTCGGTCAACGATTGTAGAGTGAATCGGTGTCCACTCCTCGCGAGTCCCGTGCCGACCGTCGCCGAGCGACCGAAGAGCGCATCCTCGACCGTGCGCGCGAGCTGTTTGCCGAGAAGGGATTCGAGCGCACCACCATCCGTGCCGTGGCGGCCGCGGCGAGCGTGGATCCGGCTCTGGTCATGCAGTACTTCGGCTCGAAACGGGAGCTGTTCAGCCAGGCCGTGCAGGCGCTCCCCGCGCCGCTGACGGCCACTGACGCCGAGGCGCTCGTGGA
Organism: Streptomyces sp.; assembly: GCF_019510245.1. GTDB lineage: Bacteria > Actinomycetota > Actinomycetes > Streptomycetales > Streptomycetaceae > Streptomyces. Next base: position 672 of record NZ_JAEKKT010000516.1, on the reverse strand, counting down.
GCAGTTGCTGGCGTCGCTCGGCCTCAAGCTCGGCGGTCTTCCCGAGGGCACGCTGGCGATGATGCGGTCCATGCTCACCGACCAGGCGGCAGCCGATCAGATCCGTGTCGCTCTCGGTCGGCAGATCGCCGGCGTCGGTGCCGCCCTGCCCGCCGACGAGGATCCCGAACTGCGTGCCGCGCTGGTGGTCACCGCGCTGCTGGGCGTCACCATCGGCCATCAACTCCTCGGCCTGGCGGCGCTGCGTGAGGCCCCTGCCGATCGCATCGCCGAGTTGCTCCGGCCGGCCATCAAGGCCTTGGTGGGACCGCAGCCGGAGTGACCGTGACGCCGCCGATGTCCGGTGCGTGGAGGAGGTTTCCATCCCCAAAGTGACGCCTGTCCTGTCTCAACGAAGTTAGTCGTCCGTCCCTGAGCTGACCTGCGTGGACTGGATTAGGCGAGACGCGGGGACTGGGTTCGTTGAGACAATCTCGGCCCCCTAACGCAGCTGCGCGTTCCGATGCTGGTCGCCCGCCTGCTCCAAGGCGGCCTCGTAGGCGTGCAGGGCAGTGATGACTGTGGCGCGTTCCGCGGGGTCGAGACCTCGCATGACACGTTCCCAGGCAGAGGCGCTGCCAGAAAGCCATTCTCCGATCGGTGCGGCGTAGGCGGGGGCGATGGCGATGATGC
>NZ_JAEKKT010000041.1 GCF_019510245.1 Streptomyces sp. | reverse complement strand
TGCTGCGCGCGCTGGCGGCCCTGCCCGCCTCGGCCGTCCTGCTGGGGGAACTGCCCGGCGCGGCCTTCGCCGCCGCCCCGCCGAGCGGTTCAGCGACGCGCTACACGATCGTGCCGTTCCTCAACAGCAACGACGGGACCGTGAACGTCTACCAGTCCGACGACGCCACGGACTTCCGGCTGCTCAAGTCCTCCGCCTTCACACCGCCCAGCAACAGAATCCGCGACGCGAGCGTCTTCAAGCACACCGACGGCTACTACTACCTGACGTACACGACCCACACCTGGCAGGACATCAGCACCACCATCGGTTTCGCGCGGAGCTCCGACCGGGCCAACTGGACCTTCCTGTACGACTACACGGTCCCGATCACCAACCTGTCCCGTGCGTGGGCGCCGGAGTGGTTCGTCGACAGCGACGGCAGCGTGAACGTCATCGTGTCCTGCTCGGTCACCAGTGACGAGTGGATCTTCACGCCGTACCGGCTGAAGGCGACGAACTCGACGCTGACAGCATGGAGTTCGCCGGTCGCCCTGTCCGGGATCGGCCCGAACCACATCGACACGTACATCGTGAGGACCGGCTCGACGTACCACGCCTTCACGAAGAACGAGACAGCGAAGTACATCGAGTACGCGACGGCCTCCTCGCTCACCGGCCCCTACACGATCTCCCGGACCGGCGACTGGGCGGGCTGGGGCAGCTATCGCGAGGGCCCGTCCGTGATCCAGCTCGACAACGGCGGCTGGCGGATCTTCTTCGACGGCTACGGCGACGGCACCTACTACTACAGCGACAGCTACGACACGTTCGCGACGTGGTCCGCCCCGACCGCGCTGCCGGTGGTCTCCGGCGCCGCCCGGCACTTCACGGTCATCAAGGAGACGGTGTCCGGCGGGCCTTCGCTCGCGAAGAACGTCACGCGGTCCTTCCAGTCGGCCAACTACTCGACGCGCTACTGGCAGGCGCAGTCCTCCCTGCTCAACCTCCCGGTGGTGACCGCCTCCAGCACGGCCGCCGAGAAGTCGGCGGCCACCTTCACGGTCGTCGCGGGCCTCGCCGACTCGAACGGCTACTCCTTCCGCGACTCCTCCGGCAACTATTTGCGCCACTGGGACTTCCGTGCCCGCTTCGACGCCAACGACGGCACGTCGACCTTCGCCAAGGACGCGACGTTCATCGCCCGCACGGGCTCGTCCTCGGGCGCGATCCGCTGGGAGTCGTACAACTACCCCGGGTACTACCTGCGCCACTACAACTACCAACTCCGGGTCGAGCGGACGGCCGGGACGGATCTGTTCCGGCAGGACAGTTCCTTCGTGCCGGTGGGGGCCTGGGGCTGAGCCGCACCGCCGCTGGGGCTGCGGGAGCGGCGGACACACCGGGACGACACCGTCGGCATAGAACATTTGGGCAACAACGCGCTTTCGGGATGGTTCTGGTCGGGGCAGCACTCCGTACGTTTCTGCCGAAATTCGGACGGCGGATCGAGGAGTGTGCGTGTGTTCAACCAGAACCGAGTCCTGCGAAGAGTGGCCGCTGTCGCAGCCATGTCCCTGGTGGCAGGGTGCGGCGTTTTCTCCGGCAGCGCGGGGGCCGGCGGGCCGATCGTCGTCGGGACGACCAGCGCCCCCAGCACCCTCGATCCGGCCGGGTCCTGGGACGGCTCCTGGGAGCTGTTCCGGAACATCTACCAGACGCTCCTCGCCTACCCGAACGGCGCCACCACCCCCCAACCCGACGCCGCCGAGAGCTGCGCCTTCACGGACTCCGGCAACCGCACCTACCGCTGCGAACTGCGCCACGGCCTGAAGTTCACCGACGGCGCGACGCTCGACGCACGCGCCGTCAAGTACTCCGTCGACCGGATCCGGACCATCAACGCGGCCGGCGGCCCGGCCGGACTGCTCGGCAGCCTCGACCGGGTGCAGGTGCTCGGCGACCGCGAGGTGGTCTTCCACCTCAACAAGGCCGACGCCACCTTCCCGTTCGTGCTCGCCACCCCGGCCATGTCGATCGTCGACCCCGACGACTACCCCGCCAGGTCGCTGCGCAGGGACAAGTCGGTGTACGGCTCCGGGCCGTACACGCTCAAGTCCTACGAGGACGGCAAGCAGGCCGAACTCGTCCGCAACGGCGACTACCAGGGCTTCGCCGACCGGCACAACAACGCAGTCACCATCCGCTACTTCCATGATTCGGCCACGATGGTCAAAGCCCTGCGGACCGGGGCGATCGATGTCACCTACCGCGGTCTCGCCGCGTCCGACATCGTCGCCCTGCAGTCGTACAACTCCTCCGACCAGCAACTGATCGACGGGTCCGGTGTCGACATCAACTACCTGGTGTTCAACCCCAAGGACCGATGGGCCGGGATTCCGGCCGTGCGCAAGGCCGTCGCCCAGGTCGTGGACCGTCCCGCCATCGCCTTCAAGGTCTACCAGGGCACCGTCGACCCGCTCTACTCCATGGTCCCGGCCGGGCTGGGCGGACACATCCCCGGCTACTTCGACACCTACGGCGATCCCAGTACCTCCAAGGCCCGCCGGACCCTCGCTGACGCCGGCATCACCCACCGGGTCCCGCTCACTCTCTGGTACACGACTGACCGCTACGGCTCGGAGACCGTGAAGGAGTTCCAGGAGCTCAAGCGGCAACTGGACGGCTCGGGCCTGTTCACCATCACCCTCAAGGGCCGGCCGTGGAAGACCTACGTCATCGGTTACCAGAAGGGCGAGTACCCGGTGTTCGGGCGCGGTTGGTTCCCCGACTTCCCCGACGCCGACAACTTCATCGCCCCCTTCGTCGGCGACCACAACACCCTCGGTACGCCTTACCTGTCACCCGTGATCACCGGCAAGCTGCTGCCCGAGGCGCGCGCCGAGGACGATCGCGGCGAGGCCGTCGAGGACTTCGAGGAGGCCCAGCAGATCCTCGTCGACGACGCCCGTCTGATCCCGCTCTGGCAGGGACGCCAGTACATCGCGGCCGGCGACGACATCTCCGGGGACGAGCAGTCGCTCGACCCCTCGACGATCATGATGATGTGGGAGCTGCACCGCAAGGCCAGTTGGTGAACGAGCTCACTCCCGTGCCGGGCGGCCGGGCGCCGGTGGTGGTTCGTGGCGCGGGAGGGCGCGGCTGTTCAGCATGATGCGGGTGAGGCTCGCACGGTTCGAGACACCGAGTTTGCGATATGCCTGTCCCAGGTGGGTCTCGACTGTCCGCACACTGAGCACCAGGGTTGCGGCGACCTGACCGTTCGTCATTCCTGTGCTGACCAGGTCGGCTATCTCTCGTTCCCGGGCCGTGAGAGACGCCGACGCGTCAGGGACGGTGGGCGCGGCGGCGAGCCTGTCGCGCTGGTGGACGACCGCCTCGGTCAGACGTGCGGAACCGCACTGGTCCGCCAGGATTCCCGCATGGTCCAGCCAGTTGGCCACCTCATGGGTACGCCCCGCGTGCAGGGACAGCTCGGCGGCCGTGAGGAGCGTACGGCAGACCTCGAGGCGTTCGTCGCTGTCCGAAAACGCGGTGATCGCCTCCTTCGCACTGCGCACCGCCCGCTCCGTCGCGCCGCCCAGGGCGTGGGCCCGCATACGCGCACGCAGGGCGAAACCCTGTCGGCTGGTGGAGGGAAGCTGTTCGAGGCAGGTCTCGGCGAGTCGTGCCCAGTGGTCGACCGACGCGTGGTCGCCGTCGGCGAACGCCGCCTGTGCCAGGGTGTCGCACCAGCGTGGTTTGCGCCATGTGGTGAGCCTGGGCAGGTCAGTTCCGCCTGCCGCGTTCAGCAGGAGCGATCGGGCGCGTGCCGTGTCGCCGGTGAGCAGGACGAATTCGGCGTGGAAGCAGCGGACGGTGACCGCCCACGCGGTCGGTGTGTCGCCGGCGATCGCCGCGGCGTGTTCCGCCGTCGCGACCGCGTCCTGTAGGTCACCGGGGCTGTCTCGCCAGTAGAGGGTCTCGGCCCGCACCATCGCGATGATCGCCTCAGTGGCGGGGTTGCCGACTTGCTCGATGTGGCGGGCGGTCTCGTCCAGGGTCGCCAGCGCGCGGCGCAGGTTCCCCGAGCGCAGCTGGGTGTTCGCCAACACCGTGAGTATCTGAGGCTGGATGTACGTCTGCCCCGTGCTCCTCGACAGGGCTGCGCCGCGCGTGAGGTGGCGTTCCGCGTCGACCAGCCGTCCCATCATCCCTTCTGCCATACCCAGCTGGAACGCTGCCTCCAGGTTTGTCAGGAGGGTGGTGTCGGAGGCGACGTCGATGAGTTCGGCCGCTCTGGTCGTCGTTGCCCGCGCGGTCGCCTGGTCACCTGTGAACAGGTGGGCGAGGGCGGCCTGGGCCAAGGCGAAGGACTCACCGATGTCGTCATGGTGTCTGTGCGCGATCGCCGCGGCTGTCTCGGCATGGTTCCGGGATGTCTCGTAGTCCTGAAGGTCGTAGGCGTAGTCAGCCAGTTCGGTGTGCAGGGCGGCGGCGGTCGCGGTGTCGTGGTCGGCCAGCGCCGCGAGACCGGCGCGTGCGATGGCTCCGGCTTCGGTGTACCGCCCGAGCCGTCGTTCGATCCGGCTGGAGTCGGCGAGCGCGGTCGCATCGATGGGCTGCCCGCCGGGCATGGCCGACCGCAGCGCGTCGAGCAGGGCCCGGCCCTCGGAAGCGTTTCCGGTCAGCAATCGGGTGCGAGCGAGCAGGACCTGCGCTTCGTGCCAGTGGGCCTGGCCTTCTCGGAGCAGCGGCAGCGCGGCATGCAGGTACTCGGCAGCCAACGCGGGCTTGGCGTAGAGCACGCCCCGCGTGGCGGCGATCAAGGTCGTTATGTGGTCGGGCCGGTGCGGGTCGGCGGCCCGGGCGACATGGTGGGCGCGCCGCGCGATCGGAGCCCCCTGCTCGGCCAGCACTCGCTCGGCACGCCGGTGCAGGGCGACGCGCCGGCTGAATTCGAGCCGCTGGTAGACGACCTCCTGCACTGCCTGTTGCCGCAGCTCCAGTTGCGTCGCGGGTTCCGTCGGCCGCACCAGATCCAGGCGGATGAGGGTGTCCAGCGCAGCCATGGTCTCGGGCATCTCCAGGCCCGCGACCGCGGCCAGCAGTTCGGGGTGGAACGGCTCACCGAGGACCGCCGCGGCCTGGACTGCCGTCAGGGCACCAGGATCGAGGCCGACCAACTCGCCCAGGATCGCCGTACCGGCATCGATGCTCCTTCGAGGGGCGACGGCCGCATCGAGGTCCATGTCGCCCGTGGCCTCACGATGGCCCTCATCGGCGTTCGCATGGTCGTCGAGTACGTCCCGGGTGTGCTCCTGGGGCAGCGGCGTAAGGTCCCAGACCTCCAGCAGGCCGGCGGACACCGCGCGGGAGAGGCCGGCGGCGAGCGCGGGTGAAAGCCGGCTCCGCCGGTAGGCCAGGAGACACAGCACCGGGCCGGCCGCGGTCGCCGCTATCAGCTTTTCCAGGTCCTCGATCTGGTCGGCGGACAGCTGATGCAGGTCGTCCATCACCGCCAGCACGGCGGCTGAGCGGGTCGTGTGCGCCGCCACCCGGCCCGCGCCCTCAGCGTCTGCCCCGGCGGACGGAGCAGGCACGGGGCCCGCGCCCCCGCCAGGTGCCGTGAGGACTGCGACCTCCATGGTTCGGACATACGCTGCCGCCGTCCACAGCAGCGTGCTTTTGCCGAACCCCGGCTCTCCGACCAGCGCGATCGCCCGCCCCATTCCCTCCTGCAGACCGGTCAAGGCCGCACGCAGGGCTGCCACTTCGACGTCCCGTCCGGACAGGCGGCGATCGCCGACCTCCACGCCGTGGGACAAGGGCCCGAGGCCACCGACCTCAGAAAGTACGAACTGACGGGCCTCGGCAGGCCGAGCTCCATGCCGACCTGCCGGCACGAGGACACCGTCGGGGAGCAGGCCGCCATTCTGCGGATCATCAGCCATAAGTGGGATCTTAAGCGTATCCCCCGATAAGACCGTAGTGACCCGTCTTGTGGAAATCCTGTGGGACAGGTGACCGGAGCCGACGGGCACGTCAGAGCTCAACCCCGAAGGCCAACCCACCTACGGCCGTACGCCGTTCGGGAACGTCAGCCACCGGCCTTCTTGTCGAACCATCCCGACAACCGGGCGAAGGTTGAACCGGTGACGAGGATGCCGAGAGGAACGAGCGTGAACCAGACGGCGGCGGCCTTCACGGCCGCGAGCAGGGCGATGGCGCCGATGGCCAGCGCCAGGAGCACGAGCATGCCCAGAAGGACACGAATCTTGGAAACCAACGGAGGACTCTCCAAAGGTCAGCTGGGCTCTGTTGACTGGACAGTGTTCGCTCCCCGGCGTGACACCACGGCTCCGTCAGGAAGCTCATGGGGCGAGTCTCCCAACGCTGCCTTCCGCAGGAACCAGTGGAACTACGCAATCGCATACGTATGTTCACCTGTCGAAGTCGACGGTGAGACGGTCGGAGACCGCGAAGGTCTGGCAGGTGAGGACGTAGCCCGCGGACACCTCGGCGGGTTCCAGCGCGTAGTTGCGGCGCATGTCGGCGGCACCGTGGGTGACGAGGGCGCGGCAGGTGCCGCAGACACCGCCCTTGCACGCGAACGGCAGATCGGGACGCGCCTGTTGGGCACTGTCGAGGACGGTCCGGTCGCGCGGGGCGGAGAACGCGGTGGCCCGGCCGTCGAGGACCACGGTGATCTCGCTCTTCGGGTCGCCGCCTTCCGCGCTGTCACGATCGGCCGCCGACGACGGGGCGGGCGGTTCGTCCTCCGCGTGGAACAGTTCCCTGTGGACACGGTCGGCCGGGACACCGAGACCGGCGAGGGCAGCGCAGGCCTCGCGAACCATGCCGTGCGGGCCGCACAGCCACCAGTGGTCGACGTCAGGGATGTCGACGAGGGCGCCGAGCAGCGCGGTGAGCCGGACGGTGTCGAGGCGGCCGGAGAGCAGTTCGGCTTCGCGCGGCTCGCGGGACAGGACGTGGGCGAGCTGGAAGCGGGCCGGGTACTGGTCTTTCAGGTCGGCGAGTTCGTCCGCGAACATCACGGTGCCGGTGCGCCGGTTGCCGTAGATCAGGGTGATGCGTGAGGCCTCGTCCGCGCCCAGGACGGACGCGGCTATGGAGAGCATGGGTGTGACGCCGGATCCGGCGGCGATGAGCACATGGTGGCCGAGGGGACCGGCATCGCCGAGATCGGGAGTGAAGGCGCCGGCCGGGCCCATGACGTGAAGGGTGTCGCCGGGACGCACGTCGTGGACGAGCCAGGAGGAGAAGACCCCCTCCGGTACGACGCGCACGCCGATGCGGGGCGGTGTTCCGGCCGGTGCGCAGATGGAGTACGAACGGCGCTCGTCGCGTCCGCCGAACTCCCGGCGAAGGGTGAGGCATTGGCCGGGGAGGAAGGCGAACTCGTCGGCCAGATGCTCCGGGACGTCGAGGGTGAGGGCGGCGGCGTCGGAGCACAGCGGCTCCACGGAAGCCACGCGCAGAGCATGGAAAGCCGGACGGCGGCGGGCCCGTACGGCAGCGGGCGGTGCGGGGTCGGTCATCAGAGTTCCTTGATGTGCGGGAAAGGCTCCAGGCAGGCGCGGCAGCGCCGGAGAGCGGTGCAGGCGGTGGCGGCGAAGCGTGAGAGTTCCTCGGTGTCGATGGAGGCGCAGCGGGGGCAGGGCACGCCTGCCGGGTCGGGGGTCAGGGACAGCCAGACCC
>NZ_JAEKKT010000510.1 GCF_019510245.1 Streptomyces sp. | reverse complement strand
GCCAAGGCCCGGGCGAAGGCACTCGCCGAGGCCGCGGGCGTCGGCTTCGGCAGCATGTTGAAGGGGGTCAGCGCCTCCGACCTGTTCCAGGGCAAGATCGATCCGGCGTCGCTGCTTCCCGAAGATCCTTTCGAGGCCGTTGGGTTCGGCGAACCTGTCCGGCTCGGTGACGACGAGCGGAGTGCATGATGGGCGAGATCACTGCTTACAGTGCCGACGGAGTGTCCAAGAGCGGCGACGATCTGCATGCAGTCACGAACGCCATCAAGAGGGCGGCGCTAGAGGAGCGAGGAGATGAAATCTCTCGGGCCTTCAATGGCGATAAGTCTCTCGAACCACTGCAGAACTTTGTGAGGACGCTGGCTGACCAAATCCGGGAGGTGACCGACAGCGTCCAAAAGGTCAATGACCTGACCACGGGCAAACTGGGCGATGCCGGACAACGTGTGAAGAACACGGCAGAAACTACGGAGGAAATCGCCTCCCGGCTGAATCGACCGTAGCCGCTGGTTCGTGGTCTGCAGAGTGTGTAGCGAACGGTGGAACTCGGTCGGTTTTGTTCAGCGGCGTCCGGTGGTAAACCGGCCGTCGAAGGTGATGTCGAAGGCTTGGAGTGCGGCCTTCCAGCGCATGGCCCAGCGTTTGTGTCTGGTGCCGGTCGGGCCCAGGCTCATGACGCCCAGGTAGACGCACTTGAGGGCGGCCTGGCCGGTGGGGAAGTGTCCCCGGGCCCGGACGGCCTTGCGGATCCGTGCGTTGATACTCTCGATAGCGCTGGTGGTGCAGACGATCTTCCGGATCTCCACATCCCTGACTTTCACGTTCGCGCAGTCGATGAAGACGGCCGGGTAGACGCCGTCCAGCGGACGGTTCTGTCAGTCCGTCATACCGGACATCACACTGTCGGTGACCGTGGAGATCTCCGCGCCGTACGCCTCGGCGAGATGCGCGGAGATCTCCCCATGTGCCAGCCCTTTGGCCGACAGGGACAGGACCATCTCATCCACACCGCCCAGACGCCGCTGTCGCTTCCTGACCAGCTGGGGTTCGAACGACCCGGCCCTGTCCTGAGGCACCGCAATCTCGACCTGCCCCGACTCCGTGATCACCGTCTTGGAGCGGTGCCCGTTGTGGTAGTTGTCCCAGCCGCCCTCGGCCCGCTCACCGGGCTCGTGCCCCAGGTGATCAGTGAGCTCGCCCTCCAGCGCCCACTTCAGCACCCGCTTGGTCAGCTGCTGCAGCAGGCCGCCCCCTCCGGTGAGCTTCACTCCGCCGGCCTGAGCCCGGGCCATCAGCTCGGCGACCAGCCCGCCGTCCACGGCGCTCGTCCCACACGCAGCAGCCTTCCCTGGCTCGGTGCCACTCGGCACGTCAGTCATCAACTGTCGTTTCCAGCTCGGGAGTTACATCACGCGCCGTACAGACCCGTGGACGGGTGTGTCGTGAGTGGGTTGGTGTGGGGGGGTGGTTGGTGTGCGTGATCTTGTGGTGCCGGAGGGTTTTGCGTGGGTTGCTGAGCGGGTGTTGGGTGGGAGTTGGAGTCCGGCGAGTGAGTCGCGGTTGTTTGCGTAGGGTGGGGTGCATGTGCGGTCGGGGGAGCG
>NZ_JAEKKT010000502.1 GCF_019510245.1 Streptomyces sp. | reverse complement strand
CGAGGACGAACAGCTCAAGCCGGGGGATCTGTTGTTCCAGGGGGAGACGGGCGGCATCCTCGCGGGTTCGGTCATCCGCCGGGCCTGGCGCAGTGCGCGCAAGGCCGTCTTGCCCCCGCACGTGTTCGAGTCGCCCACGGGCAAGCGGGTGTACGACAACCGGCACACCCGCCTGACGAAGTGGCTCAACGATGGGATCCCGCCTGCGCAGGTGGCCGAGTGGGCCGGCAACAGCGTGCCCGTGCTGCTTGCCACCTACGCCCGGTGCGTCGACGGGCAGCTGCCGGACTTGAAGAAGCGCCTTGAAGCAGCCGGAGACCTCCCCGAGCTGCCCGACGCTGGTTGATCTTCGGCCAAAGAACTTCGACACGTATTCGACACAGCGACCCGCAAAAACCCGGTGACAGCCGGACAGCCCCGGAGCCCTCCCTTGATCGTCAGGGGAGTGCCCGGGGCTTCGTTATGCGGAGCGATACCCGCTCTGAGCAGCAAAAACGCCCTCCCGAAGGAGGGCGGAGACTATGCGCCCCCGGCAGGACTCGAACCTGCGGCCAAGCGCTTAGAAGGCGCCTGCTCTATCCACTGAGCTACGGGGGCCGGGTGTGGGCCGTTCCGTGACGTTGCCGGGGACAAGGATAGGGCTCCCGCGTCCTTGTCCCTGTTGCTTCGCCTCCGTGGCTCGATGTGGAGGTTCGGTGAAGCGGTCCTGATAATCGCAGGCAGGTACGAATCGTGCATCGCTTTTGGCGCCTTGCGCCACGGGTGTTGTGCACTCGTTATGCCTGGACTGTGCCTGTGTCCCAGTCGCCCCTTCCGTCCGATGTATTCCGTCGGCGCGCAGACATGCTCATATGCTTCAGAATTCCCCTAAAATTGGGCATTCTTCACATGTGGTGACCTTGGACGTACGGCCTCAGCTGCTCGACGCACTCTCCGCCCTGCGCGACCGTGTCGCCGCCGCACGCTTTCCGCTGCCCCTGCCGGGGGCCCCACGCGCGCGTGCCAACCGCGACGAACTGCTCGCCCAGCTCGACGACTATCTGGTGCCCCGGTTGAGGGACCCCGAAGCGCCGTTGCTGGCCGTGGTGGGCGGTTCCACCGGAGCCGGCAAGTCCACCCTCGTCAACTCCCTTGTGGGACGGCGGGTGAGCGAGGCGGGCGTGCTGCGGCCGACCACGCGGACACCGGTGCTGGTCTGCCATCCGGAGGACCATCACTGGTTCAGCGGAATGCGCGTACTGCCCGAACTCACGCGCGTGTGGGTGCCCCAACAGGAGGCGGGGGACGAGCTCCTGCTGCCCGGCGAGGACCCCACGCGCGTGCTCCGCATCGAGACCGCCGACACCCTCCCGCCGGGCCTCGCGCTCCTGGACGCCCCCGACGTCGACTCCCTGGTCGCCGACAACCGCGTCCTCGCCGCCGAGCTGATCTGCGCGGCCGACGTCTGGATCATGGTCACGACGGCCGCCCGCTACGCCGACGCCGTCCCCTGGCATCTCCTGCGCACCGCCAAGGAGTACGACGCCACCCTCGTGACCGTCCTCGACCGGGTGCCGCACCTGGTCGTCTCCGAGGTCTCACGGCAGTACGGCGCCCTGCTCACCAAGGC
>NZ_JAEKKT010000040.1 GCF_019510245.1 Streptomyces sp. | reverse complement strand
AAGGCTGATGAAGATCTTGGTGAGGGCTGTTCGGCCGTCAGGCCGGACAGCCCTCCGCTCATGCACTGGCTGGTGCGATATGCCAGGTACCACTGGTGTGGGTGAGCCCGAGGCTGATCAGCCGGCGGAGGTTGAGGGCGGCGGCTCGGGTGTGGAGCCAGGTGTCGTTCTTGATGGTGCCGCGGTAGCGCAGGCGCCGGTTGCCGTGGTGGACGAGCCAGGCGACGGCGCGTTCCACGGGGGGCCGCCAGCGGCGGTAGTCGGCCTGCCAGCCGGGGTCGGTGGCGGCCTGGTGGCGGGCGGCTGTCTGGAGGTCGTGGTGGGGGCGGATGGTCAGGATGCGTCCGGCCTTGGCTTTGGTGCACCGCTCACGCAGGGGGCAGCCGGCGCACAGGTCCCCGAAAGAGGCTTTGCGCTGGTGATGCTGCCCGCCGGGGTCGGACAGGGCCACGGTGTGTCCAGCCGGGCAGGTCACGACGGCGGCTTGGCTGTCGATGGCGAAATCGTCGAGGGTGAAGCCGCCGGGGACGGCGCGCCGCAGCGGGGCGGCCTTGATGAACAGCCGGTGCCCGGCCCCGTGGAGGGCCTGGCGGACATCGCCGGTGGAGTAGGCGGTGTCACCGAAGGCATCGAGTGGGGTGTCCTCGTCGGCGAGCAGTTCCAGGCCGACCACGCCCTCGTGGTGCTCGGGCCCAGCCCCGGGCCGCAGGACGACGGCGGTGTATAACCCGGTCTCGGGTTCGACGGCCAGGTGGGCCTTGAAACCGTCCTGCCGGTGAGTGCGGGTCCTGTGCACGTGGCGTGCTTCGGGATCGATGCTGGAGACCCTCCGGTTCGGGGCGGTGCCCCGGGTGATGCGCCAGCGGCCGTCACGGCCGTCGGAGTCCTCGGCGGGCTCGACGTCCTGGCCGGCGACCAGGGCCAGGATGCCCACCGCGTTCGCCGCTTTCTCACCGAGCTGCTGTTCGGGCAGGTGGCCCAGCAGCCACAGGGCGTCTGTGACCAGCGCGTCGACCAGTTCGGCGCGGGCCTGCTCGTCGTTCCAGACAATGCGGGGCTTGCCCGGGTCGGTGTAGTCGTGTGCGCTGCACTGGGCAGCGGCGACCGCGCCAGCGCCGGGGACCTCGCGGATCACCGCCCGGACGGCGGCGATGAGCTGGGTGACGGTGTCCTGGGTGGCGACCGCGTCGTCCAGCACGCTGGAGTCCAGCGCCCGGCGGTGCTTGCCCTTCAGGACCCCGGTGGCCTTCACGACCTCGCGCACGGCCTCGAAAATACGGTTCGGGCGGGCGGAACGGGCCAGCCGGCGGCGGAAATAAGCCAGCAGCGACGGGTCGAAGGCCATGTCGTTGAGGCCGAGCCCACATGCGGCCTTCCACCGCAGGTCGCACCGCAGTTCCTGGACCGTCTCGAAGTCCGACAGCCCGTGCAGCGCCTGCAAGGTGATCGCGGCAGCCAGGATCTGCGGCGGCATACTCGGCCGCCCGTTCGCCGACGGGTACACGTCCGCGAACATCACCGCCGGGAACAACTCGCCGCGGTGCTCTGCCAGGAACGCGAACACACTCCCGGCCGGTATCAGATCCCGACACGTCTCCCACACGTCCGGCCCGACCATCTCGCCCACCCACTCACCCACCGCCACAAGACGAGTCTGGTCCTGCCACTCACGCCGCAGGACCAGAACCCCAAGATCCTCATCAGCCTTCTAGGCCGCCTTTCGCTGCCCGCTCGGCCCGCCCTGGCCGCCCGTTTGGCCGTCACCGGCGGTGCGCTCGCCCTGCTGCGGCAGGCGGCCCCAAGTGCCGGGCGCCCTGTTCGAGGTCGGAGTGCCTGACGGCAGCGCGGTCCGCCCGCACGGCGGACCGGGCCTTCCCGACGTCGGCTCAGGCCTTCTTGCGGGCCACTCCGCCGTAGAAGCCGATCTCCTCGGAGCCGGCCGGTGGTGTGGCGTCCGGCCGCCAGAACGGGACCTGCGTGACGCCGGGTTCGACCAGCTCGAACCCGTCGAAGAAACCCTCGATCCGGGCCCGTGGGCGCAGGTTCATGGAGGCGGACGCGTTGTTGTAGACGGCCTGGGCCTCGCTGCGGTCGTCGGCGAAGTCGTCGGTGGCGTGCGAGAGCACCAGGAAGCTGCCGGCCGGGAGCGCGTCGCGCAGGGCGGCCACGATCCGCTCGGGCTCCTCCTCGTCGCGGATGAAGTGGAGGATGGCGACGAGGAACAGGGCCACGGGCTCGCCGAAGTCGATGATCCGGCGGACCTCGGGGTGCTCGATGACGGCCTGCGGGTCGCGCAGGTCGGCGAGGACGATGCTGGTGGTGCCGGCGCGGCTGAGCAGCGCGTCGCCGTGGCCCTTCACGATCGGGTCGTTGTCGACGTAGGCGACGCGGACGTCCGGCGCCAGCTCCTGGGCTATCTCGTGCACGTTCGGCGAGGTGGGCAGCCCGGTGCCGATGTCGAGGATCTGGCGGACGCCGCTGTCGATGACGTGCCGGACCGCGCGCTGCAGGAACCCGCGGTTGGCCCGGACGGATATCCACACCTCGGGCGCGACGGAGGCGAGCTGGTCACCGGCCTTGCGGTCGACCTCGTAGTTGTCCTTGCCGCCCAGCAGGTAGTCGTAGATCCGCGCGGGATGCGGCTTGCTGGTGTCGATCTCCACGGCCCCGATGCCGTCCTGCGTCACGTGCGCTCCTCTCAACGACCGCCCCGGCCCCCCTTGGCTCACCGACGGCTGCCGACAGCTTTCCATATCAACTCCTTTACCCAGCCCCAAGTTGCCTCTCCGTTTCCGTCCGCTCGGGCACCCGCGGCACCGCCGGTGAGCCCCGCTCGACCAAACGGCCGGACTCGAGTATCATCACACCCAGGTGTCCGGGCAGGTGGCCCGGTTTGGTTGGGGGTTTGTCATGGTCAGTGGTCGTGTGGTGCGGTTTGACAGCGCGCGCGGGTACGGGTTTATCGCTCCGGATGGTGGGGGCGAGGATGTTTTCTTGCACGTGAATGACATGCAGATGTCGGAGTCTTACGTCCGCCCGGGTGTCACGGTGCAATTCGAGATCGAGGCCGGCGAGCGCGGCCCGAAGGCTTCCGGTGTCCGGCTCGCTCAGAACTCAGAAGTCCGCACGCTCACCCAGGGCTCAGACTTCCGCACACTCACTCAGGGCGCCGACATTCGCCCCCTTGGTCCGGACGACGACTCACTGTGTGATCTGCTCAGCGCGGACGAGTTCACCCGTGAGGTCACCGAGACCTTGCTGGCGTCAGCGCCCACGCTGACCGCCGAGGAGATCGTGCGGGTCCGGGGGGCGCTGGCCCAGTTCGCCAAGAACCACGGCTGGATGGAGGGCTGACCCGTCCGCCGCGGGCGGCCGGTTCACGCGTCGCGCGAGTGGAGCAGTCAGCCGCCCGCCGTGAGGGCGGCCACGACGCGGGCGAGGGTCGGAAGGACGAAGCAGGGTCAGCACGATGCCGAGGGCGGTGGCCGAGTCGCGTACGGCGAGGCCCAGGCCCCGCAGGCCGACCAGGGCCAGGTAGAGCACGGAAGCCGCCGCGGCCCGCAGGGGCCCGTCGGCCAGCTACAGGGCCGGGTAGCGGTGTCGCTGGATGGAGCCCCGGTCCGGCTCGAAGAAGCGTCCGACCAGCAGCGAGCCAAGCACCGAGACCGTCGCGGCCGGCACACAGCGGTGAGCACGGCGGCCTTGCCGCACAGGACCGTCAGCCGTCGTGGGGCCGCGGTGAGAGTTGTGCGCATCATGCCGGTGCCGTACGCGTTCATGCCGGTGCCGTACGCGTTGCCGACCTTCAGGACGGCGACGACCACGACCTGGCCCACGGTCACCCCGGTCAGGCACAGCCATGCCGGGACGTCACCGCGCCCCCGGCACCCACCGCCAGAGTCAGCACCATCACCCCGGCAGCAGCCGGACGTTGCCGGCATCGGTGCGCAGCTTCGTCCACTCCGCGCGCCCGGCGCGCCTCATGCGTCCCTCCGGCGCAGCAGCGCGGCTGCGGTGCCGAACGCGACGGCCGCGTAGCCGCAGAGCACCGCGAACCCGGTCCAGGACGGCGCGGCCCACCCGGCGGGGCCCGCGAGCAAGCCGCGCATCCACCGGAAGCCCTCGGGGTCGAGCCCGTTGAACGGGTCGTCCAGCATCACCGCGGGTCAGGTGTGCAGGAGCGCGAGCGAGCCGAGGCTCGCGGCCGTGACCGTTGCTCCAGTCGTCAACGGGCGCAGGGGCAGCAGCGGCAGGGCGGTCGCCAGGCAGAACAGCCCCAGTAGCAGGGAGAGTTGCACACGGCCGGGGCCGGAGGCCGCGTCCGCGAACAGCCGCGGGACCGTGCCGTGGCCCGCGGAGTACTCCACGAGAGCCTCACCGACCGCGAGCAGCCCGAGCAACACCGGGGAGACGTTGGGCCGTTGGGCGATCCGGCGGCGCAGCCGGTGCCAGGTGTCCCGCCATGCCCCCGCACGCATCACGCCGGTCAGTATGCCAGCGGGCCACCGGGACGAGGTCACGACGACCACAGCACCAGCGCGCGGGGAGCCGGTTTCATCCTCGTCGCCGCCGTCCTCGCCGTCGGCGGTGCGGCGGACGCCCCGGCACGGGCCGGCACCACCGCCCGCCTCGTCGGCGCCGCCGCCCCGGCCGTCTGCACGCCGGTGGGGCGTTCACGGCGTCCGCGGCACGGGTCAGGACACCGCCGGGCCGGTCAGGTACCGGCCCTTTTCGTCGTACGGCCAGACGTTGGGCAGGCAGCCGTGCATGCCCTTGATCTGCTGCATCATCACCGGGGCCGGCTGCCCGGGACCGGGGCAGCCGGCGTGCCCGTGGCCGAGGAAGTGGCCGACCTCGTGGTTGATGATCAGTGCCCGGTAGTCCTTGACGCGGTGGGCGTAGACGGGGGTCGCCAGCAGCCAGCGCTTGAGGTTCACCATGACCTGCTCGGCCACGTCGCAGTTGACCTCGCCCCCGGTGTCCAGCCCGTACTCCCCGCAGATCCTGTCCACCGTCCCGGGCGTCGCGACCCGGACGACGAAGTCGGTCGGACCGCTCGACACCCGCTGGAACGCCGAGTGGCCGTCGGCGGTCCAGCCGCGCGGGTCGGCCAGGATGTGCTCGACCTGCCGGGCGACGTCCGCCGTGGAGAGGCCGATGCCGTTCTCGACGTCGACCCGGTAGCGCAGGGGTGTGCCGGAGCCGACCCTGGTGCTGCCGCCGGTCGCGGTGACGAACGTGCCCGGTCCGGTGGCCGGGATGTTCGGCGTGAGCGAGGTGCGGGGACCGGGGGAGGCGGAGGTGGCGGCCGGACCGGGCGACGGGGACCGGGAGCCGTGCGCCGGCCCGGCGGCGCCGACGCGACCGGACCGGGCCCGCTCGGTGGACCCGCCCCGGTCGCCGGCGGGGGTTGTTCCCGCACCGGACGAACCCTCGTCGACGGCCGCGAAAGCGGCGGCCCCCAGAACCGCCAGCGCGGCCACGGCCACCAGGACCGGCCCTCTCCCCCGCTGCCCGCGGTGGACGGCGTGGGAGGGGCCGCTCCGGCGGCCACGGGAGGAACGTGTTGTGCGCGTGGTCATGACGGTCAGGCTGTGATCGGAATGTGATCGGACCTGGCGCAAGCAATAACGAAAAGGTAACGGACAGGGGGGTTGCCCGCCCATATGATCATCCCGTAACAAACGGACAGCTGTGCGGATCCCATGCGGATACTTGAGCGCATGCCACGCGTTCTGCTGATCGAAGACGACCGTGCCGTCCGGGAGGGGGTGGCCCTGGCCCTGCGCCGCGGGGGCCATGAGGTCGCCGCCGTCCCGACCGGGGAGGACGGGCTGGAGCGGGTGCGGTCCTTCCGGCCGGACGTCGTGGTGCTCGACCTCATGCTGCCTGGGCTGCCCGGGCTCGACGTGTGCCGCCGGATCCGCGGCCTCGACCAGACCCTGCCGATCGTCATGGCGACCGCGCGCGGCGACGACGAGGACATCGTCGTGGGCCTGGAGGCCGGCGCCGACGACTACGTGGTCAAGCCCGTTCAGGCGCGGGTGCTGGAGGCCCGCATCCGCGCGGTGCTGCGCCGGGTGGGCGGCCCACCCGGCGAGGGCGGCATACCGAAGATCGACACCTACGGGGACCTGTCCGTCGACCGGGCGGGGCTCTCGGTCGCCCGCGGCGGGGTGCCGATTCCGCTCGCCCCGTCCGAACTCCGGCTGCTGCTCACCCTGTCCGCGTCGCCGGGGCAGGTGTTCAGCCGGCAGCAACTGCTGGAGGCGGTGTGGGAGCACAGCTACCACGGGGACGCGCGGCTGGTGGACGCCTGCGTACGGCGGCTGCGCGCCAAGATGGGCGAACCGCCGCGCGAGCTACCGGTTCACGGCCCGGTGAGGCGCCCGCGTCTGCCGCAGCTGCGCGGTCTGCGGATCCGCCTGGTGCTCGCCTTCACGCTGGTGGCCGCCGTCACGGCGGCCACCACCGGTGCCCTGACCTTCCGCGAGGCCCGCACCGGTGTGCTCCAGCAGAGCCAGGACGCCGTGATGCAGCAGCTGCGCGCCCAGGTCGGGCGCCTCGCCCCGGACCTCGCCTTCCCGCCGGACCAAGCCGCCCTGGCCCGGTTCGCGGTGGACGTGGCCGGCTCCGAGCCCTCCGGGACCTGGCGGGTACTGGCCACCTACGGCAGCGTGAGCGCCACCTCTGCCCCCGGTGACCGCTTCACGGAGCTCACACCGGCCGTCCGCGAGGCCGTCGGCTCCAGCATGGCCACGGTCTTCCAGCGGGTGGCGGTCGGCGACCGCACCGCACTCGTCGTCGGCATGTCGGTCACCTTCGCCGAGGCGCCCGCGAAGGGCGCCTACGCCTCCGGTGTCCACGTCTTCCTGACCGTGCCGCAGACCACGGAACGCGCCTACGTCGACGCTCTGGTGACCGCCGTCGAACGCGCCGCGGTGCCCGCGCTGACGCTCGCCGTGCTGCTGGCGCTGCTCGCCGCCCGCGGGGTGCTGCGCCCGGTGCGGGCACTGCGCCGCGCCACCCGCAGCATCGCCGAGGGCCACCTGGACACCCGGCTCGCCGTCGACGGGTCCGACGAACTCGCCGACCTCTCCCACACGTTCAACGAGACGGCCGCCGCTCTGGAGAAGTCGGTGGCCGAGCTGCGCGGCATGGAGGCCCGGGCCCGCCGGTTCGCCGCGGACGTGTCGCACGAACTGCGCACGCCCCTCGCGGCCATGTCCGCCGTCACCGACGTCCTCGACGAGGACGCCGCCCGCCTCGCCCCGGACACCGCCACCGCCGTCCGCCTGATCAGCGAGGAGACGGTCAAGCTGGCCCGGCTGGTGGACGACCTGATGGAGATCTCCCGTTTCGACGCGGGCGCCGCGGTGCTGCACCTGGACGAGATCGACCTCGCCGAGTCCCTGCGGCGCACCCTCGACGCCCGCGCCTGGACCGGTCTGGTGGAGTGCGACCTGCCGCCGCCCGGCACCCTGCGCGGCCGCGTCGACCCGCGCCGCCTCGACGTCGTCGTGGCCAACCTGGTCGGCAACGCGCTGCGGCACGGCGCCCGGCCCGTCGCACTGCGCCTGTACGACGGCGGGGA
>NZ_JAEKKT010000039.1 GCF_019510245.1 Streptomyces sp. | reverse complement strand
GCACCTTGACCGCGTACTGCCCGGCCGGGGTGCGCGCAATCGCCGAGGTGGCCCCGTACTCCCCGCGGCGCAGCCCCCGCCGCAGCTCGGCCTTGAGTAGATGCTCTGAGTGGTTCGCGATGAGCTCGGTAGCGACCGGGACGACCGGGCGGCGCCGGAGCGGGCCGGTGTTCGCGCCCGGCAGCCTCGACCGGGCGCGGATCGGCAAGTTGTCGTTCGGCAAGGTTCCGTCCTTTGAGCTAGTTGCGTGCCTTGATTCGGGCCATTGAGCTGCACATCTCGGCAAGCTCCTGGGCGTCCCTGGCGAGCTTGGATAGCTCGCCAGGGAGCATGTCTCGCAGGATGTCCTCGGCAGCCTCGATGTCCTCGAGTCCGACGGCGAGAAGAGCTTCCGTCTCCTGAAACGGCGTACCGAACTGGGTGCGGATCATGACGTCTCTCCCTTCGCTATCGGTGCGTGATGATCCAGCCGGCGGCCCCGCCGAGCACGCAGACCAGTCCGGCGACCCGAACCCCGGCGTCGACCCAGCGCGGGCTGAGCCGGCGGCCACCTCGGTACATGCCGGCGTCGCGGTAGGCGCGCTGGCGGTGCTGCAGGCTGATCGGGACCCGGCGCGGGTTGCGCCGGTTGTGCTGAGCGTTGTAGCGCGGCATGAGCAGGACGATCGCGGCCACCTCAAGCGGGCCGAGGATCCAGCCCCAGCCGAGCCACCACGGCAGCCGTAGCGCGTGCCAGCGCGGCGCCAGGTCCATCCACGGCTTGGCCGCGCAGCTCTGGTGCCGGCAGGTGCCCTCGTGGCAGGTCTGGCGCAGCGCCAGGTGCCGCGACTTGCCGACGTAGCCGTTCTCGTACCGGCCGGCGCGGCGGTGTTTCTCGGTGCGCGCCAGGTAGACGCCGGGCTTGCGTCGCTTGCAGCCGCGCCACCAGGATCGGATGCTCACCACTTCTCCAGTTCCCCGCGAGCGTTCACGGCGGCGTGCAGCCTTGGTGGCCGGGAGTGGCCGGCGTAGCGCCGGCAGCGCAGGCCGCCCGGTCCGGGTGCACCACACTCCTCGTCGGTGGAGGGGGCGGTGATGCTGTCCGGCCACGGCTCGGCGGATTCCCAACGATCGTCCATGTTCAACTCGAGCGTCACGGACTGGCCCTCGATGAAGGAGAGCGCCCACCCGTGGCCCGCGCCGTCCGGGGGTAGGCGGTACTCCAAGTGCATCTCGGAGTGCTCGCCGTCGCCGCCGTGCACCACGAGTTCGGTGCTGTCCGGCAAGTCGCGGATGGCCTTGCGCAGTTCTCCCAGGTTCATCGGGTCGTCGCCTTACAGTCGGGCCAGGCCTCGCCGACCTGGCACATCTTGTACGTGGCCTCGGAGACTTGTCCGCGATCGGTGGAGTTCCCGTACCGGACGGTGACGTAGTAGCGGTGCACGCACCACTCTCTGACGCCGCACTTCTGCTTCTCCGTCTTGACGACGGTGCCGGTGCAGCCCGACGAGCAGGGCTGCACGCGGCAGGCAGCCGCCACGGGCAGGGCCAGGGCGGTGGCCAGGAAGATGGCGACGGCGCGGCGCGCGTTCACGTCGGCCGTCCGAGGCACTGCAGGTCCACGTGCACTTCGGCGTCTGCGACTGTGTCGGCGAAGTCGCCGCGGTCGGTGCCTTCGGCGCCACAGTCGCACCGGTACACGTACCAGGGCTCGTCACCCTCGCCCGCATCCCACACCACCGCGGTGGTGCCCCGATCGTTCTCGCTCTCGATCAGGATCTTGGCCATGGCTACCTCCCCTGAGATTTGAGCGCCTTGTCGACCAGCTTGCCGACCAACCCCTTGGCCGGCTTGGTCACGACGACCTTCGGGCCGTCCTTGGTCATCCGGACGCCCTTGCGGACCGTGCCTTTCGGTAGCGCCTTGGCCATGGCTACTTACCGGGCTTCTGCTGGCCGCCGAAGAATCCCGATTTCGGGTCCTCGAAGTGCCGCTTGTGGACCCGGGATCCGGTGTCGCTCACGCCGAGCGGATCCGCCTTCGAGCCTTTCTTACCGTCGGCGGCGCACACGTCCCGCAGTCCGCTGTGGTCCCGGTCCTGCTGACTCTTACTGATCCATCCCATGCTGATCATCCCCACAGGTTCCGCGCGATGCGCTGAGCTCGGGTCTTGACGACGGTCACGGGGAAGTCGACTTCCTTGGTCCGGCGCATCTTGCGTGTCTCGACGCGGCCGGTGTTCTCGTTGACCTGGCCCACCTTCTTCGCCATCACTTACCGCCTCGGCGGCGGTAATCATCGAAGATGGCCTGCGCTTCGCGGTCGTAGTGCGCGGCGGCGTCGGGGTTACCGTTCTGCCGGTACTCCGCGGCCTTGCTTTTGCGGCCGTAGTAGTCCCGCTTCGCGGCTGCCTTGTCTGGCTTCGCCATCACTTCCGCCCCTTCCGGGCCTGTTCGACGGCGCGTTCCAGCTCGTAGGCCCGCTTCGTGGTGGCATCCAACTCCTCGGGCGAAACCATGCCGCGGAGTTGATCGCGCGCCCATTTCGTCTTCTGCATCGCCGTTCCGTGTTCCGGAAATCTGTCCTTGGCCATCGCTTGCCGTCCCTTCTGTCGCCGTCCTGGCGACCACCGCACCCGGGCCGACCGGGGAAGCGCCGGCCCGGGCGCGGAAGCCGTCAGGACTTGCCCTTGCCGCCCTGTTGGGCCTGTTTGCCCTGCTGGATCTTCTCGGTGAGGGCGGCGGCAGCCTTGACGGCCTTGCCGCTGGTGAGGAACTCGGTGAAGACGTTCGTTTCGCTGCCCTTGCTGGCCATGCTGGTCACTCCTGTTCGTTGGCAAGGAAACGGCCGGATGCGACCCGCATCTCTGGCTGAACCGCGCCCGGCCTCATACGCAGACTATAGCAGAGGTACGGGGTGTGCGTCCAGGCATCACCCGCCCCGGGCAATACTCATGTGTTATAGTCAGGATGTAGGAACAACCGCCCCTTGCCCGGGAGAACCTCACGATGACCGGCACCTTCCTTGACGTTGACGCCCCGGATACCGCGTGGCGCGGCACCTCCGAGGACCCGATCCCGGTCCTTCTCGGCCGCTACTCCAAGACGGCGTTCGCGTACCGCTTCCTCACCGGTCGACCGCTGGACGGCCACGCCCGCACCAACGCCACGTTCTGGCACGCCGGCACGCACGCACTCACCCTGAGCGGGCACACCGCCGCGCACAACTACTGGCCCGGCTGGAAACGCGGCCTGCTCATGACCCGGCTACCCGGCTTCGTGCTCGCGCCCTGGACGCTGGTGGCCGCCGGCACCGACTACGTAGGGCTGCACGACCCGTGGTGGCTCGACGCGTGGGCGCCCGGGCTGGCCTGGCTTCCGCTGCTCGGCTACGGCAGCCACCGCGGGGTGCGCTACGTGCAGACCTACCGCCACGAGAAGCAGTACCTACGCCCGATCCGGCAGGCCGCGTGGGCGGTGCTGCGCACCCGCGACGGCGTCTACGTGGACATCCCGCGCGGCATGGTGCACGGCAAGGACCTCGCGGCGACCGGGCGGATCGGGCTGCCCGCCGCTCAGGTGGCCGACGGCGACCGGGACCGGCTACTGGACGCGGTGCGCGAGCGGCTCGGCCACGAGGCGCTGGATGCTCGCTGGAACATGGAGGGCGCCAAGCCGTACATGGAACTGTGGACCCCGCCGCAACCGCCGGGCCAGGTCGACTGGCACACCATGCTGCAGCACGCCGACACCGAACGGCCCTACCTCGGACACAGCGCGGCCGGCGCGGTGCACTGGGACCTCGGCGATGACAGCCCGCACATCGGTATCGGCGGCGGCGCCGGGTCCGGCAAGAGCGAACTCATGGCCTGGATCGTCGCGCAGTTCATGCGCGGCGGATGCGGCACCGTCCTGCTCGACCCCAAGTACGTCTCGCACGGCTGGCTGGCGCGCATCCCCGAGGTGCTGTACTGCCGGGAACCGCAGATGATCCACGACACCGTGGTGTGGCTGGACATGGAGCTGCGCCGTCGCGGGGCCGCCGCTGCCGCTGCCGCGGATGCTGGCGAGCCGGAACCGGAGTTCGATCGGATCGTGGTTGTCCTCGAGGAACGCAACAGTCTGCAGACGATCATCCGAGACCACTGGATCGCGACCCGACCCAAGGGCGCGCCGTTGCGGGCGCCGGCCCTGGCCGCGCTGGACCGCCTCGCCAGCATGGGCCGCAGCTTCCGGATCAACGTGATCCTCGCGGCGCAGGAGGTCACCCGGGCCGAGATCGGCTCACGGAACAACTTCGGCGCGTTCGCCCTGGCCGGCCGGCTGCCGGTCGGCGCCTGGCGCCTGGTGATGGGCCCCAGCGCCAAGAAGCCGGCCATGAGCGCCAAGCCGGGTCGGTTCGGCTACGCCGTGGCCGGCACCGCGACCGTGTTCCAGGCGGCGTATCCGGACCTCAGGGAGCAGGCCGAGCGGCTGATCGCGTTCGCCACCAGCGGGGTGCCGCTGCTGGACGTGAAGATGATGATGCAGCAGTTCGATACACCGATCTTCCCCCGGTGGGAGCCTGCTACATCACCGGAGGACGACACCGAGGAGTACGTGAGCCTGCGCGACTTCGCCGAGCTGGACGAGGTGCCGTATTCGCTGGCCGCGCTGCGGTTGCACTCGCAGCGCGACGGGCGCACCTTCCCCGACGTGATGGGCACCGGCGCGCAGAACGCCAAGCTGTACCGACTGGCTGATCTGTACGAGTGGCTGGCCACCAAACAGGGCGACGGCGAGTAGCCTGGCTGTCGGTGATGGTCCAGGAAAACCGGACGGCCCCCGCAGCGAAGTCACATTCCGCGGGGGCCGTTCGCTGTCTGGGCTGGTCAGGGCAGCTTGCCCGGCCCGCCGATGTCACATCCGAGGCGATAATCATCCTCCAAACCCAACCGCTTGGCCTCGGCCCAGATCTCGCTGCGGTGCCGGGGCGGGTTGTCCGCGCAGTACGAGCAACCGCCCTGCAGGCAGACCGCGTCGAATGGCCAGCAGATCCGCCGCTTGCGCTCGCCGGCCATTACTGACCCGGCTCGCTGGCCAACTGGCCACGCCAGCGCCGCGCGGTACGCTCGGCCACCTCATACACGCTGGCCACCGCCTGATCGATCTCCTTCATGGCCGCGCCCTGCTCGACCATCCGGGCCACCATCTCGGCCACGCCTTCCGGGATGGCCATCGGTCGCGGCCGGTCCTGGCTCGGGATGGCCAGCCGATCCGGCCGGTTGGCCAGGTCCTCGGCGCTGGGCAGGTTGGCCAGCCGCAGGATGGCCTCGGCCTCCCGGTCCACCCAGCTGGCCGGAGAGACCGGCGCGGCTGGCCAGGACACGGACCTGACCGGCCGGTCGTCGATGGCCACGTCGATGTCCTGGTCATTGGCCTGGCCGGTGGCCAGGTGGTTGGCCACGATCTCATTGACCCGTTCGGCGGTCAGGCTGGCCACCACCTCGGTCAGGTCCGCGACCTGGCCAGTGGCCAGCGCGCCGGTCTGGCCAGCGAGCCGGCGCCCGGCCAGCAGGAGGGCGGTGGCCATGATGGCCATCGCGTCCAGGGCCAGCGGCTCGAGGATGGTGGCCACCAGGGGTTGCTGGCGGGCCAGTAGCAGGTCATGTAGGTGGAACCAGCTCACCACCATGGCCATCCCGCCGATGGCCAGGCAGCCGGTCCACCGCATGGCCTGCATGGGCCAGTCCAGGCCATCCCAGCGCGGCGAGACGAACATGTGCACGGCCAGCACCACCAGGCCGGGCATGGCCACCGCGATGGCCACGTCCATGCCGTCGGTGGCCGGTCCGCGGGTGCGCAGGACATCGGCCACGTTGCCGGCCATGGACAGGCCGGCGCCGGCCAGCAGGGCCACGTAGGCCACGGCGTTGGTCCACAGGTTGGCCAGGGTGGCCAGTGGGCCGCGCGGGTATCGCTCGGTCAGGGGCTGGCCATTGGCCAGGGCAAGAGAGTCGCTCATGTCCCTGACTATAACATAGGTTGGCCAGGGTCTGGCCAGGCCATTGGCCAATTTCGCCGGAGAGGGTTGGCCACTGGCCATACGTCTGTTATAGTGGAGGAACAGGGATGAGAGGACGACACCATGACAGCCAAGACCATCACCCGACGGCGGACCATTCAGCCCACCACCGACCGCCAGCGCTTCGACGCCGTGTTCGCCGGGCTCATCGCGCACGGCGTCGCCTACTGGTTCGATCTGCGCGGCGCAACCGGCGCCCGCGAGGACCGCTGGCTGGACTACACCCGCAACGCCGAGCGCTGCGGCACCGACCGGTGGGTCGGCGAGCACGTCGGCAACATCGATTGTGGCGGCGGGTTCTGGGGCGACGACGGCAAGCTGTACGGCGGACGCAAGGACGGCAAGCA
>NZ_JAEKKT010000245.1 GCF_019510245.1 Streptomyces sp. | reverse complement strand
AGGAGGCGAGGATCTCGCACAGCTCGGCGAAGTTGTCGTAGAGGAAGTTCTCCTTGTGGTGGGCCAGGCACCACGCGGCCATGATCGAGCCGCCGCGGGAGACGATGCCGGTCTTGCGGCGGGCGGTGAGCGGCACGTAGCGCAGCAGCACGCCGGCGTGCACGGTGATGTAGTCGACGCCCTGCTCGAACTGCTCGATCAGCGTGTCGCGGTAGACCTCCCACGACAGGTCCTCCGCCTTTCCGTTGACCTTCTCCAGCGCCTGGTAGATCGGCACCGTGCCGATCGGGACGGCGCTGTTGCGGATCACCCACTCGCGGGTGGTGTGGATGTTGCGCCCGGTCGAGAGGTCCATGACGGTGTCGGCACCCCAGCGGGTCGCCCAGGTCATCTTCTCGACCTCCTCCTCGATGGAGGAGGTGACCGCGGAGTTGCCGATGTTGGCGTTGACCTTCACCAGGAACCGCTTGCCGATGATCATCGGCTCGATCTCCGGGTGGTTGACGTTGGCGGGCAGTACGGCCCTGCCCGCCGCGATCTCCTCACGGACCACCTCGGGAGAGACGTTCTCGCGGATGGCCACGTACTCCATCTCCGGGGTGATCTCGCCCCGGCGGGCGTACGCGAGCTGGGTCACCGCCCCGTCTCCTCGGCTGCGGCGAGGCTGGCGCGGACGGCCCGGGAAGACCGCGTCCAGGTTGCGCAGGCCGCCGCGCGGCGAGGTGTGCTTGATTCCGTCGTCCTCGGGGCGGACGGGCCGGCCCGCGTACTCCTCGGTGTCGCCACGGGCGACGATCCAGTTCTCCCGCAGCGGCGGCAGGCCCCTGCGGACGTCGGTCTCGACGAGCGGATCGGTGTACGGGCCTGAGGTGTCGTAGAGCGTGACCGACTGCCCGTTGGTGAGGTGCACCTGACGGACCGGCACCCGCAGGTCGGGGCGCGAGCCCTCGACATACCCCTTGTGCCAGCCGATGGACTTCCCAGCCTCCGGGGACGGTTCGCCCGTCATGGGCTGTTCGTCCTGGCTGAAGGCAGGCGTGCGTGCGTCCTTGTTGGTCATGAGACCTACTCCCTACGCCGGCATTACCCGGTAACAGGTTCGGCGGTCGACGCAGCGGCTTCCGTAGGGCGGCGTTTCCTGTGAAACTTGCCTCGTTCCACGTGAAACATCGCAAATACGGAGGTCAGCGCCCTCTCAGCCCGGTGCTCCGAGCTCCCGCGTGTGCAAAGGTGCCTCCACGCTAGCGTCAATTCGGGCGCGGTGAACAGAGGGCCCCTACCGTTCTTGCGATGATCGGGCGGTGACCTCGACACAGCAGCACCCCTATCCGCCTCCGGACCCGCGGCGCGGCAACGGCGCCTCGCAGGGCGGCGGCCCCGGCCACAGGGGCCATGGTGCCGGTGCCGGACACATCCACGGGCAGGGCGAGCAGTCCGACCACGGTCAGGACGTCAGTCATGCCCACCGTCACGACAACGGCCATGCCCACGGCCACGGCAAGGCCCAGGACGGCTCCGAGTCCGGCGGCGGTCACGGCCACTCGCACGGGCACAGCCACAGCCACGGTCCCGCCGCGCCCGTCTCCCAGCATCTGCGCAAGGTCATCGCGGCGATCCTCATCCCCTTCACCGCCGCGGTCGTGGTCGGTCTCGTGGTGCTGTGGCCCGGCGGTGCCCCGCCGCACGAGCGCACCGGCGTCGGCTTCGACCGCCAGACACAGGCGGCGACGGTCACCAAGGTCGTCTCGGTCAGCTGCAAGTCGGTCAACGCCTCCGGAGGCGGCTCGACCGGCGACATCTCCACCGCCGACGGCACTTCCTCGAAGGAGGAGGACGGCACCTGCAAGAAGGCCACGGTCCGGGTGGACACCGGCAAGGACAAGGGCCGTACCTTCACCGAGATCGTGCAGCCCGACCAGCCGCGGCAGTTGCACGAGGGCGAGCAGGTCGTGGCCGCGTACGAGCCTTCCGCGCCCAAGGACCTGCAGTACTCGGTCACCGACGTGAACCGGAAGTTCCCGATGGCGCTGCTGGCCGGGATCTTCGCGCTCGCCGTCGTGGTGGTGGGCCGGCTGCGCGGTGTGATGGCCCTGGTCGCGCTGGCCGTCAGCTTCCTGGTACTGACCCTGTTCATCCTGCCGGGGATCCTGCAGGGCTCGAATCCGCTGCTGATGGCGGTGGTCGGGTCGAGCGCCATCATGCTGATCGCCCTGTACATCTGCCACGGGCTGTCGGCGCGGACCTCGGTGGCGGTGCTCGGCACGCTGGTCTCGCTGTGCCTGATCGGCCTGCTCGGCTCGGAGTTCATCGACTGGGCCGCGCTCACCGGCAACACCGACGACAGCACCGGCCTGATCCACGGTCTGTACCCCTCGATCGACATGAGCGGTCTGCTACTGGCCGGTGTCATCATCGGTTCGCTGGGCGTGCTGGACGACGTGACGGTGACCCAGACCTCGGCCGTCTGGGAACTGCACGAGGCCAACCCGACGATGGGCTGGCGCGGGCTGTACCAGGCGGGTATCCGCATCGGCCGCGACCACATCGCCTCCGTCGTCAACACCCTCGTGCTGGCCTACGCGGGCGCCGCGCTGCCCCTTCTGCTGCTCTTCTCGATCGCACAGAGCAGTGTGGCCACGGTCGCCAACAGCGAGCTGGTGGCCGAGGAGATCGTGCGCACCCTGGTCGGCTCGATCGGCCTGGTCGCCTCGGTGCCGGTCACCACGCTGCTCGCGGCCCTGGTGGTGTCGGCCGACCGGCCGGGCACCGAGCCGGCCGTGTCCATGGCGGCCGCACCGGCCGGGCCGCCCACGGCCCGCGGTGGGCGAGGGCGGCGCCGGAAACGGTGACGGCGCGGTGGACGGCCCGGGAGGAGGCCGTCCACGAGGTGGGGGCGCGGATGGTGCGCCGATTGGAGAGGCGTTCCGGCATGGGCCGCACGTGTACGCGCAGAAGCGTTCCTGCGTGACCATGTGCGGCTCGGACGAGCAGCGCGCGACTCCGTGCCGTAATTCTTCAGCCAGCGCTTGGCTCCTCGGCCAGGATCCGGTCCAGGGCTTCGTCGAGGTGGGCGTCGAAGTCGGCGAGCGAGCCCTCCTGACCGAGCGGCACCAGCTTGTCCGTGCGGTCGAGGAAGGCCACCAGCGGAGGCGCGGAGGACCGGAACACCGCGTGGTCACCACCCACCTGAAGCCGGATCAGCACCTCGCCCAGCATCTCGGAATCGGCGGGCGCGATGTGCACATCGCCCTCCCCGCACGGCCGCCCCACCCCGTCGATCAGCAGCTCCCGGCCGAAGGCCCAGGTCACCGGAGCGTCCCCGGGCAGATGGAAGGTGAGCCGGACGGCATAGGGATCACAGGTCTCGTAGCGCAACTCCACGGGGATGCGGAAGGAGAGCTCCTCCGAGACGAGAAAGCTCATCATGACTTCTGCCTGTACGGACTCGCGCATTGCCTACCCCGTCATATGACACCGACTGGCCGGGATTTATCCCTTGATGGTGGTCAAATCTTGCTGAACGTACACGGGAGATCACAAGGAGTAAGTTTTCAGATACTGATAGCGATGGCCAGGGAGCCCAGATGCCGGCCCACTTCCGCCTGCAACTGGCGGACGGCAGGCAGCAGCCTGTCGGCCTGGTGGAGAGGGAGCGAGATGGCGATCGTGGCGGCCGTCGTGCCGACGGTGAGGGGGATCGCCGCACACACCGTCCCCAGCGCGTACTCCTGGCGCTCCACCACCGGCTCCATCCGCCGCGTCCGCTCCAGCCGTCGCAGCAGCGTCTGGTCGTCACGGACCGTGTACGGGGTGAGGGGCCGCACGGGGTAGCGGCGGAGGTGGTCGCGCCGGACGTCCTGGTCCAGCTGGGAGAGAAGACACTGGCCGACGGCGTGCGCGTGCCCGGTCTCGCGGAAGCCGGCCCACTCCTCGACCGCCGGGGTGGCGGAAGAGTCGGCAATGCTCATGACCTCGATCTCGCCGTCCCGGTACATGGCGTAGTACACGGGGACACCGATCGAGTCACGCCAGTGGGCGAGGGTGTCGACGACCGCGCTGCGACGTTTCTGCTGCGCTCCACTGCTGCTCAGCCGCTCCGCCGCGTCGCCGAGGAAGAACAGGCCCTTGTCGCGGCGCAGATAGCCCTCGTGGACCAGCGTGCGCAGCAGGTGGTAGGCGGTGGGCAGGGCGAGGCCGGTCTCGCGGGCGAGTTGTTTGGCGGGCGCGCCGTGTTCGTGTCCGGCGACGCACTCCAGCAGGCGCATCGCGCGCTGCACGGAGCCGATGAGGGTGGCCGAATGCGGCTGTGCGGAGTCGGCCGGGGGAGCCGGCCGCTGCACGGGGGGTGTGCCGGAACTGCGTTGGGTCGGGGGCGGGGGGTGTTCCGTGGGGGCGGAGGTGGCGTCAAGCGTGGCCAAGGGTCACTCCCGGAGCGCGAGGGGGTCAGCGACTCTAACCGTCCACCGCCGCTCCCGGTCGGCCCGTACGGGAAACTTCCCCCGCCCGAGGGAACCGGTGATTCCTGTTACCGGCCACCGATTCCCACGGTCCTCACCAGTCGCTCTTCGACGAGGAGTTCGACATGAACTTGCGCACGATGTAGATCAGTCCGCCGACCAGCGCCACGAAGATCAGCAGCTTGAAGAGTAGGAAGACCACCCAGCTGATCACGGCCGTGATCAGACCGCCGAACACCACCAGCGCGATGACCGGCACCGCGATCCACTTCACCCACCACGGCAGACCCGTGAAGATCTCTCGCATTGCCCTGTCCTCCGCTTTCTCGTGCGCTCGGCACGTACGGTCTCGTGCGTCCCGCACGATGCGATGTCCTGCACCCGATGCTAGAGCCGCGAAGGGGTCGTACGGGGGCCGTGGATCCCTTGTCCTCCCCTGACCCGTCCCCTAGGGAACCCCGAGGCCCGAGGTCAGGCCTCGGGGGGAGAGAAGACGACCAGAACCCGCAGATCCTCGCTGATGTGATGGAACTTGTGGGCCACCCCGGCCGGGACGTACACCACGCTGCCCCGCGCCACCTGAGTGGTCTCCATGCCGACGGTGATCGCGGCCCGGCCGCTCACGACGAAGTAGACCTCGTCCTGGTTGTGCGGCTGCTGCGGGTCGTGCGAGCCGGCATCGAGGGCGTAAAGGCCGATCGACATGTTCCGCTCCCGCAGGAACTGCAGGTAGGCCC
The DNA here is from genome assembly GCF_019510245.1 of Streptomyces sp. Classification (GTDB taxonomy): domain Bacteria; phylum Actinomycetota; class Actinomycetes; order Streptomycetales; family Streptomycetaceae; genus Streptomyces. The sequence goes on along the minus strand of NZ_JAEKKT010000245.1, from coordinate 16,340 downwards.
CGTCGTTGGCGGCGCGCTCCGCCTCCAGTTCGTCCAGCCGGAATGCCTTCATCGCCTTCGTCGCCCTCGCCCCACTGCTCGTATCCGATCTCTTCTGCCACGATCAGACACATGAAGAATTTCGTAGTCAAGACGATCGCCAACGCGGGCGCCCTGGCGGTCGCCGTATGGCTGCTCGACAAGATCACCCTGACCGGCGACAGCACCACCAAGAAGGTCTGGACGCTGATCCTGGTCGCCCTGGTCTTCGGCCTGGTCAACTTCCTGGTCAAGCCGATCGTGAAGATCCTGACCTTCCCGCTGTTCATCCTCACGCTCGGCCTGATCACCCTGATTGTCAACGCGCTGATGCTGCTGCTGACGTCGTGGGTGTGCGGCAAACTCGACCTGAGCTTCCACGTGGAGGGTTTCTGGACGGCCGTCCTCGGCGGTCTGATCATCTCGATCGTGTCCTGGGCCCTCAACATGCTCCTTCCCGACACGGACTGAGCGCCCGATGACCTACCGCGTCTGTTTCGTCTGCACCGGCAACATCTGCCGTTCCCCGATGGCCGAATCCGTCTTCCGCGCCCGCACGGCCGAGGCCGGGCTCGACGACCGCGTCGAGACCGACAGCGCCGGCACCGGCGGCTGGCACGAGGGCGACGGCGCCGACCCGCGCGCCGTGCGCGTCCTCGCGGAGCACGGCTACGACAGCGAGCACACCGCCCGCCGGTTCCAGGCCTCCTGGTTCGCCCGCCTCGACCTCGTGATCGCCCTCGACTCCGGCCACCTCAAGGCGCTGCGCCGCCTCGCACCCACCGACGAAGACGCGCGCAAGGTGCGCCTGCTGCGCTCGTACGACCCGGCCGCCGCCGGCGACCTGGACGTACCGGATCCGTACTACGGCGGTCTGGACGGGTTCGAGGAGTGTCTTGAGATGGTGGAGGCGGCGAGCGCGGGCCTGCTCGCCGCGGTGCGGGCCGAGGTGGAGGGAACAGCGGCATGAGCGAGGCGACCATGGGCGAGGGCACACGCGCGGTGCGCGCGGGGCTGCCCGAGCCGGTCAAGAACGAGCCGACCCTGCCCGGGCCGGTCTTCGCCGCGCACTTCCATCTGCCCGGCGAGGTGAGCGGGCCGTACGCCTACGGCCGCGACGAGAACCCGACCTGGACCCATCTGGAACGGGCCATCGGCGAGTTGGAGGCACCCGGCGAGGACGTCGAGACGCTGGTGTTCGCCTCCGGCGTGGCGGCCATCGCGGCGGTGCTCTTCTCCCAGCTGACCGCCGGTGACGCGGTCGTGCTGCCTTCCGACGGCTACCAGGTGCTGCCACTGATCCGTGCCCAGCTGGAGGCGTACGGTATCGAGGTGCGCACCGCGCCGACGGCCGGCGACGCCCAGCTCGACGTCCTGGACGGCGCGAAGCTGCTGCTGATCGAGTCGCCGTGCAATCCGGGTCTCGACGTCTGCGACATCCGGCGGCTCGCCGAGGAGGCGCACGCCCGTGGCGCCCTGGTCGCCGTCGACAACACCCTCGCCACCCCGCTCGGCCAGCGGCCGCTGGTGCTGGGCGCCGACTTCTCCATGGCCAGCGGCACCAAGCAGCTCACCGGCCACGGGGACGTCCTGCTGGGGTACGTCGCCGGACGCGACACGGAGGCCATGGCCGCCGTGCGCCGCTGGCGCAAGATCATCGGGGCGATCTCGGGGCCGATGGAAGCCTGGCTGGCCCATCGCTCCCTCGCCACCCTCCAGCTGCGGGTGGACCGGCAGAACGCGACCGCCCTGCTGCTCGCGGAGGCGCTGCGCGAGCGGCCCGAGGTGACCGCCCTGCGCTACCCGGGGCTGTCCGACGACCCCGCGCACAAGGTCGCCTCGCAGCAGATGCGCCGCTACGGCTCGGTGATCTCCTTCACGCTGCCCACGCGGGCGCGTGCCGAGCGTTTTCTCGAGTCCCTGCGGCTGGTCGACGACGCGACGAGCTTCGGCGGGCTGCGTTCCACAGCCGAGCGGCGGCGGCGCTGGGGCGGGGACGACGTGCCCGAGGGCTTCATCCGGCTCTCGGTCGGGGCGGAGGATCCCGCTGATCTCGTGGCCGATGTGCTGCGCGCGCTCGACGAGTCGGACCGGTGACCGGATTACGGACGCCCCTGCGGGTCGGGCTACGTATAACGGACGGTCCGAGCCTCCCCCCTCGTGGCTCGGACCGTCCCGGTTCTCGCGCGCCAAGAACCGCGCGACCAAGGCTAGTTGACTCTGCGTCAGTGTCCAATCACTGTAGCGACAGAGACCTATCGACTTATTTATAGTTGAGGCTTGCCCGAGGGCCGCAAAAGGGCAGGCCGAACGGAGGGCGTGCGATGGATCTGGCCTTGCTGCGCACCTTCGTCACCGTGCACCGGGCCGGCTCCTTCACCCGCGCCGCCGCCCTGCTCGGCCTCTCGCAGCCGGCCGTGACCTCCCAGATCCGGACCCTGGAACGGCAGCTGGGACGGCCGCTCTTCCTCCGCCAGGCCCGCGGGGTGACCCCCACGACCATCGGTGACGAATTGGCCCACAAGGCCGCCCCGCATCTCGACGCCCTCGTGGAGATAGCGGAACGCGGCCTCGACGACGAGTCCTCGGTGCGCACGCTGCACCTCGCCGGCCCGCCCGAGTTCACCGCCGAGCGCGCCCTTCCCGCACTCACGGAGCTCGCCGGCAACGACGGTCAGGGTTTCGCGCTGCGTGCCTCGTTCGGAAACGCCGAGGAGACCCTGGAGGGACTGGCCGCCGGTCACCATGACCTGGCCATCAGTACGCTCCGGCCGCGCGGCCCGCTGCTCACCGCCACCGCACTCTGCGACGAGGAGCACGTCCTGGTCGCCGCTCCTCGCTGGTCCGAGGAGATCGGCGAGGACGCGGTACGCGGCAAGAGCGCGGCCGTCCTGGAGGACCTCCCGGTCGTCGAGGTCCACGAGTCGTTGCCGTTCGTCTCGCGCTACTGGGGCTCCGTCTTCGACATGCGTCCGGCCGCCTCGGGCACGGTCGTGGTGCCGGATCTGCGCGCGGTCCTCGCCTGTGCGGTCGCGGGTGCCGGCCTCGCGGTGCTGCCCCGGTATCTGTGCACGGCCGCCCTGGAACGCGGTGAGGTCGTGGCACTGCACGAGCCCGCAGTGCCCCCGCTGCGGACGTACTTCCTCGTGGTGCGCACCGGCACGCTCGCCATGCCCCATGTGGCACGGGCGCACGAGTGGCTCCAGCACGCGTCCGCGGACTGGGGCTGAGCACGCTCTCTGTTGTTGGCACAGTGCCGCCGCGCGGCGCGCTTCGCGATGTTTCACGTGGAACCAGCTGGGCCACATTTCTCCCATGACCGTCCGACCCGTGGTCAAGCGCACCGCCCGTGCCGTCCTCCTGGACGGCGACGACCTGATCCTGATCAAGCGCACCAAGCCCGGTGTCGATCCCTACTGGGTTACCCCTGGTGGCGGGGTCGAGCCGGAGGACACCACCGTCGTCGACGCCCTGCACCGCGAGGTGGACGAGGAACTCGGCGCCAAGATCACCGATGTGGTGCCCTGCTTCGTGGACACCGTGGAGCACATCGGTGACAGCGGCAGCGCGACCGGTGTGAAGGTGCAGCACTTCTTCGTCTGCCGTCTGGAGTCCATGGATCCGGCCCTGCGGCACGGCCCCGAAGTCGACGAGCCCGCCGGCGAGTACGAGATCGTGCGCGTCCCCTTCACCCGGGTGGGGATCGCCTCGGTCCATCTCGTACCGCTGTCGCTGCGGCACTATCTGGACGGCAATATCGAGGGCGTGCGGGCCATGCACGCTCCCGATCTCGGGTGAAGGGTCAGTCTCCGGCGACGAGCAGTTCCTCGACCGAGTCGTGCCGGATGCGGTGCGCGGGGATGCCGGCGGCCCGTAGCGCGGTGATCCCGTTGCGGATCATGCCTGGCGGCCCGGAGAGGTAGGCGTCGCACTCGATCCACGGCCCGTATCCGCGGATGGCGTCGGGGAGCTGGAGGTGCGCGTGCTGGTCGACGACCGCGCGCACCGCGAGCCAGGGATGGCTCTGCTGGAGCCGGAGCAGGGTGTCGATGTCGTACAGGTCGTGAGCGGTACGGGCGCCGTAGAACACCTCGACCGGACGACGCGAGCCACGGTTGGCGAGGTCCTCGACCATCGCCTTGATGGGTGCGATGCCGGTGCCGCCGCCCAGGCAGAGCAGTCCGTCGTGCCGCGTGTGGTCGACGGTCATCGAACCACCGGCCGGGCCGAGGCGGACGACGTCACCAGGGCGGGCGCGATGCACCAGCGAGTTGGAGACCCAGCCTGCCGGGACCGCCTTCACATGGAACGTGAGCAGGCCGTCGGAGCGGGGCGCGGCGGCGAAGGAGTAGTGCCGCCACACCCGCGGCCACCAAGGCGTCTCCAGGCTCGCGTACTGCCCGGCGAGAAAGGGGTACGGCTGGTCCGGACGGACTGTGAGTACGGCGACGTCGGCGGTCCTGAGCTCGTGGGCGACGATCTCCGCGTGCCACCACGCCGGGGCACGCAGTTGGTCCGTGGCCGCCGCGTCGATCATCACCTGGGACATCGTCGTGTACGTCCGTACCCAGGCCGCCTCCGTCTCGCGGTCCCAGATGCCGGTGGCGTACTTGCTCAGCGCGCCGATGAGGCACTCGCCGACGGCCGGGTAGTGCTCGGGCCGGGTACCGAACTTGCGGTGACCGCGGCCCAGGTTCTGGAGGTACGCGACCAGGACGGGTGGGTTGTCGACGTGCTCGGCGGCGGTGAGCAGCGCCTTCAGCAGCCGGTCCCGCTGGGTGTCCATGGCGGCCGGGAACAGCGCACGCAGTTCGGGGTGGCGGACGAAGAGCAGCGCATAGAAGTACGAGGTGACCTTGTCGGCGATCGGACCGATCTCGGCCATGGTGCCGCGGATACGGATCGCGTCCGGAGAGGCGTCCTGCGGCGGTGCGCTGCGCTGTGGCGGGACGCGCTGGTCGGAAGAGCCGGGTGCGGGGTGCTCGGTTACGGGAGCGAAGTGGCCGTATGCCGCGTGCTGTCCGGCGGGCGTGTCCTGAGCGGCCGCCTGAAGGCGCGTCGGCTCCCCCCGTCGACCGTATTCGCTCCCGGGGCTCTGCGGGCAGGAGAGGGCGGCTCTGGGGCGGTTCCTGGCCGCTCCCCGGCGCCACGGTCGGGGGCCCGGCGGAAGGGTCTGTCGAGGGCCTGTCGTGGGACGCGAACCAGTTGCCTCCGCCGGCCCCGTCGCTGCCCGCCGACGTGGTGGTCGGAGCGTCCATGGTGTGCCCTCGCCTCGAACATCTTGCGGTCGGTCTGCGCACTTCACTCGGAAGGTGCTTGCTTTCCCCCGTTGACGGCTAGTTCTCCCCAGCCGGGCTCCGTGGCCGACACGACCACATTCAACCCGCGAAGACCTTGGGTACGGACAAGTAAGGCGAGAGTGTGACATGAGACGCAATCGCTCCCACAGGGAGCCTCTCGCCCCGGACGTTAACCGGAGTCGACCCTACCGGCCGCCGCCGCGCACACAAGTCCCCTTGTGTCCGCCCGTGAAACTGGCGACGGGCGAGCCGTCGGTTCCTTCAATCACCGGGCGCCGCACGCCAATTCATAGGCGCCCCACAGATCCTGGCCCGTGTAGGAGTACGTCGCGAGACCGGCGAGATGCCTGTCCGCATTGACCGCCACGGAGACCGGAACCACGCCGAACAAGTCCCTGTCCGACATCGAGTCGCCGTAGGCGACGCAGTCCGCTCGACCGACCCCGAACTGCTCGCACAGGCGGTCCGCGATCGTCACCTTGGCCGCCGCGGTGAGGGCTCCCGCCGGGTCCACCGGCTCGACGAACGGCACCTCCGGGAAGCGGGATCCGAAGGCCGCATGGGCTCCCCAGTCCAGCAGACGCTCCACGAAGAACGAGGGCGAGAGCGAGACCACCGCGCAGTAGTCCCCCGACCCCCTGATCTCGGCCCAGACGTCCCGGATACGGGCAAGCCACGGTGCGCCGTCGAATGCCGCCGTTACATGTGCTTCGGTCAGCTCGGCCCAGAGGGTGTACACCCGTGCCGCGTACTCCGGCGGACCTATCCGTCCCGCCGACATCGCTTGATCAAGCTCGATGGTCTCTGCTTCCAGGCCTAGTTGACGGGATATCTCGACGGGTGCAGTGGTGCCGTGCAGCAAAGTGCCGTCGAGATCGAAGAGGTGAAGTCTCGCCATGGGCCCGAGGCTAACGGGCAGCTCCCATGGCCCCTCGGTGCGGCAACCCACGGTGGCGTTCGGCGCTGTTTCACGTGAAACGTCCCGCATCTGTCCAGGGGCTGAGCTGCTGACCGCTACATGGCCAAAAGCGCGTGCGTCTCACCTGAAACGGGTGGACGCCGGGGGTGTCGGTCGGCAAGCCTGACCTGCGTGTCAACTCCTTCCGACGCCCCTCTGCCCATTCGCCGACTGACGCCACGCGATCTCGGCGTCTGCGCCGACTTGTCCGAGGATCGGGGGTGGCCCCGTGAGGAACACAAGTGGCGCTTGCTCCTCACGGCCGGGACGGGATACGGCATCGACGACCCCGACGGGGGCCTGGTCGCCGCCTGTGTCATCACGGAGTACGGCCCGAGGGAACGCCCGGATCTCGGCGCGGTCGGCATGGTTCTGGTCGCCGAACGGCACGCCCGCCAGGGCATCGGGCGCCGACTGATGCGGCACATCGTCTCGCTGACGGGTACGACTCCGCTGACGCTGTATGCGACGCCGAACGGCCGGCCGCTCTACGAGGAGCTCGGGTTCAAGGTCACGGGACGTTCGGAGATGCTCCGCGGATCCTTCACGCCGGGCGGGCCCGAGCCGCGGACGGTGACCCGAGCGGCTACCGCCGAGGACCTCGGTTCCATCCTCCGGCTGGACGAGGAGGTGTTCGGCGTCGACCGCACTCTGCTCATCACCCGGCTGCCCGCCTTCTCGGACCTGCTTCGCGTCGCCGTGGACGACGGGCGGATCGTCGGGTACGCGGCCGCCTGGCCCAACATGGACACGCATGTCGTCGGACCGCTGATCGCCCGCGACACGGAGACGGCGAAATCCCTGATCGCCTCGCTCGCCGCCCACACCGACCGCCCGCTCCGTACCGACATCGACGTCCGGCACGAAGAGCTACTGGCCTGGGTGAAGGCCCGCGGACTGGCCTTCGTCGCCATGAACTCGGTGATGACCTACGGGATCGCGGAGTCACCGGGGGACTGGACACGGCGGTTCGCGCCGCTGACGGTCGCGGCGGGCTGAGCAGCCTTCGGTCGTGGCGAACGCCGGCTAGCTCGAGGAAGCCGGCGTTCGCCGTCGAGCGAGGTGTCAGGCGAGTGCCGTCACGGCGGTGGAGGCGAACCCATGGTCCTGGTCGGGCGCACCGCCGCCGACACCGATCGCCCCGATGAGCCGGCCGTCACGCCGGACGGGAACACCACCGGCGATGAACAGCAGCGGCCTGTCGAGCGCCGTGGGCAGGGTGTGGAAGAGGCCGCCGGGCTGGACCGCGTCGACGAGATCGGCGGTCGGGGCGTTGAGCTGGAGCGCCGTGTAGGCCTTGCGGGTGCTGGTCTCGCCGGAGATCAGCACGGCGCGGTCATCCCGCCGGAAGGCCAGGAGATGCCCCCCGGCGTCCAGGACGGTGACGCTGACGGTGACCCCGGCGGCCTCGGCCGCGCGACCGGCCTCGGTGATCAGGAGCTCGGCCTCCTGGGTGGTGAGCGGGGCGACGGTGGTGGTGCTCATGGTTCTCCTTGGCCGGTGCTGACGTGTGGTGAGAGAGAAAGGGGCGGTCAGTGGTGGACCGATGCCCCCTGTCCTGCGGGCGTGCCACCGGCGACCACCGCGCTCGGGGCGCTGTCGCGGCGCTCCAGCGCGGCCGACAGGAAGGCGAGGACGAGGGCGGCCGCGGCGAGGGCAGCCCCGACCCAGTTGGGGGATGTGTAGCCGAAGCCGGCGGCGATCACCATGCCGCCGAGCCAGGCGGACAGGGCGTTGCCGAGGTTGAAGGCGCCGATGTTCACGGCTGACGCCAGGGTGGGAGCGCCGTGCGCCTGGTCCAGGACACGCTTCTGGAGCGGCGGGACGGTGGCAAAGCCGAGGGCACCGATCAGGGCGACGGTCACGGCGGCCGCGATCTTGCTGTGCGCGGTGAGCGTGAAAAGGGCGAGAACGACGGCCAGGGCGCCCAGGGACACGTACAGCATGGGCATCAGGGCGCGGTCCGCGAACTTTCCGCCGACCAGGTTGCCGCCGACCATGCCGAGACCGAAGAGGACCAGCAGCCAGGTGACGGAGCCGTCGGCGAAACCGGTGACATGGGTCATCATCGGCGCGATGTACGTGATGGCCGCGAAGACCCCGCCGAAGCCGAGGACGGTCATCGCCATGGCGAGCAGGACCTGGGTGTTCTTGAAGGCGGCCAGCTCGTGCCGCAGGTGCACGCCCTGCGGCTGGGGCAGTTCGGGGACCAGCTTGGCGATGCCGGCCAGCCCGACGACGCCGAGGGCGGCGACGATGCCGAAGGTGACGCGCCAGCCGGCGTGCTGCCCCACGAGGGTGCCCAGCGGAACGCCGACCACGTTGGCGACGGTGAGGCCGGTGAACATCATCGCGATGGCCCCTGCCTTCTTGCTGGGGGCGACCAGCTCGGCCGCCACGACCGAGCCGATGCCGAAGAAGGCGCCGTGGGCGAGGGAGGCGACCACCCGGCCGATCAGCATGACGGCGAAGACGGGGGCCACTGCGGTGAGCAGGTTGCCGACGATGAAGAAGCCCATCAGCAGCATCAGCATCCGCTTGCGGGGAACCTTGGTGCCCAGCACGGTCATCAGCGGGGCGCCGATGACCACGCCGAGCGCGTAGCCGGTGACGAGCAGGCCGGCGGTCGGGATGGAGACCCCGAAGTCATCTGCCACCTCGGGCAGCAAGCCCATGATCCCGAATTCGGTCGTTCCGATTCCGAAGGCCCCGATCGCGAGGGCCAGAAGCGCGAGAGGCATGGAGGTACGGCCTTCCCAGACGATTGCAGGTGCGCTTTGCGTGCGTCCACAATACTTGCAGACGCTGACTATATGCAAGCGAGGGATATTGCAGGCCTGCTATATCCTTGGGTGCAGCCGCTCCGGGACGGAGGAAAACGCCAATGACAGCGACGGACCCCGCGCTCACCGCCCTCGCCCAGGGCTGGTGCGCCCTCTCCCTGCTCCACGGCAGGATCGAGGCGCACATCGAGCGCGCCCTTCAGGCCAAGCACGACCTGAGCGTGCGCGAGTACTCCCTGCTCGACGTGCTCAGCCGGCAGCACGACGACGAAGGAGGCCATCTGCAGATGAAGCAGGTGGCCGACGCGGTCGTACTCAGCCAGAGCGCCACCACCCGGCTGGTCACACGCCTGGAGGACCGCGGTCTTCTGGAGCGCTACCTCTGCCCGACCGACCGCCGCGGCATCTACACCAACGTCACCGAGGCAGGCCTGCGGCTGCTGGAAGAGGCTCGCCCCACCAACGACACGGCGCTGCGCGAATCCCTCGACGAAGCGGCCAGGAACGCGGATCTGGCTCCCCTGGTCCGAGCCGTGGAGTCGCTGCACGTGCCCGCATAGGCTGCGGGTATGGGAGACCTTGACATACGCCCGGCGGTCGCCGACGACGTCCCGGCCATCGTCGGCATGCTCGCCGACGACCCGCTGGGCGCCCGGCGGGAGACACCGGATGATCTGGCGCCCTATCTGAGCGCCCTGGAACGACTCAGTGCCGATCCCAACCAGCATCTGGTCGTGGCCGTCCGCGAAGGCCGCATCGTCGGCACACTCCAACTCACGGTGATTCCCGGGCTGTCGAGGCGCGGTGCCACCCGGTCGATCATCGAAGGCGTGCGTATCCACGCCGACGAGCGCGGCAGCGGGCTCGGCACCCGCTTCATCGAGTGGGCCATCGATGAGTCCCGCCGCCAGGGCTGCCAGTTGGTCCAGCTGACCTCGGACACGTCGCGGGTCGACGCTCATCGCTTCTACGAGCGGCTGGGTTTCACCGGATCGCACACCGGCTTCAAACTCGAAATCTGAGCCCAAGCGGCGTACAGCCGAGCGGAGCATGTGAAGGAGGGGGCGGTGTTTCACGTGAAACACCGCCCCCTCCTTCGCATCCGCTAGCCGATCCCCCGCCATCCCTCGGGGTCCACCCCGCCGGGCACGGGAGCCGTCTCGTCGTACGGCTGACGTGTGAACACGAACGATCCGAGGTCCAGGTGGCTCACGCTGCCGTCCGGGCGCCGTACGGGCCGTAGCTGCTCTCCGGCGTAATAGCCCTCAAGGCCGGTCCAGGTGCCGTCGCCGTTGGAGCGGAAACGGGCCCGGCGGCCGGCGCCGGTCAGCGGCCCCAGTGAGACAAGCCCGTCGGCCGTCACCCGGAGCACGAAGGGATGTGTGCCCCAGTACCAAGGGCCTGCCAGCTCCAGAACGGTCGGCTCTACCTGGAGCAGTGGGCGCCATGGCTCGGGGATACGCGGCTCGGCCTCCGCGACGATACGGACGAGGTCGGCACCGGTGGTGGACAGCAGCGGGCCGGAGGTGCAGTTCGCCAGCACCACGGCTGCCACGTCGTCGTCCACGCTGATGGTGAGGTTGGCCAGGAAGCCGGGCAGCGAGCCGGAGTGCCCGACGAGCAGCCTGCCGTCACGGCGCTGGATCTGCAGGCCCAGGCCATAGGTGGCGCCGTCCAGTACGTCAGCGGGGGCCGCGGGGGCCGCGGGGGTGCGCATCTCCCGCACGGACTCGGCGCTCAGTACCCGGTCGTCCCCGGCCGCCAGGAACACCGCGAAGCGGGCCAGGTCGCCGGTGGTCGACCAGAGCTGGCCGGCCGGTGCCATCCGCCCGAGGTCCTCCAGCGGCTCCGGGAGCAGGGCGTCGGCCCAGGGGTGCACCGCCCAGCCGCCCGCGTGCGGCGCCTGCGGCTGGGCGGTCGTGCGGTCGAGGCCCAGCGGTTCGAGCACCTCCCGCCGCAGCACCTCCTCCCAGGGGGCACCGCGGAGTTCCTCGACCAGCGCGCCGAGCAAGGTGTAGCCGGGGTTGGAGTAGTGGTGGCGCCGGCCGACGGGATGGAGGAAGGGCTGCTCACCGAGGACGTCGTCGAGCTCCGGCCGTAGCGAGCCCGGGGTGCGCTCCCACCAGGGTGCCGGAGACTCGGCCGCCAATCCGCCGGTGTGGGCCAGGAGTTCGGCGATGGTCGCCTCCCCCGCGCCGGTGCCCGGCAGATGCTTCTCCAACGGGTCGCCGAGGTCGAGCAGCCCCTCGTCGCGCAGCCTGAGCACCAGAACGGCCGTGAACGTCTTGGTGATCGAGCCGATCCGGTACTGCACGTTCTCGTCCGGTCCATGCCCGTCCACCGAGGTCCGCGCCCCGTGCCAGACGGCCCGCCCGCCTCGCACGACCGCCGCCACCAGTGACGGCGCCCGGCCTTCGGACTGAGCCACGGCGATCCGATGCAACAGCGCCCGCCGGGTGGCGGGGAGCAGCTCTTCCTGGAATGTCGTCATGCGCCCAGTCCACCTGGTGGGCCGACCGGCGTCGAGCCCATTTCACCGGCACGGATCACGTCGGTGCTGTCCCGCTGCAGGATCTCACCGCCCGCGGGCTAGCTCGATGCTGTGACCTGCTGCTTTCCCGCCGCAGCGGCCACGCTTTTCCCTATGGGGCTCAGCATCACCGTCAGGGCAGCAGGACGACCTTGCCGAGGTTGGCACGGGCCTCGATGATCTCGTGCGCTCGCGCCACGTCAGCCAGCGGAATCCGGGCATGGACGACCGGCTGCAACCGTCCGGACAGGGTCAGCTTCCACAGCTCCTCGCCATGCTGGTCATAGAGTTCACGGTGAGTGTTGGAAAACCTCGCCAGGGTCAGCCCGGTGATGGTTTTCGATCCTGCCAGGAGGTCGAAGGCCGGAACGGTGCCACCACCCGAGTTGAAGAAGACGAGTCGCCCGCCAGGTGCAAGGGCGGAGACGGCGCGCGGGAGGAGATCTCCGCCGACTCCATCCAGGCCGACGTCGGCTGGCTCCCCCCAGTTCTCGCTGTCGTAGGTCACGATCTCGTCGGCACCGAGACCGCGGAGGAACTCCACCTTGGTGTGCGAACTCACGGCCGCGACGACCCGTTCGATGCCCTGCAGCTTGGCCAGTTGGACCGCGAGATGCCCCACGCCGCTCGCGGCGCCCGTGAACCCGGCCCCGGCGGCGAATAGCACCTCGTCACGCAAGGAGCCCGAACGTACACCGGCTCGGATCAGGTCTGCGCCATGTCCACGAAGCGGGAGTAGTGGCCCTGGAAGGCCACGGTGATCGTCGCCGTCGGGCCGTTTCGGTGCTTGCCGACGATGATGTCCGCCTCGCCCGCGCGCGGCGACTCCTTCTCGTAGGCGTCCTCCCGGTGGAGCAGGATGACCATGTCGGCGTCCTGCTCGATGGAGCCGGACTCACGCAGGTCGGAGACCATCGGCTTCTTGTCCGTGCGCTGCTCGGGACCACGGTTGAGCTGCGAGAGCGCGATCACCGGGACCTCCAGCTCCTTGGCCAGCAGCTTGAGGTTTCGCGACATGTCCGACACCTCCTGCTGACGGCTCTCGGACCGCTTGCCGCCGGACTGCATCAGCTGGAGATAGTCGATGATCACGAGCTTGATGTCGTTGCGCTGCTTCAGCCGACGGCACTTGGCGCGGATCTCCATCATCGACAGGTTCGGGGAGTCGTCGATGTAGAGCGGCGCGGCCGAGACGTCGGGCATCCGGCGGGCCAGCCGGGTCCAGTCCTCGTCGGTCATCGTGCCGGAACGCATGTGGTGCAGAGCTACCCGGGCCTCGGCGGACAGCAGACGCATCGCGATCTCGTTGCGGCCCATCTCGAGGGAGAAGATGACGCTGGGCAGGTTGTGCTTGATCGACGCGGCCCGCGCGAAGTCCAGCGCGAGGGTGGACTTGCCCATGGCGGGACGCGCGGCGATGACGATCATCTGCCCGGGGTGCAGGCCGTTGGTGAGCGAGTCCAGGTCGGTGAAGCCGGTGGGCACACCGGTCATCTCGCCGGTGCGGGAGCCGATGGCCTCGATCTCGTCGAGGGCGCCCTCCATGATGTCGCCGAGCGGCAGGTAGTCCTCACTGGTCCGCTGCTCGGTGACCGCGTAGATCTCGGCCTGGGCGCTGTTGACGATCTCGTCGATGTCGCCGTCGGCCGCATATCCCATCTGGGTGATGCGGGTGCCTGCCTCGACCAGGCGGCGCAGCACCGCCCGCTCGTGGACGATCTCCGCGTAGTACTCGGCGTTCGCCGCCGTCGGCACCGTCTGAACGAGGGTGTGCAGATAGGAGGCGCCGCCGACTTTGTTGATCTCGCCGCGTTTGGTGAGCTCGGCGGCGATGGTGATGGGGTCGGCCGGCTCGCCCTTCGCGTAGACGTCGAGGATCGCCTGGTAGATCGTCTCGTGCGCGGGCTTGTAGAAGTCGTGGCCCTTGAGGATCTCGACGACGTCGGCGATGGCGTCCTTGGAGAGCAGCATGCCGCCGAGCACGGACTGTTCGGCGTCCAGGTCCTGCGGGGGAACCCGCTCGAAGGTGGCGCCTCCGCCGTCCCAGTCCCCGCTGTCACGGCCCCGGTCGTGCCGGTCGTCCCGGCCGCGGCCACCCTCGTCCCGTCGGCGGGAGGCGGGCAGACGATCCCCCGGACCGGCGTCGGCCCACGGGTCGTCCAAGGGCTCGGAAATGCTCACCGAGCCACCTCCTCCCGTCCGCACCGCGGACCTCGCCATGCCCTCTTTTGTACGGCACGGCACTGACAACCAGGACGCCCCATTCCGGTTCTGGACGCGTCGGTTTCATGAGGTTTCCGAGGCCGCGACAAGGAGCGGGTGCCGGACCACGTTAGGCCCGCGGGCACCGTCAGCCAATCTGGTTATCCACAGGCCATGTGGACGACCGCCCGTATGCTGTGGAGAACCCGCCAAAACCTGTGCACGACGCGGTGGACAGCCCTGTGAACAAGCCCTCGCCGCCGCTCCCCAATCAGGTCTGACCTGCACGTTTACCATCCACCGGCTGTGCAGAAGAAAAACTTTCCCGGTCGGACCAAGATCGCTTCGAACAACGCGCGGCGACGCGGACCACACAACCGGAAGTAAGGGTCTCTCTACATTTGCATCACTTACCTGTGGACGATTAGATTAGCGCCCATGTCACAGGCTCCCGCGACCTCCGAGGCCACCCGACGGGGGCACGACCGAGAGATCATCGCACTGGCCGTCCCGGCCTTCGGCGCACTCGTCGCCGAGCCGCTTTTCGTCATGGCCGACAGCGCGATCGTCGGCCACCTCGGCACCGCGGAACTCGCCGGTCTCGGAATCGCCTCGGCCCTCCTCACCACCGCCGTGAGCGTCTTCGTCTTCCTCGCCTACGCCACGACGTCCGCCGTCGCCCGTCGGGTCGGCGCAGGTGATCTCCAGGCTGCCGTCCGCCAAGGCATGGACGGCATCTGGCTGGCACTGCTGCTCGGTGCCGCGGTCATCGCCGTCGTCCTGCCCTTCGCCCCCGGCGTCGTCGACATCTTCGGCGCCTCTGCCACCGCCGCTCCCTATGCGACCACCTACCTGAGGATCTCCTCCCTCGGCATCCCGGCCATGCTGGTCGTGCTCGCCGCCACCGGCGTCCTTCGCGGGCTGCAGAACACCCGGACACCGCTGTACGTCGCCGTAGCGGGGTTCATCGCCAACGCCGGGCTCAATGCGACGCTTGTCTACGGTGCCGGACTGGGCATCGCCGGCTCCGCCTGGGGCACGGTCATCGCCCAGTGCGGGATGGCGGCGGTCTATCTGGCCGTCGTCCTACGCGGCGCCCGCAGATACGGGGCATCGCTGCGGCCCGACGCCGCAGGGATACGTGCCTCCGCACAGGCCGGCGTACCCCTGCTCGTCCGGACGATCTCACTGCGGGCCGTCCTGATGATCGCCACCGCCGTGGCCGCCCGGCTGGGCGATGCCGACATCGCCGCCCACCAGATCGTGCTGTCCCTGTGGAGCCTGCTGGCCTTCGCCCTGGACGCGATCGCGATCGCCGGACAGGCCGTGATCGGCCGCTATCTCGGGGCGGATGACGCCGTCGGCGCCCGCGATGCCTGTCGGCGCATGGTGCAGTGGGGCATCACCACCGGAGTGATCCTGGGGCTGCTCGTGATCGCCGCCCGGCCGCTCTTCCTCCCCTTGTTCACCGGCGATCCCGCCGTGCGGAACACCGCGCTGCCCGCACTGCTCATTGTGGCGCTCTCCCAGCCGATCTCGGGCGTGGTCTTCGTGCTCGACGGCGTGCTGATGGGTGCCGGAGACGGGCCCTATCTCGCCGGGGCCATGGTCCTCACCCTCGCGGTCTTCACTCCGGTGGCGCTGCTCGTCCCCGCCCTCGGCGGCGGGCTCACGGCGCTCTGGGGAGCCATGACGCTGATGATGACCGTGCGGATGCTCACCCTCTGGCTGCGCGCCCGCTCCGGTCGGTGGATCGTGACCGGCGCGACGCGCTGACCTGTGTACACGGCCGACGGTTTCACGTGGAACATCGTGGGCTGTCACGTTTCACGTGAAACACCCCGTGGCTCCACACCATCGTCGGCCAAGACAAAGGGGCCGCACCCTGCACGGGTGCGGCCCCTTCAGCTACTGCAGCTGCTGCTCCAGACGAGCGCAGCGTCAGCCCGCGACGACCTCGATGTTGACCTTGGCGGCAACCTCGGGGTGCAGACGCACGGACGTCTCGTGGGCGCCCAGGGTCTTGATCGCAGAACCGACCTCGATGCGGCGCTTGTCGACCTCGGGGCCACCGGCAGCCTTGATCGCCGAAGCGATGTCGGCCTGGGTGACGGAACCGAAGAGGCGGCCGGCGTCGCCGGCACGGACGGCCAGGCGGACCTTGACGCCCTCGAGCTGGGCCTTCACCTGGTTGGCCTGCTCGATCGTCTGGATCTCGTGGATCTTGCGAGCACGACGGATCTGCTCGACGTCCTTTTCGCCACCCTTGGTCCAGCGGATCGCGAACTTCCGCGGGATCAGGTAGTTGCGTGCGTAGCCGTCCTTGACGTCGACGACGTCGCCGGCGGCACCGAGGCCAGAGACCTCATGGGTCAGGATGATCTTCATTAGTCGGTCACCCTTCCCTTAGCGCGCGGTGGAGGTGTAGGGCAGCAGCGCCATCTCACGGCTGTTCTTGACGGCCGTGGCGACGTCACGCTGGTGCTGCGTGCAGTTGCCGGTCACGCGGCGGGCACGGATCTTGCCGCGGTCGGAAATGAACTTCCGCA
>NZ_JAEKKT010000137.1 GCF_019510245.1 Streptomyces sp. | reverse complement strand
TGCCGTGCGGCCGCTCGGGCGTGCCCTCCGAACGCGGGAAGAACTCGTACCACGAACCGAACAGGGCCCGTTCACGCTCCACCAGCAACGGCAGCACCTCGGAGACCGTCACCAGCTCCCGCAACGGATACCGCGCCAGGACCTTGTCGACCTCGGGCGTGAGGGCGGCGGCCAGCCGCCAGGGGGCGGGCCGTTCCTCGTCGCGCAGGGCGGCGACGGCGGTCAGCAGGATTTCCCGTTTCTTTGCCTTCGGGACCCCGGCGACGGCCCGTTCGTAGAGCCGGGCGCCCTCTTCCAGGACCAGCTCGGTGTCGATGCCCGCGGGTATCTTGATCTGCGCGTGGTGGCGCCAGGTGGCGACCGGATCTCCCCATGCCTCGACCTGGTAGGTCCAGCGGCCCGGTTTCCCGTCGACGGTGACGGTGGCCCCCCAGCGGTCGGTGCCGGGGGCCAGCTCCCGCATCGGCGTCCAGGGCCCCGGGCGGCCCTTGGGGTCCTTCAGTACGACGTTGGCGGCGACGGCGTCATGGCCCTCGCGGAAGACGGTGGCGGTGACCTCGAACGACTCCCCGGTGACCGCTTTGGCGGGCCGGCGCCCCTGCTGGACCAGCGGGCGGACGTCGAGGACGGGTATGCGGCCGACGGCGGTGGCCTCGTCCGCGGGAGGCGGCGCACCGGGTGGCGTGCGCCGGGTCGGAGGTGCTGACGGTTGGTGCGTGGCGGGCATGACCGCTCCTGTCCGCGGCAACGAAGGTGTGGGCGGATGGGTGGTGGGGAGGTGGGTCCTGCGGGGTGTATCTGCTGTTGTACCGCTGCCTGGTGTCAGTGCTGTGTCTGTGGGGTGTACCGGAGGAGCCTTCCCACCCTATTCGGGTGGGCAATCCGGCACTTTGTTAACTACTCAGCCGTATGTCTACACACAAGACCGGCCCCGTTCACGGCGAACGGGACCGCTGGCGTGTTCGGATACCGGAAACCGCTTCAGGACTCCGGTACCCGCAGGAGCCTGTTCGGCGCCCCGCGCCCCGCATCCGACACCTTCCCGCTCGCCGCCCCCGCAATCAGGGCGTCGGCGACCGGGGCGAACAGACCGACGGCGAGGGGCATGGCGAGCCGTCCGGCCTGTGCAGCGCTTGCCGCGACGGCGTAGCCGTTCGGCACACTGCCACAAGTATGGCTTGTTTGCGTCCGGCGCGGCCCGGTCCGCACCGCCTCCGGCCCGTCCGGCGTTCGAGGACGAGGCCGTTCAGGCCGAAGCGGGGGTCTGGGGACGGCAGCCCCCAGCGGTACCCCGACACCGGTACTGTCGGACAGACGCCGAGCCGCACACCGCCGTACGGCTCTCACCGCGAACGCGAAACGCACGAGGTGGAATGTGAAGGCGATCCGTCGGTTCACCGTCCGTCCCGTTCTCCCCGAACCCCTCCGCCCCCTCAGCGACCTGGCCCGCAACCTGCGCTGGTCCTGGCATGCCGAGACCCGTGACCTCTTCCAGGCCGTCGATCCCGAGCGCTGGGCCGCCTCGGAGGGCGACCCGGTGCGGCTGCTCGGCAGTGTGCCCCCGGCACGGCTCGCCGAACTGGCGGGCGACCGGCGCTTCCTGCGCCGGCTGACCGCGGTCGCCGACGACCTGGGCGACTACGTGACCGGCGACCGCTGGTACCAGTCCCGCCCCGAGGCCGCCGAACTCCCGGCCGCCGTCGCCTACTTCTCACCCGAGTTCGGCATCACGGCCGCCCTGCCCCAGTACTCCGGCGGCCTCGGCATCCTGGCCGGCGACCACCTCAAGTCGGCCAGCGACCTCGGCGTGCCGCTGATCGGCGTCGGCCTGCTGTACCGGCACGGCTACTTCCGGCAGACCCTGTCCCGGGACGGCTGGCAGCAGGAGCACTATCCCGTCCTCGACCCCAACGAACTCCCCGTGGCCCTGCTGAAGGAGGCCGACGGCACCCCGGCGCACGTCTCCCTCGCGCTGCCCGGTGGCAGACTGCTGCGCGCCCGCATCTGGCTGGCCCAGGTCGGCAGGGTGCCGCTGCTGATGCTGGACTCGGACGTCGAGGAGAACGACGTCGGCGAACGCCAGGTCACCGACCGGCTCTACGGCGGCGGCAGCGAGCACCGGCTGCTCCAGGAGATGCTGCTCGGCATAGGGGGTGTGCGGGCCGTACGGACGTACTGCCGGCTCACCGGCCATCCCGAGCCGGAGGTCTTCCACACCAACGAGGGCCACGCCGGCTTCCTCGGCCTGGAGCGGATCGCCGAACTGGTAGCCGAGGGGCTGGACTTCGACGCGGCGCTGGAGGCGGTGCGGGCCGGCACGGTCTTCACCACCCACACGCCCGTCCCGGCCGGCATCGACCGCTTCGACCGCGAGCTGGTCGCCCACCACTTCGGCGCCGACGCCGAGCTCCCCGGGATCGGCGTCGAGCACATCCTGCGGCTCGGCATGGAGACCTACCCCGGCGGTGAACCCAACCTGTTCAACATGGCCGTGATGGGGCTGCGGCTCGCCCAGCGCGCCAACGGGGTCTCGCTGCTGCACGGCAACGTCAGCCGGGAGATGTTCTCCGGGCTGTGGCCCGGCTTCGACGCCGACGAGGTGCCGATCACCTCGGTGACGAACGGGGTGCACGCCCCGACCTGGGTGGCCCCGGAGGTGGTCCGGCTGGGTGCCCGGCAGCTCGGTGACCGCCGCACCGAGGAGGCGCTGACGGTCGGTGGTCCGGAGCGCTGGGACGCGGTCGCCGAGGTCGCCGACCAGGAGATCTGGGAGCTGCGCCGCAGCCTGCGCGAGCAGCTGGTGCTGGAGGTGCGGGAGCGGCTGCGCGCGTCGTGGCGGCAACGCGGCGCCGGCACCGCCGAGCTGGGGTGGATCGACGGGGTCCTCGACCCCGACGTGCTCACCATCGGGTTCGCCCGGCGCGTCCCGTCGTACAAACGTCTCACGCTCATGCTGCGCGATCGCGACCGGCTGCTGGATCTCCTGACCCACCCCGAGCGGCCGATCCAGATCGTGGTGGCGGGCAAGGCGCACCCGGCCGACGACGGCGGCAAGAGGCTGGTGCAGGAGCTGGTCCGGTTCGCCGACGATCCGCGGGTCCGGCACCGGATCGTCTTCCTGCCCGACTACGGCATGGCGATGGCGCAGAAGCTCCTGCCCGGCTGTGACATCTGGCTGAACAACCCGCTGCGCCCGCTGGAGGCATGCGGGACGAGCGGGATGAAGGCGGCGCTCAACGGCGGCCTCAACCTCTCGGTCCTGGACGGCTGGTGGGACGAATGGTTCCAGCCGGACTTCGGCTGGGCGATCCCGACGGCGGACGGCGCCGGCACCGATCCCGACCGCCGGGACGACATCGAGGCCGCCGCGCTGTACGACCTGCTGGAGCAGCGGGTGACCCCGCGCTTCTACGAGCGGGGCCGCAGCGGTCTGCCGGACCGCTGGATCGAGATGGTCCGCCAGACCCTCACCCTCCTCGGTCCCAAGGTGCTGGCGGGCCGCATGGTCCGGGAGTACGTGGAGCGCCTCTACACCCCGGCGGCCCACGCCCACCGGTCCATGACCCCAGACACGGCCCGGGAACTCTCCGCCTGGAAGGGCAGGGTGCGGGCGGCCTGGCACGGCGTCTCGGTGGACCACGTGGAGACGGCCGCCGCGACGGCCACCGCCGAACTCGGCACCACCCTCGCCGTCCGCGTCCGGGTCCGCCTCGGCGACCTGGTCCCCGACGACGTGGAGGTCCAGGCCGTCTCCGGCCGCGTCGACCCGGAGGACCGCATCACCGACGCGACCGCGGTGCCCCTGAAGCCGACCGGCGGCCCCGACCTGGAGGGCCACTGGACCTACGAGGGTCCCCTCTCCCTGGACCGCACGGGCCCCTACGGCTACACGGTCCGCATCCTCCCCACCCACCGCCTGCTGGCGTCGGGCGCGGAGCTCGGGCTGGTGGTGGTCCCCGCGGAGGGGGCGGTGACGGGGGCCGGGCTGCTGATGCGCTGAGGTCCGGGCTGCCCCGAGGGCGGGTGGTCTCCGCTCGCCCTCACGTCCGTCCCTCGGCGGTCCGCCCGTCGGGCTCCGTCAGAACTCCGGCGCCGGATCCGCGCAGAGGCGGCGCACGACCGCCCCGCACCTGCGGGCGTACGCGTGTTGCAGTCCGCGGGCCGCGGCGCCGCCCGCGCGGGCGTACCACTTGGCCGGTCTGCTGAAGGCCGCGACCGTGAGCCACACCGTGCCGTCGCCGGTGCGGTCCACCACGAAGGCCTCCTCGCCGCTTTCGGGGTGGCCGGCGAGGGTGCCGTAGGCCCAGCCCGCGCGGCGGGACTCCTCGGCCGTCCAGACGACCCGGCAGGGGGCCTTGATGAGGCCGGCCAGGGTGACGGTGACGTCGACGCCCGGGGCCGCGCGGTCGGCGGCGGCGTCGATGCCCAGGCCGAGGGCGCGGTGGAGTTCCCAGGTGAGGACCGCCTCGGCGGCCCGGCGGAAGACTTCCTGGCCCTCGCCTATGCGCGTGCGCACGTGCAGCGGGTGGAAGCCCGGTGGGCAGGCGGCGAGGTTCTCGCGGGTGGCGCCGACCGCCTCGTACGTGAAGGACATGGGAGAGAGCGTAGGGCGGGCCCCCGGGACAGCTGCTCCCCGGGGGCCCGCCCGTAGCGCTCGGCGCGGGGTCAGCTGACGTTGACCGCCGTCCAGGCCGCCGCCACCGCGTTGTACTCGGTGGAGCCGGAGCCGTACAGCGCGGCCGCCGCGGAGAGCGTGCCGGTGCGGGCCGACTTGTAGTTGGTGGTCGACGTGAAGTACGTCGTCAGCGCCTTGTACCAGATCTGCAGCGCCTTGGCGCGGCCGATGCCGGTGACCGTGGAGCCGTTGTACGTCGGCGAGTTGTAGCTGACGCCGTTGATCGTCTTCGAGCCGCTGCCCTCCGAGAGGAGGTAGAAGAAGTGGTTCGCGACGCCGGACGAGTAGTGCACGTCGAGGTTGCCGACCGAGGAGGACCAGTAGTTGGCGCTGCCGCCGTCCTTGCTGGGCTTGTCCATGTAGCGCAGCGGGGTGCCGTCGCCGTTGATGTCGATCTTCTCGCCGATGAGGTAGTCGCCCGGGTCGGAGGCGTTGTTGGCGTAGAACTCCACGCCGGTGCCGAAGATGTCGGAGGTCGCCTCGTTCAGGCCGCCGGACTCGCCACTGTAGTTGAGGCCCGCGGTGTTGGAGGTGACGCCGTGGCTCATCTCGTGGCCGGCCACGTCCAGCGAAGTCAGCGGGTGCGTGTTGCTGTCACCGTCGCCGTAGGTCATGCAGAAGCAGCTGTCGTCCCAGAAGGCGTTGACGTACGAGCTGCCGTAGTGGACGCGGGAGTAGGCGCCGACACCGTTGTTCTTGATGCCGCTGCGGCCGAAGGTGTCCTTGTAGAAGTCCCAGGTCTCCTGAGCGCCGTAGGCGGCGTCGGCGGCCGCGGTCACGTCGGTGCTGGAGCTGGAGGCGGCGCCGGTGCCCCACGTGTTGGTGGTGTTGGTGAACAGGGTGCCGGTGCCCGAGGTGCCGTGCTTCAGGTTGTACGTCTTGTGGCTGCCGCGGGAGGCGTCGGTCAGCGAGTACGTCGAACCCGACAGCGTGGTGGTGAGGCTGACCGTGCCCGAGTACAGGGTCTTGCCGGTGCCCGTGGCGTTCTCGGCTTCTTGCCGGTGGCGGCGTCGGTGATGACGTGCAGCTGGTTGGGGGTGCCGTCGTCCTGGAAGCCGCCGACGACCGTCTCGTAGGCGAGGACGGGGGTGCCGGAGCCGGCCCAGATCACCTTGCGGGCGCCGTCGGCCGCCGACTTGGTCGAGCCGAGGGTCCTGGCGACGCTCAGCGCCGACTTCTCCGCCTTGGCGGTGCTGATCTGCGGCTTGAGGGAGGCCACCTTGATGGCGGTCTTCGTGGCCTTGGTGACGCCCTCGGTTTTGCCGGCCTTGGACGTGTGCACGACGAGGTCGCCGCCGAGGACGGGCAGGCCCGCGTAGGTGCGCTCGTAGCGGGTGTGGACCGTGCCGTCGACGTCCTTCACGACGTCCTTGACGACCAGCTTCTCCTTGGCGCCGAGGCCTATCTGCCGGCCCGTCTCGGCGAGGTTCGCCTCCGCCTTCTGGATCAGGGCGGTGCGGGCGGAGTTGGAGAGCAGGGTGGGGGCGGCGGCCAGCGGCTGCTTGTCGACGGCCGAGGCGTTCGCGGTCATAGCAGTGGTGAGGAGGGCGCCGGCGGCGACAGCGGTGGCGATGGCGAGCGTGGTGCGCTTGTGACGCGCGTAGAGGGGGCTCACTCAAGCTCCTTCAGGATGTGGGGAGTCCGGGCGGAGTGGGGTTACCGGCCCGGCTGTGGGGTTGTGAAGTTGCTGTGCTGTGCGACGGGTGATGGAAGAGTGACATCAAGGTCGCGTACATGTCAGGACCCTGAAGTGATGTTGGCCGAAAAGCAGGTGTTGGGTGAACATTGCGGCCATGTAAAACGTGCGCCGCCCGCGGGGGAGACTCCCCGTGGACGGCGCCCGGAGTGCGCGTCGGGTACCTGCGGTTACGGGAAGGTCAGCTTCCACCCGTTGATCGTGCCGACGTCCTGCGCGGCCTGGTCCTGGACCTTCAACTTCCAGGTGCCATTGGCCGATTCCGACGAGGCGTTCACCGTGTAGGTGTCCGTCACGTCGTCCGCCGAGTCGGAGGAGCTGAAGTTCTTCAGGCGGTACGACGTCCCGGACGGACCGACGAGGTCGATCACCAGGTCGCCGCGCCACGTGTGGCTGATATTCGGCGTTACCTGGAGGTTGCTCGGTGCGTTCCCGGTCCGGCCGGAGACCGTGATCGACGAGGTGACCGCCGGGCCGTTGTCCGGAATCGACACGGGTGTGGTGCTCTCGTACGACGTGCCCGTACCGCCGCCACCGCCGGACCGCGAGCCGACCGCCACGGCCGCCCAGGCGTCCTGCACCGCCTTGTACTCGGTGCTGGTGGTGCCGTACAGCTCACCCGCCGCCGCGAGGGTGCCGGTGCGGGCGGCCGCGTAGTTGGTGGTCGAGGTGAACTTGGTGGTGAGCGCCCGGTACCAGATCTGCAGCGCCTTGTCCCGGCCGATGCCGGTCACCGGAAGGCCGTCCTTCGTGGGCGAGTTGTAGCTGACGCCGTTGATGACCTTGGCGCCGCTGCCCTCGCTCAGCAGGTAGAAGAAGTGGTTCGCCACGCCGGACGAGTAGTGCACGTCGAGGCCACCGACCGACGAGGACCAGTAGTCGGCGCTGCCGCCGTCCTTGCTGGGCTTGTCCATGTAGCGCAGCGGGGTGCCGTCGCCGTTGATGTCGATCTTCTCGCCGATGAGGTAGTCACCGACGTCCGAGGAGTTGTTGGCGTAGAACTCCACGCCGGTGCCGAAGATGTCCGAGGTCGCCTCGTTCAGGCCGCCGGACTCGCCGCTGTAGTTGAGGCCCGCGGTGTTGGAGGTGACACCGTGGCTCATCTCGTGGCCGGCCACGTCGAGGGCGGTCAGCGGGTCCGCGTTGCCGGACCCGTCGCCGTAGGTCATGCAGAAGCAGCCGTCGTCCCAGAAGGCGTTCACGTACGAGTTGCCGTAGTGGACGCGGGAGTAGGCGCCGACGCCGTTGTTCTTGATGCCGCTGCGCCCGAAGGTGTTCTTGTAGAAGTCCCAGGTCTCGGCGGCCCCGTAGTGCGCGTCGGCGCCCGCGGTGGCGGCGTTCGAGGTGGTGCCGTTGCCCCAGGTGTTGCTCGACTGCGAGGCTTCTTGCCGGTGGCGGCGTCGGTGATGACGTGCAGCTGGTTGGGGGTGCCGTCGTCCTGGAAGCCGCCGACGACCGTCTCGTAGGCGAGGACGGGGGTGCCGGAGCCGGCCCAGATCACCTTGCGGGCGCCGTCGGCGGCCGACTTGGTGGAGCCCAGCGTCTTCGCGGTGGCGAGGGCGGTCTTCTCGGCGCTCGCCGCGCTCTTGGCCGGGGTGAGGTCGGCGACCTTGAGGGTGTGGCTGTTCGCCTTGATGACCCGCTCGGTGGCGCCCGACTTGGCGGTGTCGACGATCAGGTCGCCGCCGAGCACCGGCAGGCCCGCGTAGGTGCGCTCGTAGCGGGTGTGCAGGGTGCCGTCGGCGTCCTTGACGACGTCCTTGACGACCAGCTTCTCCTGGGCGCCGAGGCCTATCGCCCTGGCGGTCGCGGCCCGTTCGCCGCTCGCATCGCGCAGCAGTTCGGCGCGCTGCGAGGGGGAGAGCCTGACGGCCGCGTGGGCCGGGTTGGCCCTGCCGGGCTGCGGGGCGGCGCTGGCCGCGCCCGACTGGACCGCTGCGGCGATCAGGGCGCCGACCCCGGCGAGGGCGACGGCGGCGGTGCGGCGGTACGTGCTGTGGGGGGTGCGTCTGCGAGAGGAACTGCTTCTCAACACTGACTCCTTCTGCGTGGCCGCGGGTCACACGGCCAGGGGAGATCCGGACGGCGGGTGGGCCGGCCGGGCAGAACTGGGCGGAGCGCGGAACCATGTGCGCGTGCAGTGCCGGACCGACGGCGACGGCGGGGTGAAGCTGTGGGGTTGCTGTGAGTCGGCCGTGGGAAGAGTGGCACCAGAAAACGCAAACTGTCAGGACCGCGTCAGAAACTTGGCCGGAAATCGTCCGTTGTCCGGATGTTCATGTTCGGTATGCGGATGTGTTGCGGTGAGGCCGCGATCGGCACCCGCTCCGGCGGCTCAGGGCGCCTTGTCACCGTGCCAGGTCGCCCACAGGGCCGCGTACGCCCCGCCCGCCGCCACCAGCTCCTCGTGCGTGCCCAGTTCGGTGAGGAGGCCGCCCTCCATCACGGCCACCCGGTCGGCGTCGTGGGCGGTGTGCAACCGGTGGGCGATGGCGATGACCGTACGGCCTTCGAGTACGGCGGCCAGGGCGCGCTCGGTGTGCCGGGCGGTCGCCGGGTCCAGCAGCGCGGTCGCCTCGTCCAGGATCAGCGTGTGCGGGTCGGCCAGCACCACCCGGGCCAGCGCGAGTTGCTGGGCCCGGGAGCCGTCGGTGGTCGTGCCGCCCGTGCCGAGCGGGGTGTCCAGGCCGCCGGGCAGGCCGCGCACCCAGTCGTCGGCGCCGACGGCGGTCAGCGCCGCCCACAGGTCGGCGTCGGCCGCGGCCGGTTCGGCGATCAGCAGGTTGTCCCGGACCGTACCGAGGAAGACGTGATGTTCCTGGGTGACCAGCACGACCTGGCGCCGCAGCCGCTCCGGCTCCAGTCCGGCGATCGGCACCCCGCCCACCGTCACCGTGCCCGACCCGGGCGCCTCGACGCCCGCCAGCAGCCGGCTCAGCGTCGTCTTCCCGGCACCGGAAGGACCCACCACCGCGAGCCGCTCCCCGGGCCGCACCGTCAGATCCACCCCGCGCAGCACCTCGCCGCCGCGCTCGTAGGCGTAATGCACCCCGCGTACGTCGATCCTGTCGTCCGCCGGCGTCGGCGCCGTGCCGTCCGCCGCCGCCCGCGGGGCCCGCGCCAGCCCCTCCACCCGGGCGAACGAGGCGCCGCTGGACTGGAGTTGCTCCACCCGGATCAGGATCTGGTCCAGCGGTTCCGTGAACTGCCGCAGATACAGCGCCGCCGACACCACCACCCCGACGCCCGTGTGCAGCAGCCCGCCGACCAGCAGCACCCCGGCCACCGGCACCGAGTACGACACCTCGACCGCCGGGAAGAACACGGTGCGCAGCCACAGGGTGTAGAACCGGGCCTTCCGGTTGGTCTCCAGCGCGTCCCGGCTCGCCGTGATCCGCTGCCCCTGGAGCCGGAACGCCTCGACCGTGCGGGCGCCCGCCACCGTCGCCGTGACGATCTCCGCGACCCCGGAGGTGGCCGCGCCCTCTGCGAGGTAGCCGTCCCGGGCCCGGCGCAGGTACCAGCGCAGCGCGAACCAGACCGGGGTCAGCCCGAGCACCCCGAACGCGGCCAGCGCGGGGTCCAGGACGAACACCGCGCCCATCACGAACACCGCCTGCACCGTGTTGACCAGCAGCTCGGGACCGGCGTCCCGCAGCGTGGTGCCGACGGTGTTCACGTCGCCGGTGCCGCGGGCGGTCAGGTCGCCGGTGCCGGCCCGCTCCACCACCGCCGCGGGCAGCGCGAGCGCCCGGCCCACGAACTCCTCGCGGACGCGGGCCAGCGTCCGCTCGCCGAAGCGGTGGCCGAGGTAGCGGGCGGAGCGGGCGAGCAGCAGCTGGGCGAGGGAGCAGAGCAGGATCCACCGGGCGAGGTGGTCCACGGCGCCGACCCCGCGGCCGGCCCGTACCTCGTCCACGATCCGGCCCACCAGCCAGGGGCCGGCCAGGCCGGCGCAGGCCGCCGCCGCGTTCAGCAGCAGCGCGGCGGCGAAGGGGCCGCGGTCCGCCCGCACCAGGCGCAGGGTGGCGCGGCGGACCTCGGCGGGTTGGGCGACGGGGAGTTGACCTGTCGTCACCTTGCGAACTCCTCGTCCTCCGTGTCCCGGGCCACGAGGGCCCGGTAGCCGGGTGCGTGGTCCAGCAGGCCCTCGTGCGTGCCGGTCGCGGCGACCTTGCCGTCGACCAGGAAGACCACCTCGTCCGCGTGGGCCAGCAGCAGCGGGGAGGTGGTGGTGACAAGGGTGGTGCGGCCGCGGCGGGCGGTGCGGAGGCGCTCCGCCACGAGGGCCTCGGTGTGGGCGTCGAGGGCGGAGGTGGGCTCCACGGCGAGGAGGACCTCGGGGTCGCTGAGCAGCGCTCTGACGAGGCGGATGCGTTGGCGTTGGCCGCCGGAGAGGTTGCGGGCGTTGGCGTCGATGGGGGAGTCGAGGCCGGCGGGGAGGCCCTGGACGATGTCGTTCGCCGCGGCGGCGTGGAGGGCGTGGGTGATGTGCGCGTCAGGGGGTGGGGTGGGGTGTGCGTCGGCGGGTGCGGGATGGTCGTGGCTGGTCGCGCAGTTCCCCGCGCCCCTTTGGGGCGCGTTGTGGCTCGGGCCTCGGGGTGTGTCGGTGGGTGAGTGGGGGCTGGTCTCGCCCGCGCGGCGGCAGCCGCAAGTCAGAAACAGCCCCGCGCCCCTTTGGGGCGCGTTTGCGGTGCCGGTGATGACATCGATCAGGGGGCCCGCGAAGAGGTCGGCATCGTTGTCGGCGACCAGGATGCGGGACCTGACCTCCGCCAGGGGGACGGCGTCGAGGCGT
Source organism: Streptomyces sp. (assembly GCF_019510245.1). Taxonomy (GTDB): domain Bacteria; phylum Actinomycetota; class Actinomycetes; order Streptomycetales; family Streptomycetaceae; genus Streptomyces. The sequence continues at coordinate 69,816 of NZ_JAEKKT010000137.1, read as the reverse complement.
ACGCCTCCCCAGGTCACGTTCGAGGGGGTGTAGCGGCCCAGGCGGTCGATCACCGTGGTCGTTTCCGTCGCGCTCACCAGGGCCGTCAGGCGGCCGGGGCGGACCAGTACGCCCGAGTCGGGGTCGTGGAGGGCGGACGGCTCGGCCGGGGCCGGTGCGGAGCCCGTGTCCGGTTGCGGCTCGTGGCGCAGGAGGCGGACGACCCGGCGGGCGGCCACCACGCCGCGGCTCAGCTGGTAGCCCATGTCGAGGAAGAAGGCCACCGGGCCCACCAGGACCGCGACATAGCCGTACACGGACACCAGCTGGCCCACCGTGATGTCGCCGCGGGCGGCCATCCGGGCCGCGATCCAGGTCACCACCGCCAGGAACACCGTCGGCAGGCCCATGCCCAGTGCCTGGACCCAGCTGGCGACCGCGCCCACCCGGTAGCCCTGGTCGCGCAGGTGCCGGGAGTCGCGGCGGAAGGCGTCCGCGAACAGGCCCTTGCCGCCGAGGCCGTTGAGGACGCGCAGGCCGCCCGCGAGGTCGCCGATGCGGGCCGTCAGGATGCTCTGGCGCTCCCGGTACTCGGTCTCCCTGCCCTGCAGCCGCCGGGCCAGCGGGCCCGCGACGAGGGCCACCACCGGCACCCCGAGCAGCACCACACCGGCCAGCAGGGGCGAGATCCTCAGCAGGAGACCGGCCACCACCGCGTACACGACGACCGCGCCCACCCCGGGGCCGACGACGGTCAGCGCCTGGGCGATGGTGTGCACGTCGCCGACGCCGATCGTCACGACCTCCCCGGCGTCGGACCGGCGCGACAGCTCGGCGCCGAGCCGTACCGTCTGCCCGACGAGCACCTTGACGGTGCGGAAGTAGGCGTCCATCCGCACCCGGGTCATCGTGCGGTGGCGCATGATGCTGATCCAGGCGTTGACCGCCCCGAGGACGAAGATCGCCGCCGTCCACCCGGCCAGCACCGCCATGCGGCCCGGCACCAGGCCGTCGTCCACCGCCCGGGACATCATGTACGGCGTCCCGGCCATCAGCGACAGCCACGCACTGCCCAGCAGCGCCCCGGCGAGCGAGCGGCCGGGCTGGCGGGCCACCAGCCACCACAGGTAGGACCACCCGCCGCGCGTGTCGGGCGTGCCCGGATCCTCGTACGCGTCGATCACCCTGCGACCCCCGTTCTCCCGCCGTCGGCCGGCTAGGCCAGACTGTCCCGCCACGCCCGGTGCAGATCCGCGAACCGGCCCGTGCCCGCGATGAGTTCGGCCGGGCGGCCGTCCTCGACGATGCGGCCGTGCTCCATCACCAGCACCCGGTCGGCGATCTCCACCGTGGACAGCCGGTGCGCGATCAGCACCGCCGTGCGGCCCTTGAGGACGGTCGACATCGCGCGCTGCACGGCCCGTTCGCCGGGAATGTCCAGGGAACTGGTCGCCTCGTCGAGGATCAGCACCGCCGGGTCGGCGAGCAGGGCGCGTGCGAACGCGACCAGTTGGCGCTGCCCGGCCGAGATGCGCCCGCCGCGCTTGCGGACGTCCGTGTCGTACCCGTCGGGAAGCGCGGCGATGAACTCGTGCGCGCCGATCGCCTTGGCCGCCTGCTCGATCTCCGCGCGGCCGGCGTCCGGGCGGCCGATGGCGATGTTCTCGGCGACCGTGCCGGAGAACAGGAACGACTCCTGGGTGACCATCACCACCCCGCGGCGCAGTTCCGGCACGGTCAGCTCGCGCAGGTCCACGCCGTCCAGGAGGACCCGGCCCTCGGAGGGGTCGTAGAAGCGGGCGAGCAGTTTGGCGAGCGTCGACTTGCCGGCGCCGGTGGAGCCGACGACCGCGACCGTCTGCCCGGCCGGGAGGGTGAGGTCGAAGACGGGCAGCACCTCGCCGCCGGTGCGGTAGGCGAAGCGGACACCGTCGAAGACGACCTCGCGGCCCGGGAGTTCGCCCGCCGGCGGGGGCAGCTCCTTCGGGACCGAGGGCTCCGGGACGGACGGGGTCTGGGCCAGCAGGCCCGCGATCTTCTCCAGGGAGGCCGCGGCCGACTGGTAGGAGTTGAGGAACATGCCGAGGCGGTCGATCGGGTCGTAGAGCCGCCGCAGGTAGAGGACGGCGGCGGCCAGGACGCCGAGCTCCAGCGAGCCGGACGCCACCCGGTAGGCGCCCCACAGCACGATCACCGCGACCGAGGTGTTGGCGACCAGCCGGGAGCCGACCACGTACCGCGCCATTTCGAGGAGCGCGTCGCCGTTGGTGCGCTCGTGGCGGCGGTTCAGCACGGCGAACTCGGCGTCGTTGGCGGCCTCGCGGCGGAACGCGCGCACCGGGCGGATGCCGTTCATCGTCTCCACGAACTTCACGATCACCGCCGCGATCGCCGTGGACCGCGCCTTGTACACCCGTACCGCGCGCCGCTGGTACAGCCGCACGAGCAGGTACAGCGGTACGAAGCTGGCCACCGCGACCGCGCCGAGGCCCAGGTCCAGCCAGAGCAGCATCGCCGAGATGTAGAGGAAGGAGAGGATGACCGTGACCAGTTCCTGGAGGCCCTCGGCCAGCAGCTCGCGCAGCGACTCGACGTCCGTGGTGGAGCGGGAGATGAGCCGGCCGGACGTGTAGCGCTCGTGGAAGTCGATGCTCAGCGCCTGCGCGTGGCGGAAGATGCGGCCGCGCAGGTCGAGCAGGACGTCCTGGTTGACGCGGGCGGAGGCCTTGACGAACGCGTACTGGAGGCCGCCGGAGAGCAGGGCGCTCAGGCCGTACCCCGCAGCGACCGCGAACAGCGGGCCGTGGTCGTGGCGGCGGAACGCCGGTACGGCCGTGTCGATGGCGTACGCCACCAGCAGCGGGCCCGCCTGGACCGCCGCCTGCTGGAGCAGCAGCAGGAGCGTGGTGACGGCGACCCGTGCCTTCATGGGGGTGAGGAGCGAGCGCAGCAGGGTGGCCGTGGCGCCGGGCGGGGTGGGCAGGACGTCGCGGTCGAAGGGGTCGCCGCCGGGGGTGCCGGCCGGGTGCGGGCGGGGGCGTTCCTCGTCCTCGTCGGGGGCGGGCAGGGAGGTGGCTGCGGTCATCGGCGGTGATCCTCCCCGGACATCAGGTGGGCGTACTCGGCGTTGGTGCGCAGGAGTTCGTGATGGGTGCCGACGGCGGTGACCCGCCCGCCGGAGAGCAGGGCGACGCGGTCGGCGAGCAGGACGGTGGAGGGGCGGTGGGCGACGATCAGCGCGGTGGTGTCGGCGAGTACGTCGCGCAGCGCCGCCTCCACGGCGGCCTCCGTGTGCACGTCCAGGGCGGAGAGCGGGTCGTCGAGCACCAGGAAGCGGGGATGGCCGACGACCGCCCGCGCGAGCGCGAGGCGCTGGCGCTGGCCGCCGGAGAGGCTGAGGCCCTGCTCGCCGACCTGGGTCGCGGTGCCCTGGGGGAGGGCGTGCGCGAAGTCGGCCTGCGCGACGGCGAGGGCCCGTGCCAGCTCCGGTTCGCCGGCGCCGTCCCCGGCTCCCATGAGCACGTTCTCGCCGACGGAGGCGGAGAAGAGGGTGGGTTCCTCGAAGGCCACGGCGACGAGGGAGCGGAGTTCCTCGCGGGGCATGGCGGTGATGTCGACGCCGTCGAGGGTGATCCGCCCCGAGGTGACCTCGTGCAGGCGGGGGACGAGCGCGGTGAGCGTGGTCTTGCCGCTGCCGGTGGCGCCGACGAGGGCCATGGACTCGCCGGGGCGGATGTGGAGGTCGACGAGTTCGAGGGTCGGGGCGGAATCGGGGGCGGCGTCGGGGTAACGGAACCGCACGTTCTCGAAGCGGATGCCGTCGGGTTCGGGGGCCGGTCCGCTGTCGGGTGCGGCGCCGTCGTGGCTGGTCGCGCAGTTCCCCGCGCCCCTTTGGGGCGCTGCGCCGAGGCGCCCGGTAAGGGGCGCGGGGAACTGTGCGCTCAGCCCCCACGCACCCGCACCCGACGCCGCGTCGGCGCCCTCCTCCAGCGCGTCCCGCACCTCGAAGTACCGCTCAGTGGCAGTGGCGGCCTCCTGGCTCATCGCCAGGAGGAAGCCGATCGACTCCACCGGCCACCTCAGCGCCAGCGCCGTCGACAGGAACGCCACCAGCGTCCCCGCGCTCAGCTCGCCCTCCGCGGCCTGGATCGAACCCCACAGCAGCGCCGCCCCGATCGCCACCTCCGGCAACGTCACGATGACGCCCCAGATCATCGCCAGCATCCGCGCCTTGCGCAGCTCCGTGCCCCGCAGGGTCCGTACCAGTTCGCGGAACGCGTGCGCCTGGCTGCGGTGGCGGCCGAAGCCCTTGATGATGCGGATGCCGAGCACGCTCTCCTCGACCACCGTCGTCAGGTCGCCGACCTGGTCCTGGGCGAGCCGTGCCACCTCCGCGTACCGGCTCTCGAAGATCACGCACGTCCAGATCACCGGGATCGTCGGCCCGAGGATGACCAGGCCCAGCGACCAGTCCTGGGCCAGCATGATCAGCACGCCGACGAGGATCGTCACCCCGTTGACCAGGAGGAAGGTCAGCGGAAAGGCAAGGAACATGCGGAGCAGCATCAGGTCGGTGGTGGCCCGGGAGAGCAGCTGGCCGGAGGCCCAGCGGTCGTGGAAGGCGACCGGCAGACGCTGGAGGTGGCCGTACAGGTCCGCCCGCATGCCCGCCTCGACACGGGACAGGGGCCGGGCGACCAGCCAGCGGCGCAGGCCGAAGAGCAGGGCTTCCGCGATGCCGAGCAGCAGCAGGTACAGCGCGCCGAGCCACACCCCGGCCGGGTCGCGGTCGGCCACCGGGCCGTCCACCATCCACTTGAGGACGAGGGGGATGACGAGCCCCGTACAGGAGGCGACGATCGCCACGAACGCGGCGACGGACAGCCGCACCCGCACCGGCCGTACGTACGGCCACAGGCGCAGCAGGGTGCGGATGGCGGACCGGTCCTTGGTGGTTGCACGTGTCGGAGGCATCAGGGGCGAGCCTACGGATCGGCACTGACAACGCCCACCGAGTTTTGGCCGGACCGGAGTCGGCCGCTGGTCCTACGACCTGGGCGTTCGAAGGGTCGTACAGGTGGATCCGCGGCATCAGCCGATCGGTTGATGACGGTTCGAGCGGGGCGGCCGATGTGGCGGACCCGGGCCGGGCGGGACCCTCGGAGCATGCCAACCGTCATCGAAGTGACAGACCTGCGCAAGTCCTACGGCGGCCGGGCCGTCGTGGACGGGGTGAGTCTCGCCGTCGAGGAGGGCGAGATCTTCGGGATCCTCGGGCCGAACGGGGCCGGCAAGACCACCACCGTGGAGTGCGTGGAGGGACTGCGGGTGCCCGACGCGGGGCGGGTCCGGGTCACCGGGCTCGATCCCGTCGCCGACCACGAGAAGGTCGCCCGCGTCCTCGGCGCCCAGTTGCAGCAGAGCGAACTGCAGCCCAAACTCACCGTCCGCGAGGCCCTTGAGCTGTACGCCTCCTTCTACCCGAGCCCGCTCGACTGGGCTCCGCTCGCCGAGCGCCTCGGCCTCGCCGACAAGCTGGCCACCCGGTTCGGCAAGCTGTCCGGCGGCCAGCGGCAACGCCTCTTCATCGCACTGGCGTTGATCGGCAACCCGCGGATCGTCGTCCTCGACGAACTGACCACCGGGCTTGACCCGCGGGCCCGGCGGGACACCTGGAAGCTGATCGAGGACGTCCGGGACCGCGGGGTCACCGTCCTCCTCGTCACCCACTTCATGGAGGAGGCGCAGCGGCTCTGCGACCGGATCGCGGTGATCGACAAGGGCCGGGTGGCCGCCCTGGACACCCCGGCCGGGCTGATCCGCCGCAGCGCCGGGGCCACCGTCATCAGCTTCACCCCGTCCGCCCCCCTGGACGACCACGACCTCGCCGCCCTCCCGGCCCTCGCCTCGATCGAGCGCAAGGACGGCCGGATCACGCTCTCCGGCACCGACGAGACCGTCAACGCCGTCATCACCCTGCTCGCCCGGCACCGCGTCACCGCCCACCAGCTCCGGGTCGTGGACGCCACCCTCGACGACGCGTTCCTGGACCTCACGAAGGAGGCAGACGCAGCATGAACACCGCCGTCCTGCGCACCGAGTTCCGTCTCTTCCGCCGCGAACCCGGCGCCGTCTTCTGGGTCTTCCTGTTCCCGACGCTGCTCCTGGTGATCCTCGGCTCGATCCCCTCCTTCCGGGAGGCCGACAAGTCCCTGGGCGGGCTGCGCCCGGTCGACGCCTATGTGCCAGTCGCCGTGCTAATCGCCCTGATCATGTCCGGGGTGCAGACCCTGCCCCAGGCGCTCACCGGCCACCGGGAGCGGGGCATCCTGCGCCGGATGCGGCTCACCCCCGTACGGCCCTCCGCGCTGCTGTCCGCACAGATGGTGGTGCAGGGCACGGTCGCCCTCGGTTCGGCGCTGCTGGCGCTCCTCGTGGGCCGGCTCGCCTTCCACGTACGGCTGCCGGAGCAGCCCGGCGGATACCTGCTGGCCCTGCTGCTCGCGGCCGCGGCCGCCCTCGCCCTCGGCTCCGTCGTCTCGGCGCTGTCCCGCACCACGAAGATCGCGGGCGCGATCGGCTCGGCGGTGTTCTTCCCGATGATGTTCTGTGCGGGCGTCTGGATCCCGGTCCGGGAGATGCCGCACGCCATGGCCCGGGTGGTGCAGCTGACCCCGTTCGGCGCGGCGGCCCGCGCCCTGGACCGGGCCGCCGCCGGACAGTGGCCCGGCTGGGAGCACCTGGGCGTGCTCGCCGTCTGGACGATCCTGCTGACGGCGGGTGCCGCCCGCTGGTTCCGCTGGGAGTAGGAGGCGGCCCGCCGTGCAGACTGGGGACATGACCGCGGAGGACAACCGGATCGACCGGCGCTGGGAGCAACTGCACACCTGGGGGCCGTACGGGTTCCTCGGCATCAGCATCGTCCTCGGAGTCGCCTCCGCCGACCCCCACACCCCCGACACCGTGTGGCTGACCGCATGGTCGCTGGTCGGCGCCGCGCTCGTGCTTCAACTGTGGTGGCACGGCACCCGGTTCCGCCGACCCGGCCACGGCCGCACGCCCTCCGCGGCCGGCAGCGCGTACTACCTGGTCCGCTGGGCCCTCGCCTTCGTCCTCACCTGGCTCAGCCCGTTCTTCGCGTTCTACGCGGCCACCGGCTACATGGACGCCGACGAGCTGCTGCCGCGCCGGTTGCGGCGGCTGGGGCTGCTGGCGAGCGCCGTCACCGTGGCGGGTGCGCAGTCGGGCGGGATGCCGTTCGGGAGCGTGGTCCAGTGGACCCTCTTCGCCGTGCTGCTGCTCGCCAACTCGGCTCTCCAGGTGGGGATCGCCCACCTCAACGAGCAGGAGAAACTGCGGTCGCGTGAACGCAGCGAGACGATCGCCGCCCTGCGCCAGGCCCTGGACGAGAACGCGGCCCTGCACACCCAGCTCCTCCTCCAGGCCCGGGAGGCCGGGGTCGCCGACGAGCGGCGCCGGCTCGCCGCAGAGATCCACGACACGATCGCCCAGGGCCTGGCCGGGATCATCGCCCAGCTCCAGGTCGTCACCAACGCCCCCGACCCGGAGGTCGCCGAGGAGCACGTGGGCCGCGCCCTCGCGCTGGCCCGGCACAGCCTGGGCGAGGCCCGCCGCTCCGTGCACAACCTGGCCCCGGTGGCCCTGGAGCACGACGGCCTCCCCGAGGCGCTGCAGAAGACGGTCACCGAGTGGAGCGAACGGACGGGCATACGCGCCGAGTTCACCGTCACCGGCACCGCCGAGCAACTGCACGAGGAGGTCGCGGCCACCCTCCTGCGCATCGTCCAGGAGGCCCTCTCCAACGCCGCCCGGCACGCGCACGCCTCCCGCGTCGGCGTCACCCTCTCCTACCTGGGCGACTTCCCGGGCGGCGAGGTCATCCTCGACATCCGCGACGACGGCACCGGCTTCGACCCGCTCGCCGTGCCCGCCCGCACCCGGGCCGGCGGCTTCGGCCTGGACGGCATGCGCGCCCGCGCCGAACGCATCGCCGGCTCCCTGACCGTGGAGTCCGAACCGGGGCTCGGCACCGCCCTGTCGGCGCGCGTACCGTTGGTCCGCCATGACAACTGAGCCCCCGATCTCGCTGCTCATCGTCGACGACCACCCCGTGGTCCGCGACGGACTGCGCGGCATGTTCGAGTCCGCCGCCGGCTTCACGGTCCTCGGCGAGGCGTCCGACGGCGCCGAAGCCGTCACGCTCGCCGGTACCCTCGACCCCGATGTGATCCTCATGGACCTCCGTATGCCGGGCGGCGGCGGGGTCGACGCCATCCGCGAACTCACCCGGCAAGGCGCCCGCGCCCAGGTCCTCGTCCTCACCACGTACGACACCGACTCCGACACCCTCCCCGCGATCGAGGCGGGCGCGACCGGCTACCTCCTCAAGGACGCCCCGCGCGAGGAGCTCTTCACCGCCGTCCGCGCGGCCGCCCAGGGCCGCACCGTCCTCTCCCCGGCCGTCGCCTCCCGCCTGGTCTCCGCCGTCCGCACCCCCACCGCCCCCGCCAACGAACCCCTCTCCGCCCGCGAACGCGAAGTCCTCACCCTCGTCGCCCGAGGCACCTCCAACCGCGAGATCGCCCGCGAACTCTTCATCAGCGAAGCGACCGTGAAGACCCACCTCACCCACCTGTACGCCAAACTCGGCGTCAACGACCGCGCGGCTGCGGTCGCGACGGGGTACCAGCGGGGGATTCTGGGCTAGATGATCAATTCCAAGGGACGCTTGCGGAGGGTGTGGGGGTTGGCCGTGGCCGAAGCCACCGCGAGACGGTCAGGCGGTGGGCTGTCGGCCCTGGTTGTCGAGGTGGCAGCGGGCGGTCAGGCGTCAGGGTCGACTTCGGGGTGCGTGAACCGCACGGGCTTGCCCAGCGACCGGGCGTAGGCGATTTCGGCTCGGGTGCTGTCTCCGACGTAGTCGCCGACTACGAGCACCTCGTCAGCGAGCCGGATCTTCGCCCGATGCAGATCGTCGAGTCGAACCTTCAGCGCCTCGGCCTCGAGAGGATCGGGCCAGAGTTCGTGCGGCGACTTCATGTCACAGCCCGGTTTGACGACAATCTTTCCGGCTTTGGTCTCCCGCAGATCGGCCTCGTCCATCTCGGTCATGAAGCGGGTGGAGCCGCAGATCACGACGATACGCGGGAGGCTCAACAGCTTCTTCGCGGCGGCGAGCTTCTCCTCGGGGGTGAGAAGTTGCGGGTATGACACTGGTTCCTCCTGGTGGTTCTGATCACAGAAAAAGCCCCGGTTTCTCTTCGTGTTTTGTACGGCAGATATCGGGGTGATTTCTGCGTTGTGCAGAGCCGTCAAATGCTAACGGGCGTTGCGCGCGACCATAGCTCTTCGGCGTGCTCAGTGAACCGCTCGAACAGTCCGTCCTGGTCACGTCGGCGTAGGTGCAACAGGGGGGAGTCGTGGCCCACAAGCCTGGCAAGGTGAGGTGTTACGAGAGCCTGGGAATCGAACCGGAAAACAGAAAGACTCACGTGATTCGCTGCATCTTCCGAGACGCTAAAACGCGTTTCCAGGTTTTCTGCGCTCCCCAACTTGCCTAGATTCTCAAGCGTGATGCGGATGCGTGTCGAGACGGACAAGGCAACATCTTCGATAGCTTCACGCTGGCTTGTGATTTCACTTTCGGGATCGCCCAGAAGGAATCGGACTCGACAACCGCTTTCGAGTTTTTTGCGCAGGGTGGCTACGAAGTTCGGTTGGTCGATGAATAGGAAATAGTTCGTGTATCCGGCAAAGAACAGGTCTTCTTTCGTGCTGGCCACAAGCTCGCCCCAGACCGTTGACGGGCAGGCCGAGCGGTAGGGGTAAGTCCGCACGATTTCCAGGTCTCCACCTGTTTTTAGGCGATCCTTCACTGCCTGCGGCCAGAGCATTTCCTCATCTACTTTCAGTGCTTCGGCGGCGTCTGCCCTGTTTCGAGCATGCGGAATTAAGTTCTCATCCGCGACCCAACGTTCAATGGTTTTGCTCGCGACTCCTACACGGACCGCAAGCTGTCGCGGGGACAGCCGGGCGTCGTTCATAGCTGACCGTAGGCCGTGGTTCAAGTCCGCTCCTCTGGACGTTTGGGCGTTTTCAACGCTACCGCCCAACTGGCCCAACTGTCCTTCCATGTCCGGCGATACGGCCACCAGGTGTCAGGACGATTGGGCACGCAAGAGACCCCGGCGACCGCGCGAACGGTCCCGGGGCATGGCCAACGCTTTAGAGGAGCGGTGACAGTGTCCTACCTATCACAGGCACTCGAATGGATGAGAGGCGTCCTGTTCGGGCGCCGTACGCCCGGCAAGCACGCGGCCACCCACACGCGCCCAGCAGCGCCCCCGGCGTTCCGCGGGCGCTCCGCGCCGGACGTCTGGGGGGCACGGCTGGTCATCGCTCGCAGGCGGCGCGCGCAACGGCAAGCCTGGACCCCGTATCCGCCTCAGCCGTACGGACGTTCCGAGTGGTTCGCGTCGCGCGACTGGGAGGCTCAGGAAGCGTGGGAGCGTACGGGACCTATTGTCCGGCCCTACGTCGACACGTGGTGCGAGGTGCCCAGGAACAGCTGCCCAGGCGTTCAAGTAGACCCCTGGGAGCACATCCAGTGATGACGATCGAGGTCTACAGGGTCAACCCGGCGACAGGCGCCCGTACACAGGTGCGCGGCAAGCGCACTGTGAAACCGTCGGATGTGCCGGACCTCTCCAGCGGATACCCGCCCTGCGCGTGCCCATGCTGCACCGCACCAGGCAGTCGCAGCAGGATGCATGCCCTTGTGACCGAAGCCAACCGGCGTAGCAGGGGGGAACTGTGATGCGCGCGCTGATCACTGCCGCTGAATGGACCCTCGGGGCCGAAACCGGCGAGGGTGCCCCGTCGGGCATCCACTCGGCCGAGTGCCTCATCTGCGGGGCGCAGGCGCAGCCAACCGACGACGAGCGCCTGCCGGTTGAGATCTGGGCGCTGAAGCACACGGGTCTGAATCCGACACATCGTCAGTTCAAAGCAGTGGCGGAGACCTTCTGGCGAGTCACCCCCGCCCACGGCAACCCGTACGCCAGGCAGGGCACAGGCCAGGGCGCGCCCAGCGCACGCTAGCACCACCCCCGGTTGTGCGACTTGCCGCACAACCGGGGATTCTGGCTAGCGTGTGCCGCCTTGCAGACTGTCGACCAGCGCGAACGCGTCCTCGGTCTTGGGGTGGGTCCTGCCCAGCCGGGTGTGCAGGATGTGTGCACCCCGGCGCGCCAGGTCCGCGGCTGTCGAGTCGTTCAACGTGTGCAGGACCCGGGCCTGGAACAGCAGGACGTACCCGATGTAGAGGTGGTCCGGCGCGTACTTGGCCTCGCGGATCCGCAACGCGCGCGCGATGAGCGGTGCGGCACTCGCGTGGTCGCCGAGATCGACGTGGACGTTCGCCAGCGCGATCAGGTCGAAGCTCACGTACGGGTCGTCCGGCCCGTACGCCGCCTCGTCGATCCGCAGCGCCCGCTCGGCCAGAGGCCGCGCCGCCTCGTGTTCACCGAGGATGCACAGCGTCCGCGCGAGCGTGGCCAGATCCGTCGCGATGGCGGGACTGTCCGCCGGCAGACAGGACTCGTGCACGCTCAGCGCGCGTTCCGCCAGCTGACGTGACCGCTCCGGCGCGCCGAGATCCCGGTGGATCTGCGACAGGGCGATCAGATCGAAGCCGACCTCGGCGCTCCGGCCGTCGAGCGACTCGTCGATCGCGAGGGCACTTTCGCACAGGTGCAGCGCCACCGAGTAGTCCCCGATCTGGACGAGGAACTCCGACGCCAGCCGCAGCAGCACCGCCGTATCCGCGGCACACTCGGCCGGTGGATCGTTGTTGGCCACCGCGAGGACGTGCGGAAGCAACTGCTGCCACCGCGGCCGGGCGTCCGGGGCACTGTGGAGGTCGTCCGGTACGGCCGCCAGCAGCGCACGACACAGCCGGACCCGGGCGTCGACGTGCGCCTCGGCCGGCATCCCGGCCCGGATGGCGGCCTGAACCAGCCGGTGCACCACCAGGGACGCGTCACCGCGCCTCGCCAGACCCAGACCGGCCAGGGCGCCGACTGTCGCGTCCCACGCCAACGGATCGGCGGGGACTCCGTCCAGTGTTTCCGGGCTACCGGTGAACAGGTCCAGCGGGACCGGCTCCGGCGCCAGCAAGGCGCAGAGCTCCAACAGGCTTACCGCCTGAGGCTGGTCAGTCTCCAGTCTTTCCACGCTGAGCTGCCACAGGGTCGCGACGACGACCGAGGGCCGGTGGCTCGGCTCACCCCGCCCGATCATGTCCTCCAGGTGCGACGCCAGCAGGTCCCGGTACCTTTCGGGTGTCGTCTGGTGGTAGCCCATGTATCCGGCCGCCTGCTCCAACGCCAACGGCAGGTCGCCCAGTTGCTCGGCGATCCGGTCCGCCACGGCCTCGGTCATGCCCGGCACCCGTTGTGCCAGCAGCTTCATCGACTCCTGCCTGGTGTACACCTCCAGGTCGACGACACCGGCGCTGCTCGACCAGCCGCTCACTCTGGTCGTGACGATGACATGACCGTTGCCCGCCAGGCCCCCCGACGGCAGCGCGTGTGCGAGCGTGCCCGGTTTCTCCGCGTTGTCGAAGATGATCAACCAGGGCCTGCGGTCCACCAGGTTGCCGTACACCCGTGGGATCGCTTGGTCGGAGCTCACCTCCGCCAGCCCCAGCTCCCCGGCCAGTGACACGAACTGCGGCGCGACCAGGTCGGGTGTCTCGGCGTCCAGGAAGGCGACGAACCGGTACTTCGACAGGTACCGGTAGGCGTACTCCACCGCGAGCTGGGTCTTGCCGACGCCGCCCAGCCCGTGCACGACCAGCATCGCCACGTCGTTCACCGAGGTCAGGCGCTGCCGCACCTGCCGTAGCGTTGCGTCACGGCCGGTGAAGTCGGAGTTGCGCGGCGGCAGCCGGTACGCCGTGGCCGGGAGTGGATCCTGCCCGCGGTCGGGGCGCGGCGGCTGCCCCAGCCCGATCAGCGCCAGGGGGATCAGAAGGAGCAGCACCACCCACGGGTGGACCCGCACGAAGTCCAGCGGCCCCGGCCAACGGCTCTGCCCGGACGCCGCGTTGAAGGCAAGGCTGCCGACGAACAGTACGAGCAGACCAGCCACCGCACCCGCCAGCCTTCGCCACATGGCTCCCTCTCCGGTACGGCGGCCGACCGCGCCGGTCAGCGGTCGGTTCGGTCTTGTCCTAGAGCGTAGCCCGGGTAGAGGTGAAGCCCGGAGTGATCTTCTCTCAGGCCGCCTTCAGCCGACCACCCTCAGGAAGAGCACCGCCCGCCCCGGTACCGTGACCACCGCCCCCCCCTCGTGCACCACCCCCGGCTCCGCGCCCTGTTCCTCCAGTGACGTGTCCACCAGCACCTCGTAGCGCTCCGCCCACGGCGCGCCCGGCAGGACGAACCGTGCCGGGCGGTCGCCGGCGTGCAGGACCGTCAGGAAGCTGTCGTCCAGGACCGGGGCGCCCCGCTCGTCGCGGCCCGGGATGTCCCGGCCGGAGAGGTACATGCCGAGGGTGGCGGCCGGCGCGTACCAGTCGCCCGCGGTCATCTCCTCGCCGCGGGCCGTGAACCAGGCCAGGTCGCGCAGGCCGTCCGCCGAGTGTGCGCGTCCGGAGAAGAAGGCGCGGCGGCGCAGCACCGGGTGGCGGTGGCGGAGCCGGATGAGCCGGGCGGTGAGGTCGAACAGCGGCCGCCAGGCCGGGTCGTCCAGCAGGCTCCAGTCCAGCCAGCTGATGTCGTTGTCCTGGCAGTAGGCGTTGTTGTTGCCGCGCTGGGTGCGGCCCAGCTCGTCGCCGGCGACCAGCATCGGGACGCCCGTCGACAGCAGCAGGGTCGTCAGCAGGTTCCGCAACTGCCGCCTGCGCAGCGCCCGTACGCCCTCGTCGTCGGTCTCGCCCTCGGCCCCGCAGTTCCAGGACCGGTTGTCGCCGGAGCCGTCCCGGTTCTGCTCGCCGTTGGCCTCGTTGTGCTTGCGCTCGTACGACACCAGGTCGCGCAGGGTGTAACCGTCGTGCGCGGTGACGAAGTTGACGGAGGCGTACGGGCGGCGACCGCCCCACGCGTAGAGGTCGCTGGAGCCGGAGAGGCGGTAGCCGAGGTCGCGCACGTCCGGGAGGGCGCCGCGCCAGAAGTCGCGGACGGCGTCGCGGTAGCGGTCGTTCCACTCGGTCCAGAGGGGTGGGAAGGCGCCTACCTGGTAACCGCCCGAGCCCACGTCCCACGGCTCGGCGATCAGCTTGACCCGGCGCAGCACCGGATCCTGGGCGATCACCGCGAGGAAGGGGGAAAGCATGTCGACGTCGTGCATCGAGCGGGCCAGCGCGGCGGCGAGGTCGAAGCGGAAGCCGTCCACGCCCATCTCCGTCACCCAGTAGCGGAGGGAGTCGGTGATGAGGCGCAGCACGTGCGGGCGGACCACGTGCAGGGTGTTGCCGCAGCCGGTGTAGTCGGCGAAGCGCCGGGCGTCGTGGTCCTGGAGCCGGTAGTAACCCCGGTTGTCGATGCCCTTCAGGGACAGCGTCGGGCCCAGCTCGCCCGCCTCCGCGGTGTGGTTGTAGACCACGTCGAGGATGACCTCGATCCCGGCCGCGTGCAGCGCGCGCACCATCCGCTTGAACTCGCCGACCTGCTGTCCCGTCGTACCGGAGGCGGCGTAGGCCGCGTGCGGGGCGAAGTAGCCGATGGAGTTGTAGCCCCAGTAGTTCTTCAGGCCGCGCCTGAGCAGGTGGTCCTCGTGGGCGAACTGGTGGACGGGGAGCAGTTCCACCGCCGTGACGCCGAGGCCGACCAGGTGCTCGATCGCGGCCGGGTGGGCCAGTCCCGCGTATGTGCCGCGCAGCTCCTCGGGTATCCCGGGGTGCAGTCTGGTGAAGCCGCGCACGTGCAGCTCGTAGATGACGGAGTCCGCCCACGGCGTCTTCGGGCGGTGGTCGTCCGACCAGTCGTCGTCATCGTGGACGACCACGCCCTTCGGGACGTACGGCGCCGAGTCCCGGTCGTCGCGGACGGTGTCGGCGACCTGCTGGTCCGGCCAGTCCCGGACGTGCCCGTACACCTCGGGCGGCAGCGCGAACTCGCCGTCCACCGCCCGCGCGTACGGGTCCAGGAGCAGCTTCGCCGGGTTCCAGCGGGCGCCGGTCCAGGGGTCCCAGCGGCCGTCGACCCGGTAGCCGTACCGCTGTCCCGGCAGTACACCGGGGACGAACCCGTGCCAGATCTCGTGGGTGAGTTCGGTCAGCGGGATGCGGGTCTCCCGCCCCTGCTCGTCGAAGAGACAGAGCCGGACCGCCTCCGCACCGGCCGCCCACAGCGCGAAGTTGGTGCCCGCCACCCCGTCCGGCCCGACCCGGAACCGGGCGCCGAGCGGTGTCGACGCCCCCGGCCACGCCGCCGGCACGGGGAGGGGCGTCCCGTTCACCGCGGGGGCGTGCGCCGTGGCGCCGTCCGCCCTCGGGGCCCGCGCCGGTGCCCCCTGCTGCTCGGCTGCGCTCGTCACCTGTCGGCCCCTTTTTGTGTCCCGCGGCTCGCCGACCACCGGGGCGCCCACCCGCGTGAGAGCAGCCGACGGCGCCCGGACTCCCGGTCCCGGGCACGGTCGGCGGCTCGCTACGGACGTGCCCGCGACGGTTCGCGCACGGGCACGGCGGCTCCCCAGCTCGTCGTCCTTCCCTCTGTTCTGCCCAGTGCCGGCGTCGCACTCACGTTTCCCAGGGGCATGCCCGCTCGTTGAGCCGCACGTGAGTCATCCACAAGGGCGCGCACGGCGCGCGGGGGCCGCGCTGGCCGCGGCACTGACATGGGCGGGGCTGCTGGCGGGAGCCGCCGGCTGCTCCTCGGACGGCACGGACGGGCTCGGCATCGACCGCGTCCTCGGCGGCAAACCCGCGGCGCCCGAGGACGTCATCCGTATCTCCCCGGACGACGGCACCAAGGCCGTACGGCCCGACGGACGGCTGGCGGTGCGGGTGCCGGCCGGCCGGCTGGAGTCCGTCAGCGTCGTCAGGTCCCAGGACGCCCAGGACTCCCCGGTCCCCGGGCACATCGCCGCGGACGGCAGGACCTGGCGGCCCGACGACCCGAGACTCGCGCTCGCCGCCAAGTACACCGTCGACGCGGTGGCCGTCGACGGCGCAGGCCACCGGTCCGCCCGCCACACCACCTTCACCACGCTCGTCCCCGACGAGCGCTTCATCGGGTACGTGACCCCGGAGAACCGGGCCACCGTCGGCACCGGCATGATCGTCTCCCTCGCCTTCAGCCGCGACATCGACAACCGCGCCGCGGTCGAACGCGCCATCCGGGTGACCGCGAAGCCCGCCGTCGAGATCCGCCCGCACTGGTTCGGCAAGAACCGCCTCGACTTCCGCCCCGAGCGCTACTGGCAGCCCGGCACGGTCGTCACCGTCGGCCTGGACCTCCGTGACGTCGAGGGCGCCCGCGGCGTCTACGGCCTCCAGTCCAAGACGTTCACCTTCACCGTCGGCCGCAGCCAGGTCTCCCTCGTCGACGCGGCCGCGCACACCATGGAGGTCCGCCGGGACGGCGAGCTGCTCGCCACCGTGCCGATCACCGCCGGGGCGCCCGAGCACACCACCTACAACGGGAAGATGGTGGTGATGGAGATGCACGACGTGACCCGCATGAACAGCCGCACGGTCGGCTTCGGCGGCGAGTACGACATCCCCGACGTCCCGCACGCCCTCAAACTCACCGACTCCGGCACCTTCCTGCACGGCAACTACTGGGCACCGGACGCCCCCGGCCACGTCAACGTCAGCCACGGCTGCGTGGGCCTGCGCGACGTGAAGGGCGGCAGCTCGGACACGCCCGCGGGCTGGTTCTACGACCGCAGCCTCATCGGTGACGTGGTCGAAGTCGTGAACAGCAAGGACAAAACCGTCTCTCCCGACAATGGCCTCGGGGGATGGAACATGGGGTGGAAGGAGTGGAAGGCGGGCAGCGCGGTCAAGTAACCAGGTGGGGGCGGGTCGGTGGGGGCGGGAACTTGCGACGCAACGGTGACATTCGCCCAACACCAAGCTCAAAACCCTGCGGTTACTATGCGCCAATGCGCGCGCCTGACGCGCTGGGGTGGGCCTGACCAGGCCCTGGGAGGGGAGAACGACTTTGAACGAGCGGCCGATATCGGGGGCGTCGGTTCGGGGGGCGCGGAGGAAGCAGGGGATGGCGGTCGTCGCCGGAGTCCTGCTCATGGCCGTCACCGCCTGCGGCGGGGGCGGCTCCTCCGCCAAGGGGGCGGACCAGGGCAAGGCCAAGGACTCCACCACCCAGGCGAGCAAGCAGTCCGTCGCCACCGTCAGCATCAGCCCCAAGTCCGGCGCGACCGGCGTGGACACCAGCGGAGCACTCAAGGTCAACGCAGCCAAGGGCAAGCTGACCGACGTCGAGGTCAAGGACGCCAAGGGCACGGAGATAGCCGGGGCGATAGCGGCGGACGGCGCCAGCTGGACGCCGTCGACACACCTCGCCAACTCCACGAAGTACACCGTGCACGCGGTCGCGAAGGACGCCGACGGCCGTGAGTCGGCGGAGGACTCCAGCTTCACGACACTGACCCCGAAGAACACGTTCATCGGCTACTTCACGCCGGAGGACGGTTCCACGGTCGGCGTCGGCATGCCGTTCTCCATCCACTTCACCCGGGGCATCACCGACCCGGACGCGGTGGAGAAGGCGATCACCGTCAAGACCGAGCCCGCGGTCGACGTCGAGGGCCACTGGTTCGGCAACGACCGGCTCGACTTCCGCCCCGAGAACTACTGGAAGTCCGGCACGAAGGTCTCCGTCTCCCTCAACCTCAACGGCGTCGAGGGCCGTGACGGCGTCTACGGCGAGCAGGCCAAGACCGTGAAGTTCACGATCGGCCGCAGTCAGGTGTCCGTCGTCGACGCCAAGAAGCACACCATGAAGATCATGCAGGACGGCAAGGTCGTGAAGACCCTCGCGGTCACGACCGGCAAGCCGGGCTACGACACGTGGAACGGCCAGATGGTCATCAGCGAGAAGCTGCGCGTCACGCGCATGAACGGCGAGACGGTCGGCTACGGCGGTGAGTACGACATCAAGGACGTGCCGGACGCGATGCGGCTGACCACGTCCGGGACGTTCATCCACGGCAACTACTGGGGTGGCGACGCGTTCGGCAACTACAACGCGAGCCACGGGTGCGTGGGGCTGCGCGACCTCCGGGGTGGGGGTGACCGGTCGGTGCCGGCCGCGTGGTTCTTCGACCACTCGATCATCGGCGACGTGGTGACGGTGAAGAACTCCAACGACCGGACGGTGTCGCCGGACAACGGGCTCAACGGGTGGAACATGTCTTGGGCCGAGTGGACCAAGTAGTTCGTCGGCCGGCGGGTGCGTGGGGGCTGGTCGCGCAGTTCCTCCCCCAGCGCCCCTGAGGTAGGGGGCGTGAACGCCCGCTAACCTGCGGGGCATGACTGTGACCCTCGAAGTCTCCGAAGGCGTCGGCACGCTCCGTCTCGACCGGCCGCCCATGAACGCGCTCGACGTCGCCACCCAGGACCGGATCAAGGAGCTGGCGGGAGAGGCCACCCGTCGCGAGGACGTTCGTGCCGTCGTCATCTACGGCGGCGAGAAGGTCTTCGCGGCGGGAGCCGACATCAAGGAAATGCAGAACATGGACCACGCCGCCATGGTTCTGCGCTCCCGTGACCTCCAGGACTCCTTCAGCGCCGTCGCCCGCATCCCCAAGCCGGTCGTCGCCGCCGTCACCGGCTACGCGCTCGGCGGCGGTTGCGAGCTCGCCCTCTGCGCCGACTACCGCATCGCCGCCGACAACGCCAAGCTCGGGCAGCCCGAGATCCTCCTCGGGCTCGTCCCGGGAGCCGGCGGCACCCAGCGGCTGCCCCGGCTGATCGGCCCGTCCAGGGCCAAGGACCTGATCTTCACGGGCCGTATGGTCAAGGCCGACGAGGCGCTCGCCATCGGGCTCGTCGACCGTGTCGTGCCCGCCGCCGACGTCTACACCGAGGCCCACGCCTGGGCGGCGAAGCTGGCGCAGGGTCCGGCGATCGCGCTGCGGGCCGCCAAGGAGGCGATCGACACCGGCCTCGAGACCGACCTGGAGACCGGGCTCGCCGTCGAACGGAACTGGTTCGCCGGGCTGTTCGCGACCGAGGACCGGGAGCGCGGGATGCGGAGCTTCGTCGAGGAGGGGCCGGGCAAGGCCAAGTTCCTGTGATCTTCGCCCCGCTGTGAATGCCCCGAACCACTTGCAATTGACGCGATGTCTGATTCCGGGTCCCCCGATGGGGCGGATTATGGGAGCCTTAAGGCAACCCTAAGCCCGCCTTGTCGAGGGGGTCTGGCGATTGCCCGGAGATGGTACGTCTTCGCAGGTAGGACCAGTTGTCGATGAGTCCGTTATGCCGACGGCATATGCCGATCGCCCGGTATCGGACGGAAGCTTTGCGGGGGCGTATTCCCCGGGAACGGCCACGGAGGGCGCTCCGGGCGGCCATGATGGGGGCATGGCGGGGCTGGAGGGCATCGAACAGCCGCGGGGACACAGTCGTGCGGCCGCGGCGCGCTGGTCGCCTGCGGTCGAGGACGAGCGGGCGCTCAAGGCGATCGAGCTGTTCGGCAACCCGACCGACGCGGAGGTTCCGCTGCCGTCCCGCCCCGAGTCCGCGGCGACCGCCCGCCGGCTCGCCCAGGTCGTCGTCCTCCGCCAGTGGCGGCTCAGCCCCAAGATGACGGAGGACGCGGTCTTACTCGTCTCGGAGCTGGTGGGCAACGCCGTACGGCACACCGGCGCCCGGGTGTTCGGCCTGCGGATGCGCCGCCGCCCCGGATGGATCCGGGTGGAGGTGCGCGACCCGTCGCGGGGGCTGCCCTGCCTGATGCCGGTTCAGGAGACGGACATCAGCGGCCGCGGCCTGTTCCTGGTGGACAAACTGGCGGACCGCTGGGGCGTGGACCTGCTTCCCCGCGGCAAGACGACGTGGTTCGAGATGCGGGTGGCTGATCGATAGGGGCAAGCGAAGGCGCCCCGTCAGGGGTGCGGCGAACTGTGCGACCAGCCCCACCCGTCGCGACTTGCAAGAACAACCCTTTTCGGGTCAATAGCCCACTTTCTTACCTATGCACCCTTAAATGGTGCAAGTGACCCCTACCAATCGACGCGACCTCCTCCGCGCAGGCGCCGCTCTCACCGCCGGCGGCACACTCGCCGCCGGATGCGGCACCACAGGTACGGCCACCGCAGCACCGCCCACCGTCACCCCCACCTCACCGTCGGCTTCCCCCCGCCGGCTCCCCTTCCAGGTCACCCACGGCCCCCGCGCCACCGCGTCCGTCGCCCTCACCTTCCACGGTCAGGGCGACCCCGCCCTCGCCGACCGGCTCCTCACCACCGCCGAGCAGCACGGCGCCCACCTCACCGTGCTGGCCGTCGGCAGCTGGCTCGACGCGTACCCCGCCATGGCCCGCCGTGTCCTCGACGGCGGCCACGACCTGGGCAACCACACCCAACGGCACGTCTCCATCAACGCCATGGCGGAGCCGGACGCCCGCAAGGAGATCACCGAGTGCGCCGAGCGGCTGAAGCGGCTCACCGGATCGATCGGGAGCTGGTTCCGCCCCTCCCGGGCGCCGACCGCCTCCCCGCTCGTCGCCCGGCTCGCGGCCGAGGCCGGCTACCCGCACGTGCTGTCGTACGACGTCGACTCGCTCGACTACACCCGGCCCGGCGCATCGGCCATCACCCGCAAGGTGCTCGCGGAGGTCACGGGCGGCTCGGTGGTGAGCATGCACTTCGGATACCCGGACACGGTCGCCGCTCTCCCCGCCGTCCTCCAAGAACTCCACCGCCGTGGACTGCGCGCGGTCACCACCACGGAGCTGCTCAGCTGATGCGAACCACGAACGCCGCCCGTCTGCTGTCCGCCGGTGCCGTCCTCGCCGTCCTGGCGCTGCTGCCCGCCTGCAGCGGCGGTTCCGAGAGCCCCGTGAAGCCGGCCGCCGGCACCACCGCGGCCGTGCAGCCGCCGGCGAAGAAGGCGGAGCAGGCCGTCGACGGACTGCCGGGGATGCCCCCGGTCCTCGACCCGAAGGACGTGTACGCCGCCGACCGCCCCGGCAACCTCTCACCCGTCGTCAAGGGCTTCCCGTCCCTGGTCTACGTCCCGAACACCAACTCCGACACGGTCTCGGTCATCGACCCGAAGACGTACCGGGTGATCGGGACCATCCGGGTCGGCCGGCAGCCCCAGCACGTCGTGCCGTCCTGGGACCTGAAGACCCTGTGGGTCAACAACGACCTGGGCAACAGCCTCACCCCCATCGACCCGAGGACCGGCAGGGCCGGCAAGCCGGTCGCCGTGCACGACCCGTACAACCTGTACTTCACGCCCAACGGCAAGTACGCGATCGTGATGGCCTCCAACGACCGCCAGCTGGTCTTCCGGGACGCGCACACCATGCAGACCGTCAAGGCCGTCCCGGTGAGCTGCTACGGCGTCAACCACGCCGACTTCTCCCTGGACGGCCGGTACTTCATCGTCTCCTGCGAGTTCAGCGGCGAACTGCTCAAGGTGGACACCGAGAAGATGAAGGTGCTCCGGCAGGAGAAGCTGCCGTACCACGGAGCCATGCCGCAGGACGTCAAGGTCTCGCCGGACGGCAAGCGGTTCTACATCGCCGACATGATGGCCGACGGGGTGTGGGTCCTGGACGGCGACGCCTTCACCAGGCCGACCTTCCTGGCCACCGGCAAGGGAGCCCACGGGCTGTACGTCAGCCGGGACTCCCGCGTGATGTACGTCTCCAACCGGGGCGAGGGCACCATTTCCCTCTTCGACTTCGCCCAGAACCGGCTGACCGGCAAGTGGCGGCTGCCGGGCGGCGGCAGCCCCGACATGGGCGGGGTGTCGGCGGACGGCAAGGTGCTGTGGCTGTCCGGCCGGTACAACTCCGAGGTGTACGCCATCGACACCCGCACCGGCGCCGAACTGGCCCGCATCCACGTCGGCAGCGGCCCGCACGGCCTCGCCGTCTACCCGCAGCCGGGCCGCTACTCGCTCGGCCACACGGGCATCTTCCGCTGACCTGTGCGGGGTCAGGCCTTGAGCAGCAGCGCCTCGGCGCCCACCGGCACATAGCCGGCCGCCTGGAACGCCCGGACGCTGCGGGCGTTCCCCGGCGCGACCTGCGCCCACAGGGGCTCGTCCGCGAGCTGCCGGGCGGCGGCCACCAGGGCCCGGCCCAGCCCCCGCTGCCGTCCCCCCTCGTCCACCTCCACCGAGACCTCAAGACGTCCCGCGACCCCCCGGCCGAGCACCACCACCCCGCCGTCCGCCGCCCAGGCGCGCACCTCCTCGCGCCGGTTGCGGGCGTAGGCGACCCGGGAGTGGTCCGGCCCGGTGAGCTCGGTCAGCGGGAGATCCGGGCGGCCGGGCAGCGGGCCGGCCACCAGCAGCGCGTCGATCGTCTCCTGCTCGCGGCCGGTGCGGTCCATCAGGGCGGTGAGGAAGCGCGCGTTCATCGTCGCGCACAGGGGATCGCAGGGGACCGCGCGCAGGGTGTCGTACACCCACCCGGGGTCCTCGTCGACGAAGACGACCGAGTGGGCGGTGAAGGAGAGGACCCCGGCGTCCCGCGGGGAGGGCTGCGGCACGACCGTCGTACGGCCGTCGGGCGGCGGGAAGACCCCCCGGGCCGCCGCGTCCAGTATGTCCCGCAGGGTCTCTGTCACCGTGCTCCTTGAGTCTCCACCCACTGGAAGGCCCACACTCGCAGACATGATCGACGACGGCACCGGACTTTTCACCATCGGCGAGCCGGCGAAGGCCACTGGGCTGACCGTGCGCACCATCCGCTACTGGTCCGACGAGGGCGTGCTCACCCCGGTGACCCGCTCCGCGGGCGGCTTCCGGCTCTACGACGCCGAGTCGTTCGCCCGCCTGGAGCTGATCCGCACCCTGCGCGAGCTGGGCCTCGGGCACGTGTGTGCAGTGCTCTCCGGTGAGCAGACCGTGGCCGAGGTCGCGGCCGCGCACGTGGCGGCGCTGGACGCCCAGATCCTCCCCCAGAGGGGGGACCCCCACCTCAAGGTGACCCGTGCGGTGCTGTCGACCGTGGCGCGACGCGGTTCCGATGCGGAGGAGATGACGCTCATGAACAGGCTGGCACGGCTGTCGGCAGCCGAACGGAAGCGGATCATGGAGGAGTTCGTGGCCGAGCTGTTCCAGGGGCTCGACACCGTGGACCCGGCCATCGAGGACCGGATGCGCTCCATCGCCGTGGACCTGCCGGAGGACCCCACCCCGGAGCAGGCGGACGCCTGGGTGGAGCTGGCCGAGATGGTCCAGGACCCGGAGTTCCGGGCGCAGATGCGGCAGGTGGTCGCGTTCAACGCGGCGGACGGCGACCGCTCCCTCGCCCCCGGGCGGGCCACCTGGTTTCCCATGCGGCTGGTGCAGCTCGGCGCGGAGGCCCGCGAACGGGGAATCGCCCCCGAGTCGCCCGAGGCGGAGGCGATCGTACGCCGTGAGGAGTTCGCCTGGGTGGTCGCCGCACTGCGGGCCCGCGCGGCCGGTTAATCTGACCTCCGTCAACAGGCAGTAAAGCGTACGAAGGGGCGGATCCGGTGGCGGACATCGAGGAAGCACGTAAGCAGTTCGAGCGGATCGATACGGACGGTGACGGCGTCATCACCGCGGCCGAGTTCAAGACCGCCCTGGCCCAGGGGGGCGACTGGAACGTCACCGAGACGGTCGCCGAGGCCGTCATCAAGACCCGTGACCTCAACGGCGACAAGGTCCTGTCGTTCGACGAGTTCTGGGCCTACCTGAGCCAGTGACCCGAGGGGGGCGGCCGGCTCCGGGAGCCGGCCGCCCCCCTTCTCATACCCCGGCCTCGACGGGCTTGCCGACCTGGTCGCCGGTGAGGACGTCGGCCGTTCGCGGGCTCTCACCCGTCTGGCCCAGCAGCGGAATAGGTCACGCACCCCCGAGGTTGTCGCCGCCGACAGTACGTATGCAAGTGCATGGACTTTCGAAAGGCGTGTCATGAAGATCGGCATCATCGGCGCGGGCAACATCGGCGGCAACCTCACCCGGCGGCTGACCGCCCTCGGCCACGACGTGTCCGTGGCGAACTCGCGGGGCCCCGAGACGCTCGCCGGGCTGGCCGCGGAGACGGGAGCGACGGCGGTACGGGCCGAGGAGGCGGCGCGCGGTGCGCAGGTCGTGGTGGTCACGGTCCCGGTGAAGGCGGTCCCGGACCTGCCGTCCGGTCTCCTGGACGGCGCCGCGGAGAACGTCGCGGTGATCGACACCAACAACTACTACCCGCGGGAGCGGGACGGCCGGATCGCCGGCATCGAGGACGAGGGCATCACGGAGAGCCGGTGGACCGAGCGGCAGATCGGCCACGCCGTGATCAAGGCGTTCAACGGCACCTTCGCCCAGGACATCCTGGACCGCGGCCGCCCCGCCGGTGACCCCGACCGCCAGGCCCTCCCGGTCTCCGGCGACGACGAGGCCGCCAAGCGGGTCGTCCGCGCCCTGATCGACGAGCTCGGCTTCGACACGGTCGACAACGGCGGCATCGACGACTCCTGGCGCCAGCAGCCGGGCACCCCGGTGTACGGCCTGCGGGCGAACGCCGAGGGGGTCCGCAAGGCCCTGGCGGAGGCGTCCCCGGAGCGCACGGAGGACTTCCGCGGCTGACGGCGCCGCGGGTCAGTGGGCCTGTGGGGCAGCGGACCTGCGGGTCTGCGGGGGTGGCCGACGGTGGGATCGGACCGGGGAGCCCGGTCCCGCCGCCGCTGCTCAGTCCTCCTTCGACGCCCAGGCCTTGAGGGCGGCCTTGTCGGCGAAGTCCGCCACGTTCTTGTCGTGCGGGTTGCTGGTGTACTGGTGAAAACGCCAGTCGGCCTTGATGCGGGGGTGGCCGGCGCTGACGTAGTCGGCGATCCAGAGGCCGTCACCGGCGTACGAGGTGGTGTCGATGTTCAGCCAGAAGTCCCGGTTGGTGTAGAGGATCACCCGGTGGCTGGGCCGAAGCGCCTTCACCTTGCGGATGAAGGAGTCCTTCTCGGCGTTGCTCGCGTGGGTGCCGTCGCCGGTGGTCTCCCAGTCGACGGCGAGGATCTCGCCCGCCTTCTCGGGGGCGTGCTGGACGAAGTACTCGGCCTGGGCGGTGAGGTTGCCGGGCCAGAGGAAGTGGTAGAAGCCGACGACCAGTCCGGCGTCGCGGCCGGTCTTGGTCTGGGCGGCGAGTTTGGGGTTGAGGTACGAACGGCCCTCCGTCGCCTTGATGAAGACGAAGGAGAGGCCGTCCGTGTCGTAGGCCGATGGCTGGTACGCGCTCACGTCGATTCCGTGCAGCATGTGCGGGGACTCCCTGGGTGCCAGTGGGGTGACACGAATTGCAACTGC
This sequence comes from Streptomyces sp., assembly GCF_019510245.1. Classification (GTDB taxonomy): domain Bacteria; phylum Actinomycetota; class Actinomycetes; order Streptomycetales; family Streptomycetaceae; genus Streptomyces. The sequence continues at coordinate 44,345 of NZ_JAEKKT010000137.1, read as the reverse complement.
GTAGGTCGTATGCCCCGACACGCCGAGAGCGATCCGCGAGGGTGCGTGTTTTGTCAGCCGCGGGCCGCCACTTCGCCGAGCACGGCCGCCGACTTCGTCGACCAGTCGGAGGTGATGATGCTGGCGTGGTCCGCGGCGAGCAGCGCCAGCCGGGCGGCGACCTCGGCGTCCGTCGGAGCGGTCGAGGAGATCGCCGGTGAGACGTTGTAGGCGTCCGTCATGATCAGGATGTAGTGGTTCGCGGCGTAGAACGACGTGTCGTAGCCGTTGTTCACGTACGTCGCCGCGTCGCCGTCGAAGAACACGAACCAGGGCTGGATCGAGGCGTCGTACCTGCTGGTCCGGGGATCCCCGTTCGCGGCGCCCAGTACCGCCGGGAAGGCCTGGGCCTGGGAGATGTTCCCGGCCGCGTACAGGTCGCGCAGGTGGTCGCCGTACTCCTCGTCCGTCCAGTAGTGGTCGAACGGGTTGGCCTCCTCCACCGTGCCCGGGATCAGTTCGAAGATGAACTTGCCCTTGAGCTGGTCACGGGTGGGCCAGGCGTCGGCCTTGGCGGCGGCGTCGAGAGTGGAGTACGAGGAGCCGAGCAGGTCGGCCGGCTTGTACACACTGCTGCCGAGCTTCTGGGAGACGAGCGTGTCGAACGCGCCGGGGCCGAGGCCGATGGTCTGGTTGAACCCGACCTTCATCTCGACCTTGACGACGACGGGCGCGTGGTCCGGGTGCAACTGCTCCCAGGCCGCCATGTTGTCGAGGCAGCTGCCGAGGTCCTGGCTGGTGGCCTGGCTGTACAACTGGCCTGGGGCGTTGGCGTGTTCGCAGTTGTTGTCGTCTCCCCACGGGTTGCTGTGGCTGACCCGCCACCGCTTGCTGATGCTGTCGACGTACACGTCCAGCTCCAGCAGCGAGGCGCCGGAGTCCAGGGCCTGCGCCCAGTAGGTGTACTTGTCCTTCTCGTACGCGTTGTGCGTGCCGATGGAGGTGGTCTCGGAGAACTTCGCCGCGCTCAGGTCCGTGTCCGCGTGCGCGGCGGAGCCCGCCATCACGAACAGGGCCCCGGCACCCACGACCGCCGCCAGCCGTCTCAGTACACGCATGACCCAACTCCCTTGGGTTGGTGGTGAGTTGGCGGCAGCGTAGAAGCAAGTGGTTACTGAGCGGTAGCCCCTGGGGGAACATCGGCCTCCGGGACGTCGTCCGTGTCCCCAGAACGGGTGAGTGGCCGTAGTCTCCCCGGGGCGGGAAGGCTCCGCGGGTGCCGACGAATGGAGCCCTCCGAGCCCTCCGTGCGACTCAACGCCCGTGTGTGCCAGGAAACGGACTCGCCGATCGGCCTGGCGTACGACCTCCTCGACCACCGTGCCGGTGACCGCCCGCAGCTGGGCCTGGCGCAGGCCGCCCCGCAGTACCCGGCCGCGCCCGAAGCGGTCGCCCATGCTGCCGCCGTCGCCCGGGACGCCCGCGGCGCGGACTGCGTCGAGATCGCCGGTCTGCCGAAGCTGCGGAAGGCGTTCGCGGCCGAGCTCAGCGGCGCCTACCGGGGGGCGGTGCGTACCGAGCACGTCGTCGTCACCGCGGGCTGGCGGGGATGCCGTCCCCGTTGGCGTCCGGGGTGCCGACCGTCGGTCCGACTGCATACGCCCACGCGGGTCCTGCCTTCCGCGCTCTGATGACCGAGGGCATGACGGCGGGGGGAATCGAGGTCCCCGAGAGCTGGCGGGCGTGATTTCCGCTGAGCCCCGTCACCTTCTTCGTGGCCTCGCAACACAGGCCGCGTTGAGCTGCTCGTCGGAGTCGGCGCTGTCGTGGGAACCTGCTGTGAGGGATGTCGCTGGTGAGGCGAGCTCCACGCTCAGGCCTGGGTGGTGCTGCATGCAGCGATGCGGCATGGAACCGTTCGTGAGGCGCTGAGCTTGGCCGGCGTTGGTGGGGCTCGGGCCGCGGGCGGCCCAGGAGCTGCCGGGGAAGAGGAGTTGGCGGACCGGTTACGCACGGCCGCGGCCCTCCCCTTTCCGCGCCCGCTCGCGGTCGATCTGGAGATACGCGCCGTGCTGTTGGAGGGCGCCTTCGCCGAGCCGGCGTCCACCGGCGAACTGGAGCCTGGGCCCGGGGCTCAGGAAGCGGACGGCAATGGCTGTATGTGCTGGCTCTGGGTTCCCCGGTCAGGCACGGGACAAGGAGTTGTTCATCGACGGACTCGCGACTGCCTGCGGATTGCTTTCCTGCTACCGGTTCCGCGAGTTCGGGATTTGCTCTGGCAGGGAAACCCTGGGGACTTTTCGAGGACTTTCCGCCGCCTAAGCAGGTAAGGCCCCGACAGCACAGAAAGAAACGAACGCGCTGGTCAGGGCCCCTTCCTCTAGCACTCTGATGTTCACCGCCAGCCCCCCGCGCGCCGTCTCCTTGTACGTGACGTACATGTGGACGGTTATTGATCATGGGGTTGACCTGCAGTTTTGGCATGCCCAGGCTTGTCTTGAATCACGTCTGGGACTTTTTGGGACTTCTTGTCGAGAGCTGATTGCAACGTATCCCGCTGCGTGAGGCACCTGCGGGGTTGGGCAGTTGATGCTCGGGCGGCAAGCGATGGCTTCGGCGAGCCCCGCACTCGTCATGCGTAGGTCTCGGGTTCGGATCCCGAAAGCGGCTCCATGTCGAACCCCGGGGCGGGCCTCTGGCTTGGGGTTTCTCGGTTTCGTTGACCTTGGAATTCGGGCCAATCGGGCACGTGTGGCCTATGCATCGCAATGCGTAGGTCTGAGGTTTGCAGCCAGTGGCGGTTCTGCTCTGTAGGGCTGTGAGCTGGCCTTTTGTCTCTTGCGGTCGCTCTCCATCGGGCTGTTCGGATTGGCATGGTGGCCATGTGGTGGCCGAGCGTGCAGACGGGCTCCGGGACTACCGCGAGATTGGTGGTTCACGGGGGAACGATGGTCGTGGCATCCCGGCAGTGGGTGCGTGCTCCTGGCTCAGCAAATTCCGGGCGTAATGGGTGCGGCATCGCTGCCAGGAGGCTCCGGGCAGCGTGGCGCCGATCGCGTTGACCAGGCCGGTGTGCGCGTCGGAGATGACCAGCTGGACGCCGGACAGGCCGCGGGCGATCAGCGAGCGCAGGAAGGCGAGCCAGCCGGCGCCGTCCTCGTTCGACGCGGGCGTGGATCTTGCCCCGCTTGCCTTCAACACCCCAGCCATATAGCGGAGATGCCCTGTTCACGGCCTTCTGCAAAGCGTTTTGGGCGATGGCGCCGCCGGTGGGAGCGTAAGTGAGCGCGCCGGGGGTCGTGAGTGTTGAAAGGGATCTTGAGGGAGATGCGAGTTGCGTGAGCCTGAACTCAGTTCTGCTCGCTGCTGTCCCTCACCAACCACCTTTGGAACTCGATGTGCCGGAACTGGTACGACCTGCCGGCGACGCGCAGGAGTCCGGCGTGATGAGCCCAGTCCAGGAAGCGGGCCAGCCGGAACGGCAGGCGCTTGCGTGCCGCACAGACACCCAGGACGAGCAGGTAGCGCACCGTCGCCTGCGAGGCGATGAAGACGGTGGCCAAGGAGACCGCGAACGCGGTCGCGGGGTAGGGCAACAAGAGCACCAAGGCGACACAGGTCACGAGGGAGGCCAGGGTGAGAACGGCGTCCCGGCGCAGTGGGTCGCGAGGCCGGACGGCATCCGCGGTGTCGGCGTAGTCGATGCCCCTCGCGGCGGCGGTACCCAGGGAGATGGCCACTGCGAAGAACAAGCCGCTGGCCAGAACGCCGCCGCCGTAGAGGGCTGGTGCGAACCACCATGCCGGTGGTGGGCCGAGCAGGAGATTGGCGGTCCCCAGAACGAGGAGCAGGGGCAGGCCCATGAGCCCTCCGAAGGCCAGTCCGTACCCGAAATTCTTACCGATCGTGTCGCGTGGCTCAGCCGAAGCTGTCCTGGTCCACAACCGTCCCAGAGTCAGCTCCATCGGCCGCTCATCGGCCATGCACCGGCCCCCGGGCAGGAGAAGGATGAAAAGCTGGGCCCCGGCGGCAAGCACCAGGTCACGGACGTCCCAACTCCTCGCCCGTAGACAGGTGAGAAGGTACACCGATTCGGCCAGGGACACTCCCAGGACGTAGTGCAGGGAGTTCAGCAGACGGGGCCCGGCCATCGATGACAGTTGATGAAGATTGATGTCCGTGGCGGACCCGCCCTGTCTGCACTGTTGCAGTAAGTGCTCTGCCAACCGGGTCAGCCACAGGGACGTATGGTGTGCTTCGTAGCCCCGGCGCGGCATGGCGTCTACGGACGCGGGGATGAAGCGGGCCAACAGCAGACGGTCGGCGTCTGCTTCGTCCCGGCAGGTGAGCAGCTCAGCCGGGTCTACCCCGCCTCGATAGACAGTGGTGGCCAGAGACAGTCGCCAGGGAGTCGACAGGATGTGCATCAGCCGGTGCGAGTCGGCGTCGATGACCCGCGCCCATGCTGCCTTCTCCACCGGTGGCCGGCAGGCCAGTTTTGCTTCGAGGTACTCGCGGACGCGTTGCGGTTCGAGCGTGTCGATCTGCACCGTGGTGGCCTTGACTAAACCGCCGTTGTGCTCCGTGACCCGGGCATAGTGGAGGTCGCGGCAGGTGAGGACCATGGGAGCGGGTCCCTGACCGTCGTGGTAGCGATTGAGTTGCTCCACCGCGGCCGCCGCGCGCGTGCCGTGCTCAGGGCTGACGTCCAGTTCGTCGAGTCCGTCCAGGACTGGCGTGATCAGGCGGCTGGTCACCAGCGCTCTGGCGACCCGGCGGCGCACCCGGTAGTTCTCGGTGATCCGGCGGGCGAGCCACTGCTCGAAGGGGACTTCAGGATCCCACCCGGACAGACCGATCCGGACCGGCACGGCGGCCCCTGAGGGGCGGCGGTCCAGGAGCCGGAGGGTCAGTTCCACCGTGAGTACGGTCTTCCCGGCCCCTGCCGCACCGGTGATCACAAGACGCTTATGCGGAGCAGCCCGGTACACGTCGGCGATGGTGTCCAACGTGCCGCGCAGTTCACCGGTCGAGCTGCGAAACGAGACCAGCTTCCCGTCGAAGGAAAGATCCGCGGCGGCCCCTTCCACCCCCAGCAGTCCCAGCCTCGTCGACCGCTCGGCGGCCTCGACCTTGTCGGCCAGAGAGTCCGCCAGCCGTTCCAGCCGGGTGGGCGAAACGACGTTGTTGAAGATGTTGAAGATATTGGTCTGCGGGCCTGACCCCGTGTTCACCGCACCGTTGATCGTGGTTCGGTCGAAGCTGGTGTGGAATTGTGCAGAACGGCCGTGATTCCGGTCGTCACTCATGAGCGCTCGGGTCGCTTCTCGTTCCGTAGGTGAGGCCGTACGTGATCTGAGCCCCCGAACCGGTGTTGACCGGGCCGTTGATGGTGGTGTCCCGGAAGTGGGTCTCGGCTTGATTCCGGTCCGCTGGGCCGGCCAACTCGTCCAGAACAGCGCGGAGGTCATGGGCGGCACCAGGGTCGCTGGCCAGCAGCAGGCGAAGTCGGGAGCGCCACTGGGCCTCCAGGCCGTCGACGGTCGTTGGGTCCATCGCCTGACGAGCTGCTACCAGAGTGTTTCTGGAGCGTTCCAGTTCCTCGTCCACGTCCGTGCTCTGATTTCCGAAGAGGGCTGCGAAGCGGCGGCGTACCTGCTGCCAGCCGTCCGTGACCATCAGCCCGATCAAGGTCGTCGCACCTGAGGAAGCGAGCGCCGTTAATTCGGCGTCCATCTGTCCCACCGCCTCTGCTCGTTCACGAATGAGATCGTGCCGTGCCGGCCTACGCAACGCAAGGCGCTCGGGGCGAGGACCGACAGCTCATCGTGGCGCCGTGTCGAGAGACAGGTTGCCTCGCGCCGACGTCGGCCACCAGCCGTGAACTCCCACTTCCGGCAGACGGTTCTGTCGTAGGCATCGTTCAGAGCCATGGCCGCTGCCAATAGAAACTGTCATCCTCCTGGCGGCAGGCCGTTGTTCATCGATGTCCCGTGGCTGATGCGGATGCAGCGTCGGGGTCGCGGCGTGCGATGTCCTGACGGAGTCGGGTGAGCGCGCGGTGCAGTGTGCTCTTGACCGTTCCGGGGGCCATGCCGAGCGTGGCGGCGGTCTCGTCCGTGGTCATCTGCTCGCAGTACCGGAGCACGACGACGCTGCGCTGGTTGGGGGCCAGACTCTTCAGGGCGTCCGTCAGCAGGGCCCTGTCGGCGTGTTGGTCGCTGCAGTCCTGGACGAGTGCCTCGGGTATGTGTGCAGTCGGAACTTCTTTCAATTTCTGTGCCCGCCACCACTCGGTGCGCGTGTTGATCATGACACGGCGCAGGTAGGCGTCGGCGAGTCGTTTGTCGGCGATGCGTTCCCACTGGCGGTAAGTGCGCAAGAGCGCGATCTGCAAGAGGTCCTGGGCGTCGAGCGGGTCGCCGACCAAGCGCCGGGCGCTGCGCAGTAAAGCGTCGTGCCGGGTACGGACGTAGTCCTCGAATTCCAGCACCATGGCGCGATGCTTGCCGGGGTTCATGCGTGGGGCTCCTCACGCGCCGCACTGCATGGCGCGCTCGGGTTGTTCACGGCGGCCGACCTGCCCGATCTTGGTGCGCTTTTTGTGCCGTTTGGCAGGGCGGCCTTTCCGTCCGGACGGAGCAGCCCGTCTGCCGCACCAGGTGACTGGCTGGACCGCAGCTCAGGCGTACTGCTGGGCGTGTCGGCTGCAGGAGACGGATCCGCACCGCTGACGAGCGGTGGGTAACGTCCTGGCTGTCGCGCCGGGCTGCCGGCCGCTCCCCTCGCGTCGGCCAGCAGACCAGCCCCACCGTGCGCTCTGGTGCGGGTTCGGCAGCGGTTGTGCTCAGTAAGAGCTGGTTTGAGCGCAGCCCAAACCGTCAGGCGGGCAGATCACGGCGAAGGATTTGTAACCAGCGTCGTTGATCATTCCGGTCCAGGTGTGCGCCCCGTAGGTCGCCCAGTCCTCGCTGTGCAGGCTTCCACCATCCCGGTAGACCACGATGCGGGTCTTGTAGGGAGCGCTCCAGGTCTCGGCCCACGTGGCACGGCAGGAAGGGCTGTAGTACAGGTACACCACGGAACCGTCGCTGTCCTTGGCGCCCGGCAGGGGCCGGATTGCGTCTCCGGCGCAGGTGGTCTTGTACGGGTTGAGGTGGTTGCAGCTGGAGGCGTAGCAGGAGATGCGCGCCGCCTCGGCTGTTCCCGAGCTGGCGACCATGCCGCCGGCTGCGATGGCGGTAGCCGCCACAGCTGACGCGACCCGTCGCATGTTCATGGACGTTTTCCTTTCTGCGGTAGCCGCCTGCCTGCAGCAGCAAGGCACAATCGGCAGCATCCGGTGAATTGCGAGGTGGTTCGCCCCGCTGGCACGACAGTTCCGGTCGGGGGATTGAATGGGGAGCCGCTTCCGCCACCCTGATCAATGGCCGCACCGCAGGTCATGGGGCAGCCGGGGGCGCTGACCGAAGAGCGCGCCTTTGGTTTGCCCTTCAGCGGCGGGCGCGCGTAGCTTCTGCGGCCACAGCGCCGCATCCACGGGGGAGGCGGGACGAGCAGGGGGCCGTCGATGGCGGGACGTCCAGAAAGCCCACTGGATCCGAGTGCCGGGCCGGTTGCGCAGTTCGCGTTGCAGTTACGCAAACTGCGTGCGGAGGCCGGGAGTCCGACGTATCGGGTGATGGCGCAGCGGGGGGGGGCAGGGGGCGAGCACGCTGCCGCAGGCTGCTGGTGGTGAGCGGCTGCCGACCCTGCTCGTCGTGCTGGCCTACGTGAAGGCGTGCGGTGGTGATCCGGAGGAGTGGGAGGAGCGGTGGCTTCAGGCGGCCGCTGCAGTAGCGGCGGAACCCCGCACTGAGGAGGATGCCGAGCCTCCGTACCGGGGTTTGGCCCGCTTCGAACCTGGCGACGCCGATCTGTTTTTCGGCCGCGACGAGCTCACCGACCGCCTGCTTGAGTTGACCCATTCCCTCCGGTTCACTGCTGTGTTCGGCCCTTCGGGCAGTGGCAAGTCCTCTCTGCTGCGCGCTGGCCTCATCCCATGCCTGCGCAGCCCCGAGGCGACCGGTCCGCGGCCTACCTCCGTGCGCATTCTCACGCCCGGGGAGCATCCTCTGTGCGTCCATGATCGACGGCTGATACCGAAGGACGCCGACGGCGACACGTGGCTGATCATCGACCAGTTCGAGGAGCTCTACACACTCTGCACCGACGGAGCCGAACGCAATCAGTTCATCGACCGAATCCTGGCCGCCACCGACCCGGCAAGCCGACTGCGCGTCGTCATCGCCGTGCGGGCCGATTTCCTAGGTCGCTGCGCCGAACATCCCGCCCTCACCGCTGCGTTACAGGATGGCACCGTGCTGGCCGGCCCAATGAGCCGCGACGAGTTGCGCCAGGCCATCACCAAACCCGCCCAGGCGGCGGGGATGATCGTGGAACGAGAACTGACCGCTGGCATCCTCGACGAGGTCGAAGACGAACCCGGCGCCCTGCCCCTGATGTCCCACGCCTTGCTGGAGACCTGGCGTCGCCGCAAAGGTCGAGCCCTCACCCTGGAGGCGTATCAGGCAGTCGGCGGTCTCAACGGTGCCATCGCCCGCACCGCCGAAGACGTCCACTCCCGTCTGACCCAGTCGCAGGCTGACCTCGTGCGCCGCATCATGCTGCGCCTGATCACCCCGGGCGAAGGGACTCCCGATACCCGACGGCCCGCTCCTCGCACGGAACTCGACTTCGGTGACCCCAACGGCACGGCCAAGGTCCTCGAACACCTCGCCCGCGCCCGCCCGCTCACCCTTGAACAGGACACCGTCGACCTGGCCCACGAAGCTCTGATCGCCGCGTGGCCCCGGCTACAGGCATGGATCAACGAAGCGCGCGACCGCCTGCGTCTTCACCGTCAGCTCACCGAAGCCGCACGGACGTGGGACGACCTCGACCGTGACCCGGGCGCGTTGTATCGCGATACCCGGCTCACCGCAGCCGAAGACACCTTCCTCCGCACAGACGCCGAGAGCGACCTCACGGCTCTGGAGCGGGAGTTCCTCGTCTTCAGTACCACGGCTCGCCGTCGCGAAGAAGAAGCAGCCGGCCGCACTACCCGGCGCCTGCGCCAGTTCGCTCTGGCCTTGTCGATCCTGCTCGTCCTCGCCCTTACCGCGGGACTGATCGCGTGGCAGCAATACCGGCTCAGCGAGCAGCAGCGGCACCAGGCGCTCACCGCACAGCGGATGGCCGTATCCCGCCAACTAGCCGCAGAGTCCGACGGTCTCATCGGGGCCAAGCGGCGACGGGCAAGCTGCGCGTACGTAGTACTTGCCGCCGCAGCTGTTCTGCTGGTACTCGCCGACGCCAAGGATCCCAAGGGCCTCATGGAGGTCGTCGCTGTCGTCGGCGGCAGGGGCCAGGAGCTCTACCGGGATGTCATCGGGAGCCAGCCACGCCAGCGTGGACAGGACGGAGACTGTGAGGGGGGTGCGCTCGGTGAGGGCGCTGATCGTCTGGCTCCAGATCCGGGCGATGGTGCGCTCTGGGTCGACGCCGTCGGGAGCCGTGTCCAACTTGCCGACCAGCCTTCCGCGATAGCTCTCGACGCCGATCCTCGGGTTCTGTGCGAGGTAGGCGCCGGCCTGCTCCAGCGCGAGGGGAGCTGCCCGAGGTCAGCGGCGGGGGCCCGGGTCTCCTGCATCTGACGGGGGGACGGCGGAGTCCACCGAACACGTGTCGGCAGAGGAGCTTGCCCGCTGCGGCCAGGTCGAGTACGTCCAGGGCGAGCGTCGCGACCGAGGTCGACCATCCGGCTGCCCGTCGGCTGGTGGCGATGACGTAGCCGTCCGGCGCGCCGATGTAGGGTCGCAGTTCGGCCGGGTCCTCGACGTTGTCGAAGACCAGCAGCCAACCTGGTTGCCACTGCAGCCACATCATCGCCCAGGCGGCACGTTCCTCGGTGGACGCGCTGCCGGCCCATGCGGGGATCAGGCGCAGAGCGAGGTCGGCCGGCGTCTGCTCGATGCGGTCGGGCGAACCGGCGGCGATCCACCACGCCACGGTGTGGTAGCGACGGTTCCTGTGGGCATACGCGAGCGCGAGAGTACTCTTCCCGACGCCGCCGAGGATGACAGCCGATTGTTCCCCGCCGCTTTCGGGTGCGGGCCCGGGGGAGACTGCCGCACCGACGACCTGCTGCGTGCACTCATCTCAGTCCCCTCTCCGGGCCAGCCGGATGTCTCGCTCTCCAGCACGCAGCGTATGGCGTTCCCCACGACGGGTCAGTATGGGCCGGGCTGCGGCGGCGGGCGGTGGCCTGGAGTCTGGGCCTCCGGCACTCACGCGATCGCCGATGTCGAGGCACGGCACGCTCCCTGTAGGAGCCAGTGGTCTCAATTGCGGTCTCACCGTTCAGCGGTCGGCGATGCCTGGTGTCACGACCCACTCGGTGGGTTGGCCGGTGAGGGAGGCGATCATGTCGAAGTCGCCGTCGTAGTGGAGGACGGTCAGCCGGTTCAGCTCCGCTGTGGCGGCGATGAGAAGGTCGGGGAGTGACAGTGCCCGGTGGAAGCCTGCGTTGAGAGCGTGGCGCTGGACCTCCAGGGCGCGAGTGAAAGTGTGGTCGTCACTGTGCAGGTAGTCGAAGGCGTGCAGCCAGGTACTGATTCGCGTTGCCTCGGCGGCGTCCCGGGCCGAGTGGATCATCTCGTATTCGGTGGGTTGGCAGACCGAGAGCAAGTAGCGCTCGTGGAGGGGCTTGAGTACCTCTCTGACGCCGGGTTTTGTCCAGCGCGCCAGAGCGGACTTGTCGATCAGGTAGCGGTCCTGCATCAGGCGGCTCGGCCACCTTCGCGCTTAAGGGTTCCGTCGGCGTTCCGGGGGCCGGTGCTCTCGATGATCTCGCTGAAGTCGAAGTCGCCGGCGTCCATGGCGTCGAAGCCCTCCTGTCGCAGGTGCCGTTTGACGGCGTCCTCCATGGCGAGGCGTACGGCCTGGGCTTTTGTCTTGGTGCCGAAGATGCGCATGGCCTCGGCGACCATGGTCTCGTCGAGGTCGATTACTGTCCTCGCCATACTGGCCTCCTCGCGTGATTAGAACCACCAAATGATATCAGATTTGCACGAGAAGCGATATCGTATGGCGTGCCCTGGCGGGGTCCGTCATGGCGGTCGTGGAACCTGGCCGGCCTCCTGGGGGCGAGCGGCCGAAGATGTCGATGTGCCGCGGGTGGGGTTGGCCATCAGGTGAGCACCGCTTCTACGGCGGGGCGGACGACGGAGAGAGCGTCCAACTCGCCTGCGATGTGCTGGAGTTCGCTGACCCCGCCGCGTCCGCTCCGGCGCAGGTAGCGGCCAAGCGCGGACAGGGCGAGGGTCTCGCCGAGGCGGCTGCGGTGGCGCATCGCATCGACGACGCTGCGGGCTGCGTTGTACATGGGGATGCTCTCTCCCGGGGCTGCTTCGAACCGTTCGATACCGAGGCCGAAGGTCTTCACGGCGTACTGCGCCACCACGGTCGGCGGGTAGGAAATCGTCGGGCGGCGTGTACCGCGCGGCACGGCGATGTGTACTGCTGCGGGGATATCGTCGATCAGCTCATGCAGGGCCAGGGCGGATTCACCGCACACGACGGCGCGAGGGGCCCGTGCGCAAACGGCCAGCAGATCCGCGTGCGCGGTCTCCGGGGCGTCTGCTCGCCGGTACACCCCACGGGACAGTTCGTCTATCTCCGCTTCCGTGACCAAGTTCGCCAGATCGCGAGGGGAGAGCAGGGCCTGACGTGCTTGCGCGGTCGTGAATGTGGGGGAGAGGGCGGCTAGCCGCTGTTCCAGGCGCGAGCTTTCCGCAGCGTCCATGTATCGAATGGCACCCCTCAGGTGGACCCAGGGGATCGATTTAATACGTCCAGTGGTGGGTGGGCGCTGTATCCGGCGTTGATCACATACCGCGAACCCGCAGGTCAAGAGCCCCTTCCATGGGAACTTCCTGGGACTTTCACGCCTGTCTCAGGGGCATTTCGGGGACTTTCCGCTGCGTAAGCAGAGAAGGCTCCGACAGCACCGAAAGAAACGAAAGCGCTGGTCAGGGCCTGTATCCTCAGCACTCGATGATGTTCACCGCCAGCCCGCCGCGGGCCGTCTCCTTGTACTTGACGCTCATGTCGGCGCCCGTGTCCTTCATGGTCTTGATGACCTTGTCCAGGGACACCTTGTGGGAGCCGTCGCCGCGCATGGCCATGCGGGCCGCGGTGACCGCCTTGACCGCGGCCATGCCGTTGCGTTCGATGCAGGGGATCTGGACCAGGCCGCCGACCGGGTCGCAGGTGAGGCCGAGATTGTGCTCCATGCCGATCTCGGCCGCGTTCTCGACCTGTTCGGGGGAGCCGCCGAGGACCTCGGCGAGCGCGCCCGCCGCCATCGAGCAGGCCGAGCCGACCTCGCCCTGGCAGCCGACCTCGGCGCCGGAGATGGACGCGTTCTCCTTGAAGAGCATGCCGATCGCGCCGGCGGCGAGGAGGAAGCGGACCACCCCGTCCTCGTCGGCGCCCGGGACGAAGTTGATGTAGTAGTGCAGGACCGCCGGGATGATGCCCGCCGCGCCGTTCGTGGGGGCGGTGACCACCCGGCCGCCGGCCGCGTTCTCCTCGTTCACGGCCATCGCGTAGAGCGTGATCCACTCCATCGCGTGCGCCAGCGGGTCGCCCTCGGCGCGCAGTTGGCGCGCGGTCACGGCGGCCCGGCGCTTCACCCGGAGCCCGCCCGGCAGGATGCCCTCCCGGGACATGCCGCGGGAGACGCACGCCTGCATCACCCGCCAGATGTCCAGCAGGCCCTCGCGGATCTCCTCCTCGGTGCGCCAGGCCCGCTCGTTCTCCAGCATCAGCGCGGAGATCGACAGACCCGTGTCCTTCGTCAGGCGCAGCAGCTCGTCGCCCGTGCGGAAGGGGTACTTCAGGACCGTGTCGTCCAGCACGATGCGGTCCGCGCCGACCGCGTCCTCGTCGACGACGAACCCGCCGCCGACCGAGTAGTACGTCTTGGAGAGGAGTTCGGCCCCGGACGCGTCGTAGGCCCAGAGGGTCATGCCGTTCGCGTGGTAGGGGAGCGCCTTGCGGCGGTGGAGCTTCAGGTCGTCGTCGAAGGAGAACGGGATCTCGTGCTCGCCGAGCAGGGACAGGCGCTTCGTGGCCTTGATCGTCTCGATGCGGTCGTCGGCGGTCTCCACGTCCACCGTCCGTGGCGAGGAGCCCTCCAGGCCGAGCAGCACCGCCTTGGGGGTGCCGTGGCCGTGGCCGGTCGCGCCGAGGGAGCCGTACAGCTCGGAGCGTATCGAGGCGACGGACTCCAGCAGGTCCTCGTTGCGCAGGCGGCGGGCGAACATCCGGGCCGCGCGCATCGGGCCGACGGTGTGGGAGCTCGACGGGCCGATGCCGATCGAGAACAGGTCGAAGACCGAGATGGCCACGGGAACTCCTCCAGAGAGGGCGGGGGCACACGCCGTCGGGTGCCCCCACCAGGGAACTACTTGTTCAGACCGGGGTAAAGCGGGTGCTTCGCCGTCAGCGCCTCGACCCGGGTCTTCAGGGCCGCCGCGTCGTAGGACGGCTTCAGCGTCTCGGCGATCACGTCCGCGACCTCGGCGAAGTCCTCGGCCGTGAAGCCGCGGGTGGCCAGCGCCGGGGTGCCGATCCGCAGGCCCGAGGTGACCATCGGCGGCCGCGGGTCGTTCGGGACGGCGTTGCGGTTGACCGTGATGCCGACCTCGTGGAGCCGGTCCTCGGCCTGCTGCCCGTCCAGCTCGGACTCACGCAGGTCGACGAGGATCAGGTGGACGTCCGTGCCGCCGGACAGGACGTTCACGCCGGCCTCGCGGGCGTCGGCGGCGGTGAGCCGCTCCGCCAGGATGCGCGCACCCTCCACCGTACGACGCTGGCGCTCCTTGAAGTCCTCCGAGGCGGCGACCTTGAAGGAGACCGCCTTCGCCGCGATCACGTGCTCCAGGGGACCGCCCTGGAAGCCCGGGAAGACGGACGAGTTCAGCTTCTTCGCGAAGGCCTGGCGGGCCAGGATGATGCCGCCGCGCGGACCGCCGAGGGTCTTGTGGGTGGTGGAGGTGACCACGTCCGCGTAGGGGACCGGGTTCGGGTGCAGACCCGCCGCGACCAGGCCCGCGAAGTGGGCCATGTCGACCCACAGGTAGGCCTCGACCTCGTCGGCGATCCGGCGGAACTCCGCGAAGTCCAGCTGCCGCGGGTACGCCGACCAGCCCGCGATGATCACCTTCGGGCGGTGCTCCTTGGCGAGCCGCTCCACCTCGGCCATGTCGACGAGACCGGAGTCGTCCACGTGGTACGCGACCACGTCGAACTGCTTGCCGGAGAAGTTCAGCCGCATGCCGTGGGTCAGGTGGCCGCCGTGGGCGAGGTCCAGGCCCAGGATGGTGTCGCCGGGCTGGGCCAGCGCGAACAGGGCCGCCTGGTTGGCGGAGGCACCGGAGTGCGGCTGCACGTTGGCGTACTCGGCGCCGAACAGCTCCTTCACCCGGTCGATGGCGATCTGCTCGGTGACGTCGACGTGCTCGCAGCCGCCGTAGTAGCGGCGCCCCGGGTAACCCTCGGCGTACTTGTTGGTGAGGACCGAGCCCTGCGCCTCCATGACCGCGAGCGGAGCGAAGTTCTCCGAGGCGATCATCTCCAGGGTGGACTGCTGGCGCGCCAGCTCGGCGTCGACCGCGGCGGCTACCTCGGGGTCGAGCTCGTGCAGGGGCGTGTTCAGAACGGACATCTGTTTCTACGACTCCTAGGCCGGGGTCTGCGGCGGCTCTCAGCCGGCAATGAAGGCGGTGTACTCGTCGGCCGAGAGCAGGTCGCCCGGCTCGTCCGTGACGCGCACCTTGAACAGCCAGCCGCCCTCGAAGGGGGCCGAGTTCACCAGGGACGGGTCGTCGACGACGTCCTCGTTGACCGCGGTGATCTCACCGGTGACCGGCGCGTACAGGTCGGACACCGACTTGGTCGACTCCAGCTCGCCGCAGGACTCGCCCGCGGTCACCGTGTCGCCGACCGCCGGGAGCTGGACGAAGACGACGTCACCGAGCGCGTTGGCCGCGTGCTCCGTGATGCCGACCGTCGCCACGCCGTCCTCGGCGGCCGTCAGCCACTCGTGCTCCTTGCTGTAACGCAGCTGCTGGGGGTTGCTCATGGCCTGAATTCTCCTGTACGCGGGGGAGTGCTGGTGGATGGGGGACTGCTGGGAACGCGCGTGACCAGCGGCGATGTGCGCCAGGTCACGCCCGGTGGCTGGTGCCGACGCCGGTTGCGGCGATCACTTCCGGCGCTTGTAGAACGGCAGCGGCACGACCTCGTACGGCTCGTGACTGCCCCGGATGTCCACGCCGACGCCCGCCGTGCCCGGCGCCGAGTGCGCGGCGTCGACGTACGCCATGGCGATCGGCCTGCCCAGGGTGGGGGAGGGGGCGCCCGAGGTGACCTCGCCGATCACCTCGCCGCCGGCGACCACCGGGTACCCGGCGCGCGGCACCCGGCGGCCCTCGGCCACCAGGCCGACGAGCACCCGCGGCGGGTTCTGCTCCGCCCGGGCGGCGGCCTCGGCGAGCGTCGCGCGCCCCACGAAGTCGCCCTCCTTCTCGAACTTCACCACCCGGCCGAGCCCGGCGTCGAAGGGGGTGAGCGAGGTGGTGAGCTCATGCCCGTACAGCGGCATGCCCGCCTCCAGCCGCAGCGTGTCCCGGCAGGACAGACCGCACGGCACCAGGCCCACCGGGGAGCCCGCCTTCGTCAGCGCCTGCCACAGCTCCACCGCGTGCTCCGGCTTCACGAACAGCTCGAAGCCGTCCTCGCCGGTGTAGCCGGTGCGCGCGATCAGCGCCGGGACGCCGGCGACGGTGCCGGGCAGCCCGGCGTAGTACTTCAGCCCGTCCAGGTCGGCGTCGGTGAGGGAGGCGAGGATGCCCGGGGACTCCGGGCCCTGGACGGCGATCAGCGCGTACGCGTCCCGGTCGTCGCGGACCTCGGCGTCGAAGCCGGCGGAGCGTTCCACGAGCGCGTCGAGGACGACCTGGGCGTTGGAGGCGTTGGCGACGACCATGTACTCGGCCTCGGCCAGCCGGTAGACGATCAGGTCGTCCAGGATGCCGCCGTCGGCACGGCAGATCATGGTGTAGCGGGCCCGGCCCACGCCGACGGAGGAGATGTTGCCGACCAGGGCGTGGTCGAGCAGGGCGGCGGCCCGGGGGCCGGTCACGGTGATCTCGCCCATGTGGGAGAGGTCGAAGAGCCCGGCCCTGGTCCGTACGGCGACGTGCTCGTCGCGCTCGGAGCCGTAGCGCAGGGGCATGTCCCAGCCGGCGAAGTCGGTCATGGTCGCGCCGAGCGAGCGGTGCAGGGCATCGAGCGCGGTACGGCGGGGTGCGGCGGAATCGGTACTGCTCATCGGTCGGTCGTCTCCCGGAGGTCCCAAGGGCATGACAGGCGAGGGCTGTCCTCCCCATCTGTCATCGGAACCTGAGAGGTTCGCCCTGACCACGGATGTGACCACGGCTTGCACCTTGGGTGGAGCCACTGACACAGCGGCCCGCTTTTCAGATGTGCCTCGCCCGCGCGGTAACGGGGCCTGAGAGATTCAAGGGAGGGACTTGCTCCTTCGGCGCCCCAGCGAAGACGGCTGGGGACTCTCCCGCGCGGATTCAAGCGGCCGGTATGCAGTTGGCGCGGACATCATTGCACGCCGCCCGGGGCCGTGGCAGGCCGGACCTGGCCCTCCGTTCTGTGACGGGCCTGTGGCAGTACGCGAACCGAACCGCGAGACGCCGTGCATTACCTTCTCTTTACGTTAAGTGGGGAGAACCTTTCCTGAACCCCCAGGGAGGACGATCACGGTGACAAGGACCACGGCATACGCGACGACGACGGGCATCGCCGTGCCCCGGCAGCCGGCGGCCCCGGCCCGCGACCGGTGCGGCGAGCTCCCCGCACCGGTCGTCCGCGACCTGCGCGACCGTGCCGGGCACAGTCCGTACGGCCTGCTCTTCGGCCCCCGTGACCTGGTCGTGGTCACCGGGCTGCCCGGCAGCGGCAAGTCCACCCTGATGCACCGCACCGTCCAGGGCATCCGCATCGACTCCCAGGACACCCGCGACCGGTGGGACGCCCGCCTGGCCCGTCTCCTGCCGTACGCCGTCTACCGCCCGCTGGTCCGCCTCGCCCACTACGCCGGGCTGCGCCGGGCCCTGCGCGCCGGCGAGGGCGTGGTCGTGCACGACTGCGGGACCCAGGCCTGGGTGCGCGACTGGCTGGCCCGGGAGGCCCGCCGCCGCGGTGGCACCCTGCACCTGCTGCTCCTCGACGTCACGCCGGGCACGGCACTGGACGGCCAGCGCGAGCGCGGCCGGCGCGTCTCCCGGTACGCCTTCCTCCGCCACCGCCGGGCGGCCGGGCGGTTGCTGCGCGCGGCGGAGAAGGGGAGCCTGCCCGAGGGCGTCGGCTCGGCGGTCCTCCTCGACCGGGACGCGGCGGACGTACTGCGCCGGATCGCCTTCGCGGCCTGAATCGGCTGGTGGGGTGGCTTTGTCGGTGTCACCCGCTAGCCTTTCCAGCCTCAGCAGTGGTTTCCAGCAGGCGGTAGGCAGATGGACTTCCCGGCGGACATTCCCGCGGACTTCCCGGCACAGGCACACCCCCACCCGCACGGCGGGTGGCCCGGCAACGAACTGGAGGAGGTCCTGTCGGCCTCCCTCGGCGTGCCCGCGGCGGCGGGCCGGCTCATCGAGGTACTGGGCCGGAGTTTCCTGTGGATCCCGCTGCCCGAGGGTGGCGGCCCGCACAGCGGCCCGCTGGACCTGCCCACGACGGAGATCGCGGGCCAGGTGTACGTGCCGGTCTTCAGCTCCGAGGAGCAGTTCCGCCTGGTGGCCGGCTCCCACCTCTCGTACACGATCGCCCCGGCGGTCGAGTTCGCCCGCGGGCTGCCCCCGCAGGTCGGCATCGCCGTGAACCCCGGGGGAGTCGTCGGGGTCCCGCTGCCGCCCGAGGCGGTCGCCCAGCTCTGCCGGGCCGGCCGTAGCGAACTGGACGGCCCCGCCTCCGGCGGCCGGGTCCGCCTCTTCGAACCGGACTGGCAGGACGACCCGATGGACTTCCTGGCCGCGGCGTCGGCGGAGTTCGCGGCGATCGGCGTGGTCGCCTCGGCCCGCCGCTGCCTCGCCGCGATCGAGACGGCCGACCCGGTGATGTTCGTGGGCGTCGAACTCTCCCAGTGGGAGGGCGACCTGCGCGCCCTGCCCCTGGAGGCCCTGGGCAAGGCATTGGGCCGGGTCCCGGTGTCGTGGCCGGTGAACCTGGTCCTGCTGGACGTCGCGGACGACCCGGTCGGCCACTGGATGCGGGAGAACGTCCGCCCCTTCTACCAGTACGGCCACTAGAAACGCCCCCAGGGCAGCCGGCCAAGGGGCGCGGGGCTGTACTCGTTTGCGGCTCCGCCGCGTGGGCGCGACCGGCCACCGCGAAGCCGCACCCGCGCACGGACAATCGGCCCTGCCCCTTGGGCGCATAAGCTGTCTCCGAACGCGGGGCACCAGATGAAGGGGCGGTAACACGTGAGCGCCAGCGGCACCGCGGCGACCGGACAGGTCGAGCACATGCTGCGCCAGGTAACCCCCGGGCGCTACGACGCCTACGAGGCACTCCTCCGCGCCCTCGCCACCCCCTCCTCCGGCCAGATCTGGATGCTGCTCTGGCACGGCCAGGCCGGCTCCCCCGACGCCCAGTACGGGAACATGGAGGTCGACGGCCACGGCTACGCCCCCTGCGTGACCTCGGCCCAGGAGCTCTCCGCGAGCGGCTGGAACCGCTCGTACGAGGTGGTCGACGGCATCGATGTGGCCCGCACGCTCTACCCCGACCACTTCGGCCTCTGGCTCAACCCGCACGCCCCCGGCGGCGGCGTCGGCATCCCCTGGCTGGACCTGCGCCGCATCGCCACCGGCCTGGACCGCCAGCCGGCCGGCCCGCTCCGGCTCACCGAACCGGCCATCGAGATCCCGCAGTTCTACGCCCTGCTCACGCAGAACGCCCACCGCACCCCCGCGGTCCGCTCGCTGCGCCGCGCCTGGGTGCAGCCGGCCCTCGGGGCGCCGTACCTCGCGATCGGCCTGGACGTGTACGACACCTCGCCGCCGGCCGTGGACTCGGTGCGCGGGATGATGCAGCAGTCGATCGGGGCGGTGCCGGACGGGCTGCCGGTGTCGACGGTCGCGATGACCGACGAGTACGACCCGGTCGTGATGTGGATGCGGGCGACGGCACGCCCGTTCTACGACCGCGAGGCCCACGCGGCGCTGCCGCCGGCCCCGGCGACGGGGTACGGGTACCCGCCGGCCCAGGGCGGTTACTGACGCGACGGGGCGCCCACCCTGCGGGCCGACCGGGAGGGTTCACAAGATTTACGTAACGAACACATTTCTCCGCGCGTAGATGGCGGCGGAACGTTCCGTTCCGGCCGAATTGGGCGTTCTGTCCCAACTGGCCCGTGTCCGAGGGGCGTTACCCACTGTTCGGATAACGGAATCCCTCGGACTGCATCACGGTTGCGCATACTTTCTCCGCCAGATCTGGCGGGTGATCGCGACGACGCTGAAGACTCGCGAGTCAGACATGAGGTCGGTTTAAACCTCATGATCGAGCAAGTCGACAAAGCCGCAATCCGCGGCTGGCGTAGGCCGGTCACCGCCGGCGAGAGGGGTCGCTCACCGTGACCGCACCGATCGAGACCACCGGGGCGGCAGCCGAGGCACAGCCGGAGGCTGTACTGGAGGGTGCCGGTAAGGGGCAGATCGAGGGTCGTTCCCTCGGGCAGATCGCCTGGACCCGGTTCAAGAAGGACAGGGTCGCCGTGGCCGGCGGCATCGTTGTCGTTCTGCTGATTCTCGTCGCGATCCTCGCCCGCCCCATCCAGGCCCTGTTCGGTCTCGACCCCAACGCCTTCCACCAGGAGCTGATCGACGCCAACACCTCGCTGCCCAACGGCGGCTGGGGCGGCATGAGCCTCGATCACCCGCTGGGCGTGGACCCGAAGTTCGGCCGTGACATCGCCACCCGGGTCCTGGAGGGCTCTTGGGTGTCGCTGGTGGTCGCCTTCGGCTCGACGATCCTGTCCAACGTGATCGGCGCGATCATGGGCGTCGTCGCGGGCTACTACGGCGGCCGTGTCGACTCGGTCATCAGCCGGCTGATGGACACCTTCCTGGCCTTCCCCCTCCTGCTGTTCGCCATCGCCATCTCCGCCACCCTCCAGGGCGGCGCGTTCGGCCTCAACGGACTGCCGCTGCACCTCAGCGTGCTCATCTTCGTCATCGGCTTCTTCAACTGGCCCTACCTCGGCCGCATCGTGCGCGGCCAGACCCTGGCCCTGCGGGAGCGCGAGTTCGTCGACGCCTCCCGCGGCATGGGCGCCAAGGGCCCGTACATCCTGTTCCGCGAGCTGATGCCCAACCTGGTCGGCCCGATCATCGTCTACTCGACGCTGCTGATCCCGACCAACATCCTCTTCGAGGCGTCCCTCAGCTTCCTCGGTGTGGGTATCCAGCCCCCGCAGGCGTCCTGGGGCGGCATGCTCCGCGAAGCGGTGACGTACTACCAGGTCGATCCCGAGTACATGATCGTGCCCGGCCTTGCCATCTTCGTGACCGTGCTGGCGTTCAACCTGCTCGGTGACGGTCTCCGCGACGCTCTCGACCCGCGCAGCCGCTGACGCCTGCTGTCACCGAGAGCCCGAAAAGTTTCCGACAATGGAGGGGAACCCACCCATCATGCGAAGGTCAGCGCTGGCCGCGATCGCGGCCATCGGCTCCGCCACCCTGCTGGTTGCAGGGTGCAGCAAGGCCGATGACAACAAGGATGGCAACGGCGGCAGCTCCGCCGCGGCCAACGCGGCTACCAAGGGTGTCGTCAACGCGTCCGACAAGAAGGGCGGCACGGTCACCTACGAGCTGTCCGACGTCCCGGACTCGTTCGACCCCGGTAACACGTACTACGCGTACATGTACAACTTCAGCCGGCTGTACGCCCGCCCGCTGATGACGTTCCAGCCCGGCCCCGGTTCCAAGGGCAACACCCTGGTCCCGGACCTCGCCGCGAGCAAGGGCGTCCCGAGCGACGGCGGCAAGACCTGGACGTACAAGCTGCGTTCGGGCCTGAAGTACCAGGACGGCACGGCGATCACGTCCAAGGACGTCAAGTACGCCGTCGAGCGTTCCAACTTCGCGCGTGACGTGCTCTCCCTCGGCCCGAACTACTTCCAGCAGTTCCTGGTCGGCGGCGACAAGTACAAGGGTCCCTACAAGGACAAGAGCGCCAAGGGCCTCTCGTCCATCGAGACCCCGGACGACACCACGATCGTCTTCCACCTGAAGTCGGCCTTCCAGGAGTTCGACTACCTGGTCTCGGCCCCGCAGACGGCCCCGGTCCCGCAGGCCAAGGACAACGGCGTCGACTACGTCAAGAACATCGTGTCCTCGGGCTCGTACCAGTTCCAGAGCTACCAGGACGGCAAGCAGGCCGTGCTGGTCCGCAACAAGAACTGGGACCCGAAGACCGACCCGCTGCGCAAGCAGCTGCCGGACAAGATCGTCGTCAACCTGAAGGTCAACGCCGAGACGATCGACAAGGACGTCCTGGCCGGCGACGCGATCGACCTCGGCGGATCGGGTGTCCAGGCCGCCACGCAGGCCCAGGTGCTCACCGACGCCGGCAAGAAGGCCAACACGGACAACACCTACGGTGGCCGTCTGGTCTACATGGCGATCAACACCAAGCTGAAGCCGTTCGACAACGTCGCCTGCCGCAAGGCCGTCGAGTACGCGATCGACAAGGTCTCGGTCCAGACCGCCGAGGGCGGCCCGATCCGCGGTGACATCGCCACCACGGTGCTGCCCCCGGACATCCCGGGCTACGCCAAGGCGGACGTCTACGCCACCACCGGCAACAAGGGCGACGTGGCCAAGGCCAAGGAGCAGTTGAAGGCCTGCGGCAAGACGTCGATCAACACCAACATCACGGCGCGGTCCGACCGTCAGCCGGAGATCGACGCCGCCACGGCGATCATCGCCTCGCTGAAGAAGGTCGGCATCAACGCCACCCTCAAGCAGTACCCGTCGGGCAAGTACTTCACCGACTACGCGGGTGTCCCGAAGTTCGACAACAAGCAGAACGTCGGCCTGATGATGATGCAGTGGGGTGCCGACTGGCCGTCCGGCTACGGCTTCCTGCAGCAGATCCTGAACGGCCAGGCGATCAGCCAGTCCGGTAACACCAACCTGTCGCAGTACGACAACAAGACCGTCAACGACCTGCTGGCCAAGGCGATCGGTACCCAGGACGACACCGAGCGCAACAGCATCTACAAGCAGATCGACGCGCAGACCATGGACGACGCCGCCCTGGTGCCGTTGACCTACTTCAAGGTCCTGCTGGCCCGCCCGACCACCTTCACCAACCTGGTCTCCACGGCGGCCTTCAGCGGTCAGTACGACTACCTCAACATCGGCGTCGCGTCGAAGTAGCAGCCCCGGAAGGCAGGTGAAGGCATTGGTGCCCGCGGGCCGATTGGCCCGCGGGCACCAGCGCCGATCCCCGTGATCTCGTACATCCTCCGTCGGACGCTCGCAGCGGTGATCCTGCTGCTGGTCGTCTCCGCGGTCACCTTCGCCATCTTCTTCGTGCTGCCACGGCTGGCCGGGCAGACCGCTGATCAGCTGGCCCAGCAGTACATCGGCAAGGCCCCGTCGAAGGCGGACATCGCCGCGGTCAAGCACAACCTCGGTCTGGACCAGCCCGTCTACGTCCAGTACTGGCACTTCATCAAGGGGATCGTCTCCGGCGCCACCTATGATCTGGGCCCCTCCACGGTGCACTGCGACGCACCGTGCTTCGGCTACTCCTTCAAGACCCACCAGGCGGTCTGGCCCCAGTTGACCTCCCGGATGCCGGTGACCCTGTCGCTGGCCCTCGGCGCGGCCGTGCTGTGGCTGGTCTCCGGCGTGGCGATCGGCGTGATCTCCGCGCTGAAGCCCCGCTCCTTCTTCGACCGCACCTTCATGGGTGTGGCCCTCGCCGGCGTCTCGCTGCCGATGTTCTTCACGGGCAACCTGGCGATCCTGCTCTTCACCTACCAGTGGCCGATCTTCGGCCGAACGTACGTCCCGCTCACCGAGAACCCGGCGCAATGGGCCAACACCCTGATCCCCGCCTGGTGCTCGCTCGCTCTCCTGTACTCGGCCATCTACGCGCGGCTCACCCGCTCGGGCATGCTGGAGACGATGAACGAGGACTACATCCGCACGGCCCGCGCCAAGGGCCTGCGCGAACGCAAGGTCGTCGTCCGGCACGGACTGCGCGCCGCGCTCACCCCGATCATCACCGTCTTCGGCATGGACCTCGGTCTGCTGCTCGGCGGCGCGGTGATCACCGAGACCGTGTTCTCGCTGCACGGCATCGGCCAGTACGCGGTGCAGGCCATCGACGACAACGACCTGCCCCCGATCCTCGGCGTGACCCTGCTCGCCGCCTTCTTCGTCGTGATCGCAAATCTCCTGGTGGACTTGCTCTACGCGGCCGCCGACCCGCGGGTGAGGCTCTCGTGACCGAACTCTCCAAGACCGGCGCCGCCGTGGGCGAGCCCACGCCGGCCGCCCCGTCCGACGCCTTCCTCGAAGTCCGCGACCTCAAGGTGCACTTCCCGACGGACGACGGCATCGTCAAGTCCGTCGACGGCCTCAGCTTCTCGCTGGAGAAGGGCAAGACCCTCTCCATCGTCGGCGAGTCCGGCTCCGGCAAGTCCGTCACCTCGCTGGCCATCATGGGCCTGCACCGGCTCGGCGCCCGCGGCAAGAACGTGCGGATGTCCGGCGAGATCTGGCTCGGCGGCAAGGAACTGGTGAACGCGTCCCCGGACGAGGTGCGCCGGCTCCGCGGCCGCGAGATGGCGATGATCTTCCAGGACCCGCTGTCCGCGATGCACCCGTACTACAAGATCGGCGACCAGATCGTCGAGGCGTACCGGGTCCACCACGACGTCAGCAAGAAGGTCGCCCGCACCCGCGCCATCGAGATGCTCGACCGGGTCGGCATCCCCGAGCCCGCCAAGCGCGTCGACGGCTACCCGCACGAGTTCTCCGGCGGTATGCGCCAGCGCGCCATGATCGCCATGGCCCTGGTCAACAACCCCGAGCTGCTCATCGCGGACGAGCCGACCACCGCCCTCGACGTCACCGTCCAGGCGCAGATCCTCGACCTGATCCGCGACCTCCAGAAGGAGTTCGGCTCCGCGGTCATCCTCATCACCCACGACCTGGGTGTGGTGGCCGAGATCGCCGACGACGTCCTGGTGATGTACGGCGGCCGGTGCGTGGAGCGCGGCCCGGTCGACGAGATCTTCGAGAAGCCGCAGCACCCCTACACCTGGGGCCTGCTGGGCTCGATGCCGCGCATCGACCGGGAGACCTCCGACCGGCTCATCCCGGTCAAGGGTCAGCCGCCGAGCCTCATCAACGTCCCCTCGGGCTGCGCCTTCCACCCGCGCTGCCCGTACGCGGACCTCCCCAAGGGGAACGTCACCCGCACGGTCCGCCCCGAGCTGGAGCTGGTCGACGGCGGCCACTGGTCCGCCTGCCACCTCTCGGCCGAGGACCGCACGCGGATCTGGACCGAAGAGATTGCGCCGAAGCTGTGAGCGACACGAAGAAGACCGATGACGCCGTCATCCCGCAGCAGGCGTCGGCTCCCGAGAAGGCCTCCGCGGACCGGGAGGTGCTGCTGAAGGTCGAGGGCCTGGAGAAGCACTTCCCGATCAAGAAGGGCATCCTGCAGCGCCAGGTCGGCGCGGTGAAGGCCGTCGACGGCATCGACTTCGAGGTGCGCAAGGGAGAGACCCTCGGCGTGGTCGGCGAGTCGGGCTGCGGCAAGTCGACCATGGGCCGGGTCATCACCCGGCTCCAGGACCCGACCGGCGGCAAGGTCACCTTCGAGGGCCAGGACATCACGCACCTGTCCACCGCGAAGATGCGCCCGCTGCGCCGCGACATCCAGATGATCTTCCAGGACCCGTACGGCTCCCTGAACCCCCGGCACACCATCGGCTCGATCGTCTCCGCGCCGTTCCGGCTGCAGGGCGTGGAGCCGGAGGGCGGGGTCAAGAAGGAGGTCCAGCGTCTCCTGGAGCTGGTGGGCCTGAGCCCCGAGCACTACAACCGCTACCCGCACGAGTTCTCCGGCGGTCAGCGCCAGCGCATCGGCATCGCCCGAGCGCTCGCCCTGAAGCCGAAGCTGGTGGTGGCCGACGAGCCCGTCTCCGCCCTGGACGTGTCGATCCAGGCGCAGGTCGTCAACCTCATGGACGACCTCCAGGAGGAACTGGGCCTGACCTACGTGATCATCGCCCACGACCTCTCCGTCGTCCGGCACGTCTCGGACCGGGTCGCGGTGATGTACCTCGGCAAGATCGTCGAACTCGCCGACAGCACCAAGCTGTACGAGTCGCCGATGCACCCGTACACCAAGGCGCTCATGTCGGCGGTGCCGGTCCCGGACCCGCAGCGGCGCGGGCAGAAGAGCGAGCGCATCCTGCTCCGCGGTGACGTGCCGTCGCCGATCGCCCCGCCGTCCGGCTGCCGCTTCCACACCCGGTGCTGGAAGGCGACGGAGATCTGCCGCACGACGGAGCCCCCGCTCCTCGAACTCCGTCCGGGCCAGCGGGTGGCGTGCCACCACCCGGAGAACTTCGCCGACCAGGCCCCGCAGGACACCGTTCTGCTGAGCGCGGCGAAGGCGGCCTCGGAGCTGGTGGGCGAGTCCGTGCTGGAGGAGTCGGCGAAGCCGGCCGAGGCCATGAAGGCGGCGACCACGGAGGCCGCGACCACGGACGCTCCCGAAGCCGAAGCCGAAGCAGTGGCCGAAGCCGAAGCAGTGGCCGAGGCCGCGACTGCGACTGCGGAAGCTGCGACCACGGACGCCTCCGAAGCCGAAGCAGTGGCCGAGACCGTGACCGAAGCCAAGGCCGAGACAGAAGCCGAGGCCGAGGCCGAGGCTGAGATCGGAACCGAAGCCAAAGCGGAGACCGAGGCCGAGACCGAGGCCGTGGACGCAGCGGCTGACGAGTCGTCGGCTACGGAGTCGGCGGCCGAGGACGCGGAGAAGCCCGCGGCCGGTGAGGCCACAGCCGATGCACAGACGGCACAGGAGTCAACCGGCAAGTAGCGCATGACACAACTGAGTAAAGTCATGTACATGCATGAACGGGAGAGCGCAGAGTCGACCGTGTCCGTCCACTGACCGGCACGCTCGAAAGGGACGACTCATGC
This sequence comes from Streptomyces sp., assembly GCF_019510245.1. GTDB lineage: Bacteria > Actinomycetota > Actinomycetes > Streptomycetales > Streptomycetaceae > Streptomyces. The sequence continues at coordinate 18,006 of NZ_JAEKKT010000137.1, read as the reverse complement.
GCCTCTCCCGTTCGGCACGTCTGGCGGCCGTCGCAACCGCGGCGGCCGCCTCCTTCGTGATAGCCGCCGCCCCCGCCCCCACCCCGGGCGCCGACGGCATCGGCGACCCCTACTTCCCCCAGCTCGGCAACGGCGGTTTCGACGCCCGCCACTACGATCTCGACGTCGCCTACGCTCCGGACACCGGCCGCCTGGACGGCCGTACCACCCTCACCGCCCGGGCCACCCAGAACCTCTCCGCCTTCGACCTCGACCTCCAGAAGCTGGAGGTCACGAAGGTCGAAGTGAACGGCCGGCGAGCCGGGTTCACACGCACCGGCGACGAGATCACCGTCACCCCGCGGGACGCGCTCCGCAAGGGCCGTGACTTCACGGTCTCCGTCACCTACGGCGGGATCCCCGAACCCCTCAACGGGCCCATCGTCTTCGGCTCCGACTACGGCTGGATGAAGACCCCCGACGGTGTCTTCGTCGCCTGTGAGCCCAACGCGGCCTCCACCTGGTTCCCGTCCAGCGACCACCCTTCCGACAAGGCCACCTACGACATCCGGATCAAGGCCCCCGAAGGCCTGACCGGGGTCTCCAACGGCCGGCTGGTCTCGACGTACGACAAGGGCGGCTCGACGTACACGCACTGGCGCGAGTCCAAGCCGATGGCGACCTACCTGGCCACCGCCACCATCGGGAAGTTCGACGTGCGGACCGGGAAGACCCCCTCCGGCATCCCGATCTACGTCGCCATCGACCCGGTCCTCGCGAACAGCAACAGCGTCGACGTGTACGCCGTCACCGCGGCCGCCACCGACTACTGGTCGCAGCTCTTCGGGCCGTATCCCTTCGAGGAGACCGGAGCCATCGTCGACGACATGCCCGAGGCCGGGTTCTCGCTGGAGGTGCAGAGCAAGCCGGCCTACTCGGCGGTGCGCAGCGAGACGACGATCGTGCACGAGCTGGCCCACCAGTGGTTCGGGGACTCGGTGAGCGTGGCGCAGTGGAAGGACGTCTGGCTCAACGAGGGCTTCGCCACGTACGCCCAGTGGCTGTGGGCGGAGCACCAGGGCACCCGGTCCGCGCACGACTCGTTCCTCGCCGCCTACAACTCGCGGGCCGCCGAAAACCCCTTCTGGCAGACCGTCGTCGCCGACCCGCAGCGCGACACCATGTTCGCCTCGGCCGTCTACCAGCGCGGCGCGATGACCCTCCAGATGCTCCGCGAACGCATCGGCGACACGGCGTTCTTCAAGCTGCTCCCGGCCTGGACGAAGCTGCACCGCTACGGCAACGCCGACACCGCCGACTTCATCCGCCTCGCGGAGAAGGTCAGCGGGCAGCAGCTGGACGACCTCTTCCAGACCTGGCTGTTCACCACAGGGAAACCCGCCCTGTAGACCTGGGTTTGTAAGGTGCGTGCACCCTGACGGGTCACAATGTCAGGGTGCAGCTCCAGCAACTCTTCTCACCCTCCGTCCAGCACACGCTCGACGTCATCGGCATCTTCGTGTTCGCCATCTCCGGCGCGCTGCTGGCCGTCCGCAAGAACTTCGACGTCTTCGGCATCGGAGTGATGGCCGAGGTCACCGCGCTGGGCGGAGGGATCTTCCGGGACGTGATCATCGGAGCCGTCCCCCCGGCCGCCTTCACGGACCTCGGGTACTTCATCACCCCGCTCATCGCCGCCCTGGTGGTGTTCTTCCTGCACCCGCACGTCGAGCGGATCCAGTCGGCGGTCCTGGTCTTCGACGCGGCCGGCCTCGGCCTGTTCGCCGTCAGCGGCACCACGAAGGCCTACTCCTACGGTCTCAACCTCACCGCCTCCGCCGCCCTCGGGCTCGCCACCGCGGTCGGCGGTGGCGTGCTCCGGGACGTGCTCGCCAACGAGGTTCCCTCGCTGCTGCGCTGGGACCGCGACCTGTACGCGGTCCCGGCGATCGTCGGGGCGACGACGGTGGTGCTGTGCATCCGCTACGACGCGCTGAACCCGTTCACCAGCGGGCTCGCGGTCGTCACCGCTTTCGTACTGCGCCTGCTCGCGATGCGGTTCCACTGGCGAGCGCCGCGTGCGTGGAACCGGCGCTCGACGGTTCGAGAGGAGTAGTGGAGCGGCCCCTGACGTGGCTCTGGCCCATGTTCACCGTGAGCCACTCGAACACGGTCGTCACCTGGGGTCGCCACAGCGCCATGTTGTGGCCGCCGTCGCTGCGCGGCAGGTACACCACGTGCACGGTGGTCGGCGCCTTGGCGATCTGTTCGAGCGCCACCCCGGCCTGGTAGCCGTCACCGGACTCGCCGGAGAGGTAGAGGGCGATCCGGGGCGGGCTGACCGCCTTCCTCAGCAGCAGGTAGGGGTTGTTCTGCTCGCGCAGGGGCACGCTCTGCGCGGCGAGCGAGTTGCGTTCGCCGATCGGGTCGTTGTAGCCGGAGAGGCTGACCGCGGCCCGGTAGCGGTCCGGGTGGGCGACGGCCAGCTTGACCGCGCAGTGCGCGCCGGCCGAGTAGCCGGCGGTGGCCCAGTTCGCCGGGGCGGGGGCGGCCCGGAAGTTGTCGGTCACCATCTTCGGGACGTCGATGCTCAGCCAGCTGTCGGCGTTGACCGTGCCCGGGATGTTGGCGCAGCCGGTGTCCACGCCGGCCAGCAGGTTGGTGCGCGGCGCGACCAGGATGAAGGGCGCGACCCTGCCGCTCCTCATCAGCGGCTCCAGCTGCTGGGTCACCTTCATCGAGCCGAACCAGGCCTTGGCCGAGCCGGGGTAGCCCGGCAGCAGCTCCACGACCGGGAACTTGTGGTTCCGGTACTTCGGCTCGTCGTACTGGGGCGGCAGCCACACGTAGACCTCGGCGTTCACCCCGGAGATGCGGCCCTTGAGCTGGGTGACCCGCACTCCGCGCATGCCCGGTCCGCTGGCCGCGGCGAAGGACTGCCGCACCTTGGGCAGCGTCTTCAGCGCTATGCCGCCGGTACCGTCCTGGCCGAGGTTTGCGGCCTGCTGGACGTGGTTGCCGGTACCGAGGAGGTCGGCCCAGTTGTCGTACAGGTTGTTCTCGTTGTTGACCAGCACGAAGATCAGCGTCACCGCCGTGGCCTGGGCGAACAGCAGCATCAGGCCCCGGGCCGCGGTACGCACGGCCTTGGGTCCCCGCATCCTCGACCACAGGAAGAGCGGCAGTATGAGGGCGACCACCGACAGGACGATGGACGTGTAGAGGAACGGAGTCCCGGTGAGGCTCATGTCCCCATAGAGGGGAATTGCGGGCTCCGGGTTACGGACGTGTCCGGACACTTACCTAGAAATTGCCGGAACCTCACTCGGCGGAGGGATCCCTTACCGGCCGGGCCGCTGCCGGCCGGCTGGTGCGTGGATCGCAAAAGCTACCGCTTAGTAATTACTTCTTGTACTGTTCAGGCATGCCAGAAGCAGCATCCACGCGGGCCGTGATCGGTGACAGCGAGTTCGACCGCGACACCGCGGTCACCCGGCGCGCTCCCGGCGTCTACGACATCGACCTCTCGGCCGGCTGGACCATCATCAGCGCCGTCAACGGGGGCTACCTGCTTGCCGTGCTCGGCCGGGCCCTCGCGGACACGCTGCCGCACCCGGACCCGTTCACCGTCTCGGCGCACTACCTGACCGCGTCTCAGCCGGGCCCGGCCGTGATCCGCACGGACACCGTCCGCACCGGCCGCACCCTCTCCACCGGCCAGGCCTCGCTCTTCCAGTACGACGAGGAGGGCAACGAGGTCGAACGCATCCGCGTGCTCGCCTCCTACGGCGACCTCACCACCCTCCCCGACGACGTGCGTACGACGGCGACCCCGCCCGCCTTCCCGCCCATGGAGCACTGCTTCGGCCCCGAGGACGGTCCGGCCACGGTCGAGGGCAGCTCCGCCATCACCGAGCGCCTGATGCTCAAGCTGGACCCGGCCACCCTCGGCTGGGCCCTCGGCGCCCCCTCCGGCAGGGGCGAGATGCGATCCTGGTTCGGCCTCGCGGACGGCCGTGACGCCGACCCGCTCTCCCTCCTCCTGGCGGTGGACGCGCTGCCGCCGACCGCGTTCGAGATCGGCCTCAAGGGCTGGGTCCCCACGGTCGAGCTCACCGTCCACGTCCGCCACCGCCCCGCCCCGGGCCCGCTGCGCGTCTCCGTCACCACCCGCAACCTGGCCGGCGGCTTCCTGGAGGAGGACGCCGAGGTCTGGGACACCGAGGGCCGCCTGGTGGCGCAGTCCCGCCAGTTGGCCCGGGTCCGTCTCGGCTGACCTCGCAACGACCGTGTTCTGTCACGGACTTGTACCGGCGAGCAGGTGGTGATCGTCCAGGGAGGCGCAGGTCGGAGCGGTTTCTTGGGCTTCCCATTACCCGAATCACAGGCTGGGGACAGGGCGGCCCCAAGAACGCCCTAAACGCCGTTGGTTGAGTGCTGCGCCTCAGGACTCCCTCATCCTTTACGGAGTTGTCTCTCATGAAGCGCGTACGCCTCGTCCCCGCTGTCGCCCTGCTCGCCGTGTCCCCGCTGCTGCTGACCGCGTGCGGTTCGAGCGACTCGTCCTCCTCCGGCAGTGGCAACTCCGGCCAGAACCAGTCCTGTCAGCAGGCGTCCGGGATGCCGACCGGCAATGCGTCGGGCCGCCCGAGCGGCGCCCCCTCGGGCGCTCCCACCGGCACCGTCAAGCCGACCGGCACCCCCACCGGCATGCCGAGCGGCGCGCCGGGCGGCGGCGGTCAGGGCGGCGGCCCCGGCGGCGGCATGGGCGGTGGCTGCGGCGGTGGCCAGGGTGGTCCCGGGGCCGGCGGCGCGGCCCCCAGCGGCGCGCCGAGCGCGCAGGCGACGAAGAGCTGACCGCAGAGGTCGTACGACAGGGGCGGCGCGTCCGGCGGACGGACGCGCCGCCCCCGTGCGTCACGGCTCCTGGTCCAGCCAGTGCTGCCGGCCGAGGCTGATCAGCCGCATCTGGCGGGTGGCGATCCGGGCGACGCGCTCCCGCTCGGCCTCCGAGGGCTCCGGGGACTCCAGGGTCTCCAGGAACAGCGAGGCCGTGATGAGCATCTGGTCCACGTAGAGGTGGGCGAGCATCAGCAGGTCGTCGTCGTTCCACCCCTCGGCCTCGGGGTCCTTGGCCAACTCCGTCTTGACCTCCGTGGCGAACCGGGCGAGTTGGTCCCGGATCGCCTTCCGTACCGGCTGCACGCCGCCGTGCCGCTCCCGGGCGATGAACCGGACGTGCGCCGGGTGCGCGGCCACATGGTCGGCGATCAGCTGCACCGCCCGGGTGATGCGCTCCGCGCCGGGCGTGCCGACCGTCGTGCGGACCATCGGGTGCAGGCTGCCCAGCGCCTCGTCGACGAGGGCGACGCCGAGGTCGGCGGTGGAGCGGAAGTGCCGGTAGAAGGCGGTCGGGGCGACGCCCACGGCCCGGGTGACCTCGCGCAGCCCCAGGCTGCTCAGGCTCTGCTCCTCCAGCAGGGCGAGCGCAGCGTCCAGGAAGGCCTGGCGGGTCTTCTGCTTCTGGGCCTGTCGGATGCCGAGGGTGTGACTCATGTCATCCAGTTAACAACTGTTCTCCGGAATTGGAAAGCCGTGCGAGTTGCTAGACTCGAAGTCAGTGAACAACTGTTACTACAACCGTTCACCCAAATGTAACGGAGGGGGATCGACCCCATGCTGTTCCTCGTCGCCGCACTCATGCTGCTCGGCGTGGTGCTGGGCACCGTGGCCCACGCGCCGCTCGACGTCACCGCAGGCCTCGCCGCCGTGATCGTCGTCTGGCTGGCCGGCTTCGCAGTCCGCGAGCGCCTCGCCCGCCGCCGCCACACCCCGACCAACTGACCTTCCGTACCCGCTCGCTTGAGGAGCTGAGCATGATGCAACTCACCGCCCCGGCCACCCCGCGTCCCCAGACCCGCACCCGCGACGCCGACGGCATGGCCGTCGCCTCCTTCATCCTGGGCCTCCTCGGCCTCCTGGTCCTGAACCTGTTCCTGGGCCCGGTCGCGATCATCCTGGCCCTGGTCTCCCTGTGGCGCGGCACGCAGCGCAAGGGCCGCGCGTACCTGGGCCTGGCCCTGGGCGTGGCGGACCTGGCGGTCCTGGCCATCGCCATGGCGGCGTCGCACACGGTCTCCTGGAGCCTGTAGACGTGAACTCCGAAGCGCCGTTCACAGGAGCGCCCCTTCAGGGGCGCGGGGGAGTGCGCGACCAGCCACGACGTACCGGTACCCGCAAACGGTGATCGCCCCCTACGGCGGCTGGGCGCCCCTCACCCCGCCCCCCGTAGAATCGACCCCACCATGGCCTACCTCGACCACGCCGCCACGACCCCGATGCTCCCGGAGGCAGTCGCGGCTCTCACCGCGCAGCTCGGCGTCACCGGCAACGCGTCCTCCCTGCACGCCTCCGGCCGCAAGGCCCGCCGCACGGTCGAGGAATCCAGGGAGACCCTCGCGGAAGCGCTCGGCGCCCGCCCCAGCGAGGTCGTCCTCACCTCCGGCGGCACCGAGGCCGACAACCTCGCGGTCAAGGGCCTCTACTGGTCCCGCCGCGATGCCGACCCGGCCCGCACCCGGGTCCTCGCCAGCCCCGTCGAACACCACGCGGTCCTGGACGCCGTCCACTGGCTCGGCGAACACGAGGGCGCGACGGTGGAGTACCTCCCCGTCGACACCTACGGCCGGGTCCACCCCGAGGCGTTGCGCGAGGCGATCGAACGCAATCCCGACGACGTGGCCCTCGCCACCGTCATGTGGGCCAACAACGAGATCGGCACGGTCCTGCCGATCCGTGAACTCGCCGCCGTGTCCAACGAGTTCGGCATCCCGCTGCACGCCGACGCGGTCCAGGCCTTCGGCCAGGTCCCGGTGGACTTCGGTTCCTGCGGCCTCGCCGCGATGACCGTCTCCGGCCACAAGGTCGGCGGCCCGTACGGCATCGGCGCCCTGCTCCTCGGCCGCGAGTACACCCCCGTACCGGTCCTGCACGGCGGCGGCCAGGAGCGGCACGTCCGCTCCGGCACCCTCGACGTGCCGGCGACCGCCTCGTTCGCGGTGGCGGCGCGGCTCGCCGCCGAGCGCCGCGAGTGGTTCGCCCGGGAGATCGGCGCCCTGCGCGACGCGCTGATCGACGCCGTCCGTTCGGCCGTGCCGAACGCGATCCTCGGCGGCGACCCCGTGGACCGGCTCCCCGCCAACGCGCACTTCACCTTCCCCGGCTGCGAGGGCGACTCGCTGCTCCTGCTGCTCGACGCCCAGGGCATCGAGTGCTCGACGGGCTCCGCGTGCACCGCCGGGGTGGCCCAGCCGAGCCACGTCCTGCTGGCCACCGGCACCGACCCGGACCTGGCCCGCGGCACCCTGCGCTTCTCGCTCGGCCACACCTCCACCCAGGCCGACGTCGAGGCGGTCGCGAAGGCGATCGGCCCGGCGGTGGAGCGGGCCAGGGCGGCCGGGCTGAGCTGAGAGCGGTCCGCACCGCCCGCTCCGGCGGGACCGTGCGGACGCCTCGGCAACACGCGGAATCTTCCGATGTGTTCCGGGGGAGCCGCCGGTGACCGGAACCTCGCGAACGGCTGCCGCCGGCACTTCCACTGCCGGCGGCAGCCTGCTCAGGAGGCCCGGGGGCGGTTAGCTGTCCGTGACCATGAGGGACGCCATCATCCCCTCGTCCTCGTGCTGCAGCAGATGGCAGTGGAGCATGTACATGTACGTGTCGTCGGAGAAGTCGGTGAACTCCATGGCGATCTCGATCGAGCCGCCGCCGACCACCTCGTAGGTGTCGTACCAGCCGAGTTCGACCCCGGTCGGATCCTCGCCGTTGACGGAGATCAGCTGGTATGGCACGTCGTGCAGATGGAACGAGTGCTCCAGCTGCGTGCTGTTCTTGATCGTCCAGATCTCCTTGGACCCCAGCGTGGTGCTGATCATGGCCATGGAGGACATGCTCGTGCCCGCCGAGCCGTTGATCAGCATCGTCGTACCGGACTGGCCGAGGGTGATGGTGCGCGCGGTGAAGTCGCCGGTGTCGTACCGGTCGATGGTCCGCAGCGAGCTGGGCAGGTCGGACGGGGTGTCGGTGCCGCTCGCGGTGACGGTCAGGAAGTCGTACGTGCCGCTGCCGCCGCGCACCCAGCCGGTGGTGACGACCGCCTGGAGGGTGACGTCGTCCGACATGTCCATCACCATCTCGGCGCGGGCGCCCGCCACCAGCCGGATCGTGGTCACGTCCGCGGCCTCGGCCAGGTAGCCCTGGTCGGTGGCGATCTGGGTCATCGTGCCGCCGTCGCTGCGCAGGATGGTGATGATGTCCGACGGCGAGGCGTTGAGCAGCCGGAACCGGGTCCTGGTCTTGGTCGCGGTGAAGGTGAGGGTGGTGTCGTCGACGTTGGTGCCGTTGACCAGCAGCGGGTAGCTCAGGCCGCTGCTGAGGTAGCCGGTCAGGTCGTACTTGATGTCGCCGTCGGCGTCCACCGCGAGGCACTGGAAGATCAGCGGGATGTCGTCGGTGCCGTAGGTGGTGGGCAGTTCGGCGCTGGTGGTGTTGTCGCTGTCGTCGACGATGATCATGCCGGCCAGGCCGTGCACCGCCTGCTTCGCCGTGGTGCCCAGCGCGTGCGGGTGGTACCAGAGCGTCATGGGCTCGTCCTTGACCGTGAAGGTCGGCGACCAGGTGTCCCCGTCGGAGAACGCGACCTGGGGGCCGCCGTCCATCTTGGCCGGGACGTGCGCCCCGTGGAAGTGGACCGTGGTGTCCTCGCCCAGGCTGTTGGTGATGTTGAGGACGTTGACGTTGCCCTTGGTCCACTTCATGGTGGGGCCGAGGAACGACTGGTTGTAGCCGGCGGTGGTGCTGGTGACGCCGCTGAGCACCTCGGCGGTGCCGGTCTTCGCCTCCAGGGTGAAGGTGGTGGTGCTGTCGGAGGTGGTGCCCTCCAGGAGGTCGGGGACGGTCAGGGTCGCGGTGTTGGTCGCCGCGCCGGCCTTGTTGCCCTGCGCGTCGGTCAGCAGGGCGAAGGTGGAACCGGCCGCGGCGACGGCGCCCAAACCGACGCCGGCCATGCCGCCGAGGAACTTCCGCCGGTGAACTCCCTTGCCGCGCCTGGCCGTTCCCTCCTTGGAGTGGTCGGCGTCTGTGATGCGCTCCGCCTTCACGTGCCCCGCCTCGGCGGGCTTCGCGCCCTTGGCACGCCGGCGCCTGCCGCCGGTGGCCTGCTCGTCGTTCCTGTCCGCCCCGGGGGCGGGATCTGTGGTGTGGGTCATGGCCACGGATGTTTGACCTGGGGACTGTGTGAAATCTGAGGTGAAGTTAGGAGCGAACCTGCCCGACTGTGAGGCGGCCGTGGATGCTGATAATGCTGAACTCCCTTCAATAAAAACAGAGTTGAGCATCCGCAGCTGGCGCCCCGGGTGCGGGACGCAACGGACACAGGCAGCGTGCAGTACGGGCACAGGATAACGATTGAGTCACAGGCGGAGCCGGGTGTCAGGCCCGTCCGACGCGCCGAACAAGCCCCATGTAGCGATCCCAGTCCCAGTGTTCCCCCGGGTCGGTGTGATCCGTCCCCGGCACCTCCGCATGCCCGATCACGTGCTCGCGGTCCACGGCCATGCCGTACCGCCGGCATATCGCGGCCGTCAGCCGCGCCGAGGCCGCGTACATCGCGTCCGTGAAGTCCTCCGGGCGGTCCACGAACCCCTCGTGCTCGATCCCGACACTGCGCTCGTTGTACGACCTGTTCCCCGCGTGGAACGCCACGTCCAGCTCGCGGACCAGCTGGGTGATCCGCCCGTCCTTGCGCACGATGTAGTGCGCCGCCGCCTGGTGCGCCGGATCCTGGAAGGCCTTCACCGCGCTCGTGTAGCCGCCCTGGGTGACGTGGACGACCACCCGGTCGACCGGGTAGTCGGACGGCCGGTCCGCCGTCCGGTAGTTCGCCGGGGACGCCGCCACCCAGCGCGCCCCCGTGAAATCCACCGCGCCCGCCACCCGCGCCTTGCGCACCCCCGGCAGCCGCCAGTACAGCCGCGCCAGCTCGTCCCTGGTCAGCGCCACCGTGCCCGCGGCGGCCGCCGCACCGCCCACCAGCAGCGCCCGCCGCCCGAGCCTGCGGTCACCGTCACCCGTCCTCGCCCCCATGTGATCCCCAACGGATACTCGCGGGCCCCGGTTCCCGCGCCCCCGTACCCTGGAGGGGCTATGACTGACACCCCGCAGCGCCCCCGCCCCCTCCGCGTCCTCGCCGCCATGTCCGGCGGCGTGGACTCCGCCGTCGCCGCCGCCCGCGCCGCCGAGGCCGGCCACGACGTGACCGGCGTCCACCTCGCGCTCTCCGCGAACCCGCAATCCTTCCGCACGGGCGCCCGGGGCTGTTGCACCATCGAGGACTCCCGCGACGCCCGCCGAGCCGCCGACGTCATCGGCATCCCGTTCTACGTCTGGGACCTCGCCGACCGCTTCCGCGAGGACGTCGTGGAGGACTTCGTCGCCGAGTACGAGGCCGGCCGCACCCCCAACCCCTGCCTGCGCTGCAACGAGAAGATCAAGTTCGCGGCCCTGCTGGACAAGGCCCTCGCCCTCGGCTTCGACGCCGTCTGCACCGGCCACTACGCGAAGATCGTGACGCTCCCCGACGGCTCCCGGGAGCTGCACCGCGCCTCCGACATGGCGAAGGACCAGTCGTACGTGCTCGGCGTCCTCGACGAGCGGCAGCTCGCCCACGCCCTCTTCCCGCTCGGCGACACCCTCACCACCAAGGACGAGATCCGCGCCGAGGCCGAGCGCCGTGGCCTTGCGGTCGCGAAGAAGCCCGACTCGCACGACATCTGCTTCATCGCCGACGGCGACACCCAGGGCTTCCTCGCGAAGCGGCTCGGCAAGGCCGAGGGCGACATCGTCGACGAGTCCGGCACCAAGGTCGGCACCCACGAGGGCGCGTACGGCTTCACCATCGGCCAGCGCAAGGGCCTGCGCATCGGCCACCCCGCCGCCGACGGCAAGCCCCGCTACGTCCTCGACATCTCGCCGGTGAACAACACGGTGACGGTCGGCCCGGCCGACGCCCTCGACGTCACCGGGCTCACCGCGATCAAGCCCCGCTGGTGCGGCACCGCCCCCACCGCCCCCGGTGTCTACACCGCCCAGCTCCGCGCCCACGGCGGCGAGACCGAGGTGAGCGCCGAGCTGGCCGGCGGCGAACTGCACGTCACGTTCACCGAGCCGGTCCGCGGTGTCGCCCCCGGCCAGGCGATCGTGCTGTACGACGACACCCGCGTCGTCGGCTCGGCGACGATCGCCTCGACGGTGCGCCGTCAGCCGGTGACGTCGACCTCGTAGAAGCAGAGGTGGTCCTTGATCCGGGCGACGTCCGGCTTCGGCTCCGGGTACGCCCAGACCAGGTCCGGCGCGTCCGGCAGGGACCAGTAGGAGGCGGTCCCCTTGAAGGGGCAGACGGTGTGCGTCTCGGAGGGCGTGAGGAGGTCCAGGCGGACGTCCTCGGCGGGGATGTAGTAACGCACGGGCGACCCGGTCTCCCGCAGGACGAGAGACCGGTCGCTCTCGGCGAGGACGAGGTCCCCGTGCGTCACGCGCACGTGCTGGTCACTGTTCTCGATGGTGATCGTGTGTCCTGAGGCCATGTAAGGGTGACGCCGAGGGACGCCCACTTGTTCCCGCCGGGTGCGCGAGCGCCCTGCTTTTAGGAGCGCTGGGGGTTACCTCCGGCCGAAGGCTGGGGGCGGAACTGCGCGACCAGCCCCCGTGCACCCGCACCCGCCGAGCCACCGGCCCTACCCTGACCTCATGCGAATCTGCGTCTTCCTCTCCGCCGCCGACCTGGACGACCGCTACACCCGGCCCGCCCGCGACTTCGGAAAACTGATCGGCAAAGGCGGCCACTCGCTGGTCTGGGGAGGCTCCAACGTCGGCCTCATGAAAGTCGTCGCCGACGGCGTCCAGGAAGCCGGCGGCAAGCTGATCGGCATCTCCGTCGAGTTCCTCGCCAACAAGGCCCGCCCCGGTGCCGACGAGATGGTCGTCGCGGCCGACCTCGCCGAGCGCAAGCGACTGCTCCTGGAGAAGGCCGACGCCGTGGTCATCATGGTCGGCGGCACCGGCACCCTCGACGAGGCCACCGAGATCCTGGAGCTGAAGAAGCACGGCCGCACCGGCAAGCCCGTCGTCCTGCTCAACACCGCCGGCTTCTACGACGGCCTGAAGCAGCAGTTCCACCGCATGGAGGCGGAGGGCTTCCTGCCCCGCCCGCTGGCGGAGCTGATGTTCTTCGCCGAGGAACCGGCCGAGGCGCTCGCGTACCTGGAGGCGGCCCACGCCGCCGGCTGATGCGAGCATGGCCCCCATGGCAACTCATGTGATCACCGGCGCCGGTTCCGGCATCGGCGCCGCCGTGGCCCGCCGCCTGCACGCGCGCGGGGACGACGTCGTACTGCACGCACGCGACGCGGGCCGCGCGAAGGAGCTGGCCGCCCGGTTCCCCGGCGCCCGCACCCTGGTCGGGGACCTGGCGGACCCGGACAAGCTCTCCTGGGCCTTCTCCCACCAGACCCTCCCGGACCGGGTGGACTCGCTGCTGCACATCGCCGGCGTCGTCGACCTGGGCGAGGTCGGCGAGCTGACCCCGAAGTCCTGGCGCCACCAGCTCAACGTCAACCTGATCGCACCGGCCGAGCTGACCCGGCACTTCCTGCCCCAGCTCCGCGCCGCCCGTGGCCACGTGCTCTTCGTGAACTCCGGCGCGGGCCTCAACGCGCACGCGGGCTGGTCGGCGTACGCGGCCTCCAAGCACGGCCTGAAGGCCCTCGCCGACTCCCTCCGCGCCGAGGAAAACGGCAACGGCGTCCGCGTCACCTCCGTCTACCCTGGCCGCACGGCGAGCCCCATGCAGGCGAAGGTGCACCAGCAGGAGGGCAAGGAGTACGACCCGGCGCGCTGGATCGACCCGGAATCGGTGGCGACCGCGGTCCTGACCGCCCTGGACCTGCCGCGGGACGCGGAGATCAACGACCTCACCGTGCGCCCCGGCCCGCTTCCCGGCTAGGCGCTCCGCGGGTGGCGCCGCGACAGGCCGTGTGCCGACTGCGGGTGCGTCGTGGCTGGTCGCGCAGTTCCTCCCCCGGCCTTCGGCCGGCGGTACCCCCAGCGCCCCTTCGGGGGGCGCTGCTCACCGCAGCGTCAGCCGCCCCCGGAAGTTCTCCGGCACCGGCGCGAACCGCAGGGCCATCGTGACCGCCTCCGGATCCGCCACGGTCAGCCGGTATCGGGTGCACAGCAGGTGGCACAGGGCCATCAGCTGGACGACGGCGATGTTCGCGCCGATGCACTTCTTCGGCGCCCAGCCGAACGGCACGTAACAGCTCCGGTCCGCCGGGCCGTGCGGCGCGCCCGGCAGGAAGCGGTCCGGGTCGAAGACGTCGGGCTGTTTCCACACCCGCTCGTCGCGGTGGATCAGGTGCGGACTCAGCAGGTACCACTGCCCCGGCTCCAGCCGGGTCGTCCCCAGGTCGAACGCGAACGTGGAGCGGCGCACCAGCAGCAGCGGCGGGCTCCACATCCGCAGCACCTCCTTCACGAACCGGTGGGTGACCGGGGCCGCCCTGGTGGGTGCCGTACGGAACTCCACCGGGTCCACCGCGCTCAGCTCGGCCTCGAGCCGGCGCCGCCACGCCGGCTGCCGGACGAACTCGAACAGCACGCTCGCGGCGGCGGTGCCGGGCGGCCCGCCGATGGCGGTGAGGACGGTGGTCACCACGTCCAGCGCGCGGTCCATGCCGAGTTCCGGCAGCAGGTCCACGAAGGGGTCGGCGAGGTCCGGCTCGCGCCCGCGCACGCCCCGGGCCCGCTGCCGCAGGACCCGGCGGACCACGAGTCCGGCCCGCACCTGGACGGCGACGTGCCGCAGGTGGTGCAGGACGCCGCCCGGCGCGGGCGACACCAGCCGCGCCAGCTTCATCTCCAGGTCCCGGCGGACCAGGTCCGCCTCGCCGTCGGTGAGGCCGCCGAGCGCGAGGGGCAGCAGCGACCGCAGCGTCATGTCCTGCATCAGCATGGTCAGGTCGGTGTCCTGCCCGGTCCGCGCGTCCAGCACCCGCTCCATGCGCTCGATCAGCAGGCCGTGCTGCTCCGCCGTCGCGAGCGCGTGCAGCCGGGTCATCCAGGCGGAGCGGATCCGGCTCCACCGCATCTCGGGGCTGCGCCGCCTGCGCACCATGTCGACCAGCCGGTCGTGCATCACGTACCGCTGCCAGTTGAGGGCGCTGACCCGGCGGGCCGCCTCCGGCTCGAAGACCCCGAGCCGCTGGTCGTCGACCCAGAAGATCCGGTCCTCCCGAGCGCTGCGCAACCGCATGGAACTCAGGAAGTCCTCGGGGTGCTGCGGGGTGGTCATCGTGAGCGTTCCCCTCGTGGGAGCGCGGGGAGCCGACCGGCTGTCGCCTCCCCGCGCGGGCCGGTCAGATGTGGTGGTACAGGTACCAGAACTGCCCGTACGTGCGTCGGACGTTGAGCACCGACTTCGTCTTGAGGTACAGCGCGCGCATGCTGGTTCACCTCCTCTCGGGACAGCCGTCGGGACGGCTCAGCACCGCGGTGAACCGCGGCGGAGCCAGCGCCGGACCCACCTGGGGCCCGCCGCCGTCAGGGGTGACCGACACGCGCCAGTCACGGGTGAGGAGGCCCACCAGGTCCTCCAGCAGCCGCACGGTGACGGTCGCGCCGGCACAGGTGTGCGGACCGAGGCCGAACGGCAGGTACGCCCCGTCGGGCGTGCCCTCGGCCCAGCGCTCCGGGACGAACTCGTCGGGCCGCTCCCAGTGCCCGGGGTGCCGGTGCACCAGATAGCTGCAGACCACCAGCCGGTCCCGGGGCGTGACCGGCACGCCGCCCAGCTCCAGCGCGCGGCTCGGGGTGCGGGCGAACAGCCACGCCACCGGCCACAGCCGCAGCGCCTCGCGGACGGTCCGGCCAGGGTCCGCCGCCGCCCGGTCCGGGTGTGTGCCCAGCAGCAGGACCGACCAGCCGAGCGCGAACCCGACCGAGCCGGCCGTGGCGAACAGGAAGGAGAGGTAGACCTCGACGAGTTCGTCCGGATCTGCGGCCGGGCCGCTCCCGCCGACGACGACGTCGAGGAGGTCGCGCAGGCCCGCCGGGTGGTCGAGCGGCCGGCCCGCGCGCTGCCGTGCCCGTACCTCGGTGCGCAGGGCGTGCAGCGCACGGCGCCGGAACAGCAGCCGGGACGGGGCGGAGCGGCGCTCTCCGGCGCCCGCCACCACCGCGCGGGCGACGATCGCCTCCACCGTCCGGTGCAGGCGGGGCGGGGCGTCCGGGTGCAGCAGCACATCGCGCAGGTGCTCCAGGACCAGCAGGTTCCCGGCGTCCGGCCACTCGCTGCGCGGCGCCAGCCGCCGGGCGACCAGACCCGGCAAGTCGTCCCGCCGGGCCTGGACGTGACGCTGCAGCAGAGACCGGGCGGCGCGGCCGATCGTGATCTGTGCCGAGCGCGGCCCGAAGACGCCGTGCCGGTGGTGGTAGAAGTCGGAGGTCTCCGCGACGACGCCGTGCCGGTTGCCCAGCACCGCCCGGGCCGCCTCGGGGCCGGCCACGCACACCGCGCCGCCCGGCGCCGAGCGCCACACGTCGGAACCGCTCTTGGCCGCGGTCTCGAACTCGGCCTTCAGCAGGGCCAGTTCGTCACCGGGCGCGGGGCGTTGCGGCGGCGACGTCATGGGTGTCCTCCCTGAGCGGTGGCGGGGCCACGGAGCCGGTCCGCGGTGCCCGACCCAGACTGCGGAGCGGGCCGAGTTCTGTCGCCCGCTGTGCCGCTGAGCGGAACGAGCGGGCGACGGCCCAGGTCAGCGGCGTCCGAGTCCGGCCGTGACGGCCGACGCCGCGCGGCGTGCCGTGTCGGCGAGGCGCTCCAGGTGGTGGCCGGGACCGGTCAGCAGGCACAGCGCCGCCACCGGGACGCCGTTCGGCGCGGTCACCGGGACGGCGGCGCAGCACACGCCTTCCAGCACCTCCTCGCGGTCGTAGGCGGCCCCGGTCTCGCGGATCCGCGCGGCCTCCTGCGGCCAGGCCCGGGGCAGCGGGCCGGGTGCCTGGCCGGGGCGGGTCCAGGCGGCCAGGACCTTGCCGGCCGCCGTGTACCAGGGCCAGACCGGCCGGTCCTCGGGCAGCGCGCACGGCGCGTCCGCGGGCGCCGTCCAGTCCAGGAGCAGCGTCTGCCCCCGGTGCAGCACGGCAAGGGCCACCGTCGCCCCGGTGACGGCCGTCAGCCGCCGCAGCGGCCGCCGGGCGGCCGGCCGCAGCCCCGGGTGCGGCTGCCAGCCCTGGCCCAGCCGGAACATGCCCGGCCCGATGCGGTAACGGCCCGCACTGCGTTCCACGGCGCCCAGCTCCGCCAACTGGTCGAGCAGCCGGTACGCGGTCGTCTTGGGCAGACCGCACACCTCGGCCAGCGCGGTCACCCCGGCGTCCTGCTCCTGCTCCATGGCGTACAGCAACGCGAAGGCCCCCTCCAGAACCCCGCGCCCGGCCGCACCGGACAAGGGTCCGTCGGGGCCGGCCGAGGACGCCGTCCCCGGTGGCCCGGTCCGTGGTGGTGCCGGGACGGTCGTGGTCGCCCTCTCCGATCGGTGCACGTGTCTACCCCCGTGGTCACGTGTGAGCCCCCGTCCGGTGCCGGACCGGGGTGCGGTGGCGGGTGCGACACGCCGACGAACCGGCGCCGCACCGCCCGGACCAGGGTGGGTCGCGCGCATGGGCCGATTCTTTGCCGAAAGGTTGTCGCCCAGCCCACGGATGTGAGGAGACTGTGAAACCGGGGCGGACGGGGGTGGGCCCAATGCTGCGGTTGTGTCTGTCGGGACCGGTGGAAGTGCTGGTGCGGGAGGCGCCGGTCGATCTCGGGCCGCCCCAACGCCGGGCGGTGCTCGCCGCGTTGGCCGTGGACGCCGGCCGGCCCGTGCCGGTGGAGGCGCTCGTCGACCGGGTCTGGGGCGTCGATCCGCCGGAGGGCGCCCGCCGCGCCCTGTACGCGCACATCGCCCGCATCCGGCGGCTGGCGGAGCGCCTCGACGACAGCGGCGAGGGACGATTACCGGTGCTGCGCCGTGCCGGCGGCTACCAGCTGGACCTCGACCCCGACAGCGTGGACCTGCACCGCTTCCAGCGCTTGGCCGCGACCGCCCGCGACGACGCGCTGCCCGGCCGCACCCGTGCCGCGCAGCTGCGCGAGGCGCTCGCCCTGTGGCGCGGCGAGCCCTTCGCGGGACTGCCCGGGACCTGGCCCGCCCGGATGCGCGAGACCTGGCGACGGCAGCGCGTGGACGCCGCCATACGGCTCGCGGACATCGAGATCCACGGCGGTGACCCGGCCGCCGTCGTCGGCCAGTTGACGGACCTGCTCGGCGAGTACCCGCTCACGGAGCCCCTGGCGGAGGCCCTCATGCGCGCCCTGTACGCGGCCGGCGACGGCGGCGAGGCGTTGCGCTGCTACGCCCAGACCCGCAAACGCCTGGTGGAGGAGCTCGGCACGGAACCCGGCCGCCGGCTGTGGGAACTGCACCGGCGGATCCTCCGGGACCACCCCCCGGCCCCCGCCTCCACCCCCGCCCCCGCATACGTGCCGCTCCCCGCCGCCGGACCCCCGACGGCCCCCGCGGCCGTACGACCGGCCCACGCCACCCCCGCCGTCCCGGCTGCCCCCGTCTTCCCGGACCCTTCTGCAACCGAGGCCGACCGGAACCCGGCCGGACCCCCCACGGCGGATCCACGATCCGCGCCCGCCGGATCTGCGGCTGCGGCCGCCGGGCCCCCGGCGCTCCCCGTCGGGTCTGCGGCTGCTCCCGTCGGGTTTTCGGCTGCGCCCGCTGGGACCGCGGCTGCGCCCGCCGGGCCCCCGGCGCTCCCCGCCGGGTCTCCGGCTGCGCCAGCCGGGCCTGCGGCCGCGCCCGCCGGGTCTCTGGCCGCTCCCGCCGGATTGCCGGCTGCGCCCTTCGGGTCTTCGGC
>NZ_JAEKKT010000038.1 GCF_019510245.1 Streptomyces sp. | reverse complement strand
TCTTCCGCGACCGCGACCACCTTGTCCAAGCCGTCCGCAGCGGCCTGCGCCGCATCCAACGACGCACCGACCTCATCGAGGGTCGCCTCGCCGAAACCGTCCTCTCGCTCAACACGACAACTCAACCGAAAGGTCAGTAACAGCGAGTTCCACAGCTGGCCGGAGCGCGCGGCGGAGAACGAGGCGGCCTTCCGGCGCTCCCTGGAGGAGCTCCTCCCCATCTTCGAGCGCGACGGCGTCGCCCTCAACCTGGAGACCCATCCGGACGACTTCTGCGAGGAGAACACCCCCGCTGTCGACCTGGCCCGCGCGATCGGCAGGCCGTGGGTGAACTACCTCTACTGCGCCCCGCACTCCTTCCACCTCTCCGGGCGCCGACCCGACGGCCGACATCGCGGCGATGACGCGCTACGCCGGCGACCGGCTCCGGCATGCGCACATCGCGGACTCCTTCAACCACAAAAGGTCCAGCGGACTGCGCTACATCCTCAATCCGCCCGGTACCGCGGCCCGCATCCACCAGCACCTGGACATCGGCCAGGGCGAGGTCGACCGGGACGCGTTCTTCGGCATCGTGCGTGAGCTGGAGTTCGACGGTGTCGCCACCGCCTGCGTCTTCGACTGGGAGGAACGGGCCCGCGAGTCGTCGGCGTTCATGCCGTGATGTGTCGTTGTTCGGCCGGCCTTCGGCCGGGGGTCCAGCGTCCCTTACGAGGCGCTGCTCAGCCGAGAGCTTCCTCGATCGCCGTCAGCCAGGCGTCGACCGGACCGGCCGTCAGGAAACCGCTGCCCGCGCCGGCGAGTTGGCCGGCGGCGGGGCGCAGGGCCGACAGGCAGCGGTGCAGGGTCGGAGGGTCGTCGAGTTCCAGAGCGACGGCGGCCGCGACGCACCACAGTGCCTCCTGCACGAGGTCGGCAGGTGGCTCGGGCAGTTCGCGCAGTGCGTCGCGGGCCGCCGTTTCGTCACCGGCGGCGAGGGCGAGCGCGGGGCGGGCCCAGGGGAGGTACGGTCCCCAGTCGGCGGCCGGGTCCACGGCGTCGCGGATACCGTGCGGCCGCCCCGCCAGCCGGAGGCAGAGCAGCGCGAGGGGAAGCAGTCCGTCGCGCACCCCGGGCATACCGGACCCGTCGAGGAGCCGGCCGACCGCACGGCAGGCGGCCTCGGCGGCAGCGGGTCCGCCCCCGCCGTACCCTGTCCCGCCCGTCGCCGCCAGGCGCAGCGCCCGGTATCCCTCCGTGAACACCCTGACCAGGGGCAGTTCATGACGGCCCGCCAGCCGGTCGGCCGCCGCCGCGTGTTCGTCGGCCGTCGTGAAGTCGGCGAGGGCGGCGCGGGCCTGTGTCCGGATCAGGTGGCCGAGCACCTCGTAGGTGACCAGGCCGTGCCGGGCGGCGAGGGCGACCAGTTCGGTGCCGACGGCGTCGCGGCGCGGGGCGAGGCCGGTCCCGGTGCAGGACTGCATGAAGACGCCGTTGAGGGCGAAGGCGAGCAGCGCCGGGTCGTCCAGGCGGCGGGCGAGGTGCTCCGCCTCGGCTGCGGCCGCCACGGCACGGCCGGACCTGGTGCCGCGGGACTCCAGGGCGACGGTGGCGAGCAGCCGGCAGCGTGCCGCGTCCTGGGCCGGGGCGGCGGGGAGGCGGACGAGCGCCTGTTCGGCGGCCCGGACGATGCGGGCGGCGCCCGTCCCGTCGTCGGACCGGGGCCAGATCGCGGGGACGTCGTAGGCGCCGATGACCCGGGCGGTGAGTTCCGGATCGCCGGACTCCTCGGCCGCGGTGATCGCCGCGAGCCGGTGTTCGCGGGCGGCGGCCAGTCCGCCGGAGCCGGTCACCGCGAGGGTGCGCAGCAGTCCGACGGTCGATTCGAGCCGGGCCCGGGCACCGGCGGCGACGTTGCGGTCGTACGCCTCCGCGGCGCGGGACCAGACCCGGGCCGCCGCCGCGGCCCCGCGTTCCGCGTCCAGCCCGGGATCCTGGGCGAGCACGTCGGCCTCCAGCCGCTGAAGCGCCCGGCCCGGGTCGAGGCCCAGCCGGCCGGCGAGGGTCGCGCGGGCCCTGCGCAGCACCTCGAGGGCGTCGCCCTGGCGGCCGGTCCGGTAGAGGGCGAGCGCCAGCAGCCGCCAGGCCTCCTCGCGCCACGGATGCCCGGCGAGGTGGGCGTCCAGGTCGGGCACCGCCTCGGCCGCCCGCCCCGCCGCCAGCAGCGCCTCGGCCCGCTGCTCCACGGCCCGCAGCCGCAGCTCGGTGAGCCGCCCGCGCTCGCCCCTGCACCAGTCCTCGTCCGCGAACTCGGCGTAGGCGGGCCCCCGCCACCGCTCCAGCGCCTCCCGCAGCAGGTGCGCAGCCCGCGCGGGCTCCTCCTGGGCGGCGGTCTCCACGGCCTGCTCGAACCGCCAGGCGTCGACCGCTTCGGCGCGCAGCGCGTAGCCGGGGCCGTCGGTGACCAGCAGCCGGGCCGGGGCCCGGGGCGGCCGGCCGGGTTCGAGGGCCCGCCGCAGGTCGCCCACGAAGGTGCGGACGGCCCCGACGGCGGCGGGCGGCGGCTCCTCCCAGAGGTCGGCGACCAGCCGGGCGACGGGCACCACGCGCCGGCGGGCGACGAGCAGCCGGGCCAGTACGGCGCGGTGCCGGGGGCCCTTCAGGGCGAGCGGGAGGCCGGCGCGCTCGGCCGTCACCGACCCGAGCACCCCGAAGACCACCTCGTTCTTGCTCACCCGCCCACCGTACGTGCTGCTGATCCGCTGCTGATCCGGGCACGGGAGCCTCGGCGCATGAACATTCCCGGTTTCCAGCAGCACCGCGTCCCGGTGGCGGACGGTGTCTCCCTGCACACGGCCGTGGGCGGCACCGGCAGCCCCGTCGTACTCCTCCACGGCTTCCCCCAGACCCACCTGATGTGGCGGCACGTGGCCGTCGGGCTCGCGGCCGGCCACACCGTGATCTGCCCGGACCTGCGCGGCTACGGCGCCAGTGACAAACCGGCCGACGCGGACGGGTCGTCGTACTCGAAGCGGACCATGGCCGCGGACGTCGTGGCGCTCGCCCGGGCCCTCGGCCACGAACGCTTCGCGCTGGCCGGGCACGACCGGGGCGCCCTGGTCGCCTTCCGCGGCGGGCTCGACCATCCCGACGCGGTCACGCATCTCGTGCTGCTGGACGTGTTGCCCACCCTGGACATGTGGGAGGTGCTGCACGGCACCTCGGCCGCCGTCGCCTTCCATCTGTACCTGATGGCGCAACCGCCCGGCCTGCCGGAGGAGTTGATCGGCGCGGCCCCGGACCTGTTCTTCGGCCACTTCCTCGACCTGTGGACGCGTGCCCCCGAGGCGATTCCGGCCGACGTCCGCGCCGCCTATCTCGCGGCCTGCCGGACGGCGGTGCCCTCGATCGTGGCCGACTACCGGGCCTCGGCCGGCGTCGACACCGAGCACGACCGGGCCGACCGCACCGCCGGGAACGTGCTGCGCATGCCGGTCACCGTCCTGCAGCAGGACTGGGGTGCCGCTCTCGGCTACGACGCGGGCGCCCTGTGGCGGGCCTGGGCGCCGGACCTGGAGCACCACACGGTGACCTGCGGGCACTTCATGGCGGAGGAGGCGCCGGGCGAGGTCACCGACGCGATCAGGAAGACGCTCACCCGGTGAACGGCCGGGCCCCGGCGACCGGGGCCCGGCCGACCCGAGGGCCGTTCGAACGGGCGCTTCAGGCCTTGACGAGGGTGATGTCCTGCTCCGCGACGGCGTGGATGAACGGCAGCGGCAGGCCTCCCAGGGGGCGCAGTTCCAGGATCGTGGCCTCGACGTGCGCCGCGCCGGGCTTGAGCTTCTCCGTGGTGACCTTGCCGGTGTTCTTCCAGTTGTGCTTGGCGCCGTCGCACACGGCCTTGCTGCCGCCGATGCCGTGGTGGAGGTTCGGCGACTGCTGGCTGATCGAGGAGCTGATGAAGACCGGTCCCGTGGCACCGGTGCAGGTGTAGGTGCCGGAGAGAGTGACCGTGCCGTCGGAGGCGAGACTGCCGGTCGGGTCGACGGTGATGGACTCGGTGGGGGCGGCGGACGCGGGGTCGGGGGCGGCCGTCACGGGGGCGACGGCCGCGCACAGCAGTGCGACGGAACCGAGAGCCGCGGCGAGGGCGGGGCGTACGAGCGTGGCTACGGGCATGGCTTCCTTCCCGGAACATGGGGGCGGACCCTGCATACCGGGCGGCCTGGGCACAACGCGTGACCGTCACCCCTTCGGTGGCGCGTCCCGGCCCGCCGTCCGGGCCGCCGGGCCCCTTCCGCCGTCCCGGGCGTGCGGTGACCGTTATGGAAGCGTCCGTGAGTTGTCCGCGTGTTGTCACAGGTCGCGGCAGGTGGTTCCCCGGCGTTCACGGCGGGAGCATGGTCTTGGCATGGCTCCCGGCGAAGGCGCCGAAGGCAACCCGTGGAGGTGCGCCATGTGTTCCCACCAGTCCCCGAGCGCGACGGCCGACCGCGGCCTGGCGCACATCGTCGCCGCCCACCCCGAGCAGGGCTGGACCCTGCTGTGCGACGGGGCGATCGTCTTCGACGACACGGGCGAGCTGCATGCCGACGGCAGTGTGGTCCCGCCGCACCGCGGCCCGGCGGACCGCCTCGCCGTCGCCGCCTGACCAAGCTCCGGGCAGCCGGCGCGCGGTGTCCGGGACGGTCCCGGAATCCTGACTTGCATTCAGCCGCGCACCGAAGGTGACCAGCAGTGATGCCGGGGACCTAAAATGATCAACGTGCCCGAGCAACACGCCCCGAGGTCCCTCATCGTCACGCTCTACGGTGCGTACGGCCGCTTCCTCCCCGGCCCGGTGCCCGTCGCCGAGCTGATCCGGCTGCTGGCCGCCGTGGGCGTGGACGCCCCCTCCGTACGGTCGTCGGTGTCCCGGCTGAAACGGCGCGGGCTGCTGACGCCGGCCCGTACCGCACGGGGCGCCGCCGGGTACGAGCTCTCCGCGGAGGCACGGCAGCTGCTCGACGACGGCGACCGCCGCGTGTTCGCCTCCGCGCCGCGGCAGGACGAGGGCTGGGTGCTCGCGGTGTTCTCGGTGCCCGAGTCGGAGCGGCAGAAGCGGCACGTGCTCCGCTCCCGGCTGGCCGGTCTCGGCTTCGGCACGGCCGCGCCGGGCGTGTGGATCGCCCCGGCCCGGCTCTTCGAGGAGACCAGGCACACCCTGCGCCGGCTCGGCCTCGACCCGTACGTGGACTTCTTCCGCGGCGACCACCTCGGCTTCCAGCCCACCGCCGAGGCCGTCGCCCGCTGGTGGGACCTGACCGCGATCGCCAAGGCCCACGAGCAGTTCCTCGACGCCCACGAGCCGGTGCTGCGCGGCTGGGAGCACCGCGCCGACACCCCGCCCGAGGACGCCTACCGCGACTACCTCCGCGCCCTCGACACCTGGCGCCACCTGCCGTACACCGACCCCGGGCTGCCGACGGACCTGCTGCCGTCCGACTGGCCGGGTATCCGCTCGGCGGCTGTCTTCCACGCCCTGCACGGACGGCTGCGGGAGGCCGGGGGCGCCTTCGCGGGCCTGCAGGCGACTCCCTGAACGGCCCTGTGGACACCCCGCCTTCTGTGAAATGTTCATTGCAGGGGGCCGTGACCTCTTGCGTACCAGGAGTCACTCAGGCAAACCTCAGGTTCCTCAGCCACTCCTCTCAGACTTCTTACCTACTCTTCGACGGGTCGTACGCGAGTTCGCCGAGAAGGTAAGGAAGAGGTCTGTTGCGCATGACCACCACGCCAAGGGCTCAGGGAGCCACGGTCTGGCTGACGGGGCTGCCGAGCGCGGGCAAGACGACGATCGCCCGCCTCCTCGGGAACCGGCTCAAGGCCGAGGGGCATCGCGTGGAGGTCCTCGACGGCGACGAGATACGCCGCTTCCTCTCGGCCGGCCTCGGTTTCTCCCGGGCGGACCGCAACACCAACGTGCAGCGCATCGGCCTGGTCTCCGAGGTGCTCGCACGCAACGGCGTGCTCTCCGTCGTCCCGGTCATCGCCCCCTACGCCGACAGCCGCGAGGCGGTCCGCAACCGGCACGAGAAGAGCGGGACGCCGTACCTGGAGGTGCATGTGGCGACCCCGGTCGAGGTGTGCAGCGAGCGGGACGTGAAGGGGCTGTACGCCAGGCAGGCCGCGGGTCGGCTGACCGGGCTGACCGGCGTCGACGACCCCTACGAGCCGCCCACCGATCCGGCGCTCGTGCTGCACACCCAGGACCAGACCCCGCAGGAGTCGGCGGACGCGGTGCACGCGCTGCTGGTGGAGCGGGGGCTGGTATGAGCACCTTCACGCTCTCCCACCTGGACGCGCTGGAGTCCGAGGCGGTCCACATCTTCCGCGAGGTGGCGGGCGAGTTCGAACGGCCGGTGATCCTCTTCTCCGGCGGCAAGGACTCCATCGTCATGCTCCACCTCGCCCTCAAGGCGTTCGCCC
>NZ_JAEKKT010000506.1 GCF_019510245.1 Streptomyces sp. | reverse complement strand
GTGCCGTCGGGGGCCACGTCGACCCCGTACCGGCGTGCCTGGAGATTGATGACGAGGGCCCGTACGAGCTGCGGGTCGTCCTCCACCACCAGCACCCGTGTCATGGGTGTGCGCCTTCCTGTCGTACGTCGGGTCATAGGTCTCGAGAACACGGCAACCGACGTCGTGACCGCGGAAGTTGACGGGACCAGGGATTCTCCCGGGCCGCCAACTCCCGCATGGTCGCGTACGGCCGTCAGCCCTTGCTCACGAGGTCCTTGAGCGCGATGTTGAGCTCGAGGACGTTCACGCGGGGCTCGCCCATGAAGCCGAGGGTGCGGCCCTCGGTGTGGTCCTTGACCAGCCTGTCCACCTCGGCGACGGACAGCCCGTTCTTCTCGGCGATCCGGTGGACCTGGATGTCCGCGTACTGCGGGGAGATGTCCGGGTCCAGGCCGGATCCGGAGGAAGTCACCGCGTCGGCGGGGACCTGGGAGGGCTTGACGGTGTAGCCGCCGACCGAGTTGTCCTTGATGACGGCGGCCTTGGCTGCCGTCACCCAGGCGATCAGGTCCTTGTTGTCGGCGGACCGGTTCGTGGCGCCGGAGAGGATCAGCTTGTACCGGGTGTTGACGCTGTTGCTGCCGAGGCCGTTCTGCGGGCGGCCCTGGAACCACTTCAGGTCGGGTTCCGGCGTCTGTTGGCCCTTCTTCAGTGGCAGGTTGTACGCCTGGCCGATGAGGGACGAGCCGACGACCTTGCCGCCCGCCTTGATCTCGGAGCCGTTGGCCTGGTCACTGAACAGCCCCTGGGCGATACCGGTCACCACCAGCGGGTAGATGACGCCGGTCACCAGGGTCAGCACGAGGAGGGCGCGCAGGCCCGCCCAGAGCAACCGGGCAGTGTTGGATACCGAGTTGTTCACGGGGATCAGCCGATTCCGGGGATGAGGGAGATGAGCAGGTCGATGAGCTTGATGCCGATGAAGGGCGCGATCAGCCCGCCGATGCCGTAGATCGTCAGGTTGCGCCGCAGCATCTTGTCCGCGCTGACCGGCCGGTACCGCACACCGCGCAGGGCGAGCGGCACCAGCGCGATGATGATCAGCGCGTTGAAGATGACCGCGGACAGGATCGCGGAGTCCGGCGAGGCCAGGGCCATGACGTTGAGCTTGTCCAGGCCCGGGTAGACCGCCGCGAACAGCGCCGGGATGATCGCGAAGTACTTGGCGACGTCGTTGGCGATGGAGAACGTGGTCAACGCGCCCCGGGTGATGAGGAGTTGCTTGCCGATCTCGACGATCTCGATCAGCTTGGTCGGGTTCGAGTCGAGGTCGACCATGTTGCCGGCCTCCTTCGCGGCCGACGTACCCGTGTTCATCGCGACGCCCACGTCCGCCTGCGCGAGGGCCGGTGCGTCGTTGGTGCCGTCGCCGGTCATCGCGACGAGCTTGCCGCCCGCCTGCTCCCGCTTGATCAGCGCCATCTTGTCCTCGGGGGTGGCCTCCGCGAGGAAGTCGTCGACGCCCGCCTCCTCGGCGATGGCCTTCGCCGTCAGCGGGTTGTCGCCCGTGATCATGACGGTCTTGATGCCCATCCGGCGCAGCTCGTCGAACCGCTCCCGCATGCCCTCCTTGACGACGTCCTTGAGGTGGATGACGCCCA
>NZ_JAEKKT010000037.1 GCF_019510245.1 Streptomyces sp. | reverse complement strand
GGCATCGGGGTGACGGCCGCGAGCCTGAGCTTCGCCCGGGACCAGGTGCTCAAGGGCGTCGAGCCCTGGAAGAGCTACTACGCCGCGATGAGCGCGTCGAAGTACGCCTCCACGACGCTGGTGTCCAAGAACGTCAGCCCGGTGCTCGACCATCCGGCGCTGTCGTCGTTCACCTCGACCAAGACTGAATCAAAGCTCATCGAGGACTCTTGGGGCGCCTACACCCAGGCGTTGCTGTACTACTTCACCGGGAACAACGTCTACCGCGCCAACGCGATGAAGATCGTACGGATCTGGAGCAACATGGATCCGACTCAGTACGCGTACTATCCCGACTCGCAGATTCATACCGGCGTCCCGCTCTACCGCCTCCTGGCGGCCGCCGAACTGCTGCGCGCCACCAGCTACGACTCCACCTACACCGCGTACGACCTCGCCTGGCACGACAGCGACAACGTCGAGCTCACGACGAACCTGATCAACCCCATGCTCGCTGTGTTCGAACACAGGAACACGAACTACATGAATCAGCACACGTATCCACTGATCGGCGCCATCGCGGCGTACATCTTCACCGACAACCGGCCCCGCTACGACGAGGCCGTCGAGTGGTACACCGTCAACGCGACCACCGCCAGGCCCGAGCAGAACGGCGCCCTCGCGCCGATCTATCCGCTCATCGCCGCCGACAACCCGTTGAACCACTACGGCTACCCGTTCGTCCAGCACCAGGAGATGGGACGGGACCAGGCCCACGCCGGTGACGACGTCGACAACCTCGCCGGGCTCGCGCGGATCCTGACCGTGCAGGGGACCAAGGTGGATCCGGTGCACGGAACCGTGTCCACCGCGCCGGACGCCGTCGATCCGTACCACTTCCTCGGCGATCGCCTGCTGGCCGGATCCGATGCCTACGCGCGTTTCATGCTCGGCTACGACACTCCGTGGATCGACACCTCCGGCGGTCCCGGCTCAATCTCCTCGGGGTATCGCGGGCGGCTCATCGCGCTGACCGAGATCAACGAGATCTACGACCAGTACGAGTACACCGAGGGCGTGGACGTCGACAAGGATGCCCCCTATCTGGCCAAGGCCCACGAGCAGGCGGAAGGTCCGCTTTTCCACAACGGTTCCACCACACTGAGCAACTTCTGGGGCGGCCAGGGCGCCGGCATCGACACCGGCCCGGAGTACTGGCTCTCCTTCCCGGCCGCGCTGGCCGGACAGGCGCCGCCGGTCGCGACCAGCCCCGCCGTGCAGGCCGTCCAGAAGGGCTTGGCCTTCGACGGCGGCACGGTGATGACCTCGGACGCCAGTGGCGGTTACGCCTCGATGCATGCTTCGAGCAGCGGCACCACGCTCGTGGTCCACGACCTGACCTACAGCGACCGCACCAAGTACGCGCCGGTCGGGCTGATGATCCGGACCAACGGGTCGGGGATGCGGCTGGCGATCGCGAAGGATCAGCACACGCCGGCCTTCCGGACGATCTCGCTGCCGAACACCGGCGGGCAGTGGCGTTACGTGACGTACGACGTCGCTCTCACCACGGTGCGCTCCAATCAGGCGGGCGACAACATCGGCTACTACACGCTGACCGGTCCGGACGGCGGGACTGCGGACATCCGGCACGTGAACACGCTCGCCGCGTCGCAGTTGTCGATACCTCAGTTCCCGCAGGGTCTGAGCACGGACGTCATCGGGGTCGCGAAGGAGCAGTTCACCAGGTCGTTCGCGGCGACCGACGCGAACCCGAGGGACGTCGTCACCTATCGCGCCGAAGGCTTGCCGGACGGAGCGGTCCTGGATTCTTCGACCGGCGCGTTCACCTGGACGCCGACCCAACCGCAGACCGGCACGTACCACTTCACCGTCGTGGCGGACAACGGAACGGTCGACTCAGTACTCGAGGTCACTCTGGTCGTCGCGCCCAACCGCGAGCAGGCCTGTCGTCAGGCGCTGACCGGATATGACCCGAAGCAGGTCTACACGACCGGCACGTTGGGCGCGTTCACCACGGAATCCGACCAGGTGTGGGCGACGCTCCACAGCGCGACCGACGCCGACTTCATCAGCTCGCTGGTTCAGCTCCAAGGGGCCGTGCGCGGCTTGCGGTTGTTGAACCCGCTGCTGCCGGACGGCACGCTCGCCTTCCCGCCGCTCGTGACCTCCAGCCTCTCCGCTCTCAACGTGGCCAACCTCGTCGACAGCGACTTCAACACCACTTCCGGCGATCTGCACACGCCGTTCTGGATCGACTTCGGAGCCGGTTTCAAGGTCACCGCGTCGGCGTTCGGTCTCCAGGCCCGGTACGGCTTCGCCAACCGGTCGCAGGGTGCGAACGTCTACGGCTCCGATGACGGGGTGGCCTGGACGCTGCTCACCTCGCGGGAGACGACGAACACCACGGCCGAGAACTACGTCATGGAGACCATCCCTGTGTTGCCGTCGGTTCAGGGAATGGCGTTCCGGTACTTCAAGGTGCAGGTCGACGACCCGGGCATCCCGACCGACCCGGCGTACCCGGGGCTCTCCTCGTTCGGCGAGATGCGTATCCACGGCGTGCGCGGCGAGGCGTCGTGACCGTCGGTCAGGTGGTCGGCACGCCTTCCCCGAAGGCGTGCCGACCCACGACCGGAGCCGTACTCGAGTCTCCTGCCCTCGACAGGGTCCAGCCGGCTGCGTGCGAGGTCGACGATCACCAGTCCAGACCGCTGCCCGGAGTCTCGTGGCGTGGGATACGCAACGCGCTTCGGCACACACGCCGTATCGGCTGAAATGTCGAGACGAGTGTGTTCAGCCCGAAGGGCCGAACGCCTCTGGCGTCGAGACCGGGTGCGCGATCCAATCATCATGAAAAGGCCGACTCACGGTCGGCACGTGCCATGAGGATCACGGAGGCGACGGTCATGAAGGCAACGGTCGGCGACCGCATCGTCATCCAGTCCCGCCACGTGGACGAACCCGAGCGCGACGGCGAGATCGTCGAGGTCCATGGCCCCGACGGCACACCGCCGTACCTGGTTCGCTGGTCCGACGACGGCCGCACCGCGCTGCTGTACCCCGGCCCCGACGCGCACATCGGCGGCCACACACCCGCGACGGCCGTCCATCACGTCACCGCCTGGCACGCAACCGTCTACCTGACCGAGGAGGACGGGCACACCACGGCCGACGCGGTGCTGAACACCGGCAGCAACGCCCTGCACGGCCGGGGCACGGCATACCGGAACCCCGCCGATCCCGAAGTCCCGGAGATCGGGGACGAGCTCGCCACCGGACGCGCCCTCGTCGCCCTGGGCCGCCGCCTGATTGAGATGTCCGCCGAGGACATCGGTGCGATCGAAGGCCATCGGGTTCACCTGAAGGGATGACACGCGCATGAGCAGCGACAAAAGGGCGGTCCTTGATCGTGGGCCGGAGGCGCTCACCGGGCGGATCGTGTCGATCGAGACTCCCGGAACCGATCTGAAGATCCCGTTCAACAACGGTTACGAGCACTTCAAGCCCACGTCCCGCCGTGCGAACACCTCGGAGGGACCGTTGCCCGTCTACGAGTGGTGGGAGAGGACGGAGATGTCCAGCTAGCCACCCGCCAGGGCGGCCGAGGCCGGGCCGGTACTGCAGCGATACGTGCACGTCGCCCCGGCCACCCAACCGTACAGCTCGACACAGATCTTGGTGGACGGGCACGTCGCCGTTTCACGCTTGATCCTCACCGGCGCGCCCGAGGCCCGGATCGCCTGATCGGACGCGCCCGGCCGCACCCCGGGCGCGGCGCCAGGACGATGAGGGAAATCGCCGGCCCAGGCTCGGCTTGCCTGCTGGTTCGGCAGCGGACCGGACACCGGTACACCAATCGAGATGGAGTGTGAGATGACCACTGCGGAGCAGATCATGCACGAGGACGCGCGCTGGATTCTGGCGACGGAGACGCTGGACCGGGCCGCGCAGATGATGCGCCAGTCGGACATCGGCGCGCTGCCGGTGGCGGACGGGAACGAGCGGATGTGCGGGATCATCACCGACCGCGACATCGTCATCAAGTGTGTGGCGTTGGGCCACGATCCGTCGAAGGTGACCGCCGGGTCGTTGTGCGAGGGGACGCCGTGGTGGGTCGAGGCGGACGAGGACGTCGACAGCGTCCTGGAGGCGATGGAACGCCACCGGATACGGCGGATGCCGGTGATCAAGGACAAGAGGCTGGTCGGGATCATCAGCGAGGCGGATATCGCCCGCCACCTGCCGGAAGACCGGGTTGCCGAGTTCGTCGAGCGGATCTGCGCCGCCTGACGGTCGCCGGGCACGGATTCGGCGCCTTCGGCCAGCCCCGACCCGCTCTGGCCGGCGGTCGCGCGGATTCGGGACTCTTGGCCCTGCCCGGGTCCGTCCGAACGCGCTCGAATTAGCCGTATCCCGCGGTGTTCGACAAGGGCACAGCGGGAACGGCATCGGTCCACGCCAGGTCGTGCTCCGGTGACGAAGCGGAAGTGCTCGCCCCGGAGGAAGACATGAGCCAGACGACAACAACGGGCCAGGCGTTAACCACGAGGCGCGGCGACGCGGCGCATCGATGGCGGGGAGCCGACATCCGGCCGCTGCCCGCATCCGACCGGCTTGCCATCGGTGCCGACCAGGCCGGCCGGCACCGGGCGGCGACTCACTGCCTGGTGACGGTCGACATCACGATCGCGCGGGGCCTGATCGCCGCGTCCGGCGCGGGGCTGTCGTTCACCGCGTTCGCCGTGGCGTCCGTCGCGCGGACCGCGGCCGAACACCCCGAGGTACACGCCTACCGCGACTGGCGGGGACGGCGCGTGACCCACCGCCATGTCGACCTAACCGTCCCCGTCGAGGTCCGGACTCGGAACGGCCGGTTCGCCGCGGCCCATGTCCTGCGCGACGCCGACATCCGGGATGTCGAAGACATCTCCGCGGAACTGCGGGCCGTCAAGGAAGGTCGGCTGCACAGTGACGGCGCCGGAATCGCTACGCGCTTTCCACCGCTGCTGCGGGTTCCCGGAGTGGTCCGTGGTATCTGCACGGTGCTGGACCGGTCGGTGCGGGCACGCCAGCGCACTGGAACCGTCGCCGTGACCACGATCGCGGGACCGGCGGCCTGGGGCGGAGGATTCGGCATCGTCCCGCTGGCCCTGATGCCGCTGCAGGTGGTCATCGGCGGCATCGGCCGACACCGGCACATCAGCGGCCATCTGATCGACTGGCACGAGATGCTCGACCTCACGGTGACCTTCGACCGCCGCCTCGTCGCCGACGCGTCGGCGGCCGAGTTCGTCGCGCGGCTGCGCAGCGTGGTCGAGAAAGCCGAGGTGCTTCCACAGCGGTGGCCGAGCTGATCCGCGGCGGTTTTCCGCCTGGCCGATCGCGTGGCGGCGCGACGGCGCCTGGTAACGACGGCCGCAGCCAAGGCATTCGATGACGGCGCCGAAGTCACGGAGTACTGGAGCCGACAGGCACAAGAAGGCAAGTGCACCGCGGCGAAGATGTTCTTCGCCGCTGGCCGGCCCCGGCAGCCATTAGGCTGACGATGCCGGGCCGCCTGTCCGGCGGCCGGGTCGGACGGCCAAGGCCGCCAGGCGGTGTTCGCCGTGCCGAAAACAGGAACGGCCCGCGCTCGGCGCGAGCCGTGGGACTGGAGATCGCAGCCGGGAACCTGCGAATGGCGCAACGGAAAGCGATCCGGCTCCGCGGACCTCCATGGGCCGCCGCTGAGATCCAATCAGCACCCCGATTCAGCGGTCGCGGTCACTCCGCGGCGTGACGCAGCGCGGGCCGAGCTCCGGGGTGCGGAGATGAGCTGGGGAAGCCAGGCCCAGCGGCTCTTGTCGGGCGCAGACTTCCATGCGTGACCATGTGCACATCGATGTCGCCGGACTCCCGCACCCGTCGTGGCCGCGGGCACGTTGTTCGCCGCGTGCAGGCTCTGCGTGTGGCCACCATCAGTGACGGGTCCTCCGACCTCTGATAGAAGATCCCGTTCACGATCTCCCGGTAGTCGTAGACGCCCGAATGCCCGGTCGGCGACCGATGCTGCGCCTTCCACACCACGATCACCGGTTCGATCAACGACTACTGCGCATCCGGCACATGGCTCTTATACGGCATCCGCTCGCTCACCGAACCAGCGCACCACGCAGCCGCCAGCCTGTCGGCCGGTTCAGCCCAACGCCACACCATCGAGCAAACCCATACCGGACATCACGGCACATCCCTCCCTCTGGCACCCACCGGCCACGCCAAACTGAACGGCTTTGGGACTAGGACCGTGCTCACGTGCCCGGGCGGCGGTGCTCGAACCCGCCGGGAAGGCGGCCCGCGGGGAGTTTGTCGCCGCTGTCGTCCCGGAGGCAGGCGAGTTCGTTGACGACGTCCACGACCCCGTCGGTGTGCCGCACCATCTTCCCGACCAGTTCGGCGACGCTGCGGGTCTCGACGGTGCCGCGCAGCCGCACCACCCCGTCGGCCACTGA
>NZ_JAEKKT010000036.1 GCF_019510245.1 Streptomyces sp. | reverse complement strand
CGACGTACATGCCCTCAATTCCGCGGGCTGTCGAGATGAGGTCCTCTGTTTCGCCCTCGGCGCCACACGCGGAACACCAGGCACGAAGGTCGCGCTCCGAGGGCGCGCGGGTGCCGCTCTCGAAGCGCGAAGCCTTTGATTCGTGCCAGCCCAGGCTCTGGGCCAGAGCTCGCTTGGTGAGTCCGGCCGTTTTCCGGATCTCGGCGAGGCGTTGTCCGAGCGCCTTGCGGGCTTCCCGGACGCTCGAAGATGGTGATGTCATGTCGGTGCGAGGCTGCTGTTCGAACGGTCAGGCCGGCTCGAACCGGGCGTGAGGTGTTGCCCGCTGCCACACGGCCTCGAAGGCCGATTCACAGAGCTTCGCCACCTCCGGGTCCTCCGTGAGTTCCACCTCCATGTTCTCGCCGTCGCCGTCGAAGTGGTTGACGAGGACGAGGCCGGAGTCGAACAGCCAGAAGTCGTTGCCCGGAAGAGCGATGTCGGTCGCGTCGCGCCGCGAGAGCCACCGCACGCCTTCGCCGGCGGCGATGTTCAGTCCGTCCGTCACGTCGTACTCGAAGCGGATGTACTCACTGACCGGTGTCGAGACGACGCGGGCGCGTCGGACCTCGACGCCTCGCGAGGTCGCCTCCGCGACGATGGCGTGCCAGTCGGCCCAGCGCTCGGCGGGGTCGAGGACCTCGCCGGCCTTCCAGTCGATGAAGGCAGGGTCCGACTTCATGTAGGCGTCGCGCATCTCCAGATGGACGGCCGTCCGCCGGCAGTCCCGGAAGAGCTCCTCAAACGTCGGGGGCCTCGTCATCCTTCTTCACCTCCAGGAAGAACTGCGCCATGCGCCGAGGGATCTCCACCACCGACTCGTGACCGGGGATGTCCATCTGCCCGAGGCGCTCGGTGTCCTCCACCTTCCACCCCTGCACGAGGTAGCTGTCCTTCTCCTCGTCGAGGTAGATCGTGGGCGAGCCGCCACTGGGACTCTCCGGGTCCTTGCCGAGCTTACGCAGGGCCATGATGTCCTCCTCGGATACCGGTAACGATCTCTGTGCCAGAGCTTGCCCGCGACTGAGTCCTCAGGCCAGGAGCTTGCCCAAACTTGCCAGAGGCTTCGAGTGGTGCCCCAAGCTGAGAACCTCGGCCCGCGAGGCCCTGATGGGCTCGCCGCACTAACTGACAGATCGCCGTTGCCGCATAAGGCGAGCGCGTGGAATTCATCGCGCACGCGGAGCATCAGGGATACCGAGTCCATGACCGAAGTACCTTGGAGCATGTCTGTCAATCCCCATCATGCACATCGCGATCACCCGCACTAATGACCACGAACCGCAGCCGGGTTGCCCGCAATTGAGACCCGCTCCCAGGCGGCAGACCGGTGATTTTCGGAGAAGAACGGCCAGTTACACGTGTGCCCGTCCTGCGAGCACCGCCGCCACCACTGACCCGAAGGCCATCCCCTGCGCGAGCGCGCCGAGCCCTGTATCAGTTATCGCTCAGGTCGATGAGTACGTCGGCGTGCGGGTCATCGGACGGGCGATGCAGGTGGGGATTGTTCAGGTACCCCGGAGACTGAACAGCCCCCAGCAAACCGAGCCCAGTACGTGGCAGTGGCACATCCACCCCCCAGACTTGCCGTTCAGGCGAGTTGACATAGAGGCGGAGCGTATGTGCCGGACGCATCAGGAACCCGAGCAGGAACGGCTCACCCTCCTCGCCTTCCTCGTACGCCTCAGCCAACTGCCGCAGCACCTCCACCGCCTGTGCCCCCTCGCCCAGAGGCGCAGGCGGGATCTTCTCCACATCCAGGCTCACGTGGTTCATGCCCATCACGTCTTTCACCTTGGAGCTGGAATACAGCTGCAAGCCGCTCACCACCTGCGCGAGCGCACCCGGGATCGCCGCAGGCAGCATCCCGAACGGAAGCTCATACAGGAAGTCGATCCCTTCCGTCTCTTCACCGCAGTGCACGGCCACCCGCAGCCCCTCCGGCCAAGGCGGACAGCCCCGCACCCATGCATACGGCGCGAAAGGACATGCGGTGTAGTGCAGGAGAAGACGACACAAAGCCGCCTGCTCCTGCCTCCGCTCAGATGCGGTTAGAGCTTCGCCCATGCCGGACACTTGTTCCCTTGCTGGTTGTGGCAGTACGCCGTGATGACGCCGATGGTGCTTCCCCTCCCGGCGTCGTACTTGCCATCGAGGCTCTTCCTGGCCTGCCACACCACGACGGTGATCTTGACCTGGCGAGGACGGGGAACACCGGTCTCGAACTCGACGGCATCGTATTCGAGCTTTCGCCCCTGCTCAGATTTACGGTCCACCTCGCCGTGCAGGGCAGCGTAGAGAGTAGAGCACTTCTTGATGTTGTGAGGCCCGCTGAAGTGCTTCCAGCCAAACTCGGAGTTCCCGTAGCGGGCGACGATCTTCCGGTCATCGGGGTCTTTGGTTTCGCACTTGACCCGGTGGTCCCATGGGTGTGGCTGGGCAGGCATCGGCGCGGCGTGCGCGGTTCCGAAGAGAGTCGTGGCACTGATGAGGGCGGTGGCCGCGAAAGTGCTGATCTTCTTCATGGGCATGATCAAAACAGGCCCATCTGGCAGTTGATAGACCAATCTGAGACAGATTGGCGCGCACAGATCGAAGCCGACGTCGCTGACAAGGCCCGCGGCGAATGGCGACCATTGGCCCGCCTGCCAAAACCTCCGCGTCGGCTTGTGCTTGTGGTGATTCAGGGCGGGTCGGCAGGTGGTGCTCGGGGCACGGCATGTGTGCTCACCGCGACCGGTGAGTCCGGGACGGGGCCCCTGTGGACGTGGGGGTTGTCCCGGCGGTGGCTCGCGCGGTGGGCGGGACGTGGGTGATGCGGGAGCTGCGGGCTCGGGCGGCCTGTGCTTGAGGGCTGGGCGCGTGCCGGTCGCCGAGACGTTGGATGCGCCAGGTGAGGGTCCTGGCAGGTGAGGTGGCGTCATCCAACGAACGCTGCCGGGCTGCGTGGTGCAGGAGTTGGGCCGGATCGTGTCCGACTGCCTCGGCGGTGGCGAGGGTGGCGGCCAGAGCCTCCCAGGCAGACTCGGCGAGGATCTGCTCGGCGTGGACGGGAACCGCGTCGCGCACGTGTTGGGCATACCGGCGGACGGTGTTCGCGGGAGGCTTGTGACCGACCAACTCGGCCAGAGGCCCGGGAGCCGCCTGGTCGTAGGCAGCGCGGAGGTGGGCCAGGGCTTGGCGGGCGGCGGCGACCTGGCGGTCGTGGTGCTGCACCGCGTTGCGGCACTGGACGGCGGTGGCGACGAGGATGGCGGCGTCCAGGAGCATCGCCAGACCGCTGCCGTCGGTGGGCTGATGTCGCATGGCCTTGATCGCGCCACGCAGGGCGCGGGCGTGCGAGTGGTCGACGCGCGCTCGTGTGTGGGCGGCGTACTCGAAGGCGACGGCGGCCCGACGGAGTTCGGCCCTCAAATGGGCGGGGGCGTACAGAGGCAGGGCATAGAGGACTTCACCGAAGGCGGCCATGTGCGCCTGAGTGACGGCGGCGGGGCTGTGGTCGATGTGGTGCGGGATGCGTTCGGTGCAGGTGGCGGCCTGATGCCACGGGTTCGGTCGACGTCCGGCGGTTGGGGCTTCCACTGCGGTGACTTCGGCGGTCACAAGGCGCTGTCGGATCTTGGGCAGGGAGAGGTCAGTGGCGAGGCTGGAACCGGAGTAGAAGACGGGCTCGCCGTCGGCGTTGGTGTCGCCGGGCAGGGCGACCTTGTAACCCTGCAGGTCGCCGGAGGGGAGGGTCCTGGTTTCGACCTGGAGGCCAGCGTCGGCGAGCAGGTTGAAGAACTCGTCCAGGTCCTCGGCGCGGGTAAGCACCGTGCGTACGACGTGGCGGAGTTCCTCACGCACCGTCGTGGTGCGGCCGGTGCGCTTGGCCTTCTCCTGCTCAGCGCGGGTGGAGCGCTTGGCAGCCGGAGTTTCGGCGGCGGCCTGGCGCCCGCGCGGGATGCGCGTGAGTCCGAGCTCTTTCTCGATCGAAGTGAGTTCGGTCATGGCGCGGTGGTAGTCGTTCCAGTTGCGCGGCGGTCGCAGGTCGCCGCGCACCTTGGTGGCGACGATGTGGATGTGATCGTCCGCGTGACGCACCGCGATCCAGCGGCAGCCGTCCGGATCCCCGTCTGGGGCGATGCCGGTGGCGTGCACGATGCGGCGCGCCACCCCTGCCCATTCGGCGTCGGTGAGGATGCGGTCCTCAGGTGCTGCGCGGAGAGAGCAGTGCCACACGTGCCCGGCGGGGGCGTGGTCGCCGGCCTGCCTGACGCGCAGGTCGAGGGCCTTGACGAGCTGGTCCATCCGCTCGTTGTGGCCGAGGCTGTCTTCTGGGCCGGGGTCGGGCACGAAGCCGTCCCAGGAGGCGACGATGTGCTGGTCGGTGTGCACGGTGGCGGTACCCGGCCCGAAGAGGTACCTCAGCACGCCTCGGGTGTAGCTGCCCGGTTTGACGATGTTCGCGATCACGCGCGGCCCGCCCTCTGCCCGGAGGCCCGGAAAGCGGCGTCGTCCACGGCCTTCACCGCGTCCTGGGCAGTGGACAGGAGGCGTTCTGCCCGCTCCAGGACAGCGGCGTCCACAGGGTGTGGATCACCGTCGGAGTTGAGACGGCGCGCTATCTGGTTGACGTTGGTGCCGATCCGGGCGATCTGGTTGCGCAGCGCCGCAAACTCGTCGATCACGTCGTCGTAGACCGTGCGCTGGTCGGGCAGGTGCGTCTCACCGTTGACGAAGGCCATGACGACCGCGCCGACCAGGTGGGCGCCGGCGATGCCCAGCACCTTGGCCCTGGCCACGATCGCGGCCTTCTCGTCGTCGCTGTAGCGGGCATCGACACGGGCATCGCGACGGCCGTCGTCACAACGCTCACGGCGGCGCAGGACACGGTAGAGCGCGGCTTCATCGGCAGCGCGCACGGCGGCTGGCTGCTGCTCAGCGGCGACATCTTCGCCCACCCCCGACTCCTGCTCCGGCGCGCCCTCGCCCCGGAGTTGCTCCTCCGCCACCCCCGGGGCGGAGGAGCCCGCGTCGGACCGGCCCATGGACGGTCCAACGCCATTGCTTGCTGGCGTGGTGGCCGAGGTGTTGATCACCGCCTGCTGGTAGGTGGGCAGTTCGTCGTGCGGCTCGCGCATGGGAGGTATCTCCGTGGTGCTGTGCTCGGGTTCCGAGTTGGGCTGCGTGCTGCCTCGGGCGTGGCTAGGCCCGGAGTTCGGCGGGCTACCGGAAGTCGTTCCGGACTTCCGGTAGCCCGGGTCTGCGGACGTCAGACGGAGGAGGCGACCGAGGCTGACGCATCCTCGTGTTCGTCGGCGAGGATGTTGATCACCTTTTGCAGGCGATCATTGGAGACCTTGCGTCCCTGTACCTCCCGGATTTCCTCTGCAATCGCGTCTCGGTCGACCTGGCCGACGCGCTCGACTACCGGGCGGCCCATGGCCACCAGCTCTTCGAGCGAGGCGTTGGGCGGTCGACCGGCACGCCGAGGAGGCGGCGCGGTCCGTGCCGGAATCTCGCCGTCGGAATCCGGTTCGGCGGAGACGGCTGTACGGGCCGCGAGGTCACGGCTGATTTCCGGCGGAGCCGGAGGACAAGCGCCGCCACTGTCGTTGGCGCGGTGATCTCCAACCGCTTCGATCCCGATCGCGCTTCCTGGTTGCTGGGGAGGCGCTGGGTGCCGTCGGATGACGATGTAGAGGTGGACGGCACCGGCCAGGGCAAGCGGGGCGACGGCGGACAGGATGCCCACGGTGAGATCGTCGAGCCGGAGGCCATCGCCGTTTGGGGCCTGCTAGTTGAGGCGGACAGCGTGGAGGGCGTTGGCCCAGATGCTCGTCACGGTGGCCGCGCCGACGAGTCCCCACACGTAGACGCGGGAGCGCAGCGGGGCGGTGCGCAGCATGAGCAGGGCGCCGACGCCGATGGCGATGAAGCCGTCGATCACGAGTGGGAAGGCGTAGGTGAGCACCCCGCGGACGTGGATGGCGACGGCCATCTGGCGCAGGGCGTCGTAGGAGAGGGCGAAGGCGAACGCGGCGAGCAGGGCGATGCCGACGCGGATCGCGGCGGTGCCCGGTATCGCGGAGGGCGCGGTGGAGGTGGGGGAGGTCAAGCCGAGGCACTCCAGGAGAGGTGGGGCTGCGGCGATCACCGGCAGGCGGTAAGCGGCGGTCGCCGTTGAGGTGTGATGACTCGTCCCACTCGTTGCGTACCTGGTCAGAGCAGGTACGAGTGGGCTCGTGATGTCGGGACGACTCGTTGCGGGCCGTTCACTCGTCCCCGCGCTGACCTGCGCAGGGACGAGTGCGACGAGTCGGAGCGGGTCAGGCTGCGGCGCCGGGCACCGGCCCAGCACCGGGCCGGGCGGGCTCGGCCGGAGGGTTCGGCTCCGGGCAGTAGCGGGCCCAGGTGTCGAGGAACTGGTTGCGCGCGAAGCCCTTGGCCTGGGTGCCGTCGGGGAAGCGGCGGTTGGCCGAG
>NZ_JAEKKT010000136.1 GCF_019510245.1 Streptomyces sp. | reverse complement strand
CCCTACACCTCAGACCGCGAACGACAGGCCGCGTTCCCCGACTGGCTGGACTGGTACAACTACCACCGACCCCACACCGGAATCAGCGGCCACACCCCAGCCAGCCGCGTCACCAACCTGTCCGGACAGCACATCTAGGCCCCGCCCTGGGCGTCCAGCTCCCCCGACCGCAAGACGTGCGTGCCCATGCCCTTCTCGGACCGCGTGAGCCCCTGCGCTTCCATCTGTCGGTTTACCCGACCACGCGAATATTGGCGCTGCCGCATAGACGGGCCTGTCGGCCCCTCGTACCGTCGTAGCCACCGGGCCCCAACAGGGGCCAATCACAAGGGGGTTTCGGCATGGCGCGCGAGGAACTGACCCGACTGACCGGCAACGGAAACGGCACCTGCGGAAAGGACGACTGCCCGAACGTCTACCGCACCGCAAACGGTTCTTTCGTCGTACAGGGCGACCTTTCCCAGGCGTTCACGCCGCCCGAGGGCGAAGGGCTTGTAGAGATCCCCGAAAGCGTGCTGAGGGAGGCCGTTCGTGTTCTTGGCTGGTGAGGAATGGGCGGCACGCTTCGAAGGCTTTCAGCGAGAGGCGTGGAGGCTTGAGACCCTGCCCCAGTACCTCATGCCGCAGGAAGAAGAAGAGTTCCAGGCGTTCAGGGCGGGGGCCCGAATCGACCCCCACGCTGTATCAAATGAGTACACCGATCGGCTACGCCGACAATCCGCAGAGGGGCGCACTCAGGGGCGCGTGCACGTCGTGACGCGTCCGCTATCGGACTATCTGCAATTCGAGTTCGCGCAGTATTACGCGCCCCATGCCCTGGCGGGTGAGCGTATCCGCATTCTCGACGTGACCGACCGGGATAACCCCTTGGCCGGCGTTCAGGACTTCTGGATGTTCGACCGTGCCGAAGTAGTGCTGATGAATTACCACCCGGACGGAAGGCAGATCAACCGGGAAGTCTACGAAGGGGACGTAGCTGCGTTCATCGAATACCAGCGGATCGCGGTAGCCGAGTCGGTGCCTCTTGAGGAGTACGTGAAGGGCATTGACGTTTGAGCCCGAGAGGCTAGGTCAATCAAGGTCTGACCTAGCGGAAGCCCTGAGAGGCCAGCGCAAGCGAGCCGGGAAAACGCAAACCTGGCTCGCTCGCCGCTGCAACATGTCTCAAACCAAGGTAAGTAATATCGAGGGCGGCAAGCTCACGCCCTCTCTTGTTGACGTTGAATTGATTCTGGAAGCTCTCGGGGCCGATAGCCCCATTGCGACCGAGATACTTTCGTTGGCTAGGTCGGCCAACACGGAGTGGCAAGACCACTGGTCGTCTCGTCGCCGAGGCTTGGACAAGAAACAGAACGAGCTAGCGAGACTCGAAGCGGTCTCGACAGAGTTTCGATTCTTTCTGCTCTCTATGATAACGGGGCTTCTCGCTACACCCGAATACGTGCGTGCGAGCATCGCCGACGTTCCCGGCGACCAGTCGAAGACCATTGCGAAGAAGCTAGAGCGGCAACAGGTTCTTTACGACGATTCGAAGTCGTTCACCTTCGTTCTCACCGAACAAGCGGTCAGGTGGCCGCTGCTGCCCCCAAT
This sequence comes from Streptomyces sp., assembly GCF_019510245.1. Lineage (GTDB taxonomy): Bacteria > Actinomycetota > Actinomycetes > Streptomycetales > Streptomycetaceae > Streptomyces. The sequence goes on along the minus strand of NZ_JAEKKT010000136.1, from coordinate 72,445 downwards.
GGCCATGGCTATGCAACTCGACCGACTTGCGTCCGTCTCCGGCCTTCCGAACGTTCGCCTAGGGGTGATTCCCTTGGGTGGGCACATTCCAGAGAGGCCACTCAACACATTCACGCTCTATGACCGCCGCCTAGCCACCGTGGAAACTGGTACGGGCGCCCTGATATTGCGTGACCACAGAGACGTGACGGCCTATCTCGGGGACTTCGAGACCTACGAGCGATACGCAGTATTCGGCGATGACTGCCGGGCCCTCTTGGCTGAATGGTCCGTGATCTTTGCCCGACAACGCAAATAAAACGCCTAGCCCTGAGCCCCCCTTGGCACCATGACGTGACAGACACGGAGCCGAGGGGCGATCGATGCTGGAGCACAAACCGCACGCTGAATCCCGACCGGTAGTAAGGATTCCCGGCCTTGAGCCGGTTGGGGTCGAGGGGTGCATGACGTGCGCCGCTCTGTCGAGGTCCCGCGAAGTTGCCCGTGACGCGGATGTGCCCGAAGCGGTGGCCTCGGCCAATCGAGAGATCGGCAACCATCCGCATTCAGCGGCGAGCGACGGGCGAAAGCTTCCTGTGCCGACCGTATGGGGGGTGGCGGTATGACGAAGCCGCACCCGTACCCCGGTCCAACGGTCGAACTCCCCCTAGACGATTGGCTGTACGAAGCGAAGCCGCGTGAGGGATGCGCGCAGTGCGCGGCGGCCCTGGCCGAGCTGGAGGCAGCGAAGAAGTCCCGGAACGCGTCCAAGCGGTTCGAAGCGGCCCGGAAGATCAGGCAGTGTACGCATGGGGGTTCGGGGTGACCCAAGCCCCCGAACGTCCGAAGAAGCCTCGGGCCGGCCGAAGGCCGTACGACCCCGGGCCGCCTGCCTTCCTTCAGTGGCTCGACTCAATCTCGGACGTGTGCGCAGCGTGCATCGGTCACACGGTGGTGTGGTGCCCGAGCTGTGCGGGCTTCGGGGGTTGCCCTGTCTGCCGCTACACGGAGAAGGTTCCGTGTCCTGAGTGCGCGGGCGGGAAGCTCGATGGTTGGCGTTGGTAGGCCCCTTCTTCGAGCGGAATTGCAGGGTTACGCTGCGATCTCGATTACAGAGCCTGCCATCTTCCGCGAGAAATTCAGAGCGGCGCGGTTTCCTATTACGAAGCGGGCCCAGTAAGCGTTTCTTGCCCTTCGGGTGTTCTCTTCGCGGCTCACAACGTCAAGGTGGGCCGGATTCCAGCACGCCCGATTGAGGCACCAATGATCCACGGTCATCTTCGCCGGGATGAATCCGCCGGAAGCCTTCAAGCCTTCCCGGTGAACGTAATACTGCTTTCCGTTAGCCGTGAAGCGGCCGTAACCGTCTGGGGTGCGGTACTGCACCCACTCGAAACACCCGCCCTCGGAGTCGGGCCAGATGACGGAGCGTGCGCGGAGATACGCGAGAATGGCGGCCTTGTCGGTCATGTCAAGGAACGGTTTCATTAGGGTTTCCTTTGAGGAAGGGCAGAGGTTGGGCATTGGTGTAACGCGGAAGAGTTTCGGTCACTTTCCGCAGCACTGCAGAAGGTAAAAGAAAAGGCGGCCCGGGAAAGGGCGAAATCCCGTTCCCGAACCAACCTTTCTGAATTCCTACGAAGCAGAAGCCTTGACTACCTGCAAGGCCGCAGGAGTATCCACCGCAAGACCGGCAACGCGGTACGTCGCGCGGAAAGCCGTCAGATCCTTGTCGAAGCCGAAGTCTTCCGAAACCGCGACACGCACATCAGAGCGGACGCCAATGTGAATGCGGGTCGGGTCGGCGACGATTACAGTACGAACCGGCAGGTTCGCCGAAATGTAGATCGGAAGGCCGAGACCCGCCTTGGTCACCGGGTCGGTAACCTGGCCAGCAAGGTATCCACCGGTCGTGGCGTTTTCACGCTCCTTCCGCAAAGCCTTACCCATGTCCGGGCTGGCCCAGATAACACCCGGAACCGCACCGGCCGCCTCGATATCCGAGAAGCCATCGATGATGTGGTCCCACTTAACGACCGTGTTGCCCGTAGTCAGGTTCACGGCAGTACCCATGCCGGCCTTCGTCAGACCGGAAAGGGAAGCCGTCCCGGTGCCCTGGAACGCATCCTTATCGACCTGGGTAGCAATGTTGCGAACCATCACGCCAGCGATCAGGTTCCGCATTTCAAAGGCTGCATCATCCAGCACCTCATTCGAGGCGCGGTAAAGGTCCGCGTACTTGACCGGATTAAACGTCAGGCCAGCGAAGTTCGCGGTTCCCTCAGGAATCACGGCACCCTCGGCGACGACACCGGGAGTGGTCGAACTGGTGAGGTTCGGAAGGACAAAGCTGCCACCCTCAAACCGATGCACGTTGATCCCGGGCACGCGCAGGAAAACACTCGCCGCGCGAAGATGCTCGACGTACTTGTCCGCAGTGATCGACGGAACCGCGTAACCGCCAGCACCGGGCGAACCCTCTGCGACAAGAGTCCGAAACTCGTTACCGGATGGCAGGAGAGAGCGCCACGCATCAGGATCGCCAGGAAGGCCAGAACCGCCGCGCGGCATCACCAGGCCGCCAACGTTGGCGGCCAGGGCGCGGACCTCCCGCTCACGCTCACCCCGCTCAACGGCGTCCCGGGCCTCGGCCTCCAGCCGGATCACGTCACGGTCGATCCGCTCGACACGCTCACGCTTCTCGGCCTGGCTCAGCTTGTTGTCACCTTCAATAGACCGAATCTCGGTGATGAGCTTCGCTCGCTCTTCAAGAGCGGCCTTAGCCTGCCGCTCGTTTATCTCGCAAGTAGACATTTGATTCCTTCATTGGTCGGGCCGGGTAGCGGCCATGAAAAAACCGCCCGACACCCGAATGTGAATGGGTGGGGCGGCTTGGACTTAGGGCGGATTATTTATGTTCTTAAGACGGCGAACGGCGAAGGCTTCGAAGTTCGATCTGTTCAACGAAACGCATTCTGCGGCGAATCCTTCGCGCTAGCGTCCGGCACTCGTCGGAGCAATACATAGCGGGACGGCCAGGGCCGTAGTCGGCAGGAAAGTTCTGCTCGCAGGCGTGACAGCGCAGAGTGACGCGCTGACTCATGGTGTCTTCTCCTTCGGGGAATGGCGGGGCGCAAGTATTGGCGGGGGATAAGCGAGACGGCCCGACTCACGGTTAGCATTGGGAAAACGCCATGAGCCGGGCCGTCCGCGAAGCACCGCCCGGCGCCCTACCCGTGCCCCCGATCCGTGAAGGATCGAAGCTTTCTACATCAAGGAAAGACCTGTTATTCGGTCGGATACACAACCCGATAATGAGTGACCCCGGTCACTCACGAGGATCGCTGCCGAGCCGTGCGGAGAGATCCGCACGCATACGTGCCCAGGCGTTGTGACCCTCTGTCGTCCAGCCAAATACCGAGCTACACGAGTTCAGGCGAACCCCCGCGCGCTCACGCGAAGGGAAGGCTGCGGGTGCGGGGACGGGCCCCGAAATAGTTTCAGATCCCCCTTCGCCGTGGGCGAGGGTCCGGCAGAATACCGCCTATGGATCAGGGGGTAGCCGCGCTGATCGCGGCAGGTTTCGGAGTGTTGGGGACGGCAGTTGGCGGAGCTGCGGCTGTGTGGGGCGCAAAGATTGGGGCCGAGAGGTCGGCCCAAGCCGTCAAGCAGCAGGTGCGAGACCAGGCCGCAGCCGAGCACGCACACTGGCTTCGTCAGCAACGATTGGAAGCGTATGAAAGATTCGAAGACAACTACTCTCAGCTTGCTCGACTTGCCGTCCGCATCGATGGAGACGTTTCCCCGGCAGCAGACCTGCTGCGAGACTTGGCGCACTGTAGTTCCCGCATCGAGATTCTCGGACCGCTGGAAGTTTCGTTCCGATCAGTTCAGATAGCCACGGCCCTCGGTGTGCGCGTAGCTCAGCTCCATGTGCTCCGCCGAATCCAATCGAGCGATGGCGGAGAGCAGAGCGAAGAGTATTCCCAACTAGTTTCTCAACTGCGCGACGAAAGCGACCCGTCCAACAGATGGGACGAATATCATCGCGGATTTGTTCAAGCGGCCCAGAAGGTCATGGGGTCGCATCTTGCGTAGCGGTTTGCTCTCCTTCCGATAGCAGGTCGAACTATGAGGCTGTTGCCTCGGCTGAAGTTGCACGGCCCGCAGGCCGGGCGCAGGTTCTCTATGTCATTCGTTCCGCCTCGGCTGAGTGGAACTATATGATCGGCCGTCTCAGCCGGCCGGGAATGACAGATGGAGCCCAGAGGCTGAGCCGCAAGGATTGCGGCCCTAGCTTTCAAGTATTGAGTGTTGTAGCCGCGCGTCCATGGTGAAGGGCGCGTGTGCTTTCTCTTCTGCTCCCGTCGCTTCGCTCCGGCCGAGGCACACGGCTCACAGCGTGAGCCGACGGGATAGAGCCGCTTACAGCGGCTGCACATCAGGTAAGGCAAACAGAAGGGGCGCCCGTCGAGGGGCGCCCTGGTGGTGCTGGATGCCTGGCCTACGTTCCTCGGCCAGGGGATGACTAATAGAGATAGAGAGGCAGCGAAGGTTTCCGCATGTCAGAGAGGAATGGGTAATCCTCACAGGGTTACGGAGTAACTGTGGCGGGGTTACGCAGCAGTACGGAGAGAGTGCACGCGGCAGGATGCCGACCCCAGCCCGTTCTTCTGGAAGTGGTGACCAGGCAGTACGAGGCAGCGTGCGCCCGACTCAGGCCCGATCAAACCCATGGTCTTGGCTCCGGCTATGCCCTTCTGTACGGCCTGCTTGGTGAGTGCCTGACCGTTCTCGGCCGCCAGGATCGAAGCTAGGGCTCCCTCGGCGAACTCGGCATGTCCAACCTGGTTTCCCCATCCGAGCGCAGCGAAGTACACCCGGAATGCGAGAGGCCTCACGCGAACGTCACGTGCCCTAGCCCGACAGTCGAGCTGCGAAATCGCCCCCCACGGGGCGCCAGGTCCAAAGCCAATCAATCAGGGTCCTTTGGTATCGGGCGGGGTGTAGAACGCGACGAGCGCGGTTCGGCCCAGGCGGGCCGAGCGGGACAGGTATACCGCCGGGAGGGTGACGGAATCAAAGGTAGGTCGCGCATGCCTGCCAGGCGGAAGAGTCTCGGGGTTGGAAACAGCGTTTAAACGCACCTTTGAATCTGTCACCTCTCCTGTGTTATTTGGGGCGGCCAACACTTGATCCTGTCACCTCTTCCAACGTAGAACCTGTGTTGGCGGCAGCGTCAGCAACGTTGCCTTTCTTCGCTACTAGCAACCGGTGCACGGCCTCGGCGCCGCTGACCACAATGACAGGGGGAGTATGCGTGTTGTAACCGTGATCCAGGATGAGGAAGGTAACCGGAAAGTCGTTGCTGATGTCGTCTATCCCGCTGAGGGTTGATATAAGAGATGCCCCCTCCGCACGGAGGGGGCATCTTGGTTTTGGAGAGTGTGCCGGTATGGTCAACTCCAGTTGTTGTCCATCCTGATCAGTCGTTTCTCAACATCGTGCGGAATGACCAACCGGCCCAACAGTTCACCATCGTCCTGCTTTCCGAGTTCGAAAGTTGTTCCGGTACTCAGTAGGTCCCTTTCCATGGCCTCTACCCCGCCAGCCTCCCAATGCTGCCTGTACGTCATGCCGGTGCTTTCGTAGATCCACCTGTCCTTTGTGGAGTCCGGATCGATCTTCGTCAAGTCGTTCATGAGAGCGTCTAGCGTGCTCTCTGCTTTCTCGCGAATGAATCCGGCCTTATCGAACCTTCCTCCGGGCTCCAGTCCAGACATGTAGTAGGCGATGGACTCTTCCAGCCGCTTGCGCTCACGCCTATTTTCGTCGCCTCGGGCGTACTCGCGGCGGATTACTTCGTAATCCCCCAGCTCCGCAAAGACGGCTTGTGTTAGAGCCTTGTACACGTGCTCAGGGTCCGGTGTCACGAATCCGGGCTTCCGGCAGTCGGGACACCGCAAGTATCGGTACTCCTTCACTTCGCCAGTAGAGAGCGTTTTGTAGTTATTCGTTTCGTTAACGTTCCTGCCGCATTCGTGTTTCATGACGCCGAGGAATCTGGTCGGACGACGGTTCTTTTCATGATGACGCTTGTTCTTCGAGCGGATGGCGAGTGCTGCTTGTACGCCTTCGAATTCTTCATCCGTCAGGATCGGCTCATCCGTGACCCTGATTTCCTGGCCTTGCTTATCCAGTACCGGCGTAGATTTGTAGGTAGTTGACTTCGTCCCTCCCTCGGTACGGAGCCCCTTAACGGCCGGGTTCCTAAGGATTCTGAGAACCTGCTGATTGTTCCACTTCCGGTTGCTGTACGTCGGAACCTTGGCCCTATCCAAAACCTTGGCAATCCGGTTTGCGGGAACCCCCCGCATTGCAGCCTGATACATGTAGCGCACCGCTCGCGCCTTCTTAGGGTCCTGCACTAGGCGGAGTTTCCCCTCTACCCTGCCGGTCTTGTAGCCAAACGATGGCTTACCGATGCGCCATTGGTCCTGTTGCTTAGTGTATTCCCAGTGGGACGAAACGCGAGTCTTGGTGTTGGCGGCTTCAATCTCTGCAACGGCCGCAACGAAAGTCACCATTGCCTGCGCCATCGGAGATGACAGGTCCAGGGTGTCATTGAGGGAAACTAGATTCTTCCCAAATTTCTCGCACCACTTGATTACTTCGTGCAGGTCGGAAATTCGCCTAATGAACCGGTCAAGCTTCCAAAAGAGGATCAGGTCAAACTCAGGGATCCTGTTGTTAAGCCAATCCCCGAGTTCCTTACGCTCCCAAGGTGCTTTCTTGGTCGCGGACACCCCAAGGTCTCTGGCCACACCGACCACTCTTACGCCCTCGCGGATGGCGTGACGGCGGAGGTCTATTTCCTGCCGGGCGGGAGAGGTGGTGTCCTCCGTGAGGATGGACAGGCGTACCGACAGGAGCCCCCGGGGTGCGTCCTCCGGTAGCGCGTCGTTCCTGGCGTTGAGTTCGGCCAGCTCTGCCAGTTCCTCTGCCGTCCACTCCGGGGCGGTCTGCGTAGGCGTCATGGGCGAGAGCGTACATGCGGTTTGACTCTGGAACGTTCTTCGTGCAGTTCGTCGACCCGGCATACGCCTACCCGGCGCTGTCCTTCGTCGTCCTCGGCACCTTCGCCCAGCTGGCCAGCTTCCTCTATCTCAGCGCCCTGATATTCAGCGGCACCCGGCTGGCCGACGCGTTCCGCCGCCGCAAGCGGATGTCGGCGACGGCCACTTCGGCGGCGGGGGTGCTGTTCCTCGGGTTCGCGGTGAAGCTGACGCTGGCCAGCGCCTGAGCGCGGTGCTCACAGACGTTCGGTGAGCTGCTTGGCGGCCCGGAGCGCTCAGGCCCCGGTGCGCGCCGCGTACGCCCGCAGCCCCTCGGCCGTCTCGCCCGCCCAGCCCACATAGCCGTCCGGGCGGACCAGGAAGACACCCGGGCCGTACGACTCAGGGGCCGGCAGGCCGCCGATGCCGGCCACCGGCTGCGGGGTCAGCAGCGTCCAGTGCGGCCCCCGGAACGCGTCGAACATCCGCACCCCGTCCGCGTTCCGGCCGTCGGGCGCGCGGTCGCCCGCCCGCACCGGTCCCGGGTCCGCCCTGGTCTCCTCGGTCAGCGAGGACTCCCGGTAGCCGATGCCCAGCTGCACGGTGGCCTCGCCCCGCCGGACCTCGCCGCGGTGGACGCTCGTCGAGAGGCCCAGCATGGCGGCGGCGTTCGCCCGGCGCTCCTCCTCGTAGGTGTCGAGGAGCGCGTCCGGGGCCCGCCCGGCGAGCACGGTGGCCAGCTTCCAGCCCAGGTTGTAGGCGTCCTGGACGCTGGTGTTCAGGCCCTGGCCGCCGGCCGGGGAGTGGACGTGGGCCGCGTCGCCGGCCAGGAAGACCCGGCCCACCCGGAACCGGTCGGCCAGCGCGGCGCGGGGGCGGAAGTCGGAGGCCCAGCGCACCTCGGTCACGTCCGATGCGCCGAGGTGGCTGTACGTCGTCACCAGCCTGCGCAGGCCGTCCAGGGAGAGGTCGGTCTCCGTGCCCTCGGGCAGCCGGGCGCTCAGCTGGAAGTCGTCGGTGCCGGCCAGCGGGCACAGCGCCACGCCGCAGCCGTCGTCGCCCATGAACGTGTGCCAGTGCTCGCGGTCGAGGCCCCGCAGGCGCAGGTCGGCCACCAGGAACGGGCTCGGGTCGACCGACTCGCCTACCATCCCGACACCCACCGCACGCCGTACGGCCGAACGTCCGCCGTCCGCCGCCACGGCATACCGCGCACGCGCCGTCGTCCCGTCGGCGAAGCGGGCGGTCACCCCCTCCGGGTCCTGCTCCAGGCCCGCCAGCCGGTGCCCGAACGCGACCCGGCCGCCCAGCTCCCGCAGCCGCGCGTACAGCACCTCCTGGGTGCGCCACTGCGCGACCATCAGCGGTTCGGTGTACGGCGCCCCCTCGTCCGCCGTCACCGCGTCGAACATCGGCTTCGTCCCGCCGGGCTCGCCGTTCTTCCAGAACAGCCGGGGCGGGTAGGGGCCGCCGGCCGCGCGCATCGCGTCGAGCACGCCGAGGTCGTCGTAGACCTCCTGCGTCCGGGGCTGGATCCCCTTGCCGCGCGAGCCCGGGAACAGCGTCTCGCCCGCCTCCACGACCAGCGCGTCCACCCCGCGCCGGGCGAGGTCGATCCCGAGGGCGAGCCCGGTGGGCCCGGCGCCCACGACCAGTACACCGGTCACATTCATCGCATTCATCACATTTCCCCTTAACGCCGTTAAGTGCCGTCGGCGACCAGGCTGCCCTTAACGCTGTTAAGCTGTCAAGCGTGAGTACGGAACGACGCACCCCCCTGGACCGCCGCCGGGTCGCCGACACGGCCCTGCGCCTCCTGAACGAGGCGGGTCTGGAGGGGCTGACCCTGCGGGCCATCGCCAAGGAGCTGGACGTCAAGGCCCCGGCTCTGTACTGGCACTTCAAGGACAAGCAGGCGCTGCTCGACGAGATGGCGACGGAGATGTACCGCCGCATGGCCGCGGTCACCCGGCTCGATCCCGCCGGCACCTGGCAGGACGCGCTGCGCACGATGAGCAGGGGGCTGCGCACGGCCCTGCTCGGCTACCGCGACGGCGCGAAGGTCTACAGCGGCTCACGCTTCACGGGCACCGACCATGCCCCGCAGCAGGAGGCCTACCTGCGCATCATGACGGAGGCGGGCTTCACCCTCGCCCAGGCGGCCCGGGCGGGCATGACGACCAACGCCTACACCATCGGCTTCGTCACCGAGGAACAGGGCGTGGAACCCCTCCCGGGCCGGCGCCGGGAGGGCTACGACGTCGACGAACGAGCCCGCATGCTCGCCGACTTCCCCCTGTCGGCGGCGGCGGGCCGGGAGATCTTCACCGACTACGACACCCACTTCGAAACCGGCCTGGAGATCATCCTCGCGGGAGTCGAGGCGCGGCGCGGCTCGTGACCGGCACAGAAAAATCCTGTTCCCGGGCGGTTGTGCAACCGCCCGGGAACAGGATTGCCGGGTTCAGCAGTGGTCGGTGTTCGTCTGGTACCAGCCGCCCCACGTGTTGGTCGCGTAGTCGTCGTAGTTGCAGTAGTAGTTGCCGGCCGCCGTCACGACCTTGACGGCCTTTCCGGCGGAGGACTCGAAGTAGCCGACGGTGGCCAGGGCCTTTCCGCCGCCCGGCATTTCCTTCCAGCCGCCCGCACCCGACCAGGTGTGCCAGATGGTTCCCGACGGGGCGACGCCGAAGCATTCGTCCGGCCCGTACTGCCAGTCCACGAAGTCCGCGCCGTATTCGTTGAAGTTGCCGGTGTATCCGAAACAGGTGCCGGTCGCGGCGGACGCGGGCGAGGTGGCGATACCCACCGCGCCGAGCGCCGCCAGGGACACCGCGGCGGCAGCGGCCGACAGGCGGAAACGAGACTTCACGAGCTCTCCTCTGTTCGGTTCGATCTTGCCGGGCTTGTTCCGGGCTCACGCTAGGTGGGCCCAAGTCGATCTCACAAGCACGGATACCGGCCGCCCGTGACAATGGGAGGGAGAGCTTCCAGGTACCGGAAAGTGTGGTGGAATTCAGCTCGAATTCTGTTGTCGTGCCCGGCGTGCGGAGTGCAATGCGGACCAATCCGCGGAAAGAATGGTGAACCGGAATAGCCGCCGGTCCGCGAACCGTGCTGATCCGGTTGCCGGCCCAGTCCGGAAATGCCGGGCAAAGGAGGGTGCTGGGCGTGGCCGACAAGCCGTGGGTCAGCAAGGAGGCCGCCGAGTCAAGTCATTTTCTTTCACCGCACCTTACCGGCGCGCAGGGACGGCGTCGCCCTTCAACGCCGTTTTCAGACGGAGACCGAAAGGCCGTTCCACGTAGTGGTGGATCAGCCAGGCAAGGCCCAGCATGACCAGCACCGTGACCGCCAGCGTGGGCCACGGCGGCAGACCCCAGCCCCGGTGCAGTACCCGGATCACGAACCAGCCCAGGTGCTCGTGCACCAGGTAGAAGGGGTAGGTCAGCGCCCCGGCCGTGGTCAGCCAGGGCCAGGCCGCCCAGCGCGTCCAGCCGGCCGCCACCGCCGCGACCGCGGCGAACGCCAGGGTGACGACGAGCATCACGACGTACGGGTCGCGCGGGGTACCCGCGTGCCACAGCCCCTCGGTGGCCGTGCGCAGCCCGAGGATCCAGGAGAGCGCCACGATGCCCCAGGGCAGCAGCCGGCTGCCGAAGCGGTGGACGAGGTAGAGGGCCAGGCCGCCGATGAAGTAAGGGGCGTACTGGGGCATCACGACCAGCTGGGCCCATGACCCGTCGCCGGCCGCGGTGGACAGGACGGCGGCCAGGGTCCACACCGAGCAGAACAGCACCACCCTGCGGTAGGTGACGCCCGGCAGGACGACGGCCAGCGCGAACAGCGCGTAGAAGCGGACCTCGGCCCAGAGCGTCCAGCAGACGCCGAGCACGCGCGGCACGCCCATGGGCTGTTGGAGCATCGTCAGGTTGACCAGGAACTCGTCGAGGCGGACCGGGTGGACGACGGCGGGCAGGACCAGGGACGCCCCGGTGACCAGCACCAGGGCGACCCAGTAGGCGGGGTAGAGGCGGGCGACGCGGGAGCGGAAGAAGTCGCCGAGGGAGCGGCCCCAGCTGCTCATGCAGATCACGAAGCCGCTGATGACGAAGAAGAACTCGACGCCGAGACAGCCGTAGACGGCCGCCCGGGACAGGGTCGGGAAGACGTGTTCGGGGTTCTGGTGCCAGGACGCGGAGACGACTCCGCCGCGTCCCGCGTAGTGGTAGAGGCAGACCATCAGGGCGGCGGCGAGCCGCAGTCCGTCGAGGGCGAGCAGTCGGGTGCGGGGGTGCCCGGGCGGGGCCGGGACGACCGGGATCTTCGCAGGCGAGGGCGCCAGTGTGGGGGTCGCGAGTGACATGGTCCGAGACGCCTACCCGGGACCGGACCGCTAATCATCCGATCTGTTCGGACGGTCCCCGGGACGTGCGAAGTCCCATACCGTCACCTGGGGGAATCATAGAAAGTGTGCGGTGAACCTACTGACCATTCTCTTACCTGTCGCAGGTCGTTAACCATATGGTCGTTTTGGCTTCCTAGTTTCTCCATCCATCCCCCCGGTGCGGGTCACCCCACCACACACAGCCGTTACACAAGCTTTGCTTGGCAAAATCAGGAGAGCTATGACGAGGGTCCAGAACAGGCGGGCACCTGCGCGTGGAGGGGAGCTGGACGACTGCCTGCACGCCTGCGCCGTGCACAGCGGCAAAGTGGTCGGCAGCCTCGACCGCCGCCGCGCGGAGCTGGCGGAGCAGCTGCGCAAGCTGCTGGTGGTCGTCGCCATGGAAGGCACCACCACACCCGCCCCCGCCTCGGCCGGCGGCGCGACGGCGCTTCTCAAGCGCGCCGTCAAGGGCGCGGCGAGCCCCTCGGGCGGGATCAACAACGACCTGCTGGACGCTCTGCTCGCGGTCGCCAACAAGGCCCTGGAGTGCGGTTACAACGACGAGCTGAACCTCGCCCTGGTGATCAGCGACACCGTCCTCGCCCACCGCAAGAACTCCCGCGCCGGGTGGCGGCTGCGCGCCCGCATCCTGGAGGGCCTCGGCGAGGAGCGCGAGGCCGTCGAGGCCTACGAGCGCTACCTGGAACTCACCACCGACGACGGCTTCGGCGTCGCCAACCGGATATCCGGCATGCGCCGCGCCGCCGAACGCGAACGTGAACTGCTCGACCTCCTCAAGCGGCAGGTGCCCGCGGCCACGGACCACGTCCGGGGGCCCGCCACCGCCACCTGGGCCGAGGGCCTCGCCCTGCACGCCGTCGGCGACTGGCGGGCCGCCGAGCCCCGCCTGGTCGGCGCGCTGCTCGCCCTCGCCGAGGACGAGGCACCGGTGAACGACCGGCAGGAGCTGCTCAGCCAGTACCTGGACCTGCGCCTGGCCGAGGGCAACGACGCCGGCATCGCCGAGGCCGTCGCGCTCTACGCCGAGCAGCGCCGGGTCCGGATGCGCGGCCCGGTCGCCAACCCGACCGTCGACGGCGTGCAGTGGATCAGCCTCGGCGAGTTCCGCAACCAGATCGCCGGCAAGTCGGTCTGCCTGATCGCCAACTCCGGCCGGGTGGGCGCGAGCGGCATCGGCAAGCAGATCGACGACTACGACCTGGTCGTGCGCTTCAACTCGTACAAGATCGACCCGAAGCACACCGGTGAGCGCACCGACATCCACGTCAGCATCCACAAGCACGCCTTCAACTGGGAGAAGCCGGTGACCACCCGGCTGATCTTCGGCGGCGTCTCGGGCGACTGGAAGCACTCGCTGCGCAACAAGCTGGTGCCCGGCGCCCAGAAGTACCTCGGCGACGAGTCGCTGCGCTGGCCGATGCGGAACATCGGGCAGATCGGCACCGACACCTGGTCGGGCATCCCGACCTCCGGGTTCAACATGCTCTGGCTGCTGGACTTCCTGGACGTCAGCCCGACCCTGGACCTCATCGGCTTCGACTTCTACGAGAGCGGCGCCTACCGCGTGCAGGAGGCCATGAAGCTGGCCATCACCTCCGTGCACGAATACACCAGCGAGAAGGATTGGGTCATGCAGCGGGCCCAGAGCGTGACCGACATGAGGATCTCCCTGCGATGACGACCACCTTCACCTCGGCGATACCGAACACCGACGCCAGCGCCCTCACCAAGAAGCGCCGGATCGCGTTCGCGTCCTACGTGGACGAGAACTACCTGCCCGGCTTCCTGGTCCTGCTGCGCAGCCTCGCCCTGTCCAACCCGGGCGTCTGCGAGGACTTCGTCGTGCTCTACGACGACCTGCGCCCGGCCTCCATCGCCAAGATCCGCGCCCTGCACCCGCGCATCGTGCTCCAGCGGGTCAACGACACGCACTACGACTCGTACGTCAAGGGAGACCAGGACAACTACCTGGTCCGCAAGGCGTACTTCATCCTCGACATCTTCCGGCTGCGCGACTACGACACGGTCATCACCCTGGACACCGACATGGTCGTCCTCGGTGGTCTCGGCGAGCTCCTGGAACTGCGCGAGGGGCTCGCGGCCGTCCCGCAGTTCTTCTACGGTCAGCACAAGCTGAACTCCGGTCTTCTGGTGATCCAGAAGGAGTACCTGTCCGACGAGTTCTGCGCGAAGATCGACAAGACCGGGCGCAGCGGCGACTACGAGCTGGACAAGCACGACCAGGGCATCCTGAACGCCGTCCTGGACGGGGACTTCGTCCGCCTCGACGCCAAGTACAACTTCGTCAAGCGGCGGCTCTCCGGCGACCTCCCGGTCCCCGAGGACACCAAGATCCTGCACTTCACCGGGCGCCACAAGCCCTGGCAGGGCGGCGAGAGCGGCTACGCGCAGGCCGAGGACCGCTGGCGCGAGTTCGACATGACCGGCGCCGAGTTCCACGCGGCCTACTTCGCCTCCTCCGGCGGCCTCCACCACGACCTGGTCGTCCACTTCGGCACCCCGCACGTCAAGCGCACCGGTGACGTCGAGATCGCCCGCAAGGTGGCCGCCGCGCACATCGCGGCCGGCGACTACCAGGACGCCGTCGACGTCATGAGCAGCGTCCACATCCCGCTGGACGAGGCCTGGCCGCACGAGGTCCTCGGGCACGCCCTGATGAGCGTCTCCCGCTACGAGGAGGCCAAGACCCAGCTGCTGCTCGCCACCGCCGCCCCCAACCGGGCCGCGACCGCCTTCGCCCGGCTCGCCCAGATCGCCTGGGTGAACGGCGACAACACCGAGGCCCTCCGGTACGCCACCGCCGGCCTCACCGTCGACCCCACGCACCGCTCCAGCCGCCTGTGGGCCCAGCGCGCGGCCGCCGTCCCCTCCCAGGAGCAGGGCAGCGCCGAGGACCAGCTGGCGCACGTGGCCTTCTACATGGACCGGCAGGGCAACGCGGGCGACAAGCTGCTCCCGGAGACCGTCCGGCTCGGCTTCGGCCCGGACACCACCTCCCGGCGCTGGCACTCCGTCCACGCCCACCGCTACTTCGACAAGGCGGCCCTCGAGCGCGTCAACGCCCGCCGGGGCCTGGTCATCGGCGGCGGCGGGCTGTTCATCCCGGACACCATGCCCAACGGCAACAGCGCCTGGCAGTGGAACGTCCCGGACGAGCACCTGCGCGCCATCGACGTCCCGATCATGATCTACGCGGTCGGCTTCAACGCCTTCGACGGCCAGTCCTACCGCGCCCAGCGGTTCAACGAAAGCCTGCGGCTGCTGGTCGAGAAGTCCTCCTTCTTCGGCCTGCGCAACCACGGCTCCATCGCCAAGGTCCGCGGCATGCTCCCGCCGGAGCTCCAGGACAAGGTCGTCTTCCAGCCCTGCCCCACCACGGTCATGCGCCAGCTGGTGACCGGCTGGACCGACCCGGCGTACCGCGAGGACACGGTCATGCTCAACGCGGCCTACGACCGTGCGGGGCTGCGCTTCGGCCACGACTACGCCCACTTCCTCGCCGAGATGGCCAAGGCCGTCCGCAAGATCGGCGAGCACACCGAGGTCAAGTGCGTGGCGCACTCCCTCGACGACGAGAAGATCGCCTTCGACCTGCGCCGCGAGCACGGCATCTCGCTGCCGGTGATCCCGATGTACGACTTCTCCAACGACGAGATCCGCGAGACGTACGCCAAGACCCGCCTGGTCATCGGCATGCGCGGGCACGCCGGCATGATCCCGTTCGGGGTCGGCACGCCGATCGTCTCGCTGATCTCGCACCCGAAGATGGCGTACTTCCTGAACGACATCGAGCGGCCCGAGTGGGGTGTCTCGGTGCACGAGAAGAACCTCGGCGACATCCTCACCGAGCGCGCGATCGGCATCCTCGACAACCACAGCCGCACCGTCGCCGACGTGCACGACCGGCAGGAACAGCTGTGGAAGGTCACCCAGGAGAACGCGGCCACGATCAAGAAGATCCTGGGCCGGTAACCCCGAAGGGGCGGGTCCCCATGATCGGGACCCGCCCCTTCGAGAAGCGGTACGTCAGCGCCCCGTAAGGGGAGGAACTGCGCGACCAGCCACGACGGCGCCGCAGCCGAAAAGGACACGGAACCTACTTCCGCACAACCCGCCGCAGATTACGCGCCTTGCGAGCCATCCGCCGCACCGTCGCGTTGCGCGGCAGGAACGCCAGCTGCGCGGGCACCCCACCGGGCAGCCCCAGCGAGGTCAGACGCTTGCGCTTGAAGTAACGGATGGTGGTGTCGCTGAGGTGCTTCGTCAGATAGCGCTCGGTCTCCCCGCGCAGCTGCGGGTAGATCTTCGGCTGCATGGCGAAGCCCACCGCGCGGATCAGCTCGCCGAGCGCCTCGACGCTCATCCGCGGGCGCTGCTCCTCGACCGCCTTGCGGTCGCTGAGCTCGGGCACCAGCGCGTCGACGACGGTGACCGGGACGCGGTTGCTGTTCTCGTACGGCGTGAGCTTGTCGAGGAGCGTGTCGGTGCCGATGCGGGCGGTCGGCAGGCCGTACAGCGCGGACGCGGTGAGCAGCGCGGTGGAGAAGCAGCCGACCACCAGGGCGGGGCGCATTCGCTGGTAGAGCACCTCGGCGAGGACGGTGGTGTCCAGGACCGTGAGGTCGACCTCGAGCTTCTCGGCCTCCTGCTCCAGGGTCCGGGCGAACCGGGCCGGGGCGGAGGGGTGCGGCTTGAACACGACCTTGGTGTGGCCGAGCTGGACGGCGCCCTTCAACATCCGGACGTGCAGGTTCTCCTCCTGCTCCGGGGTGAGGATCTCCAGCGCGGAGAGGTACTGGCCCAGCAGCAGGGCCGGTTCCTCGATCTCGGGCAGTTCGTCGCCGCCGGGCGCCAGTTCCGCGAGCACCTTGGTGAACGCCGCGGTCGGCACGACCTCGCCCTCGACACCGAACTCGGTGAGCAGCATCGGCTTCAGGCCGGGCACCAGGTCGAGGTGGAGGACCCGGTCGACGCGGGTGCCGACCAGCGGGTCGATCTTGTTGCGGGTCGGGCCGTAGCTCATCAGGCCGTCGGCGTAGACCGTGACCGGGGCGCCGGTGAAGATCTGGGTGAGGCTCTGCGAGGGGTTGACCTGGATCGACTCGACGGCGAACTCGACGTCGTCGTCGCCCAGCTGCCACTCGTGGCGCAGGAAGCGTTCCCACAGCGGGAAGTCCTCAATGCGCGGGGCCCAGCCGCCGGGGTGGAACGGGAAGATCGTCTCGTTGTACGAGATCACGTCGTCGAAGCGGTCGCGCAGCCGCTCGAAGCCGGGCGCCTCGTCCAGGCCCGGGGTGGTCTCGGGGGTCGCCGCGTTGTTGCAGACCAGCAGGATGCGCCGGTCGGCCGGGCGGAAGGCGCCGGAGTCCAGGGCGGCGGCGAGGGTGGCCGTGCCGTAGAGGGTGGACGCCTGGAAGATCTGGGTGGTCACGCGGCGGCTCCCGCGGGGGCGGGACGGCGGCGCAGCCGGCGCAGCTTGGTGGCGCGCTGGAGGTCCATGGAGTCCAGGGCCTCGTCCAGCACGTCCTGCGGCATGCGCCGCAGTGCGGCCGCACTCATGGATTTCAGCTTCTTCGCCACCGCGGGCTCGAACCTTTCGATGGATCCCAGGTGATGGGAAATGATGGCGCAATACGTGCGGACGGCCTTCGGCAGGAGTTCCTTCGCGTCGGCGTCCTGTGCCGTTTCCTCGATCACCTGGTCGAACGCGCGAATGAAATCGAGCTGACGGACGTCGCCGATCTGTGTGAGTGAAGAGGCTACGCCACGCCGGTAGAAGACGCCGAGCAGGTTCACCGCCGCGAAGGACCCGGCTTCCCGGTGCAGCTTCCAGATCCACGGCCGGTCCTCGGCCGTGCGCAGTCCGTCCGTGAAATGCACGAGCCCCTTGTCCACCAGACGGCGGTGGTAGACGCCCGCCCATGCGTACGCGTAGTCGACGGATGTGGACCGGTCGGCGGGCAGGATGGCGTCCCGCGGGTTCATCACGACGTTCCGGCGGCCGACCGGCACCCGCGTCACGATCCGGGCGCGCGCGGTGCACTGGACATGGTCGGTACGGACGAAGTCGCAGCCCAGCGACTCGATCGCGTCCACCAGTTGCGGGTAGTAGCCCGGCGCCAGCCAGTCGTCGCCGTCCAGGAAGGTCACGTACTCGCCGCGCGCTCTGTCGATGCCGGTGTTGCGCGCGGTGGCCAGCCCTCCGTTCAGCTCGTGTCTGACATGGACCGCACCGGGGAGCTCGCGCTCGGCCCGCGCGAGAATCTCTGGTGTCCCGTCGGTCGAGCAGTCGTCGACGAGAATGAATTCGAAGTCCTCACGCGCGTTCGCGCGCAGGCTCCTCAGGGTGTCGGGCGCGTATTGCTGCACGTTGTAGAACGGCACGATGACGGAGAGCTTGACCACGTGGAGGACGTTAGGCGGACGCCCGTCATCCGTCTTGACTGTCGCCTTGAATCGAGGTGAACGACACGTGGCGAAGCTGTGAACCGGCCGATTTTGAGGGCTTATCCCGAGCTGATTCCCCATCCGGAGACGTGTTGTTAACCTTTTGTTGGATTCGGGTTCGGGAGTTCCTCGGAATGGCTTCCTAGCGTCTTCGATGTGCCAGCAAGTGCAACGAAGTCCCTGCGGGTGGCCGTCCTGGCGGATTCCGACACCCGGTGGAAGTGGGGGGCGCTCACCGCGAAGCGCCTGATTCCCAACGAAACCGACAGTTCGGACGTCCGGCTCGACGGCTACCTCCTGCGCGGCCGTGCCACCCCGACCGCCCGCCAGCTCCAGGAGGTCGGCGTCCACGCGGACTCGCTCCGCGAGGTCACGGCCGTCGAGTTCCTGAGAGAGATGGACCAGCAGTCGTACGACATACTCGTCCTCTCCCTCGTCGGCGGCGGCACGCAGGCCATGCTGCACGGGCTGCGCAGCGCCTGGGCCGGCCGGGAGAAGCGGCCCGTGGTCGTCACCGGCTATGTCGGGGTCGTCTACGAGAAGCTCGCCGACGGTCTGCTGCTGCGGCACGGCGCGGACCTCGTCCTCGCCAACTCCCGCCAGGACGCCGAGCGGTTCCGGGCCGTGTACGACGGGGTCGGCGCCGACTCCTCGTCGGTGACCGAGGTCGCGCTGCCCTTCCTCGGCGGTGAGCCGTACGAAGGTGAACACGACCCCTACACCGTCGTGTTCGCCGCCCAGCCCTCGGTCCCGGACAGCCGCAAGGACCGTACCTACCTGCTCAACCGGCTGATCGAGCACGCCCGCCGGCACCCCGAGCGGGAGGTGCTGCTCAAGCTGCGCTCCAAGCCCGGCGAGCACACCACCCACATCGAGGAACTGCCGTACCAGAAGCTGGTCCAGGGCAAGGACGTGCCCGCCAACTTCCGCCTCGTCTACGGGCACATGGGCGAGGTGCTCGACCGCACCGACCTCCTGGTCACGATGAGCTCGACGGCCGCCCTGGAGTCCCTGCACCGCCGGATCCCCACCGTGGTCCTCACCGACCTCGGCATCCGCGAGGCGCTCGGCAACCACCACTTCGTCGGCTCCGGCTGCCTCGCCTCCTGGGACCAACTCGACGCCGGACACCGCCCGGTGCCCGACGCCGAGTGGGTCTCACGGCAGGGCGTAGCTGCCGACGGCAGCTACGCCACCGCCTTCGACGCGGCCCGCGAGCGCATCGCGAAGCTGCTGGCACGGCCGGGCGGCCTGCCGCCGCTGAACCCGTACTACACACCCGAGACCGCGTCCGGTTACCTGCCCGGCATCCTCGCCCGCCACCACCTCGGCCCCGACGGCGTCCCGCTCCCGGGCGCGCCCGCCGCCGACAGGGCCCCGGGCCCCGTCCGCCAGATCGTGCGCCGGGCCGCACGCGGCGCCTACCGCCACGGCGTCCAGCGGGTGGCCCCCGTGATCCGACGAATGGGAGAGCTGTGAGCGACCGGATCCCGCGCCAAGCTTCAGTTGCCGAAGGAACAGAGCCGATGTCTCACCCCGAAGGGGCCGTAGTGCCCCGCGTCCTCGCCGTGATCCCCGCCCGGGGCGGCTCCAAGGGCGTGCCCGCGAAGAACCTCGCCCCGGTCGGCGGTGTCCCGCTGGTCGCCCGCGCGGTCCGCGAGTGCGTCGCCTCCCGCCTGGTCACCGACGTGGTCGTCTCCACCGACGACCAGGCGATCGCCGCCGCCGCCCGCTCCGCCGGCGCCGAGGTCGTGCTGCGCCCCGCCGCCATCGCCGGTGACACCGCCACCTCCGAGGCCGCCGTCCTGCACGCCATGGACGCCCACGAGGCGCTGCACGGCGCCCCGGTCGACGTCGTCCTCCTCGTGCAGTGCACCAGCCCGTTCATCGTCCGCGAGGACATCGACGGGGTGGCCGGCGCGATCGTCGACAACGGCGCCGACACGGCCCTGACCGTCGCCCCCTTCCACGGCTTCGTCTGGCGCGACGAGGTGCACGCCCCGGTGCCGGTGGGCGCCGACGAGGCCTCGGCCAGCGGCGGCTTCGGCGTCAACCACGACAAGTCGTTCCGCCCGCGCCGCCAGGACCGCCCCCAGGACTTCCTGGAGACCGGCGCCGCCTACGCGATGCGCGCCGACGGCTTCCGAGAGCACCAGCACCGCTTCTTCGGCCACACCGAACTGGTGCGGACCGACCCCGCGCGCGTCCTGGAGATCGACGACCCGCACGAGCTCGCGCGCGCCCGCGCCCTGGCCCCGCTCTTCGACGCGGACCGCCCCGGCGCGCTGCCGACCGCCGACGACGTCGACGCGGTCGTACTGGACTTCGACGGCACCCAGACCGACGACCGGGTGCTGATCGACGCCGATGGAAAGGAGTTCGTCTCCGTGCACCGCGGCGACGGACTCGGCATCGCCGCCCTGCGCAAGAGCGGGCTGAAGATGCTGATCCTCTCCACGGAGCAGAACCCGGTCGTCGCCGCCCGGGCCCGGAAGCTACAGATTCCGGTCCTGCACGGCATCGACCGCAAGGACCTCGCACTCAAGCAGTGGTGCGAGGAGCAGGGCATCGCCCCCGAGCGCGTGCTCTACGTCGGCAACGACGTCAATGACCTCCCGTGCTTCGCCGTAGCCGGCTGGCCCGTGGCGGTCGCGAGCGCCCACGACGTCGTACGCGGCGCCGCACGCGCGGTCACCACCCTCCCCGGCGGTGACGGCGCGATCCGAGAGATCGCCAGCTGGATCCTCGGCCCCTCTCTCGATTCCCTCCCGAAGTAAGGACACCCCACAGTCATGAGCAACTCCCGCCTGCGCACGTTCGGTTCCCGTGAGGTCGGTCCGGGCAAGCCCGTCTACATCTGCGGCGAGATCGGCATCAACCACAACGGTGAGCTGGAGAACGCCTTCAAGCTGATCGACGTCGCCGCCGAGGCCGGCTGTGACGCCGTCAAGTTCCAGAAGCGCACCCCGGAGATCTGCACCCCGCGCGACCAGTGGGACATCGAGCGCGACACCCCCTGGGGCCGCATGACCTACATCGACTACCGCCACCGCGTGGAGTTCGGTGAGGACGAGTACCGTCAGATCGACGAGTACTGCAGGACCAAGGGCATCGACTGGTTCGCCTCCCCGTGGGACACCGAGGCCGTCGCCTTCCTGGAGAAGTTCGACGTCCCCGCCCACAAGGTGGCCTCCGCCTCCCTCACGGACGACGAGCTGCTGAAGGCGCTGCGCGCGACCGGCCGTTCGATCATCCTCTCCACGGGCATGTCGACGCCGAAGCAGATCCGCCACGCGGTCGAGGTCCTCGGCTCCGAGAACATCCTCATGTGCCACGCCACCTCCACCTACCCGGCGAAGGCCGAGGAGCTGAACCTCCGCGTGATCAACACGCTGGAGAAGGAGTACCCGAACGTGCCGATCGGCTACTCCGGCCACGAGACGGGCCTGCAGACCACCCTCGCCGCGGTCGCGCTCGGCGCCACCTTCGTCGAGCGTCACATCACCCTCGACCGCGCCATGTGGGGCTCCGACCAGGCCGCCTCCGTGGAGCCGCAGGGCCTCGTCCGCCTGGTCCGCGACATCCGCACCATCTCGGCCTCCCTCGGTGACGGCGTCAAGAAGGTCTACGACTCCGAGCTCGGCCCGATGAAGAAGCTGCGCCGCGTCACCGGTGTCGTCGCCGAGGCGGAGATCGCCGCGGCCGCCGGCGAGCCGGTCCAGGTCTGAGTCCGAGCCTGATTGATGTGTTACGACGACGGGACGGTCGTACGTCGATGAGCCCCCGCGCCGGGAAGCCCGGCCCCCACACCCTCGCCTTCGTCGAGAGTCCGGTGCAGCTGCTGAACGTGCTGGAGTGGGCGCATGTCCACGCCCTGCGCGGGGCGGCGGACCCCGGGCCGGCCGTACCCAGCCAGGTACGGCGCCCGGCGTCCGGCATATCTGCACCCGGCGCGGAACTCACGATCGTCGTCCTGTCCCCGACGGACCCCATGACCCGGGGCCAGCTGCGCCGCATGGCGGACCTGGCCCGGGACGAGGGACACCGGGTCCGCTGGGAGGAAGCGCGGGGCGGCACCGCCGCCCCCTTCCAGACGATCGGCGGCCTGGCGGGCTCCCTCCGCCGGGCCGACCGCATCGTCATGGGAGACCCGTTCTCCCGCTACGTACAACTGCTGCTGACCATCACCCGCGCCCGTGACCTGGTCGTGGTCGACGACGGCACGGCCACGATGGAGTTCGTCGCCCAGCTGGCGCGCGGCGAACGCCTGGTCCGCTGGCACCGCAAGGGCGGCCGGCCCGGCGCCCGGGACCTGCTCTTCGCCCCGGTCTCCTCCTCCGCCCGCCGCCGCCTCACCCCGAGCGCCCACCGCCGGGTGGAGGTCTTCTCCTCCATGCCGATGACGGAGACGCCGGCCGGCGTGACGGTCACCGCGAACGACTTCGGCTGGACCCGCGCCCGCTTCGGCCCGCCGCGCATCACCAAGGGCGCCGACATGGTCGGCACCTCCCTGGTGGAGACGGGCGTCGTGGACGGCGACCGCTACCTGGAGGCCGTCCAGACCCTCGCCAAGGCGCACGGCGCGACCCGCTACTTCGCGCACCGCCGCGAGAGCACCGAGAAACTCCACCGCCTGGCCGCCGAGACCGGCCTGGAGATAGTCCGCCCGGACCTCCCCCTGGAGCTCATCGCCCGCCGCGGCCCCATCGGCCGGACGATCCTCAGCTTCCCCTCGACGGTCGTGCACACCCTCCCCCTCGCCCTGGTCGGCACGGGCGTCCGCGTGGCCGTCTGCGACATCGACCCCGCCTGGCTGACGGCGAACGCCTCCCCGCGCGCCCAGGGCTTCCTCTCCGGGGTCACCGGGACGGCGAAGGACGTCCACCGGCTGGCGGCGGTGACGAGCCCCGCCTAGGACTCCGGGCGCGCCGGGCTCTCGCGCCCCGACGGCTGCGGGACTACTGCCAGGTCGGCATGACCGCCGCGGGATAGCGGGAGCCGGCCGCCCCGTGCGGGAGGATCTCCTGGACGCGGGCGAGGTCCTCGGGCGTGAGGGCGACCTGGGCTGCCGCCACGTTCTCCGCCAGGCGGCGCGGGCTGCGCGTGCCCGGGATGGGCACGATGTCCTCGCCCTGCGCGAGCAGCCAGGCCAGCGCGAGCTGGGTGACCGTGCAGCCCCTGCCCTCGGCGAGGGCGGTCAGCTCGCGCACCGCGGCGACGTTCTTCTCGTAGTTGCCCGGCTTCCAGCGCTCGTCCATGGTGTGCCGCATGTCGTCCGCCTCGTACTCGGCGGCGGGCTTGACCGCTCCGGTGAGGAAGCCGCGCCCCAGCGGGGAGTACGGCACGAAGCCGATGCCCAGTTCCCGGAGCACGGGCAGGATCTCGGCCTCCACGGCCCGTTCGAACACCGAGTACTCGGTCTGGAGCACCGACACCGGGTGCACGGCGTGGGCGCGGCGGATGGTCTCCGGTCCGGCCTCGCTCAGCCCGAGGAACCGGACCTTGCCTTCGGCGATCAGCTCGCCGACCGTACCCGCGACCTCCTCGATGGGCACGTCGGGGTCCACGCGGTGCTGGTACAGCACGTCGATGCGGTCGGTGCCGAGGTGGCGCAGGCTGTTCTCGGTGACCTCGCGGATGTGCTCGGGCCGGCTGTCCAGGCCCTGCCCGATCCGGGTGGGGTCGGAGAGGTCGAAGCCGAACTTCGTCGCGATCAGGATGTCGTCCCGGAAGCCCTTCACGGCCCGCCCGAGGAGCTGCTCGTTGCTGCCGGTGCCCAGGCCGTACAGCTCGGCCGTGTCGAAGAGGGTGACCCCGAGCTCGTGGGCCCGGTGGAGGGTCTCGATGCTGCTCCGTTCGTCCGGGGCGCCGTACGCCATCGTCATGCCCATGGTGCCCAGGCCGATCGCGCCGGCCGTGAGGCCCTGGGTGCCGAGGGTGCGCTGCGGGAGGTGTGTGGTGTGCTCTGCCATGCCGTCAACGCTAGGGAGACGGCGCCCGGCAGGCATGGGCCGCCGCCCGCATAGAATTGCCTGATCCTCTCAGGGACGGAGTGCGCTGTGCTGGACCGACTCGTCGCGGCCGTCGACCGGCACTGCGTGGGACAGGGCACGGACACCGCGGTTCCCCGGCTCTCCCTGGCCTCGGTGGACGAGCCGGTCGAGCCCGCCCACCTGCTGTACGAACCGATGATCTGTTTCGTCGGCAGCGGCACGAAACGCACCACCGCGGGTGAGCTGATCCGGGTCGCCCGCCCCGGCGAGATGCTCCTCACCACCATCGACCTGCCCGTCACCGCCGACCTGGAGCAGGTGCCGTACCGGTCCGCCTCCCTGCATCTCGACGGTGAGCCGCTCACGGAACTGCTGCTGGAGCTGGACGAGACCGGCCAGGGCGCCCCGTCGACCCCGGCCGCGCACGTCGCCGCGCCGATGCCGCCC
Organism: Streptomyces sp.; assembly: GCF_019510245.1. Lineage (GTDB taxonomy): Bacteria > Actinomycetota > Actinomycetes > Streptomycetales > Streptomycetaceae > Streptomyces. Next base: position 48,092 of record NZ_JAEKKT010000136.1, on the reverse strand, counting down.
GAACTCGCCGACGCGGTCACCCGCTGGGTCGAACTCCTCGACGCCCCCGAGGACATCCGCCCGCTCGCCGCCCGCATCGAGGGCGAGATCCTCTACCGGCTGCTGCGCAGTTCCCTCGGCCCCGTCCTGCGCCAGTGGTCGCTGGCCGACTCGACCGCGACCCGGGTGCGCGAGGTGGCCCGCTGGATCCGTGCCCGCTTCACCGAGCCGCTCGGCATCGACGAGATCGCGGCGGTGGCGCACATGAGCCCGGCCGGCCTGCACCGGCACTTCAAGTCGGCCACCGGCATGAGCCCGCTGCGCTACCAGAAGCACCTGCGGCTCCAGGAGGCCCGGCGCCGCCTGCTCGCCGGCGACGCCTCGGCGGCCCAGATCGCCCAGGCCGTCGGCTACGTCAGCGCCACCCAGTTCAACCGCGAGTACCGCGCCGCCTACGGCCTCCCACCCGTCCAGGACGCCGCCCGCCTCCGCGCCCGCCTCACCCGGACGGCGACCACCGGGCCGTGACCGCGGCCGCGGGCGGAGACGGGCGCGCCCGGCCGCACCGGTTCCGGGACCACCTCGGATCACGCGACGGAGACCACGGCCTTGCCGCGGGCGTGCCCCTGCTCCATGTGCCGGACGCCCGCGGCCGCGTCGGCCAGCGGGTACGCCCGGTCGACCACCGGAGCGAGCCGGCCGGCCCCGACGAGCTGTACGCGCAGGCGGCCGAGGTGTACGAGCTGAAGGCCCTCGCCACCCTGATGTTCGTGATCGGCCAGGTCAGCTTCTTCGTCCCGATCGCCCTGATCGCCAAGCCGGTACCGGGGCGGGCGTTCAACGCGCCGTGGAAGTGAGGCCGCTTCGGGCGGCGGTCATCCGGGCCGGAGCGACCAGACGCTCGGCCGTGTCCGGCTAGGCGTCGAGGTAGTGGTAGTCCCCATCCGGGCGGCCGATCACCAGACCGCCGTTGTGGACCCTCGCTCATGCCGTCGACGTCATGGCTGACCAGAAACAGCCCCCGGGGCCTCTCGTCGTACTCGTCATCAGGGTGGGAGGCCGGGATCCGGGCGATCTGACGCAACCTCTCCTCGAACCAGCCGAGGGACACCGCGCGGATGTCGCCCCCGTAGAAGGCCCACCTGATGCAGTTGTACTGCCGAGCGGGGAAGGCCCAGCCCCCGCTGTAGGTGCGCTCCGGATCGTCTGCTTCCACGATCTCCTTGATCCGGGCCAGCTGCTCGTCGTCACACTCCAGCCAGCCCCTCACCGAGACCATGGTCCCCATGGCGACTGCTCCTCGTCCGTGTGGCACGCCGCCCTGGCGCACGGTTCCTGGGCACTTGCACGCTAGGGGCGATCTGCTCGGTGGTGCAAAGGGATTGAACGTGGTCTGAGGGAGATCGAGCCGGTCGGGCGCCGCGTGGACACGTTGTCGCGGACGGAGACGGAATCGCGGGGGCGGGGCGCGTGCAGTGGCAGGTGTCCCCTCGCTCCGCCTGGGAAGTCGGGGGGTACAGCCTGCCGCGTACGGGCGCGGCGCGGATGGAGGGCGGCCTCACGTGCGTACCGTCGGAGTGGAGGAAGAGCTCCTTCTCGTGGACCCGGAGACGGGTGAGCCCAAGGCGTCGGCCGCGGCCGTGCTGGCGCGGGCCTCGCTGGTGGATCCGGGGCAGGACGTGTTCGAGAAGGAGCTCTACGGGCAGATGCTGGAGTTCGCCACCCATCCGCAGTCGGACATGGCGGAGCTGGGGGAGGAGATCAGCCGGTGTCGCAAGGAGGCCGCCCGGCTCGCCGGGGACCTCGGGTGTGCCGTGGTCGCGCTCGCCACTTCGCCGCTGCCCGTCAGCCCCTCCATCAGTGTGAACCCGCGCTACCAGTGGCTGGCCGAGCAGTACGGCATCGCCACCCGGGAGCAGCTGGTGTGCGGATGCCACGTGCACGTTGCCGTGGAGTCCGACGAGGAGGGGGTGGAGGTGCTCGACCGGGTACGGCCGTGGCTGCCGGTGCTCGTCGCGATCAGCGGGAACTCACCCTTCTGGCAGGGCACCGACACCGGCTACGCCAGCTACCGCAGCCGGGTGTGGGCGCGCTGGCCGTCCTCCGGTCCCACCGAGCTGTTCCGCTCCGCCGAGCGCTACCACCGGCTGGTGGCGGACATGGTCGCCACCGGCGTCATCCTCGACGAGGGGATGGTCTACTTCGACGCCCGGCTGGCCCGGCGCTATCCGACCGTGGAGATCCGGGTCGCGGACGTCTGCCTGCGCGCCGAGATCGCCGTACTCGTGGCCACCCTCGCCCGCGCGCTGGTGGAGACGGCCGCGCGGGAGTGGCGGGCCGGGCGGGAACCCGTCGACCACGGGGTGGGGCTGCAGCGGCTGGCCGGCTGGCGGGCCGCACGGTCGGGGCTCGGCGGTGAACTGCTCGACCCCGCCACCCTGCGGCCCCGGGCGGCCCCCGCCGTACTGGAGGCACTGCTCGCGCACACCCGGGACGCCCTCGTCGACAGCGGCGACCTGACGGCGGTGGAAGAGGCCGTCGGGCTGCTGCTGCGGCGCGGCAACGGTGCCGACGAGCAGCGGGAGCTCCTGGAGGGCAGCGGGAACCTGCGGGACGTCGTCACCGGGTGCGTGCAACGTACCCAGGAGTGACGCCCCGCGCGCCCGTCCCGGCGCCCCGCGTCCCCGTGCGTTCGTCCTCGCGCCCCGCGCCGCGGTGCCCGCTCAGCCCGGCTTGCGGGCCAGGACGAACGCCCGGGGCATCTTCTCCGACCCCACCGGCTCCCGGATCAGGGTCGCCGCCACGTCCAGGCCCGCCTTGGCGAGCATGTCGCCCACGGCGTACGCGGGGCGCCAGTAGTAGCGCAGGTCGATCTCGTGGCCGAAGCGCTCCGTGAGGTGCAGACCGGGCGTCTCGCCCTTCTGGAAGCCCAGCAGGACGTGGCCGCCGGGGACCAGGACGCGGTGGAAGCCGGCGAAGGTCGCCGGGAGGTGGTCGTCGGGGATGTGGATGATCGAGTACAGGGCGAGGATCCCGCCGAGGGTCTCGTCGGGCAGGTCCAGGGAGGTCATGGAGCCCCGGTGGAAGCGCACGGCGGGGTGGGCCTCGCGGGCCAGGGTGACCATGGCGGGCGAGAGGTCGATGCCGAAGGTCTGGACACCCAGGTCGTTCAGGTGGGCCGTGATGTCGCCGGGGCCGCTGCCCAGGTCGGCCACGGGGGCGGTGCCGTTCGCCTTCACCAGCGCGGCGAAGGCGGCGATCATGGACATGTCTACAGGGAGGTCGGGTACCCCGGGGAAGGCGGCGGAGTAGTCCTTGGCGATCGTGTCGTAGGACGTACGGGTGGTCTGTATGAAGTCGGTCGTGTCCGAGTCCGTCACGGTCGCGCACGCTACCGGGCGGGCGCGGCCCGCGTGGCGAAGTCGCGGTTGCGGCTCGATCCCGTTTCGGTGGGTGGACAGGACGGGCGTGATCGTCGCCAGGCGTGGTATGCGTGGAAGAGGAAACATACGTGTTACCCAGCCACGTCCGAGGTCATGCGTCCGCGGTCAGATATTCTTCCCCTAACGGGCTGAACTTTTGTTGATCTCGGGTCAGTTGACCCTTCGGGCGTCCTACCCTTCAGAGGGTGAACCATTTGATGTCCCTAGAGACCGAGGCCGACCTCCCCGGGGATGTGCTCCCCGGCGTGCTCAGCGAGGAACTGCACGCCGAACTCGTCGCCTTCCGCCGCGACCTGCACATGCACCCCGAGCTAGGAAACCAGGAGTTCCGCACCACGGCCGCCATCAAGGAGCGGCTGGAGAAGGCCGGTCTCCGGCCGCGCGTCCTCCCGGCGGGGACCGGACTCGTCTGTGACATCGGGCCGGTCGGGGACGGGCTTCCGGTGCTCGCCCTGCGGGCCGACATCGACGCCCTGCCCATCCCGGACATGAAGACCGAGTGCTCGTACCGGTCCACCGTGCCGGACCGGGCGCACGCCTGCGGGCACGACGTGCACACGGCAGTGGTGCTGGGCGCCGGACTGGTTCTCGCCGAGCTGCACGAGCGGGGGCAGCTGCCGCGGCCGGTGCGGCTGCTCTTCCAGCCCGCCGAGGAGGTGCTGCCCGGCGGCGCCGCCGACGCCATCGAGGCCGGGGTGCTGGACGGGGTGGGGCGGATCATCGCCGTGCACTGCGACCCGCGGGTGGACGTGGGGCGGATCGGGCTCAGGACCGGCGCCATCACCAGCGCCTGCGACCGGGTCGAGGTGGCGCTGGACGGCCCCGGCGGGCACACCGCACGGCCGCACCTGACGACCGACCTGGTCACCGCCGCCGCCCGGGTGGCCGTCGACGTGCCGGCGCTCATCGGGCGGCGCGTGGACAGCCGGAGCGGGCTCGCCGTGACCTGGGGCCGGATCGAGTGCGGGCACGCGCCCAACGTGATCCCGCAGCACGCCGAGCTGTCCGGGACCGTGCGCTGCCTGGACCTGGAGGGCTGGCGGCAGGCTCCGGACGTCGTGCACGCGGCGATCGACGAGGTCGCCACCATGCACCGCGCCAAGTCCGAGATCAACTACGTACGCGGGGTGCCGCCGGTCGTCAACGACCCGGTGATCACCGAACTGCTGCGGGACGCCATGACCGCCCGGCGCGGCACCGACTCCATCGAGACCACCGAGCAGAGCCTCGGCGGCGAGGACTTCTCCTGGTACCTGGAGCACGTGCCGGGCGCCCTGGCGCGGCTCGGGGTGCGCACGCCGGGCGAGCGGACCGTGCGCGACCTGCACCAGGGTGACTTCGACGCCGACGAGCGGGCCATCACCGTCGGGGTCGAGCTGTTCACGGCCGCCGCCCTGATCGACGCGACCATGTAGTAGTACCGACGGCGATCGTATGAGACGGCGGGAGAAACGGTCAGCTTCCCCGCACGTCACGCAAGTCCCCCAGGGGGCGAGAGGGTGCCCGTTCGATACCCCTTCGCCCCCTTGTGTCACCCCGCCGTAACCGGCGGCCGCCGGTTGTAACCCGGAGTCGGCACGGTTCGATAACGGCCCGGAGAAACCCCGTTCCCCTCCCCTTCTACGCGCGTTACTGTGCGCCGAAATCGCCACCGAGGGTGGACGGTTGGGGAAGCGGGCCGGGGACGGTGCCGTGGGGACGAAGGGGTGCTTGCTGTGCGTACTATCTCGGGTCGGAGGACTCGGTTCTCCCAAGCTGCGGTGACCGTTGCCGTCATCGCCCTCGCGGCCGCCGGGTGCGGCAAGTCCAGCTCGGACAGCGGTGCCTCCGGCGCCAGCCCGTCCGGCAAGTACAACGGCAAGGGCATCGGCCTCGCCTACGACATCGGCGGCAAGGGCGACCAGTCCTTCAACGACGCCGCGTACGCCGGCTTCCAGAAGGCCGAGAAGGATTTCGGCATCGGCGGCCGGGACGTCGAGCCCGCCGACAACGAGACCGACGCCGACAAGGTGCAGCGGCTCGACCAGCTGGCCAAGGCCGGCTACAACCCGATCATCGGTGTCGGCTTCGTGTACGCGCCGGCGGTCAAGGAGGTCGCGGCCAAGTACCCCAAGATCACCTTTGGCATCATCGACGACAACGAAGTGACGGCCAAGAACGTCGTCGACATGGTCTTCGCGGCGGAGCAGTCGTCGTACCTCGCGGGTGTGGCCGCGGCCTCGGCCACCAAGAAGGACCACATCGGCTTCATCGGCGGCGTGGACATCCCGCTGATCCACACCTTCGAGGCGGGCTTCGACCAGGGTGCCAAGTCGGTCAACCCGAAGATCAAGATCGAGTCGCAGTACCTGACCCAGACGCCCGCTGAGGGCGGCTTCTCCAGCCCCGACAAGGGCAAGGCCGCGGCGCAGGGCCAGATCGACGCCGGTGCCGACGTCATCTACCACGCGGCCGGTCTCTCCGGGCAGGGTGTGATCCAGGCCGCCGCCACCGCCAAGATCTGGGCGATCGGTGTCGACTCCGACCAGTACGGCCAGAGCGCTCTCGCCAAGTACAAGGACTACATCCTGGGCTCCGCCCTGAAGAACGTCGGCGGCGCGGTGTACGACCTCGTGAAGTCCGTCTACCAGGGCAAGCCGGAGAGCGGTGTCATCGAGGGCACCCTCAAGACCGACGGCGTCGGCTTCGCCGACTCCAACCCGAAGTACAAGGCCATGACCAAGGTCGTCGCCGCGGTCGACAAGGCCAAGCAGGACATCATCGACGGCAAGGTCACCGTCAACACGAAGTAATGCGACATATATGAGTCGCCGGGTGAGCGGCCGTACCGATGTGTACGGCCGCTCGCACGTCGTTGCAGCACGTACGCCCCTTGCCTCCTGCAAGGGGCGTATTGCTGTCCGTAGCCTTGGCCGTGACTGTGGCCACAGGTAGATAACGGACCGGACATTGGGGGTTTTCCGTCTGGTCTACGCGCGTTACGCTGCCGCGGAACCAGCGCCTGGTTTGGGCGCTTGCACGAAGGAGTCTCGTTCCATGCGCCGGGTGTCCCGAATCGCCGTTGCGGGCGTTGCAACCGCAGCTCTTGCCGTCACCGTCTCAGCGTGCGGCAGCTCGTCCAGCTCGTCCAGCTCTTCCACCGGTAAGTCCGGGGCGTCCAAGGGTGTCGGTCTCGCGTACGACGTCGGCGGCAAGGGCGACCAGTCCTTCAACGACGCCGCGTACGCCGGCTTCCAGAAGGCCAACCAGGAGTTCGGCGTCACCGGCCGGGACATCGAGCCGCAGGACGGCGAGTCGGACGCGGACAAGGTCCAGCGGCTGGAGACCCTGGCCAAGTCCGGCTACAACCCCGTGATCGGCGTCGGCTTCGCCTACGCGCCCGCGGTCAAGGAAGCCGCCGCGAAGTTCCCGAAGGTCACCTTCGGCATCATCGACGACAACCAGGACCAGGCGAGCAACATCGCCGACATGGTCTTCCACGAGGAGCAGTCCTCGTACCTGGCCGGTGTCACCGCCGCGCTGACCACCAAGTCGAACACCGTCGGCTTCATCGGCGGCGTGGACGTCCCGCTGATCCACAAGTTCGAGGCGGGCTTCGAGCAGGGCGTCAAGGCCACCAAGAAGAACGTCACGGTCAAGGCCCAGTACCTGACCCAGACCGCCCAGGAGGGCGGCTTCTCCAGCCCCGACAAGGGCGAGGCCGCCGCCGAGGGCCAGATCGGCGCGGGCGCCGACGTGGTCTACGCCGCCGCCGGCCTCTCCGGCCAGGGCGTCATCAAGGCCGCCGCCGCGCACAAGGTGTGGGCGATCGGCGTCGACTCCGACCAGTACAACCAGGCCGCGCTGTCGAAGTACAAGAACTACATCCTGACCTCGGCCCTCAAGAACGTCGAGGGTGCGGTCTACGACCTCGCCAAGTCGGTCATCAAGGACAAGAAGCCGCTGTCCGGCGAGATCCGCGGCTCCCTGACCAACGGTGGCGTCGGCCTGGCCGACTCGAACCCGGTCTTCAAGAACAACGCCGCCCTGCAGGCCGCGCTCAAGAAGGCCGAGGCCGGCATCAAGGACGGTTCGATCACGGTCAAGACCTCCTGACCCAGGGGGCATGACCTTGTCGTAGGCATGGTCAAAAGAACGCTGTAATGGCAGCGTTACGGCCACGGAACGGGGTGCGGGAAGGATGTCCTTCCCGTGCCTCTGCCGTAGGCCCAGGACTCCGGGGATCCGGGCGGGATCCCGGGCGCGGGTCCGGGGGATCGGTCGGTGGTCCCGGGTGTGAGCCCGGGGTGTCGGCCGGTGGACCCGGGCGCGGGTCCGGGAGGCCGGCCGGTGGTTCCGGGCCGTGGTGCAGGGGGATCCGGCGGGATCCCGGACGCGGGTCCGAGAGTTCGGTCAGGAATCTCGGGTGCGGGTCGGGGAGACCGGTCGGTGAGCCAGGTGCGCGGGCCGGGAGATCCTCGGGAGATCCCGGGGATCGGCGGCGGGGGCAACCCTCGTTCGCGCGGCAGAATGCTCGGAACGGATCGAGAGTCGAAAAAGCTCGGTCAGGTCCGGGCACTATTTAAAGCAGGGGCGCTACGCGCGTAGAGCGACCCCTTTTCCGAGGAGAGTGCGCCATCGACGCGTCCAGCAGCCCTCCGCTCACCGCAGAGACGACAGCCGCGGTCGAGCTGGCGGGGATCACCAAGCGATTCCCCGGTGTCGTAGCCAACCACGACATCCACCTGTCCGTCCGCAAGGGCACCGTGCATGCCCTGGTGGGCGAGAACGGGGCCGGCAAGTCGACCCTGATGAAGATTCTCTACGGCATGCAGAAGCCGGACGAGGGCACCATCGCGATCGACGGCGAGCAGGTCTCCTTCTCGTCCCCCGCCGACGCCATCGCGCGCGGCATCGGCATGGTCCACCAGCACTTCATGCTGGCGGACAACCTGACGGTCCTCGAGAACGTCGTGCTCGGCAGCGAGAAGCTGTACGGCATCGGCGGCAGCGCCCGGAAGAAGATCAAGGAGATCTCCGACCGGTACGGCCTCGGCATCCGCCCGGACGCCCTCGTCGAGGACCTCGGCGTCGCCGACCGGCAGCGCGTGGAGATCCTCAAGGTCCTCTTCCGCGGCGCCAGGACCCTGATCCTCGACGAGCCCACCGCGGTCCTCGTCCCGCAGGAGGTCGACGCGCTCTTCGACAACCTGCGCGAGCTGAAGTCCGAGGGCCTCTCGGTCATCTTCATCTCCCACAAGCTCGGCGAGGTGCTCTCCGTCGCCGACGACATCACCGTCATCCGGCGCGGCACCACGGTCGGCACCGCGATCCCGTCCGAGACCACCCCGCGCCAGCTCGCCGAGCTGATGGTCGGCAGCGAGCTGCCCACCCCGGAGACCGCCGAGTCCACCGTCACCGACCAGGCCGTCGTCACGGTGCAGAACCTCACCGTCTACGCCAGCGGCCCCTCCCTCGGAGAGACCGGCGCGCAGCCCGAGACCGCCACGGTGGGCTCTTCCGGCGCCACCGCCCGCGGCGACGTCCTCGACGAGGCGACCACCCCCGGCGCCGCCAAGCGCGTCCTCGACGACGTCACCTTCACCATCCACGCCGGCGAGGTCATGGGCATCGCCGGCGTCGAGGGCAACGGCCAGACCGAGCTGATCGACGCGCTCATCGGCACCCGGCACGCCGACTCCGGCACGATCGAGTTCCTCGGCGAGGACATCACCGGCTGGCAGACCCGCAAGCGGCGCGAGTCCGGCGTCGGCTACATCCCCGAGGACCGCCACCGCCAGGGCCTGCTCCTGGAGTCCCCGCTCTGGGAGAACCGCATCCTCGGCCACGTCACCGAGAAGCCCAACGCCAAGGGCTTCTGGCTGGACATCAAGGGCGCCCAGGCCGACACCCGCCGGATCGTCGAGGAGTACGACGTCCGCACCCCCGGCATCGACGTCACCGCCGCCTCCCTCTCCGGCGGCAACCAGCAGAAGCTGATCGTCGGCCGCGAGATGAGCCACCACCCGAAGTTCCTGATCGCCGCCCACCCCACCCGCGGTGTGGACGTCGGCGCCCAGGCGCAGATCTGGGACCGCATCCGGGAGGCCCGCCGCGAGGGCCTGGCCGTGCTGCTGATCTCCGCCGACCTGGACGAGCTGATCGGCCTGTCGGACACCCTGCGGGTGATCTTCGACGGAAGGCTGGTCGCGGACGCCGACCCGGCCACCATCACCCCGGAGGAGCTGGGCTCCGCCATGACGGGTGCCGCGTCCGGCCACCTGGAACACGTAGACACCGCCCCAGAAGGACACGAAGGCGCCGACGGTCCGGAGGACGAGGCCCGATGAAGAAGTTCGACAAGGAGCGGGTGCTCCTCGCGCTGGCCGGCCCGGCCATCGCGCTCGTCCTGGCGATCGCCCTCACCTCGATCGTGCTGCTCGCCTCGAACCGCAACCCGTTCGAGCCGTACGTGCTGATGCTCCAGCAGCTGCCGTACTCCGACATCCAGGTCCTGATCATCAACCAGGCGGCGATGTACTACATCGCGGCCATCGCGGTCGCCCTCGGCTTCCGGATGAACCTGTTCAACATCGGCGTCGACGGCCAGTACCGCCTCGCCGCCGTGATGACGGCCGTGGTCGGCGCCAACGTCGGCCTGCCCGCCTTCCTCCAGATCCCGATGCTGCTCCTGGTCGCCATGCTCACCGGCGCCTTCTGGGCCGGTATCGCGGGCGTCCTCAAGGTCACCCGGGGAGTCAGCGAGGTCGTCGCCACGATCATGCTGAACGCCATCGCCACCAGCGTCATCGGCTACGTCACCCTCTCCGATGTGTGGGGCGTCCAGGTCGGCAACAACATGACGACCGGCGTGATGAAGAAGTCCGGCTGGTTCCCCGGCATCAACCTGGGCGCCGACGTCGGCGAGATCTACGGCATGGTCTTCGTCGCCATCGCCCTCGGCATCGGCTACTGGATCGTCCTCAACCGCACCCGCTTCGGCTTCGACCTGCGCGCCACCGGCGCCTCCGAGTCCGCCGCGGCCGCCTCCGGCGTCGACGCCAAGCGCATGGTCCTGATCTCCATGCTGATCTCCGGCGCCGTCTCCGGCCTCGCGGGCCTCCCGCTGCTGCTCGGCGACAGCCACACCTACAGCCTGGACTTCCCGGCCGGACTCGGCTTCACCGCCATCGGCATCGCCCTGCTCGGCCGCAACAACCCCGGCGGCATCGCCTTCGCCGCCCTGCTGTGGGCCTTCCTCGACAAGGCCTCGCCCGCCCTCGACTACGCGACCCCGGTGGCGTACGAGAAGGAGATCGCCACGATCATGCAGGGCCTGATCGTCTTCTCCGTCGTCATCTCCTACGAAGCCGTACGCCAGTGGGGTCTGCGCCGCCAGCAGCGCCAGGTCGGCGCGGAGCTCGCCGCGGCCGCCGCCAAGAACACCAAGAAGGAGGTGGCGGCCTGATGTCCACCGCGACCATCGCCAAGCCGCAGGCGAAGCAGCCCGGCAAGGGCGGCCGCCGAATGTCGCTCCCGGTACTCCTGCTGGTCATCGCCGGCGTACTGGTCCTCACCTCGGCCGTGCGCATCATCACCGGCGCCGAGGGCATCACCTCGACCGGCCAGATGTCCACCGCGCTGCGCCTCGCCGTCCCGATCGGCCTCGCCGGCCTCGGCGGTCTGTGGGCCGAGCGCGCGGGCGTCGTCAACATCGGCCTCGAAGGCATGATGATCCTCGGCACCTGGTTCGGCGCCTGGGCCGGCTACCAGTGGGGCCCCTGGGTCGGCGTCGTCTTCGGCATCGTCGGCGGCGCGCTCGGCGCCCTGCTGCACGCCGTCGCCACCGTCACCTTCAACGTCAACCACATCGTCTCCGGTGTGGCCCTCAACATCCTCGCCCTGGGCGCCACCCGCTACCTCTCGAAGTTCACCTTCGAGAACGCCGAGGGCGGCTCCTCCAAGCAGTCCCCGCCGATCGACTCGCTCGGCACGTTCAGCGTCCCGGGCCTGTCCGACTGGCTGGACACGCTCAACCAGAAGCACTGGTTCTTCATCTCCGACGTCGCGGGCCTGGTCGGCGGTCTGCTCACCGACCTCTCGCCGCTGACGGTGATCGCGGTGGCCCTCGTACCGATCACGTGGTGGGTCCTGTGGCGCACCGCGTTCGGCCTGCGCCTGCGCTCCTGCGGCGAGAACCCGGTCGCGGCCGAGTCCCTCGGTGTCAACGTCTACAAGTACAAGTACATCGCCGTGATCATCAGCGGCGGCTTCGCGGGCCTCGGCGGTGCGTTCCTGTCCATCGTCGCCTCGAACGTCTACCTGGACGGCCAGACCGCCGGCCGCGGTTACATCGGTCTCGCCGCGATGATCTTCGGCAACTGGATGCCGGGCGGCCTCGCCCTCGGCGCCGGCCTGTTCGGCTACACCGACAGCCTGAACCTGCGCGGCGGCACGGTGAACGTCCACGCGCTGATCCTGCTGCTCGCGATCCTGCTGGTCTTCGGCGCCGCCTACCTGGCCTGGAAGAAGAAGTACGTCGCCGCGGTGATCACCATCGTGATCTCGGTCCTGATGTTCGTCTGGTACGCCTCCACCGACGACGTCCCGCGCCAGCTCGTGACCGCGACCCCGTACATCGTCACCCTGCTGGTGCTCTCGCTGTCCGCGCAGTCCCTGCGGATGCCGAAGGCGGACGGCCTGCCGTACCGGAAGGGGCAGGGCAAGTGAGCACCGAGGCCGCCGGCTTCGACTGGGAGGCCCTGCGGGCCGAGGCACGGGAGGCCATGTCCCACGCCTACGCCCCGTACTCCGGCTTCCCGGTCGGGGTCGCCGCCCTGGTGGACGACGGCCGTACGGTCTCCGGCTGCAACGTGGAGAACGCGTCGTACGGCCTCGGCCTGTGCGCCGAGTGCGGACTGGTCTCCGAGCTCCAGCGCACGGGCGGCGGCCGCCTCACGCACTTCACCTGCGTGGACGGCACGGGCGGCCTTCTCGTCCCGTGCGGCCGCTGCCGCCAGCTGCTCTACGAGTTCGGCGGCCCGGACCTCCTCCTGGACACGCCGGAGGGCGTCCTGCCCCTCTCCGAGATGCTGCCCCAGGCCTTCGGCCCGGCCCATCTCACCAAGTAATCCCGTACGGCCCCTTCCGGTTGGGAGGGGCCGTACGCATCGCACTTCTCCGAAGGGAACGCCATGGCCACCATGGACGCCGTCTCCGTCATCCGCACCAAGCGCGACCGCGGTGAGCTCAGCGACCAGCAGATCGACTGGGTCATCGACGCGTACACGCGCGGCGAGGTCGCCGACGAGCAGATGTCGTCGCTCGCGATGGCCGTCCTCCTCAACGGCATGAACCGCCGCGAGATCGCCCGCTGGACCGCCGCGATGATCGCGTCCGGTGAGCGCATGGACTTCTCCTCCCTGTCCCGTCCGACGGCCGACAAGCACTCGACCGGCGGTGTCGGCGACAAGATCACCCTCCCGCTGGCCCCCCTCGTGGCGGCCTGCGGCGCGGCCGTCCCCCAGCTCTCCGGCCGGGGCCTCGGCCACACCGGCGGCACCCTGGACAAGCTGGAGTCGATCCCCGGCTGGCGCGCCCTGCTCTCCAACGAGGAGATGCTGTCGGTGCTGGACGGCACCGGCGCGGTGATCTGCGCGGCGGGCGACGGCCTGGCCCCCGCCGACAAGAAGCTGTACGCGCTGCGCGACGTCACCGGCACGGTCGAGGCGATCCCGCTGATCGCCTCCTCGATCATGTCGAAGAAGATCGCCGAGGGCACCGGCTCCCTGGTCCTGGACGTGAAGGTCGGCACCGGCGCCTTTATGAAGACCATCGAGGACGCCCGCGAGCTGGCCTCGACCATGGTCGGCCTCGGCACCGACCACGGCGTGAAGACGGTCGCGCTCCTCACCGACATGTCCACCCCGCTGGGCCTGACGGCCGGCAACGCCCTGGAGGTCCGCGAGTCGGTGGAGGTGCTGGCCGGCGGCGGCCCCGCCGACGTCGTCGAACTGACCCTCGCGCTCGCCCGCGAGATGCTCGACGCGGCCGGCGTCCGCGACGCCGACCCGGCCAAGGCACTGGCCGACGGCTCGGCGATGGACGTCTGGCGCCGGATGATCGCGGCCCAGGGCGGCGACCCGGACGCGGCGCTCCCGGTGGCCCGCGAGCAGCACGTGATCACGGCCCCGTCGTCCGGTGTCCTGACCCGCCTCGACGCCTACGACATCGGCGTCGCCGCCTGGCGCCTGGGCGCCGGCCGGGCCCGCAAGGAGGACCCGGTGCAGGCGGGCGCGGGCGTCGAACTCCACGCCAAGCCCGGCGACACCGTCACCGCCGGCCAGCCCCTCCTCACCCTCCACACGGACACCCCGGAACGCTTCGAGTACGCGCTCCAGGCAATCGAGGGTTCGTACGACATCGCGACGGCCGGTACGGCCTTCACGGCGTCGCCCGTCGTGCTGGAACGTATCGCCTGACCAGGTGTTTCTTCTTTCGGGTGAACGGGACCGGTGGACCTCCGCCGGTCCCGTTCGGCATGCTGGGATCGGTGACGCAACCGAAGGAGACCGCCATGAGCGCACTCACCGTGGGCCAGGACCCCGACCAGAGCTGGGACGAACTCGTCCGGTACTGGGAGGAGATGGAATGGCCCGAGGGCAGCAAGGTGGAGATCATCGAGGGGATCATCACCGTGTCACCTGCTCCCGCCTCCCGCCACAACGTGATCGCGGAGCGCGTCCAGCGCCGCCTCTACAGCGTGGTTCCCGACGACTTGGGGATCTACCAGACACTGGCCATCGCGGTGCCGTCGCGTCTGGGCATGCTCATCCCGGACCTGGTGGTGGCTCCTGTGCAGGACTGCATGGAGGCGGACTCCCACATCCCCGCCGCCCTCGCCGAACTCGTCGTCGAAGTGACCTCCAAGTCCAACGCCCGGCACGACCGCGTCAGCAAGCCCGCTGCGTACGCCACCGCGGGCATCCCCCTCTACCTCCTGATCGACCGCTGGGCCCCCGGCGGTCCCACCGCAACGCTCTACGGTGAGCCCAAGGGCGATGTCTACCGGGTGCTCAGCGCCGTCAAGTTCGGCGACCCCATCAGGCTGCCGGAGCCCTTCGACCTCACCATCGACACCGGCGAGTTCCCCGTCGACTGACCGGCACGTCACCCCAGCAGCGCCGCCACCACCACCAGCACCGGCACCGACAGCACCGTCGACAGCAGGATCGAGTCCCGGGCGAGTTCCTCGCCGACCCGGTAGGTGCTCGCGTACGTGTACAGGTTCTGCGCCGCCGGTAGTGCCGAGGTCACCGTCACGTCCAGCAGCGGCGCGCCGTGCAGGTCGAAGACGGCCGACGCCAGGGCCCAGGCGGCCAGCGGCTGGCCCACCGACTTCAGGGCGACGGACAGGAGAACCGGGTGGCGTTCGCGGCCCCGGCCGGGGAGTCTGCTGCCGCGCAGGGAGATGCCGAAGGCCAGCAGCACCGCCGGGACGGACATGTTGCCGATCAGGGTCAGGGGGTCCATGACCGGGCCGGGGACGTGGATCCCGAGACCCGAGACCGCGACGCCGGACAGGGAGCCCACGGCTATCGGGTTGCGGAGCGGGGTCAGCAGACGGCGCCACCAGGGGCCCTTCTCGCCCGCGCCCGACAGGTCGAGGACCGTCAGGGCGACCGGGGTGAGGAGCACCACCTGGAACAGCAGCACCGGCGCCACCAGGGACGCGTCGCCCAGCACGTACACCGCGATCGGGATGCCGAGGTTGCCCGAGTTGACGTAGCTGGAGCACAGCGCGCCGATGGTCGTACGGCCCACGCCCCAGCCCCGTGCGGCACCCACCGCCACGAACACGCCCGCCGCCGCGGCCGTGCTCAGGGCCGTCACCAGGAGACGGCTGGAGAAGATCACCGCCAGGTCGGCCTGCGCGAGGGTGGTGAAGAGCAGGGCGGGGGACGCCACGTGGAAGGCGAGCTTGGTGAGGACCTCGCGGCCGTTCTCCCCCAGGTGTCCGCCGCGGCCGAGGGCGTAGCCGACGGCGATGACGATCGCGATCACCGCGAAACCGCTCAGCACCCCTTGCACGGGACCCCCATGGCGCGCGCGGAGCCGTCGAGGCCGTCGGGTATCCGGGAGGGCGCTGGTCTGTGGGGCATACACCCAACCCTCTGGTGCGGGTCAGGTGCAGGTCAACTTTGTGATCCTTGTGATCTGCGCGGCGGCGCGGGGGCGCACCGCGCCTACCGATGAGTTGTCAGGCCCGGTCCGGTCTACCGCTCGTGGATGCCGTGACCCCCGCCGTGCTCGTGCTGTCGGGCCCCGTCGCCAGGGACGAGGTGCCGGGGCTCTGCGACGACGTGCGGGCACGGCTGCCTACCGGTGGGGCCGGGGTCGTCGTCTGCGACGTCGGCGGCCTCGGGCCGCCGGGCCTCGCCGCCGTCGACCTGCTGGCACGGCTGGAGCTGACGGCCCGGCGGGCCGGAGGGCGGATCCGGCTCCGCGACCCCGACCCGGCCCTACGCGCCCTCCTCCGATTCGTCGGCCTTCGCCTCCAGATGGAGGGGGAGGCCGAAGAGCGGGAACCAGCGCTTGGTGTCGAGGAAGAAGTGGAACCCGGTCAGCCGGCCGTCTGAGATCTCCAGGACCTGGATGGACCAGGGGCTCCAGCCGCCGGTGTCCGGGTCGGGCTTGTACTGGGCGAAGCCGGGCAGGCCGTTGACCCGGACCGGGAACAGCCGCGAGCCCTCGCAGGCGGAGCCGAGGGTGGTCATGAAGCCGGTGATGTCGTCGTGGCCGGTGAGCCACAGGTCGAACGGCGGCATCGTCATGATGGCGTCCTCGTGGAGGAGGGCCGTCAGCGCCGTCATGTCGTAGCCCTCGAAGGCCGCGACGTAGCGCTCCAGGAGCTTCTGCTGCTCCTCGTCGAGCGGGTCGGAGACCTCGGCGGCGGCGCCCGACTGCCGCTGCTCGGCCAGGGTGGCCCGAGCCCGCTGCAATGCGCTGTTGACCGACGCGACGGTGGTGCCGAGCAGCTCGGCCACCTCGGTGGCCCGCCAGGCCAGCACCTCGCGCAGGATCAGCACCGCCCGCTGCTTGGGCGGCAGTTGCTGGAGCGCGGCCATGAAGGCCAGCCGGATCGACTCCTTGGCCACGGCCGCCTCCGCCGGGTCGTCCACGGTCGGCAGCACGCGCGCGTCCGGCACCGGCTCCAGCCAGGTGTTGTCGGGCCGGGGCGAGAGCGCCGCCTGCGCCAGCGGCGTCGACTCGCTGAGATCCATCGGCCGGGCCCGCTTGTTGCCCGCGTTGAGCATGTCCAGGCACACGTTCGTCGCGATCCGGTACAGCCACGACCGCAGGCTGGAGCGGCCCTCGAACTTCTCGTAGCTCCGCCAGGCCCGCACCAGGGTGTCCTGCACCGCGTCCTCGGCCTCGAACGACGAGCCGAGCATGCGGTAGCAGTAGCCGGTCAGCTCGGTCCGGTGCTTCTCCAGTGCGACGTCCAGCTCCGCCGTCGCCGTGCCGTCGGTCATCTTCCGTCCACCCACCCCTGTGGCCGTTCCTGTTCGCGCGACGTTGCGCTCCAGCACTTGAAGCTAGCGCAGGGGACTGACAATGGCCCCCGGAGTGGGGAAACGTGCAGGTGAGATGGGGTGCGCCCAAGGGGGGCGGTGATGCGCGGCCGCGTGCGGGTGCGGCGCCGTCGTGGCTTGTCGCGCAGTTCCTCCCCCAGCCTTCGGCCGGGGGTACCCCCAGTGCCCCTGGGGAATTCAGTGAGCGTTGGCCAGGATCTGGCGGTGGGCGGCCACGGAGCCCAGGACCGTGATGGTCACGACGCCGAGGATCGCGAGGAGGCCCACGCCGACCGTTCCTGCCCAGCCGCTCGTGTGGAAGGCCAGCGCGCCCACCGTGCTGCCGGCGCTGGAGCCGACGTAGTACGCGGACTGGTAGAGGGCCGAGGCCTGGGCCCTGCCGTGGGTGGCCGTCTTGCTGACCGCGGAGGAGGCGACCGCGTGGCCCGCGAAGAAGCCCGCGGTGATCAGGACCAGGCCCAGCAGGACCAGGGGGAGCGAGCCGGCCAGGGAGAGCAGGAGACCGCCGGCCGTCGTGCCGCCGGCCAGGTAGAGGGCCCCGCGGCGGCCCAGGCGGCCGACCAGGCGGCCCGCCGTCGACGCGGACACCGTACCGACCAGGTACACCAGGAAGATCGAGCCGATGATGCCCTGGGGGAGCGAGAACGGCTCCTGGGTCAGGCGGTAGCCGATCACCGTGTAGACGCCGCCGAAGACGGTCATGAAGAGCGCGCCGATCGCGTACAGGCGGCGCAGCAGCGGGTCGGCCAGGTGGTCGCGGACCGTGCCGAGCAGCCGGCGCGGGTGCAGAGAGCCCGCCGTGAAGTGCCGCGGTGCGGGGAGCAGCAGCCGGAAGGCGACGGCGCAGCCGACCGCGATCACGCCGATCGTGCCCACGGCCACCCGCCAGCCCCACTCCTGCGCGACCCAGCCGGTGATGACCCGGCCGCTCATCCCGCCGACGCTGTTCCCCGCGACGAACAGGCCGATGGCCGTGACCAGCGCCTTCGGCCGGACCTCCTCGGCCAGATAGGCCTGCGCGGACGCCGGCAGACCCGCCAGCGCCGCGCCCTGGACGCCACGGAGCACGATCAGCGCGCCCAGGGAGGGCGCGAAGGGCACCAGCAGCCCTACGGTCACCGCGACCGCCAGCGAGGCCGTCATGACCGTACGGCGCCCGAACCGCTCGGAGAGGGCGCTCATCGGGATGACGAACAGCGCCAGACCGCCGGTCGCCGCCGCCACCGTCCAGCTCGCGTCGCTCGCGGAGACGCCGTAGCCGTCCGAGATCAGCGGGAGCAGGGCCTGCGTGGAGTAGAGGAGGGCGAAGGTCGCGACACCGGCGAGGAAGAGCGCGAAGCTCATCCGGCGGTAGCCGGGACCGCCCGGGGTCAGACGGGAGTCGGAGACGGCGGCGGGGACGGACGGGACGGCGCCCACGGTGATGGACGCCCCGGTACTGGCGGGAGACATGCTTCGAACGTACGGAGCCCTCGTTCATCCGTCCAATGCACGGAATCGCCATAATCGTTCCCATGGAGCATCAGCAGAGGTCAGCGAAGCGGCTGTCACCGGACAGTGACACAGGAGACATGACGATGTTGCTGGCACCACGCCTCGCGTACTTCGCCGGCGTGGCCCGCACGGAGCATGTCACCAGGGCTGCCCAGGAGCTGAACGTCCCCCAGTCCACCCTCTCCCGCGCGATGGCCCGCCTGGAACAGGACCTCGGCGTCGACCTGTTCACCCGGCACGGCCGCACCGTCTCCCTCACCCCCGCCGGCCGCACCTTCCTCACCTCGGTCGAGCGCGCCCTCGCGGAGGTCCGGCGCGCCGCCGACGAGGTGCGCGCCGACGCCGACCCCACGACGGGCAAGGTCGCCTTCGGATTCCTGCACACCATGGGCGCGGAGACCGTCCCCGGCCTCCTCCAGGCCTTCCGTGCCGACCATCCCCGCATCCGCTTCAGCCTCGTCCAGAACTACGGCGAGGCGATGATCGAGAAGCTGCGCGCGGGCGAGCTGGACCTGTGCCTGACCTCCCCGGTCCCGGATGCGCCCGACCTGGTCGGCCGCCGCCTGGACGAACAGAAACTCCGGCTGGTCGTGCCTGCCGACCACCCGCTGGCCACCCGCAAGCGCATCCGCCTCGCCGAAGCGGCCGACGAGACCTTCGTGACCCTGGAACCGGGCTACGGCCTCCGCCGCATCACCGACGACCTCTGCAAGGAGGCGGGCTTCAAGCCGAGGACCGCCTTCGAGGGCGAGGAGGCGGAGACCCTGAGGGGCCTGGTGGCCGCCGGGTTGGGGGTGGCGCTCCTCCCCCCACCCGCCTTCCCCCGCCCGGGAGTCGTCGAACTGACGGTCACGGCCCCGAGAGCGGCGAGAGAGATCGGGGTGGCCTGGCTGGAGGGCCACCCGGACACCCCGCCGGTGGCGGCTTTCAAGAAGTTCCTGCTGTCGAGAAGGGGCAACCTGCTGCCGACCTGAGGAACAGCGCCCCGTAAGGGGCGCTGGGGGTACCCCCGGCCGAAGGCTGGGGGAGGAACTGTGCGATCAACCACAATGTGCCCGCACCCCGAACACGACCGAACCTCCCAACCCCTACCGTCTCAACGACTTACCGAACCCCGCAGCCAACGGCATCCGCAACCCGATCGGCGGCGGCGCAGCAAGGGCGTCCTCCACCGGCCGCGACACCGCATGCCCGTACAGCGCCCCCATCACGAAGTCCGAAGCGAGAGCGAGGACTTCGTCCCGGTGCTGATGCAACCCGTGGCCGTCCGAGTGCACCTCGAACCGGCACACCTCCCGGTTCGCCTTCTTCGCCCGCGCCGAGAGCCGGAACGACAGCTCCGGATCGCTCTGTTCGTCGTTCGTGCCGTGCACGATCAGCACCCGCCGCCCCACCAGCTGCCGAACCGGTTCCTCGGGCACCGCCACGTCCGTCTCCGGCAGCCAGGGGGCGATGGAGACCACGGAGTTGACGGCCTCGTGCCCGCCGGCGTGCAGTGCGGCCCGGCCGCCCATCCCCACGCCCAGCAGGCACACCGGGACGTCGCCGTACCGCCGTACCACCTCGTCGGCCGCCCAGCCGGCGTCCCCGGCGAGATGCGCCTCGCTGCCGTTCCACCCGCGATAGCGGTAGTGGACGACGTGCGCGGCCAGCCCCTCGTCCCGGCCGTCCCGGGCGAGCCGGCGGCCGAGCGCGCGCACGAAGGCCGTCGCCCATACGAGGGACGGCCGTCGCGCGGAGACCTCCTCCCCGTCGGGGAGGAGCAGGACCGCGCCGCTCACCGTCGTCGGCTCCTGGCCGACTGCCCTGCTCAGGCTGGCCGTTCGCACCGGCGTCGCTTGCTGTGCCATGACAGAACAGTGTCAGAAGAGGCGGTGTACGCGACCCGTCCGTGCGGTCACCATTGCGTATCGACGGAATCGGAATTCTCCGAGTACCGAGCGATCTACGCGCGTAGGAGTTACAGTGCGGAAATGACGAGCCAGAGCACCGCGAACACCCCGACGCCGGAGCAGATCCGCCGGGCGCCGAAGGTTCTGCTGCACGACCACCTCGACGGCGGCCTGCGTCCGGGCACCGTCGCCGACCTCGCCCAGGAGGCCGGGTACCCGGGCCTCCCCGAGACCGACCCGGACAAGCTCGGCATCTGGTTCCGCGAGGCCGCCGACTCCGGTTCGCTGGAGCGGTACCTGGAGACGTTCTCGCACACCGTCGGCGTCATGCAGACCCGCGACGCCCTGGTCCGGGTCGCCCGCGAGTGCGCCGAGGACCTCGCCGAGGACGGCGTCGTCTACGCCGAGGTGCGGTACGCCCCCGAGCAGCACCTGGAGCAGGGGCTCTCCCTCGAAGAGGTCGTCGAGGCCGTCAACGAGGGGTTCCGGCAGGGCGAGGCCCTCGCCCGCGAGAACGGCCGGCGGATCCGGGTCGGCGCCCTGCTCACCGCCATGCGGCACGCGGCCCGCTCCCTGGAGATCGCCGAGCTCGCCAACCGCTACCGGGACCTGGGCGTCGTCGGCTTCGACATCGCCGGCGCCGAGGCCGGCTACCCGCCCACCCGGCACCTCGACGCCTTCGAGTACCTCAAGCGCGAGAACAACCACTTCACCATCCACGCCGGCGAGGCCTTCGGACTGCCGTCCATCTGGCAGGCGTTGCAGTGGTGCGGCGCCGACCGGCTCGGGCACGGGGTGCGGATCATCGACGACATCCAGGTCCACGAGGACTGCACGGTCAAGCTCGGCCGGCTGGCGTCGTACGTCCGCGACAAGCGGATCCCGCTGGAGCTGTGCCCCAGCTCCAACCTCCAGACCGGCGCCGCCGACTCCTACACCGGGCACCCGATCGGGCTGCTGCGCCGGCTCCACTTCCGGGCCACCGTGAACACCGACAACCGGCTGATGTCCGGGACCAGCATGAGCCGGGAATTCGAGCATCTCGTCGAGGCGTTCGGCTACACGCTCGACGACATGCAGTGGTTCTCCGTCAATGCGATGAAATCAGCGTTCATTCCTTTCGATGAACGACTCGCCATGATCAATGACGTCGTGAAGCCCGGCTATGCGGAGCTGAAATCCGAATGGCTGTTCCGGCAGACCGCCTCCACCAGCGGTTCCGCGGATCCGGAGGACTGATCGACGCTCCCGGCGGGGCACGGAATGCGGACGGGCCTTCACCGGCCGTCCGCATTTCGGTGTTTGCGGCGGGCCACTCGGCATGTTTACGGTCGGGGACCGCTCAGCGTGTTATCGAACCCCGTCTCCGCATTCCAAGGACGCATTGACGATGAAGCAGTCTGCTGCCAAGACCCTCGGTGTCGCCGCCCTCGGTGCCGCCTTCGCCGCTGTCGGCGCGGGCGCGGCCAACGCGGCCCCGGCCGTCCCGGACTCCTCCCAGGCCCTGGACACCGTCACCAAGACGCTGCCGGCCGAGAACGTCTCCAAGGCGCTGCCGGGCGCCGGTGAGGCCGTGGCGCAGGGGCAGAGCGCCCTCGGTGCGGGACTGACCGCCGTCCAGCCGGCCGTCAAGCAGGTGCTCGCCGGCGGCCCGACCAAGCCCGTCGCCGGCCTCCTCGGCG
Organism: Streptomyces sp.; assembly: GCF_019510245.1. Taxonomy (GTDB): domain Bacteria; phylum Actinomycetota; class Actinomycetes; order Streptomycetales; family Streptomycetaceae; genus Streptomyces. The sequence continues at coordinate 26,028 of NZ_JAEKKT010000136.1, read as the reverse complement.
GACTGCCCGTCCAGGGCCTGCCCACGCACGGCCTGCCGGTGAACGGGATTCCGCTCGGCTGACCTCTCCCCGGCCGATCGGCAACGCCGTTGGGGCGCCCCGGAAACGTCCGGAGCGCCCCAACGGCGTTGCCATACCGCCCGATCACCAGGCGGTGGAGGCCTTCTCCTCCGAGGGGAGGAGGATCCACAGCGCGAGGTAGAGCAGGAACTGCGGGCCCGGCAGCAGGCAGGACAGCAGGAAGACCACCCGCATCGTGGTCGCGGAGGTGCCGAAGCGCCGGGCCAGCGCGGCGCACACTCCGCCGATCATGCGGCCATGGGTGGGGCGGGCGAGGCTGGACATCTGCGGCTCCTTCGTGAGCGTCCGGTGCGAGGCGGCCCTTCCGGCCCCTCGTCCACCCCCAACGCTACGGAGACGAACCGGGTCGAAGCGTCGCTCTACGGGGCGATCCCGACCCTGGGAATCGTCGGGGTACGGCCCTGAGCCGCTTCCTCCTGGGGGAGGGCGGCGGGCCGCTGCCGCTCACCCCGCCGGCGGAGCCGGGCGCGGGCCGCGGGCACCACCGCCAGATGCGCGATCACCACGCCCGCCGTGTTGAGCAGTATCGAGTCGACGTCCACCACCCGGCCCGGCACCCCGGTCTGCAGCAGGGCTATGCCCGTCGAGATCAGCGCGCCCGCGGCGGCCGAACTGATCAGGGAGGCGAGCGGGGAGACCCGGAGCTTCCCGTGCGTCATCGGCAGCAGCACACCCAGCGGCGCGAGCAGCGCGAGCCCCTCGCCGATCCGGTGCGCCGCCTCGCGCCAGCCGAGCGCCAGGTCGGCTCGGATACCGGCGAGCGGGTGCAGGTTGGCGGGCATCACCCAGGGCACGTCCAGCGGCCGCAGCATCAGCCAGGCGACGAACACGAGGTGTGCGGCAAGGAGGACACCCCCTGCCACACGGACGCGGATCGCGGCGCTGCCGCCGATGGAGCCTTGACGCTGCACGCCCCCGTAGACGCGCCCGCGCACACGATCGGTTCCGGATACGACGGTGAGGCCTCGGACACACGGCACCGACAGCGCCCCGTCAGAGGCACGGCACCGACAGCGCCCCGTCAGAGGCGCGGTGCCAACAGCGCCCCGTCAGGGGCGCGGGGAACTGCGCGACCAGCCCCCACCGGCGCGCACCCGCCGTGCGACCCGCCCCGGCACCCCGTGCGGCGCCCGAACGCCCCTCAGCCGGAAGCCACCTCCGTGGACGGCGGCCGATTCCCACTCGGCGCATTCCTTACGGAGTCCGTGCACTCGTACCGCCGCAACGGCTCCCTCCCCGGCCCGCCCAGGATCACCGACCCGTCCCCTTCCGCGGCCGCCGAGTCGGACAGCGTGCACACGATCTGGGCGAGCGCGTACGACGTCAGCTGCGGCGGCGACGTGCTCAGCCGCAGCGTGTCGTCCGGGTCCCCGGCCCGTGGCCCCCCGACGCTCATCCCGCCCCGCACGTACGTCGTGTAGCCCGCCTCCTTCTCGGCGGCCGACGGCGTCTCGGCGAGCTGGTCGAGGAGCCCCTGGGCGACGATCACCCGCCGCTTGGCGTCCGCCGACCCGTCCGGCACCCGCACCTGGCGGTCCACGGTCACCAGCGACGAACCGCACAGCAGGAACACCTGCACCGGCACCCCGTGCTCGTCCTGCGCGGACAGGTCCGGCTGGTTCATCGAGCAAGGCACCCGCGAGGGCGCCCCGCCGAAGTCGGTCGGCACCTCGGTGGCCCGGATCCCGCACCCGGAGAGCGCCAGTGCCAGCCCGGCGACGGCCAGCAGCGGCCCGCCGTGCCGTCGTACCGCCAGTCTTCGTACGTGCATCAGGCGTCCTTCTCCCCGGCATCGCCGGCATCCCCGGCCTTGCCGGTGTCCCCGGCTTCCTTGCTCTCCTCCGCCAGCCGTGAGGCGTCCCGGGGCAGCCGGAGCGTGAACACCGCGCCGCCCTCGGGGGAGTTCGCGGCGGTGATCGAGCCGCCGTGGATGCGGGCGTTCTCCGTCGCGATGGACAGGCCCAGGCCGCTGCCCTCGGAGCGCGGCCGGGAGGCGCTGGCCTTGTAGAACCGGTCGAAGACGTGCGGCAGGACGTCCTCGGGGATGCCCGGTCCGTGGTCGCGTACGGCGATGACCAGGTCGCCGCCCTCTTCCTGTTCCATCCGCACCGACACCCGCACCGGCGAACCGCCGTGCTTGAGCGCGTTGCCGATCAGGTTGGCGAGGATGACGTCGAGGCGGCGCGGGTCGAGGCGGGCGTGGATGCCGCGCTCGGCGTCCAGTTCCACCGCGTCCAGCCAGGCGCGGGCGTCGATGCAGGCGGTGATCTGGTCGGCGATGTCGACGTCGTCGAGGACGAGGCGGGCCGTACCCGCGTCGAAGCGGGTGACCTCCATCAGGTTCTCGACGAGGTCGTTGAGGCGGCGCGTCTCGCTGACGACCAGGCGGACGGCGGGCTCGATCATCGGGTCCATCGACCCGGACTCCGCCTCCAGCTCCTCCTCCAGGATCTCCGTCACGGCGGTGATCGCGGTGAGCGGGGTACGCAGTTCGTGGCTCATGTCCGCGACGAACCGGCGCGACGCGTCGTCCCGCGCGGCCATGTCATCGACCCGCTTCTCCAGCGCCTCGGCCGCGTCGTTGAACGTCCGGGAGAGGTCCGCGAGTTCGTCCGTCCCCGACACCCGCAGCCGGGTGTCCAGCTTGCCCTCGCCGAGCCGCCGCGCGGCGACCCCGAGCCGGTGCACGGGCTTGAGCACGGTCGTGGCGGCGGCCTGTGCCAGCAGCGCCGAGCCGATCAGCGCCAGCCCGGTCGCGATGCCCAGCGACCACGCCAGCGAGTTGAGGTCCTTCGCCTCCGGCTCCAGCGACTTCATCATGTAGCCGGTCGGCCCGCCGCCGATCAGCCGCGTCCCGGCGACGAGATACGGCGTGCCGTGGTCCACGACCCGCTGCCAGTACAGGTGGTACGCCGACTTGTTGGAGCCGGTCACCTTCTGCTGCTTGTCGACGGCCTTGCGCAGCGACGCCGGCACGTCGTCCAGCGCGAACGCGCTGAGCCCGTCCGAACTGCCGTACACCGTCTTGCCGCCGGTGTCCTCGCCGACCAGCAGCACGCTGAACCGCTGGCTGCTGCCCGCCATCTGCCCGGCCGTGCGCTGCAGTTCGTCCTGCGTCGGGTGCGCGGGCAGCGCACCGGCCCGGTTCTGCATCTCCTGCTGGAAGTCGCGCAGCACCGCGTCCTGGGTACGGGTGAGCACGGCCTCGCGGTTGAGCCAGTACGCGATGCCGGACGCGGACACGGCGGCGGTCAGCGCGACGAGCCCGAAGACGACGACGAGCCGCAGCCGCAGACTGGTGAAGCGCAGCCGGGACATGGCTCCCTTGCGATCCGCGGCCCAGCCGCGGAAACCCCCCTGCACGGCCGTCACTGAGGGGCGTCCAGGCGGTAGCCGACACCCCGCACGGTACGGATCAGGGTCGGGGACGAGGGCACGTCCTCCACCTTGGCGCGCAGCCGCTGCACACACGCGTCCACCAGCCGGGAGTCACCGAGGTAGTCGTGCTCCCAGACCAGCCGCAGCAGCTGCTGCCGGGACAGCGCCTGCCCCGGCCGCCGGCTCAGTTCGAGCAGCAGCCGCAGCTCGGTCGGCGTCAACTGGAGATCCTCGCCGTTCTTCGTCACGGTCATCGCGTTGCGGTCGATGACGACGTTGCCGAAGGTCGCCGAGTCGGTGGACTCGCGCTCCCCGCGCCGCAGCACGGCCCGGATCCGGGCGTCGAGCACCCGCCCCTGGACCGGCTTGACGACGTAGTCGTCGGCACCGGACTCCAGCCCGACCACCACGTCGATGTCATCGCTGCGCGCGGTCAGCAGGATGATCGGCAGCTGGTCCGTGCGCCGGATCCGCCGGCACACCTCGAAACCGTCGATGCCGGGCAGCATGACATCGAGGACGATCAGATCGGGCCGCTGCTCACGCAACAGCTTCAGACCGTCCTCACCGGTCGCAGCGGTGGCCACCCGGTGACCCTGGCGCGTCAGAGAGAGCTCCAGGGCCGTACGGATGGCGTCGTCGTCCTCGATCAGCAACAGGGAAGGCACGGGCTCATTCTGGCCCATGCGGGCCCTGTCGTACGACCTGTGCGGCGCGCAGCTCCCCGCGAACCTCCGTACCGCCACCACCTGTGCACCTTCTGTGGACGCTCTGTGCCGGACCCCTGTGACAGGTCTGTGACAGTCGGCGGATACGGCCGTGAAGGTGGCCCGGCAGTCTTTTCGGCACGGGCAAGCGAGTGAACGCGGCGAGCGGCCCGAGCAAGCCGAACTACCGGAAGTCCACGACGGGGGGCGCGAGATGAACACGCTGATCAGCCACAGCACCAGCGCAGTGATCACGCGTCTGCACGACGTGAACCGGGGTTCCGAGAAGTCCGGTGCCGTGAGCGGGCGGGGGTGCGCTCGCGGCACCGGGCGTCAGCACACCGGTTTCATGACGGTGGTTGACGGCTTCACGGGGGAAGCACACGGGGGATCCGCCTGCAGGGAGGACGCGGGGGAGCGCCGCTCGCTGACCGAGGCGGAGTTCACTGCCTACGTCCAGGAGCGCCGCGCCTCCCTGTACGCGACCGCCTACCACCTGACCGGCGACCGCTACGAGGCCGAGGACCTGCTGCAGAGCGCGCTGTTCTCGACGTACCGGGCGTGGGACCGGATCAGCGACAAGGCGGCCGTGGGCGGCTACCTGCGCCGCACCATGACCAACCTGCACATCAGTGCCTGGCGGCGCCGCAAGCTCAACGAGTACCCGACCGAGGAACTGCCGGAGACGCCCGGCGACACGGACGCGATGAGCGGCACCGAGCTGCGCGCGGTCCTGTGGCAGGCGCTGTCCCGGCTCCCCGAACTCCAGCGCACCATGCTGGTCCTGCGCTACTACGAGGGCCGCACGGACCCGGAGATCGCGGAGATCCTCGACATCAGTGTCGGCACGGTGAAGTCCAGCATCTGGCGGTCGCTCCGCCGGCTGCGCGAGGACGAGGTCCTCAGCTTCGGCCGTGACGAGGAAGACGCCTTCGGGGAGCTCGTCGCCTGAAGGTATGGGGATCCGGGGGGATCCTGACGGGGGAGAACCGGGGGAACGGGGCCTGGGGGAGGGCCCGGGGGACCACGGGGAACACGGGGGAAGACGGGTCCGGGGGGACCCGGGGGGAAGCACGGGGGAGCTCCGCCACGGGGGACACGGGGGTGTTCGGCGGAGCGACGGGGAAGCGGGACTGGAGGGCCGGGGGGTCCATCCAGTCCCGCTTTTTTCTGCCGTTACGCCGGTGCCTGTGTCCGGTCCCGGCTCTGCCGGCCCACCGCTGCCGCCGCCATCCGGCCCAGTGCCTCGTCCCGGTCGCAGGGGTGGGCGCCCAGTGCCACCTGGCGGGCGACGATCGTGCGCTCCGCCCGCATCAGCCGCCAGCCGCGCCGCAGCAGGAACGGGACCGACTTGCGGCCCTCCTTGAGATCGCGCAGGAACCGACGGCGGAACGTCTTCACCGGGCCCCGGCTCAGGCAGAGCGCGTCGGCCAGCAGGCCCAGTTCGCGGCAGCGCTCCACGATCTCGGCGGCGAAGATGCCCTCGGCGATGAAGAGCGGGGTGCGGCCGATGTCCAGCGTCTCGGCGCCGGTGCGGGCGCTCCGTGCTATGTCGTAGACCGGTACGGGCGCCGTCCCCGTGGCACACAGCCGGCCGATCGCCTCGACCGCGACCTCCGCGTCCCAGGACTCCGGGTGGTCCCAGTCGATGTCCGAACTCCCCGCCACCAGCGGCAGAGTGGGGTCGTCGCCCTCCTTGTAGAAGTCGTCGAGGCGCAGCACGGGAAGCCCGGAACGGGCGGCGACCAGTGACTTGCCCGAACCGGAGGGGCCGCACAGCAGCACGACGCGGGCGGGGGACGGGGGATGAATGCTCACGGAACACCAGTTTGACGCATGGGGGGCCTCCTGCCGACCCCGCGGGTCGGCTTTGGAACGTGACTCACACCTCAACTACCCTGTGTGGCGACACGATTACTTCGCGTACCAGAAGGTGGCACCAGTGATGTCCCGACACGCGTCCTCCCCGACCCCGACCGCCAGGCGTGCCCTGACCGCCCTCGCCACGGCAGGTGTGGCGCTCGGCGCGGGCGCCGCGACGGCCGCCGCGGACACCCGGCCCGCGGTGGACGTGGTCCACACCCGCCCCACCTCGCTCGGCCACGTCGACCCGCAGGCGGGCGTGCGGGCGCTGGGCGCCGTGCTGCCGTACGTCACGGGGCCGGTGGCGGCCCTGAAGCCCAACCCCCTCGCGGGCACGGGTGTCGACCCGCTGGACAACGGGGTGGGCACGCAGCTCGCCGACTTCAAGCCACTGACGTCGAAGACGGTGACGGGCCCGGTGGCACAGGCGCCGTCGGTCGGGGCGATTCCGGTGGTGGGGCGGATCCTCGGAGGCGCCCGGAGCTGAGCGCCCCGTCAGGGGCGCTGGGGGTAGGAACTGCGCGACCAGCCACGGACGGCCCGCAGTTCCCCACCGGCAGGGGCGAATCAGTACGAAGAACCAGACGCTCCCAGCGCCCCGGTCGGGTGCCACACCGTCTTCGTCTCCAGGAACGCCGTCAGCCGCTCGGTCCCCGGGATCTCGGAGTAATCCACAGCCTGTGGACGCAACACGCGCTTGAGGTTGTCGGCCGCCGCGATCTCCAGCTCCTTGGCCAGCACCTCGTCGGCGCCCGCGAGGTCGATCGCGTTGACGTCCTGGTGCGCGGCCAGCGGCGCGGCGATCTCCGCCGTACGGCCGGAGAGGACGTTGACGACTCCGCCGGGGACGTCGGAGGTGGCGAGCACCTCGGCGAGGGAGAGGGCCGGGAGCGGCGCCTTCTCGCTGGCGACGACGACCGCCGTGTTGCCGGTCGCGATCACGGGCGCGACCACCGACACCAGGCCCAGGAACGACGACTCCTGCGGGGCCAGCACGGCGACCACGCCCGTCGGCTCGGGGGAGGAGAGGTTGAAGAAGGGGCCCGCGACCGGGTTGCCGCCGCCGGCCACCTGGGCGATCTTGTCGGTCCAGCCCGCGTACCAGACCCAGCGGTCGACGGTCGCGTCCACGACCGCGGCCGCCTTGGACTTGCCGAGGCCCTCCGCGTCGGCGACCTCGCGCACGAACTGGTCCCGGCGGCCCTCCAGCATCTCCGCGACGCGGTAGAGGACCTGGCCCCGGTTGTAGGCGGTGGCGCCCGCCCAGCCGCCGAACGCCTTGCGGGCGGCGACGACCGCGTCCCGGGCGTCCTTACGGCTGGACTGCGGTGCGTTGGCCAGCCAGTTGCCCTTCGAGTCCGTCACCTCGTACACCCGGCCGCTCTCGGAACGCGGGAACTTCCCGCCGACGTACAGCTTGTAGGTCTTGAAGACGCTCAGACGCTCATTGGTGCGGTCAGACATCGAGGTACGCCTCCAGGCCGTGGCGGCCGCCCTCGCGGCCGAAGCCCGACTCCTTGTACCCGCCGAACGGCGAGGTCGGGTCGAACTTGTTGAACGTGTTGGACCAGACGACGCCGGCGCGCAGCTTGTTCGCGACGGCCAGGATCCGCGACCCCTTCTCGGTCCAGATGCCGGCGGAGAGGCCGTACTGCGTGTTGTTGGCCTTCGCCACCGCCTCGTCCGGGGTGCGGAAGGTGAGGACCGACAGCACCGGGCCGAAGATCTCGTCGCGGGCGATGGTGTGGGCCTGGGTGACGTTCGTGAAGAGCGTCGGGGCGAACCAGTAGCCGGAGGAGGGGAGTTCGCAGGCCGGGGACCAGCGCTCGGCGCCCTCCGCCTCGCCCTGGTCGGCGAGGGCGGTGATGCGGGCCAGCTGCTCGGCGGAGTTGATCGCGCCGATGTCGGTGTTCTTGTCCAGCGGGTCGCCGAGGCGGAGCGTGGACAGGCGGCGCTTGAGGGAGTCGAGCAGCTCGTCGTGGATCGACTCCTGGACGAGGAGGCGGGAGCCCGCGCAGCAGACCTGGCCCTGGTTGAAGAAGATCCCGGTGACGATGCCCTCGACGGCCTGGTCGATCGGGGCGTCGTCGAAGACGATGTTGGCGCCCTTGCCGCCCAGCTCCAGGGTGAGCTTCTTGCGGGTGCCCGCGACGGTGCGCGCGATCTCCTTGCCGACGGCGGTGGAGCCGGTGAAGGCGACCTTGTTGACGTCGGGGTGGGCGACGAGCGCGGCGCCCGCGTCGCCGTAGCCGGGCAGGATGTTGACGACGCCCCTGGGCAGGCCCGCCTGGCGGCAGATGTCCGCGAAGAAGAGCGCGGAGAGCGGGGTGGTCTCGGCGGGCTTGAGGACCACCGTGTTGCCGGTGGCGAGTGCCGGGGCGATCTTCCAGGCCAGCATCAGCAGCGGGAAGTTCCAGGGGATGACCTGGCCGGCCACGCCGAGCGGCTGCGGGTTCGCGCCGTAGCCCGCGTGGTCGAGCTTGTCGGCCCAGCCCGCGTAGTAGAAGAAGTGCGCGGCGACCAGGGGGAGGTCGGCGTCGCGCGTCTCCTTGATGGGCTTGCCGTTGTCCAGTGTCTCCAGGACGGCGAGCTCACGGCTGCGCTCCTGGATGATCCGGGCGATGCGGAACAGGTACTTCGCGCGCTCGGAGCCCGGCAGCGCGGACCACTTCTCGAACGCCTTGCGGGCGGCCTTCACGGCCCGGTCCACGTCCTCGGCGCCGGCCCGCGCGACCTCGGACAGCACCTCCTCGGTGCTGGGGCTGACGGTCTTGAAGACCTTGCCGTCGGCCGCGTCCGTGAACTCGCCGTCGATGAAGAGACCGTAGGAGGGTGCGATGTCGACGACGGAGCGGGACTCGGGCGCCGGTGCGTACTCGAAAGTCATGGGGGATCAGTCCACCGTCACGTAGTCGGGGCCGGAGTAGCGGCCGGTGGCCAGCTTCTGACGCTGCATCAGCAGGTCGTTCAGGAGCGAGGAGGCGCCGAAGCGGAACCAGTGGTTGTCCAGCCAGTCCTCGCCCACGGTCTCGTTCACCAGGACGAGGAACTTGATCGCGTCCTTGCTGGTCCGGATCCCGCCGGCGGGCTTGACCCCGACCTGGACGCCGGTCTGCGCCCGGAAGTCGCGCACGGCCTCCAGCATGAGGAGGGTGTTGGCCGGGGTGGCGTTGACGGCGACCTTGCCGGTGGACGTCTTGATGAAGTCGGCGCCCGCGAGCATGCCCAGCCAGGAGGCCCGTCGGATGTTGTCGTACGTCGACAGTTCGCCGGTCTCGAAGATGACCTTGAGGCGGGCCGAGGTGCCGCAGGCCTCGCGTACGGCGGTGATCTCGTCGTACACCTTCAGGTAGTGCCCCGCGAGGAACGCGCCGCGGTCGATGACCATGTCGATCTCGTCGGCGCCCGCGGCCACGGCGTCCCGCACGTCGGCGAGCTTGACGTCGAGCGCGGCGCGGCCGGCCGGGAAGGCGGTGGCGACGGAGGCGACCTTGACGGACGAGCCGGCGACGGCCTCCTTCGCGGTGGCCACCATGTCGGGGTAGACGCAGACGGCGGCCGTGGCGGGGGTCGTACGGTCCGTGGGGTCCGGATGGACCGCCTTGGCGCCGAGCGCCCGGACCTTGCCCGGGGTGTCCGCGCCTTCCAGCGTCGTCAGGTCGACCATCGAGATGGCGAGGTCGATGGCGTACGCCTTCGCGGTGGTCTTGATCGAACGGGTGCCGAGCGAGGCGGCACGCGCCTCCAGGCCGACCGCGTCGACGCCGGGCAGCCCGTGGAGGAAGCGGCGCAGCGTGCTGTCGGACGCGGTGACGTCAGCAAGTGCGTGGGGTGCGGTGGTGGGCATGGTCACCAGCCGAGCATATCTACGCGCGTAGCGGCTGTACACCCCGTCGGAACGGTTCTTCTTGAGGTGGAACGCGTCCGCGCCCTGAAAGGGTGCCGGGATGCGCGAGCAACCGCATACGACACACACTCCCATACGGCGATGCCGCCCCCACGGCGCCCCCGCGCACGCCTGAGGCAGAATCGGCGCTATGACCACGCCCCTCGTCAAGGACCGCATCTACCGCTCGCCCCAGGCGCTCGTCGGCGGCGTACTGCTCCTCGTCATCGTCGGCTGGCTCGGCATCGACGCACTGTTCCGGGGCCACGGCCACACCCCGTGGCTGGCCCTCGCCGCGCTCATCCTCATCGTGCCCCTGATCGTGGCCTTCACCCTGCGCCCCGCGGTGTTCGCGGGCGAGGACCGGCTGCGCGTGCGGAACCCGTTCCGGGCGGTCACGCTGCCGTGGGGAGAGATCGCCTCCCTGCGGTCCGGCTACTCGAACGAGGTGGTCGTCAAGTCCGGCGCGAAGTACCAGCTGTGGGCGATCCCGGTGTCCCTGCGGGGCCGCAAGAAGGCGGCGCGGCGACAGGTGAAGTCGGAGGCGGACGCCCGGCGCGGGCGCACGGCGGGCGGGACGCGGTTCGGCGCTGGGCGCGGGCTCGGTGGTTTCGACGGGTTCGGCGGCTTCGGCGGTGCCGGGGGGCGGGTCGAGCCCGATCACGAGGCCGGGCCGATGCGCGCCGAGACCGACAAGGTCATGGACGACCTGCGGGAGATGCTGGAGAGCAGGGGCCCGGCGGAGTCCGCGCAGGGTGAGGTCACGGTGCGATGGGCGTACGAGGTGGTCGCGCCGGCGGTGGCAGGGGCGGTACTGCTGGCCATCCTGCTGGCGATGGGCTGAGCCCGGCCCGGCCGGCCCACGCGTCGGCCTGCGGCTTGTGTGGCGGCGCGTCGATGCCTGAGGTCCGTGGTGGCTGCGTCGCGCCTCCTCGTCCGGCAAGGCCGACGGCTGCCGCCGGGCGTGGGCTGAGCTCTACCCGGCCGGCCCACGCGGCGGCATGTGGCTCGCGCCGGGGCCTGCGGCCCGCGTGGGATGCGGCGCCGGATCGTCGAACAGCTTCACGAGGGTGCTCGGCCCCGCCGAGGCCGCATCGCAGGCGATGACTGGCGCGGAACGGAACGCGGCCGAGCGCTCGCCGACGAGCCGCAGGGGTGCGGGCAACCCACGTGTCCCGCACGCTGGCTCTCCTCACCGGCCCCGGGCTACCGCCGCCGATGCCGACGGGTTCTCTTTCCGTGGCCTCTGTTCCGTGTGCGGCGTCCAGGGGTGTGTGCGCAGCCTCGGCACCCGGATGCGGCCGGCGTGATGGTGATCCTGTTCGTCCACTGCCTGCGCGATCTGCCGCTGACCCAGCCCCGCGGCACCGCACCCCTCGCCGCGCTCGCGGTCACCGTCGGACTGCACCTGTGGCGCCGCAACGCCCTGCTGAGCATCATCGGCGGCACCGCCGTCAGCGTGGCCCTGGCCAGCACCCTCTTCGCGGCCTGAGCCCTACAGTGGACTGGACGGTCCACAGTGCGGAGGCGGGCGATGCGGCGCAAGGAACTGACGGCCAAGGGGAAGGCCACCCGGCGCCGGATCGTCGAGGGGGCCGCCGAGGTGCTGCGGGAACAGGGCGTCGGCTCGGTGACCCTCGAGGACGTCATGGCGCGGACGGGCACCAGCAAGAGCCAGCTCTTCCACTACTTCCCGGACGGCAAGGACGAACTGCTGCTCGCTGTCGCGCGGTTCGAGGCGGAGCAGGTGCTGGAGGACCAGCAGCCGTATCTGGGCCGCCTCGACTCCTGGGAGGACTGGCGGCGATGGCGGGACGTGGTGATCGACCGCTACGAGGCACAGGGTGACACCTGCCCGCTCGGGTCGCTGTTCCTCCAGGTCGGGCGCTCGACGCCGGGTGCGCGGGCGATCGTGGTCGAGCTGATGCGGCAGTGGCAGGAGAGCCTGGCGGCGGGCATCCGCGCGGTCCGGGCGGACTACGGCCCCGGGGCCGACGTGGATGTCGACGCGCGGGCCGCCGCCCTGCTCGCCGCGATCCAGGGCGGCGTGTCCATCCTCCTGGCGACGGGACGGTCCGCCCATCTGCGGGCCGCCCTCGACCAGGGGATCGCGGACCTGCGGCGCGACCTGGACCCCGCCGCGGCGGCTACGCCGCGATGACCGCCGCGGTCGTACGGCCGCCGTCCACGTCGAGCACGATCCCGTGCACGAACGACGACTCGTCGGCCGCCAGGTACACGGCCGCGCTCGCGATCTCCTCCGGCGTGCCCATCCGGCCCGCCGGCGTCCCCCTCATCATGACCTCGGCGACACCGGCGTCCGCGGCGTCCGCCGCCAGCACCACACCCGGCGAGATCGCGTTCACCCGCACCCCCTGCGGCCCGAACTCGGCCGCCCAGGCCCGGGTCAGCGTCTCCATGGCCCCCTTCGTGGAGCTGTACAGCGCACCGACGGGCACGCCGAGCCGCACGATCCAGGACCCCAGGTTGACGATCGCCCCGCCCCCGGCCGCCGTCATCGCGGGCGCGACGGCCGCCGTCAGGAAGAACGGGGCCTTGACGTTGACCGCGTAGACCTGGTCGAAGGTCTTCTCGTCGGTGGCCTGGGTGGTGTCGCCGGGGTAGATGCCCGCGTTGTTGACGAGCACGTCGATGCGGCCGCCCAGAACCCGCGTCGCCTCCTCGGCGAGCGCCCGCGAGGCAGCGGCGCTGCCGTCCAGGTCGGCCCGCACGAAGTCGGCACGTCCGCCGAGGGCGCGGATCCCGTCCACCACCTCGGCCCCACGCCCGGCGCTCCGCCCCGAGACGACGACATGCGCCCCCTCGCCGGCGAACGCCTCCGCGATCGCCCGCCCGATGTTGCTGGTCGCGCCCGTCACGAGCGCGGTCTTTCCCGCCAGTCGCATCCCCATGATCAACCCTCCGTGCCACTCGGTTCCCCGTCAGGTGCGGACCACTGTGCGCCGACAAAAATGGACCAGCAAGTCCAGAAAGCGCCCGCCGGGCACGCCGGGAGTTACGGCCTGTCGTGTCGCCGTCCTGCCGCCGTCGGCGTCGGTCCGGGGCCGGTGCGCAAGGTGATCCAGGTGCGGTGGGCGTTCTCTCGTGCTTGCCGGGCGAGGTCTTCCCAGCCCTTGGCCGAGGCGGCATCGGCGAAGCGGACCTCCCGGTGGCCGTCCGGCGCCGGTGGCGCGGCGCGGTAGCCGCGGCCCGCGGTCACGTGACGTCCCGAGGACCGGGGGCGGGGCCGTAGTTTTCGCCGTGATCCCTGGTCAGTGCCGCCAGCAGGTCGGCGTCGGAGTGGACCTCGGCGGTGTGCTGCCAGGCGATGAGCAACCGGGCGACGGAGGCGCTGTTGCCGACCGAGTCGGCGGCGCGCATGGTGTCGACCAGTTCGACGGCGAAGGCGTGGAGATCGGGCTCCGGCAGGAATCTGACCCAGGGGAAGGCGTCCGGCAGGATGCCGAGGAGCAACTCCATGCTGCCGGGTTCCCGGCGCGCCATCGCGGCCAGTATCCGGGTGGCCGCCGACACCACGGTCTGGTCCTGCTCGGCTCGCGCGGCGGTGGTGAGGACCAGGTCCTCGCCGTCTCTGCGGTGCAGGAGCAGTCTCGGCGACTCCTGGAGCCGGGCAAGCGTCTGCTTGTTCTTGTTCACCAGCTCGGAGAAGTTCACGGCTGCCCTCTCGGCACTCATGACTTTGAAATTACTTCGAAACTCCCTCCCGTGCCATCACGCCTACGGGTGATCGCGCGGCGGTACGTTGTGGCGATGACCGATTCCCTGCCGCCCGGCGGCGTGGTTCTCGATGCGGCCGAACTGGCCGCCCGCTGGGCGGACGCCTGGCGGCCGGAACAGGTCGCGGAGCGGTTGGGCGGGGTCGGCGTGCCCTGGTGTGTTGCGGCGGGGTGGGCGCTGGACCTGTTCCGCGGCGGCCAGTCGCGGCCCCACGGGGATCTGGAGATCGCGGTGCCCGTGGCGGGGTTCGCGGAGGTGCGCGAACGCTTCCGCGAGTACGCGTTCGACGCGGTGGGCTCGGGACGCGTCTGGGCGGCGGCAGGGGACGAGGCGCTCGCGGCGACGCACCAGACATGGGTGCGGGATCCGGCGAGCGGCCGGTTCCTCTTCGACGTCTTCCGTGAGCCGCACGAGGGCGGGACCTGGATCTGCCGACGGGACGAGAGCCTGCGGCTGCCGTACGACGTGGTCATCGGCAGGACTGCGGACGGCATCCCCTACCTGGTGCCGGAACTGGTGCTGTTGTTCAAGGCGAAGGAGCCGCGGCCCAAGGATCAGGAGGACTTCGACGGGGTTCTGCCGCTGCTGAGTCGGGAGCGGCGGGACGTTCTCGGCGCCTGGCTGACGCACATACATCCCGGACACCCGTGGCTGGCGAGACTGACGAGGCGGTGACGCGGACCGCGAACTCGTCACCGACGCCTACCTGTGCAGCGGCGGCTCCGTCTCCCGCAGGACGAGGTCGAGCAGCCCCGGGAAGCGGGCCTCGAACTCCGTTCGCCGTAGGCGGTTGACCCGGCGTGGGCCCTCGTCGCGCTGTTCGACGAGGCCGGCTGCCCGTAGTACGGAGAAGTGGTGGCTGAGGGCGGCCTTGCCGACGGGGACGTCGAAGCTGCCGCAGGTGCGGGACCACTCGGTGCTGGCGGCCAACTCCCTGACAAGGGTGAGGCGTACGGGGTCGGCGAGGGCGGCGAGCGCGGTGAGGACGGGTACCTCGTCGGGGTGGGTGTGCCCGGGGGCGGCCCGGTGGCTCGTGCCGGTCATGCCGTCCTCCTCGGCGCCGTGTTCCGCTTGCTGAGTGTTCGATGAAAACCATACACTCCCGAGTGTTCGATCCATGTTGAACACTCGCTGAGGGGTGTGTGCCATGCGCGCGGTCGAGTTGCAGGAGTACGGCGGTCCGGAGGTCCTGAAGGTGGTGGAGGCGGAGGTCCCCGAGCCGGGCCCCGGCGAGGTGAGCATCGACGTGGTCTACGCGGGCGTGAACTTCGCCGACCTCAAGGCGCGTTCGGAGGGCTACCGCGTGCCGGGGCTGCCGTTCCGTCCGGGGCTGGAGGTCTCGGGCCGGGTCAGGGCCCTCGGCGCCGGTGTCACGGACCTCGTCGTCGGCCAGGAGGTGGCCGCACTGACGCAGGGCGGCGCCTACGCGGACGTGGTCGTGACGGAGGCGGCGACCGTCTTCCCGCTGCCGGCGGGGGCGGACCTGCGCACCGGAGCCACGCTCCCGTCCGTCCTGCCCACGGCGTACGCCCTCCTGCACACCGTCGGGCGCCTCCAGCCCGGCGAGACCGTCCTCGTGCAGGGCGCCGCGGGCGGGGTAGGCACGGCGGCCGGGCAACTGGCGAAGGCGGCGGGCGCGGCCGCGGTGTACGGGGTGGTGTCGAGCGCGGCCAAGGCGGCGTATGCGCGGGACCACGGCTACGACGCGGTCTTCGTCGGCGACTTCGAGGAGCAGGTCGGGGAGGCCACCGGCGGCCGGGGCGTCGACCTGGCCCTCGATCCCGTCGGCGGCAGGACGCTGCGCGCGAGCCTGGCGTCGCTGGCCCGCTTCGGCCGCCTGGTCTCCTACGGCAACGCGAGCGGCGAACCGGCCTGGACGGCGGGCCAGCCGGAGCTGTATCCCCGGGGCCTGTCGGTCGCCGGTTTCTCCGTCCTGACGCTGGCGCAGACGGCGCCCGACGTGCTGCGGGAGCTGGCCGCCCGGGCCTTCGCGAAGGCGGCGGACGGCACGGTGACCCTGCCGGTCACGGCCGAGTTCGACCTGGAGGAGGCGGCGGAGGCGCACCGTCTGATGGGCGCCCGGACGAGCACGGGGAAGCTTCTGTTGCGGGTCGCGGGCTGACGGCGCCATCGGCCGTCGAAGGCCGGAACGGAACCGCGCGACCGAGGGGTCTGCCGGGGGCGGCGGTTCGGCCGCCGGTGAACGCCGGTCCGGGGCAGGGCCCGTCCGCATACCCTCTGGACCTGACTGATCAACGCGCGGTCGACGTCGGCGGCATGGTCCTGCTCGACGAGGCCGACATCTACGACCGCGGGCGCCGCATCACCCACGCCCGCCGCGAGATCGGCATGGTCTTCCAGAAGCCCCACCCCTTCCCCGCGATGTCGATCTACGACAACGTCGTCGCCGGCCTCAGGCTCAACGCCGTCAAGGTCGGCCGCGACGGCAAGGACGACCTGGTCGAGGAGTGCCTCACCAAGGCGGGCCTGCGAAAGGAGGTCAGGGACCGGCTCCGGCAGCCCGGCGGGGCGCTCTCGGGCGGCCAGCAGCAGCGGCTGTGCATCGCGCGCTCGCTCGCGGTACGGCCGCGGGTGCTGCTGATGGACGAGCCCTGCTCGGCGCTCGATCCGACGTCCACCCGCCATATCGAGGAGACCGTCCACGACCTCAAGGACGAGGTGACGGTCGTCATCGTCACCCACAACATGCAGCAGGCCGCCCGCGCCAGGACGAGAGGACCTCGGACTACGTGAACGGACGTTTCGGGCGACGGGGTGGCCGGGGGCGGGGGGCGGCGGCCGCCGCGGCGGCTCCGGCGGTGAGGGGCGGGACCGGCCGCTCACGGTGCGCTCGGCCACACCAGCAGCATGTACGCCCCGCAGTACGCCGAGCCCGCGACGGCCGCCGTCAGGGCGAGCACGCGTACGCGTGCCGAGGCGCGGGCGAGATACCCGGCCACCGGCAGCAGCAGCGGGAAGCCGGGGAGGAGGAAGCGGGCGCGCGGGAAGTAGACGCCGCCGCTGGCCACCACGATCAGCAGCAGGATCCCGGCGAAGACGAGCAGCGGGAGCGGTTGCCTGTCCCACACCGCGAGCCCGAACAGGACGACGGAGGCCAGCATCGTCAGGCTCACCACGACCAGGAACAGCTCCGGGCGCGAGACCTGCCCGAACAGGTGCCGCAGCCAGCGCACGGTCTCCGCGCCGCCGTCCAGCTCGTTGTGCCACATCCGCTGCACGGCGAAGTAGCCGTCCCAGCGCCGGAGTCTGACGCCCACCCAGCCGACGTACGCGCACCAGCCGAGGGGGGCCACCAGGGCCGCCGTCAGGGCGCGCGGGGAGAAGCGGGTGCGCAGGGAGAGCAGGGCGGCGACGGTGACGGCGGCGGCCACGGCGATGCCGGTCGGCCGGGTCAGGCCGGCCAGGACCGAGCCGGCCGCCGCGTACAGCCAGCGCTCGGCGAGTACCGCGTACAGCGTCCACGCGGCGAACGCCGTGAACAGGGACTCGGTGTAGCCCATCCACTGGACGAGTCCGACCGGGTACGCCGCCCAGAGGACCGTGAGCAGGACGCCGACCCGGCGGCCGGCCAGCCGGTCGCCCACCGCGAACACGCCCCAGGCCGCGAAGAGCGAGGCCAGCCACGACAGGGCCAGGCCGGTGCTGGCCCGGGTGCCCGGGGTCAGCACCGCGACGGCCTTGACCAGGAGCGGGTACAGCGGGAAGAACGCCAGGTTGTTGTGGTCGTACGCGATGCCGAGCGTGTGGGTGTACCCGTGGTCCGCGATGCCCAGGTACCAGCGGGAGTCCCACTGCGTCGCCAGCATCGGCCACACCCCGTGGTGGCGCCGGTGCGCCCAGACGGCGAACACCACCAGGCCGGTGAGGCGTACGGCGAGGTACGCGGTGAGTGCGGGAGCCGCCCGGCGCAGGGCGTGCCGGGGCACCGCCGCGGTGGGGAGGTGGGGTCGTCGGGTGCCCGGGATGTGCCCGTGGGGGGCGGTGTCGGGGGCGGTCGAGGACACGACGGCGGCTCCAGTACGACGGCTGCGGCGGGCGGTACCGGACGGGCGGTACCGGATCACCGTTCCCCGGGAGCCGGGGCGGGGCGCGGTGGGTGGGTCGGTCGCCGTGGCGAAATCACCCGTAGGGGTGCCCCTGGGGGAGGGGCACGAGGAGGGACACCCCTACGGGGTCAGATGCCTGCTGCCGTGGAGAGGTCCCGCTTGAGCGCGGCCAGGGTCCGGGCGGCCTGCGCGCGGGCCGACGGGAGGTCGGTGTGCGTGGCCACCGGGACCACCACCTCCAGGTAGCACTTCAGCTTCGGCTCGGTGCCGCTCGGGCGGACGACGACCCGGGCGCCGGTGAGGGTGTAGCGGAGGCCGTCGGTGGGGGGCAGCTTGTCCGTGCCACGGGTGAGGTCCTCGGCCCCGGTGACGGGGAGGCCGGCGAGTTCGGCCGGGGGGTGCTCGCGGAGGCGTCGCATCGCGTCGGCGATGACGGAGAGGTCCTCGACGCGGACCGAGAGCTGGTCGGTGGCGTGCAGGCCGTGTTCCACGGCGAGGTCGTCGAGGAGGTCGAGGAGGGTGCGGCCCTCCTCTTTGAGGACCGAGGCCAGTTCGGTGATCAGGAGGGCCGCGGTGATGCCGTCCTTGTCGCGGACGCCGTCGGGGTCGACGCAGTAGCCGAGGGCCTCCTCGTAGCCGTAGCGCAGGCCGTCGACGCGGGCGATCCACTTGAAGCCGGTGAGGGTCTCCTCGTAGGGGAGGTGCGCCTTCTCGGCGATGCGGCCGAGGAGGGAGGAGGAGACGATCGACTCGGCGAAGACGCCGGTGGCGCCGCGGCGGACCAGGTGGGCGGCGAGGAGGGCGCCGACCTCGTCGCCGCGGAGCATGCGCCATGCGCCGTCGTCCTTGACGGCGGCGGCGCAGCGGTCGGCGTCGGGGTCGTTGGCGATGATCAGGTCGGGGTCGGTCTCGCGGGCCTTCGCGAAGGCGAGGTCCATCGCGCCGGGCTCTTCCGGGTTGGGGAAGGCGACGGTCGGGAAGTCCGGGTCCGGGTCGGCCTGCTCGGTGACGAGGGTGGGGGCGGGGAAGCCGGCGCGGGCGAAGGCGGCGAGGAGGGTGTCCTTGCCGACGCCGTGCATGGCCGTGTAGACCGTGCGGGCGGTGCGGGGGGACGTCGGGGACAGGACGGCGTCCGTGCGGGCCAGGTAGGCCTCCAGGACCGTGTCGTCGAGGGTTTCCCAGCCGGTGTCGGGGCGGGGGACGTCGTGCAGGGTCGTGATCGCCTCGATCTCGGCGGCGATCTCGGCGTCGGCGGGCGGGACGATCTGGGAGCCGTCGCCGAGGTAGACCTTGTAGCCGTTGTCGCGGGGCGGGTTGTGGCTGGCGGTGACCTCCACGCCGGCGACCGCGCCGAGGTGCCGTATGGCGAACGCGAGGACGGGGGTGGGGAGGGGGCGGGGGAGTACGACGGCCTTGAGGCCGGCGCCGGTCATGACGGCCGCGGTGTCGCGGGCGAAGTCGGCGGACTTGTGGCGGGCGTCGTAGCCGATGACGACGGTGCCGGTGTCGGTGCCGTGGCCGTGGCTCTTCAGGTACGCGGCGAGGCCGGCGGCGGCGCGGA
The DNA here is from genome assembly GCF_019510245.1 of Streptomyces sp. GTDB lineage: Bacteria > Actinomycetota > Actinomycetes > Streptomycetales > Streptomycetaceae > Streptomyces. The sequence goes on along the minus strand of NZ_JAEKKT010000136.1, from coordinate 6,747 downwards.
TGACGACGGAGCGGTTCATGCGCATCGGGCCGGCGCCGAGTTCGCCGCGGAGGCCCGCGGTGCCGAACTGGAGGGTGCCGCTGAAGCGGGCGGACAGTTCGGTGAGGTCGCCGGAGTCGATGAGCTTGCCGAGCTCGTCGCGGGTCTCCGGGTCGGGGTCCTCGGTCTGCCAGGCTCGGGCCCGGGCGATGAGATCGTCGTGCACGGTCGTCGTCCAACCTCTCGTGGTGTGCCTGCGGCGCATCCGCGGCTTCGGTGGGGGTGCGCGTAGCGCCTACGGGTGGTGGTGGGTCGGGGCCGGGGCGGGGAGTCCCCGTCCTCGGACCGGCGGTGCTGTCTCTCGTGCCGTACGGGCCGACCGACGCCGGCCACTGCGGGCGGGAACTCCCCACCCCGTCCCCTTCCGACCGCGGGCGGCTTCAGCGCTGCGGGGGCGGGGGCCAGGTCTGTCTGTCGACGGTGGCTGCAGTGCCCCGTAAGGGGCGCTGGGGGCACCCCCGGCCGGAGGCTGGGGGAGGAACTGCGCGACCTCAGAGCCTGCCCAGCACCTGGGCCAGCAGCTGGCCCATGCGTGCCGCCGAGTCGCGGCCCGCCTGGAGGACCTCCTCGTGGTTGAGGGGCTCGCCGGTCATGCCCGCGGCGAGGTTGGTGACGAGGGAGATGCCGAGGACCTCGGCGCCCGCCTCGCGCGCAGCGATCGCCTCGAGGACCGTCGACATGCCCACCAGGTCCGCCCCGATCACGCGGGCCATGCGGATCTCGGCCGGCGTCTCGTAGTGCGGGCCGGGGAACTGCGCGTAGACGCCCTCTTCGAGGCTGGGGTCGATCTCCTTGCACAGGGCGCGCAGGCGGGGGGAGTAGAGGTCGGTGAGGTCGACGAAGTTGGCGCCGATGATGGGGGAGGTCGCCGTCAGGTTGATGTGGTCGCTGATGAGGACCGGCTGGCCGGGACGCATGCCCTCGCGCAGGCCGCCGCAGCCGTTGGTGAGGATGATCGTCTTGCAGCCGGCGGCCACGGCGGTGCGGACGCCGTGGGCGACGGCGGCGACCCCCCGGCCCTCGTAGTAGTGCGTGCGGCCCAGAAAGACCAGCGCGCGCTTGTCGCCGGAGGCGTACGAGCGGATCTTGCCGCCGTGTCCCGCTACGGCCGGCGGCGGGAAGCCGGGCAGCTCGGTGACCTGGAACTCGGCGTCGGGAGCGCCCAGGGCGTCGACGGCCGGCGCCCAGCCGGAGCCCATCACGAGGGCGACGTCGTGGGTGTCGGCGCCCGTGAGCTCGCGCAGGCGGGCGGCGGCCGCGTCGGCGGCGGCGTGGGGGTCGCCCTGGATGTCGTCCGGAAGGAGAGATGCGTTCACGCGGATGAGAGTAGCCGGTCCTGGCCTACGCGCGTAGATGACGGAGCTCATGGGATTGCGATCGTTGTCTTGTCGTTTCCGACGAGGGACGGTGGCGCCGGCAACCTTTGTGGTTGCTGTGAGAGGTCTTGCTGCTTTCGGAGTGCGGTCACTCCTCGGTGACGAGGACGTCCTTGTCGTTGAAGACCTCGACGATGAAGATCAGCAGGCGGCCACGGCTGACCGTGTACTCAACGAGGACGTTCTGGGTGAGGCGGATGGTCCGGTCGTCGCCCGTGGAGCTTATGGGGCGGGACACGGAGAGGAAGGGGTCGCGGGCGAGGAGGGCGATGCCCTTGTCGAACGCGATGCGCTGACGGTCCTCCAGCCGGTCGCGGGCGGCCGCGGCCTGCACGGTGTAGTAGACGTCGTACGTGGTGGGGGACATCTGCTCTCCCGTTGGTGCGTCGGTCACACAAGTGTAGGGACGCGGCGTCTCAGCAGGGCCGCTTGCGCAGCTCCATCACGTAATCGTGTGGTGCACCCGCGGACTCCGCCGCGTCCGCGATCTCGCCCAGGTAGCGGGCCGAGGGCAGGCCGCCCTCGTAGCCGTCGAGGACGTAGAGCCAGGCCGTCTCCTCGCCCTCCAGGGTGTGCACGCGCACGCGTGCGCGGCGGTAGATGCCCAGGCCGACGCCTTCCCAGCGGTCCATGGACTCCTCGTCCATCGGCGCGATGTCGTAGAGACCGACGAAGACCTGGGACATCGGGTCCTCGACGATCGTCGCCAGGGCGCCCTCCCAGCCCATCTGCTCGCCGCCGAAGGTCAGCCGCCATCCGTTCAGCCACCCGGTGGCGCGCAGGGGCGAGTGCGGGGCGCGGCGGGACATCAGCCGCGCGTCGAGATTGCCGGCGTACGCGGCGTAGAGCGACGACATGGGGAGAGGGTACGGCAGCCGTCCCGGGTGCCACTCCCGTCCCAGGCGGCGCCGGGTGGCGGCCCCGGGCAGTGGCACCTTGAAGCGTGCGGGACAATGGAGTACGTGACTCGGATCGTGATCATCGGTGGCGGACCCGGCGGCTATGAAGCGGCGCTGGTGGCCGCGCAGCTCGGCGCGGAGGTGACCGTCGTCGACTGCGACGGTCTGGGCGGAGCGTCGGTACTGACCGACTGCGTGCCGTCGAAGACCCTTATCGCTACGGCCGAGGTCATGACGACCTTCGATTCGTCGTACGAGGAATTGGGGATCATCGTCGCCGATGACACCCCGCCGCTGGAGCAGGCGGCCCGGGTGGTGGGTGTTGATCTGGGGAAGGTCAACCGGCGTGTGAAGCGGCTGGCGCTGGCGCAGTCGCACGACATCACGGCTTCGGTGACGCGTGCGGGTGCGCGGGTCATGCGGGGGCGGGGGCGGCTGGAGGGCATGCAGGCCCTGGACGGGTCGCGGAAGGTCGTCGTCGCGGCCGCCGACGGGAGCGAGGAGACGCTCGTCGCCGATGCGGTGCTGATCGCGACCGGCGGGCATCCGCGGGAGGTGCCCGACGCGCAGCCCGACGGCGAGCGCATCCTGAACTGGACCCAGGTCTACGACCTCACCGAGCTGCCCGAAGAACTGATCGTGGTCGGGTCGGGTGTGACCGGTGCCGAGTTCGCCGGTGCCTACCAGGCGCTGGGGTCCAGGGTCACTCTGGTGTCGTCCCGGGACCGGGTGCTGCCGGGTGAGGACCCGGACGCGGCCGCCGTCCTGGAGGACGTGTTCCGGCGGCGCGGCATGAACGTCATGGCGCGTTCGCGGGCGGCCGCGGCCAAGCGGGTCGGGGGCCGGGTCGAGGTGACGCTCGCGGACGGGCGGGTCATCAGCGGGTCGCACTGCCTGATGGCCGTCGGTGCCATTCCGAACAGTGCGGGGCTGGGCCTGGAGGAGGCCGGCGTGAAGCTGCGCGACTCCGGGCACATCTGGACCGACAAGGTGTCGCGGACCACGGCTCCGGGGGTGTACGCCGCCGGTGACGTGACGGGTGTGTTCGCGCTGGCGTCGGTGGCCGCCATGCAGGGGCGGATCGCGATGTACCACTTCCTCGGTGACGCGGTGGCCCCGCTGAACCTGAAGACCGTGTCGTCGAACGTCTTCACCGACCCGGAGATCGCGACGGTGGGGTACACGCAGGCCGACGTGGACGCCGGCAAGATCGACGCCCGGGTCGTGAAGCTGCCGCTGCTGCGCAACCCGCGCGCGAAGATGCAGGGCATCCGGGACGGCTTCGTGAAGATGTTCTGCCGGCCGGGGACCGGCATCGTGGTGGGCGGCGTGGTCGTCTCGCCGCGGGCCTCGGAGCTGATCCATCCGATCTCGATCGCCGTCGACAACAATCTGACGGTCGAACAGATCGCGAACGCGTTCACCGTGTACCCCTCCCTTTCGGGGTCGATCGCCGAGGTGGCGCGGCAGTTGCACACCCGGAAGACCGGCAGCGAGGTCTGACGGCCGGAACCGACTCCCCGCTGGTCACGGGGAGTTGTCGGACATGCGTACGGCATAGTCGGGCGGGGTAGGCCCTATACCACTCCTGACCCTGCTGTGCGAACAACTTCTGCTATTCGGCGCAAACTGCTGAAAGCAGACGGTCGTTGGGGTTACTGTCAGTTTCGTGTTCGCTGCAGAACGTCGCCAATTGATCCTCGAAATGGTGCGAGCGAACGGGGCCGTGTCGCTCCGTGAGCTCGCCCGCGTCGTCCAGACCTCCGAAGTGACCGTACGGCGGGACGTGCGCGCACTGGAGGCAGAAGGACTCCTCGACCGCCGGCACGGCGGTGCGGTACTGCCGGGCGGGTTCACGCGGGAGTCCGGCTTTCCGCAGAAATCCCATCTCGCGACCGCCGAGAAGACGGCCATCGCCGATCTCGCCGCGGGCCTCGTCGAAGAGGGCGAGGCCATCGTGGTCGGTGCGGGTACCACCACGCAGGAACTCGCCCGCCGGCTGGCGAGAGTGCCCGGCCTGACCGTCGTCACCAACTCGCTGCTGGTGGCGCAGGCGCTGGCCCACGCCAACCGGGTCGAGGTCGTGATGACCGGCGGGACCCTCCGGGGCTCCAACTACGCGCTCGTCGGCTCCGGTGCGGAGCAGTCCCTGCAGGGCCTGCGCGTGTCGAAGGCCTTCCTGTCGGGGAGCGGCCTGACGGCCGAGCGGGGGCTGTCCACGTCCAACATGCTGTCGGCGTCCGTCGACCGCGCGCTGGTGCAGGCCGCCGCGGAGGTGGTCATCCTCGCCGACCACACCAAGCTCGGTACGGACACGATGTTCCAGACCGTGCCGACCGACGTCATCACCCGGCTGGTCACCGACGAGCCGCCACCCCACGACGACCGCGCGGGCACCGAGCTGCAGGCCCTGGCCGACCAGGGGGTGCAGATCGCCGTGGCCGGGGCGTCCGGAAACCCGGGGGGTGATCAGGTCCCGGCGCGCCAGCAGCATCAACAGCGTCGGGACGTCGCCCTGCCGGGGCCGCGGCGGAGTCAGGGGCCGGGGGCTGCGGGGCTGCGGTCGGCCTCGATGCTCCAGGGAGAGCCGCCGTCGGCGGCCGAGCGGGGGCGGGTCGCCGATATGCGGCGGCGGTGAGGGGGCCTGCGGGCCCAGGCGCCGTGGGGGTCCATGTGGATGGGTGGGTGCGGGTCGTGTGTGGTTGCTCGCGCCGTTCCCCACGCCCCTAAGGGGGCAGTGCTTCCGTCTGAGGCCGGGTCTCCCGGTGACTCCTCCGCTGCCAGGGCGATGGCGCGGGTGAGTCGGAGCAGGCCGGTCATCTGTACGTCGGCCCGTACCGTGCCCGCTTTCTGAGCTCACGCCGGCAGGGCCGCTCCCGCCTCCCGCATCGGGGTGCCGCAGCGGGACAGGGCGGCAACTCGCGGGCCCTGGACGGGATTTCACGCGCCGCGTCCTCGAAGACCGCGCTCATCAGGGCGGGCCGGTCGGGAAGTGGCGGTAGCGGGTGCCGATGCCCAGGCCCGCCCGGCGAACGGGTGATGTTCGCCGGGCGGTGTGGTGCGGGGTGGCGTCAGTCCTTGATCTCGCAGATCACGGCGCCGGAGGTGAGGGAGGCGCCGACCTCGGCGGCGAGGCCCTTGACGGTGCCGGACTTGTGGGCGTTGAGGGGCTGCTCCATCTTCATCGCCTCGAGTACGACGATCAGGTCGCCCTCCTTGACCTCCTGGCCCTCCTCGACCGCGACCTTCACGATCGTGCCCTGCATGGGCGAGGCGAGGGTGTCGCCGGAGGCGGCCGGGCCGGACTTCTTGGCGGCGCGGCGCTTGGGCTTGGCGCCGGCGGCGAGGCCGGTGCGGGCCAGGGTCATGCCCAGGGACGCCGGCAGGGAGACCTCCAGGCGCTTGCCGCCGACCTCGACGACGACCGTCTCGCGGCCGGTCTCCTCCTCGGCCTCGGCGTCGGCCGGGGCGGTGAAGGGCTTGATCTCGTTGACGAACTCGGTCTCGATCCAGCGGGTGTGGACCGTGAAGGGGTCCTCGGAGCCGGTCAGCTCGGGGGCGAACGCGGGGTCGCGGACGACGACGCGGTGGAACGGGATCGCCGTGGCCATGCCCTCGACCTGGAACTCGTCCAGGGCGCGGGCGGCCCGCTGCAGGGCCTCCGCGCGGGTGCGGCCGGTGACGATCAGCTTGGCCAGGAGGGAGTCCCAGGCGGGGCCGATGACCGAGCCGGCCTCCACGCCCGCGTCCAGGCGGACACCGGGGCCGGAGGGGGCGTCGAAGCGGGTGACGGTGCCGGGGGCGGGTCCGGAACATCTCGCGGACCAGGTCGATGCCGGCGACCTCCTCGGTCACCGGGTGCTCGACCTGGAGGCGGGTGTTGACCTCCAGGAAGGAGATCGTGCCGTCCTGGCCGACCAGGAACTCGCAGGTGCCCGCGCCGACGTACCCGGCCTCCTTGAGGATGGCCTTGGAGGCGCGGTACAGCTCGGCGAGCTGGGCCTCGGAGAGGAACGGCGCGGGGGCCTCCTCGACCAGCTTCTGGTGGCGGCGCTGCAGCGAGCAGTCGCGGGTGGAGACGACCACCACGTTGCCGTGGGTGTCGGCCAGGCACTGGGTCTCCACGTGCCGGGGGCGGTCCAGGTAGCGCTCCACGAAGCACTCGCCGCGTCCGAAGGCGGCCACCGCCTCACGGACGGCGGAGTCGTACAGCTCCGGGACCTCTTCGAGGGTGCGGGCGACCTTCAGGCCGCGCCCGCCGCCGCCGAAGGCCGCCTTGATGGCGATCGGCAGGCCGTGCTCCTCGGCGAAGGCCACGACCTCGTCCGCACCGCTCACCGGGTCCGGGGTGCCGGCCACCAGCGGGGCGCCGGCGCGCTGGGCGATGTGCCGGGCCGCGACCTTGTCGCCGAGGTCGCGGATCGCGGACGGCG
>NZ_JAEKKT010000244.1 GCF_019510245.1 Streptomyces sp. | reverse complement strand
CGTCCTCGTCCTCGTGGACGAGGAGTACGGCCTGATCACCTGGAAGATGGAACTCGAACTCGGCCGCCACAGCCACACCCGGTTCACCAACCCGGACCTGGTCGCCTACGCCGAGAGCTTCGGCGCACGCGGCTACCGGGTCGAGGCCGCCGACCAGTTGCTGCCCACACTGCGCCGCGCCCTCGACGACGGCGGCGTCTGCGTGATCGCCTGCCCCGTGGACTACTCCGAGAACCTTCGCCTCACCGACAGACTGGGCGCTCTCCACGGCCCGTTCTGAACTGACGGGCCCAGAACCCGGAGTTCGCGGTCTTCATCCTTCTGAGGGGGCCGATTTCGGTTGCCCCCTTGTACACCCCTGCAGAGGTCTGTCACCCACCGGCCGAGGCGTCAGCGCTTCCTGAATCCCGACACTCCGGGCACTCCGATCGACCGACAGGTGGTGGCAGTCGAGCTGATGTTCAACGGCTCCCCCGTTCCCCGAGGAAGAAGGCCGCAAAGTGGCGATGCTGTCCGCGATCGCCGCCCGCTTGAAAGACCCGCCCACGGTCCTGTCGGCAGACGCTCTGCGGGGCGACCAGCCGCGCACGTGTGATGGCCCAGTGGTGACCGCTGGCAGTTTCCGTGGCGGGCTCCACCTGACTCCTGGCGGGGTCTCGTGGTCTCCATCCGCGCTCTCACACCGCCCTGCCTTCAAGGCACACTGCTCAGTCGAGGGACTCCCCCCATGCACGGAGGCCAAGCGCCTCCGCTGTGCAGCTGGCTCACTTCCTGAACCTGCGCGTCGTGAACCAGAGGGACAGTGGACAGGCGCGGGCCGAAGGTCCCGTGTGTCGTCAGCACTTGCGACACACGGGCCGGAGGTCAACCGTCAGAGCTGCGTGCCCGGTCGCGCGGTTCGGTCGGTGCGTCCCGGTCGGTTGTCGCGGTCCAGCTGGAGAGGAGGTTGAGGGCGTCGTGTCCGGGGGTTCCGGGTTCGGCGCTGAAGGCGGTGAGGGTCAGGCCGGGGTCTGCGGGCAGGGGCATCGCTTCGAAGGGGAGGGTGAGGTCGCCGACGACGGGGTGGTGGAAGTTTTTGGTGCCGGTGTGGTGGAGGCGGACGTTGTGCGCGGCCCACAGGGCGCGGAACTCCTCGCTGCGAGTGGCGAGTTCACCGACGAGTTCGGTCAAGGCCCGGTCGTAGGGGTCACGGCCTGCCTCGGTGCGCAGCAGGGCCACCGTGGTGTGGGCGGATTCTTCCCAGTCGGGGTAGAAGTCGCGGGCGCGGGGGTTGAGGAAGCGGAAGCGGGCCAGGTTGACCGGCCGGGTGGGGTCGTCGAAGACGGGTGCGTACAGGGCCCGGCCGAGCCGGTTGGAGGCGACGATGTCCAGTCGGCCGTTGCGTACGTAGGCGGCCGCGTCGGTCATGGAGTCCAGCAGGTGCTGGATGCCGGGCCGGATCTGTTGGCGGGCGGGGCGGCGGGTGCGGGGGCCGGTGTTCGCGGTGCGGGCCAGGTCGAACAGGTGGGCGCGTTCGGCCTCGTCGAGCTGCAGGGCGCGGGCGAGGGCTTCCAGGACGCTCTCTGAGACGCCGGAGAGGTTGCCGCGTTCCAGGCGGGCGTAGTACTCGACGCTGACGCCGGCAAGTAGGGCGACCTCCTCGCGGCGCAGTCCGGCGACGCGCCGGCGGCCGCCGTGGGCGGGCAGCCCGGCCTGCTGCGGAGTGATCTTGGCTCGCCGCGAGATCAGGAACTCGCGGACCTCGCTGCGGTTGTCCATGTCTCCCAAGGCTAGGCCGGGCGGGGGCGGCGTGGGGTGCCCTGTCAGTACACCGAACAGCGTGCACTCCCTCACCGTGTCGATGAGCGGTTTCCTGGTGGGTACCGAGGGACCGCAGGCGTGCGCGGTCCTCAGCTCGTAGCGCGACACGAAGGCAGGAACGATGACTCAGGACACGCAGAGCAGGCAGCCGTCGGGCGCCCGGGCACTGCTCGGTGACGTCGCACCGAAGCTGGCGGAACTGACCGACGAGGTCCTGTTCGGGGACGTGTGGGAGCGGCCGGAGCTGTCCCCGCGCGACCGCAGCCTGGTGACCGTCACGGCCCTGGCGGCGCTGTACCGCACCGACCAGCTCGGTTTCCATCTACGCCGGGCTCTGGAGAACGGGCTCAGCCAGGAGGAGCTGGCCGAGGCAGTGACCCACCTGGCGTTCTACGCCGGCTGGCCCACTGCGATGAGCGCCGCCTCCCAGCTGAAGACCATCGTCGAAGAAGCCGGCCCGGCCGCCTGACACACGTACCCCACCCCTTTCGCCCACCGGGCGGGCCGCGCCCGTGACCTGCGCGGCATGTACACCGACATGGGAGATGCAGATGGAGATCGTGAAGCAGCCCTCGACCATGAAGCTGCCCGAGCAGTGGTTCACCGGCGACGCCTGGGCGGACGTGATCTACCGGGGCGAACGAGAGTCCCGGGCCAGGGCGAACATGGTCCGCTTCGCGCCCGGCGCCCGCACCGCCTGGCACAGCCACGGCCTGGGGCAGGCCCTGTACATCGTCGAGGGCGTCGCGCTGATCCAGTCCCGTGGCGGGCAGATCATCGAGGCGCACCCCGGGGAGGTCGTCTGGACCCCGGCCGGCGAGGAGCACTGGCACGGCGCCGCCCCCGACCGGTTCATGGCCCACGTCGCGCTGTGGGAGGGCGACGACGTGGACTGGCTGGAGCACGTCACCGACACCGAATACTCCGGCCCGCGCATCCGTCCCTGACCCACGGCCGCGCGACACCCCGGTCTGGTCGGGAGCCGGCCCGCCACCACGGCCCTGTGGCCGCCGGAACAGACAGAACGCTGAAGGAGAAAGCCCGCATCATGACCCAGCACAACCCCACGCTCACCCTGAACAACGGCGTCGAGATGCCGGCCCTGGGCCTGGGCGTGTACCAGAGTTCGCCCGAGGAGACCGCCGAGGCGGTGCACACCGCCCTGCGCACCGGATACCGGCTCATCGACACCGCCGCCGCCTACTTCAACGAGCAGCAGGTCGGCGAGGGCATCCGCCGCTCGGGCGTGAACCGCGAAGAAGTGTTCGTCACCACCAAGCTGTGGATCAGCGACTACGGATACGAGCCGGCCCTGCGCGCCTTCGATGCCAGCCTGCGCCGTCTCGGCCTGGACTACATCGATCTGTACCTGCTGCACTGGCCGGTGCCCTCGGACCTCGATGCCGCCGTCGCCTCCTACCAGGCGGCGCAGAAGCTGCTGGCCGAGGGGCGGGCGCGCGCCATCGGTGTGTGCAACCACAGCCCGCAGCACCTGGCCACCCTCGTGGAGCGTACCGAGGTGGTGCCGGCCGTCAACCAGGTCGAGCTGCACCCGTACTTCACCCAGCGCGCCGTCCGTGAAGCCGGCGCCCGGCACGGCACCATCACCCAGTCCTGGTCCCCGATCGGCGGCGTGAACGTGTACGCCACCACCGACGCGGAGAAAGCCAGGAACGTGCTTCAGGACCCGGTCATCCGCGACCTCGCCGAAACGCACGGCAGGACTGCCGCGCAGATCGTGCTGCGTTGGCACCTGCAGAACGGCCTGTCCCCCATCCCCAAGTCGGTTCACCCCAACCGGATCAGGGAGAACTTCGACGTCTTCGACTTCTCCCTCTCCGCATCCGAGATGGCAGCGATCGACGCCCTCGACACCGGCGTGCGCGGCGGCCCCGACCCCGAACAGGTCGACACCGAGATGTTCCCCCTCACCGTCGAGAACTGACAGCCGCCCGTGGCCGTATACGGGCCGGCACCCGGAAAGAACCCGCTTCCCCCTGACCAGCAGCCTCCTGGACGGCGCCGCCGAGGCCCGCTCCTGCGGCACCTTCCATGGCCCGAGCACCCCGCCTGGAAACTCCACACCATGATCACCAGTCCAAGCGTGTCGCCGATCACCGCCGGTGCCGCTCGGTCGCGCGCCCAGGCCGGCGCAACGCTCGCCGCCGCCGTGCTCGCCTTCTTCGTGATCACTTTCGACGCCGTGGTCGTCAACGTCGCGCTGCCTTCGATCGGGGGCGACCTCGGCGGCGGCATCACCAGCCTGCAGTGGGTGGTGGACGGGTACACCCTGATGTTCGCCGCGTTGCTGCTGTCAGCCGGCTCGCTGTCCGACCGCATCGGTGCGCGTCGTGCGCTCGCCATCGGGGTGGCTGTGTTCGCGGTCGCCTCGGCCGCTTGCGGCTTGGCCCCGAGCCTGGGGGTGCTGGCCGCCGGCCGTTTCGTCCAGGGCTCGGCGGCCGCAGTGATGATGCCGGCCTCCATGGCTCTGATCGGCCAGGCCTACCCGGATGCGCAGCGGCGGGCGCGCGCGGTGGCGATCTGGGCGATGGGCGGTGCGGTGGCGTCCTCCTCCGGCCCGGTCCTCGGCGGGCTGCTGACCGGGCTGTCGTGGCGTTGGATCTTCTTCGTCAACCTGCCCGTCGGGGCGGTGGCGCTGGTGCTGCTCGCCCACGCAGCCCGCTCGCCGCACCGGCGCGTCCCCTTCGACTGGACCGGCCAGGTCACCGCGGTCGCGGCGATGGGCGGCCTGACCTACGCGGCGATCCAGGCCGGTACCGACGGCTTCGGCGCCCCTCGGGTCATGACCGCCTTCGCGGTGGCCGTCGTGGCGCTCGCCGCGTTCCTGGCGGCCCAGGCGCGCGGCAGTCATCCGATGATGCCGCTGGACCTGTTCCGCTCGCGCACGGTGACCATCAGCGTCGCGGTCGGTTTCGCGTTCATCGTCGGCTACTACGGGCTGCCGTTCGTGATCAGCCTGTACCTGCAGCAGATGCGGGGCCTGTCCGCCCTCGCCACCGGTGCGGCCTTCCTGCCCATGATGCTGATCGGTGCCGTGCTCACCCCGTTCAGCACACGCCTCGCGGAGCGGATCGGTGCGTGCTCTCTCGTCACCGTGGGTCTCGCCCTGATGAGCGCCGGGCTGGTGATCCTCGCCCTCACCCCCGTCTCCACGCCGGTGTGGGCGGTCGCCGCGCTGATGGTCCTCATCGGACTGGCCGGACCGCTGGTGATGCCCCCGGTCACCGCCGTGCTGCTCAACGCCGTACCGGCCCATCGTGTGGGGGTCGCCAGCGGCGTGTTCAACACCAGCCGGCAGATCGGCGGCGCCCTGGCTGTCGCCGTCTTCGGCGCTCTCCTGGCTCAACCAGCCGGCTTCCACACCGGCATGCGCATCAGCCTGCTCATCGCCGCGGCCGTAGCCCTCGCGGCCGCGGTCATCAGCCCGGCCCTGACGCCGGCGTCACGTCCGTGAATCCCGCAGCCCCTCACCGGCATCCACCGGAAGGGAGACCGCCCATGACCACGTGGACCAGCGACGAACTGGACAGGATCGCCGCCGCGGACGAACTGCGGATCGCACCGCTGCGCGGCGACGGCAGCCCGCGCCCGCCTGGGCCCGTCTGCCGGTGGTGTCGGGAAGGACGTCGCTCTGTCCGAGGAGAGCGACCCCCGCGTCAACGACCGGCTCGACGCGGCCTACCGCACCAAGTACGGCCGCTACGGCGGCACCTACGTCACCCCCATGGTCGCCGGCCCGGGCCACCACTCTCCAGCTCCTGCCGAGATGAAGAAGGCGCTGGTTGCCCGGCCGGATCTCGGGCAACGCCGTCTCGGCGTACCGACACCGTGAGCGAGAAGTGCACCTCCCATCGGTGCGCGGTGGAGCGGTGGACGTGGTGGAGAACCGCGGCGATTCGCAGATCTGCCGGCGCGACGGCGGTTCTCCGGGCCTCCTCCCGGACGTCCGGAACAGGCGGGGTGGCAGAACGGCGGCACCCGAGCCTGGTCGCGGCTCACTCCGTGCATGGCGCCGTGCGGCGCGAAGGCGACGTCTTCCGCGATCAGCGGCTCGCGGACCCGCCGGGCAGGACAAACCGGCAGCGGCCCCGTCGCACGGTGTGAAAGCCCTCGCCCGCGTAGGCCCCGAACCGGTTGCCCCACTCACCGTCTCGCGGGGTCTGGCCAGGCCGCGCCGTGCGGGCTGGCCGGCCCGCTTGCTAACGGGCGACGTAGCCGCCGTCCACCGGCAGCGCGACGCCGACGACGAAGCCGGCGCCGGGGCTGCACAGCCACAGGACGGCCTGGGCGATCTCCTCGGCGGTGCCGAGGCGGTTGATGGGCTGGTTGGCTTCGGCCTCGGCGCGGTCGAGTTCTCCCTTGGCGATCATGTCGCTGACCATGGGGGTGTCGATGGTGCCGGGGCAGACGGCGTTGATCCGGATGCCGCGCGGGGCGTACTCGAGGGCGGCGCTGGTGGTCAGGCCGATGACCCCGTGCTTGGAGGCATGGTAGGAGGCACGCCCGGGCAGGCCGACCAGCCCCCCGAGCGAAGAGCAGTTCACGACGGCGCCGCTGCCCTGCGCGCGCATGTGCCGCAACTCGTGCTTCATGCAGGCCCACACACCGCGCAGGTTGATGGCATTGACGCGGTCGAACCGTTCGGCGGGCTCGTCGGCGGCATCGCTCGGCGGGATCTGGATGCCGGCGTTGTTGTAGGCCATGTCCAGGCGGCCGAAGGTCTCCACGGTGTGGTCGACCGCGGCGGCGACCTGGTCCTCGTCGGTGACGTCGCAGGGCGGGCCGAGAACCCGGTGCCCGGCTGCGGCGAGTTCGTCTGTCGCTGTCTTCAGCGCGTCCGCGTCGAGGTCGGTGAGGGCGACCGCGGCACCTGAGGTGGCGAAGGCGCGGGCCGCGGCCAGGCCCATTCCGGAGGCGGCTCCGGTGACGAGGGCGACCTGGCCGGTGAAGTCGTAGGTGGGGTTCATCGGGTACTCCTTGCAGGGTGAATTGCAGGTCGAGCGGTCTGGCCGCTGAACGACGAGCGCCCACCTGGTGGTGAAGACGGCGTCGTAGCAGCAGCCGGAGCACGGCGGTCGTGATCCCCTCGGGTTTGCCGAGGCGGCCGATGGGCTCGTCAGCGATGAGTCCTCCGCGTCAACGAAGCAGCAAGCGGGCCCAACGGCACCAGGGCGGCCAGAGCGGGGACGAACCCGGCGAGGGAGGTGGGGGTCAGCGCCGGCACGGCACCGGTGCGGTGGTGCCTGCGTCTGCGGAGGCCGGGGCGGTGCCCTGGGTCACGATCCGTGCCGGGTTGCGGGTGCCGCTGAGGGCCAGGGCGATGAGCGGCACAAGGGTGAGGGCGGCGGAGACGGTGCCGACCAGGGGCGGGCCCGTCACGCCGAGGGAGGTGTCCAGGGCCTGGCCTGCCAGGGCTGAGCCGACGGCGATGCCGGTGTTGTAGGCGGAGGTGGTCAGCGCCGAGGTCAGGGTGGGGGCGTCGCCTGCGAAGCGGACGGCGAGCGACGTGACGACAGGGTTGACGGTGAACCCGGCCAGGGCCATGAGGAAGACCAGGGCGACGGCGGTGACGGGGCCGGACGACAGCGGGATCAGCAGGACCAGCGCCAGGGCGGTGATCGCCGCGGCGGTGATGGTGGTGAGCATCGGGCGGTGGTCGCCGAGCCGGCCGCCGATGGCGGTGCCGCCCAGGGCGCCGAGGCCGAAGACTACGAGGACGAGTGGGACCGCGCCTGCCGGGATGCCGGCGCGGTCGGTCAGCAGCGGGGTGATGTAGCTGTAGGTCGCCAGGACGCCGCCCATGATCAGGACGGCGGCGGCCAGGGCCAGCCACAGCCGCCCCTGCCGCAGGGCACGGACCTCGGCACGCACCGATACCTCGGCCCGCTGTTCCGTCCGGGGAATGAACCGGCCGACGAACACGGCGGCCAGGGTGGCGAGGACGGCCAGTGCCCAGTAGGGGCCGCGCCAGCCGGTGTAGTGGCCGACGAAGGAGCCGATCGGCACGCCGACGACGTTGGCCAGGGTCAGGCCGCCCATCATGACGCCGACGGCCCGGGTGGCCCGCGCGGGCCCCGCGGTGGCGGTGGCGATGACGAACCCGACGGCCCAGAACGCGCCGGTGGCCAGCGCGGTCACGAACCGAGCGGCCAGGACGACTGCGAAGGAGGAGCTCACGGCCGCGACGACGTGCCCGAGAACGAAGACCGCCAGGGCCAGGACGAGGGTCAGGCGCCGGGGCAGACGCAGTGTGGCCAGCGCCATGGTCGGCCCGCCGACGATCATGCCGACGGCGAAGGCGGTGATCAGCAGACCGGCATGGGAGACGCCGACGCCGAGGTCACCGGCGATCTGCGGAAGGAGCCCGGCGACGACGAACTCGGTGGTGCCCATCAGGAACGTGCCGGCGGCGAGCACCCAGACGACGAAGGGCAGCTTGCCCGTGGGGGTGTCGGCTGCGGAAGGCATGCAGGTACTTCTCTTCCTCTCAGGTGTCAAGATCAGGAGTCGGCTTCGATGGTGATGCGGTCGGCGCCGCCGAGCTGATCGGCGCTGACGTCGAGGTGGCCGAGGATGAGCAGGTCGGCGGAGGCGGCCGGCCCGTTGCGGTGAAAGAGGGCCAGGTTGCCCCACGGCGCGTAGTAGGCGATGTCGCCGACCTTGGCCGCGGCCGGTGCGGGAGCACCGGAGGTGTCCAGCTTGCGCGGCAGGTCGGCGACCCGCTCCGTGCCGTGGAAGTCCTCCAGGTCCAGGGTGAGCGGGAGCAGCCTGGCGAAGTCGCGGGCGGCGGGGCTGTCGTTCAAGGTGGCATCTACGCGGCGGCCGTCGAGGGTGACCCGGATGTCCATGGCAGTGCTCCTGTCGGAGAGGGACGGCGCGGCGGAGGGTGCCGCCTCATGCCGCCCCGGGGAAGAAGAGGCGGGGGACGGCGTGGCCTGAGGGGAGCCGCTGGAGCAGGCGCTCACGGTCAGCAGCACAGTGGCCGCCGGAACGACGCGGACCAGTCGGCGGCGGATGGCGGACTTCATACGAGTCTCCGGTGTCGTTACGTCGGCATGGGCTCGGAGTAGTGCCGGAAGGCGCCGCGCTCGGCGTGGAGGGCGTACAGACGCTCGGCCAGGGCCGCGGGGCCGGAGTGCTCGGAGTCGGGCCTGATCGCACCGGGGACGATCAGCTGCGCGACGTGGATGTTCTCTCCGGCGAGGGCGTCGTGGAGCATCGCCGCGTAGGCGCTCCCGGCGGCGAACGCGATCGAGGTGCCCGCGCGCTCGGGATGCGGCCGTACGGCGCTGCCGCCGTTGACGAACAGCACCGTGCCCCGGCCCGGGTTCCGCATGCCGGGAAGGGCCGCGTTCACCGCCGTGACCGGGTCCTTGACGGAGAAGGCCACCGGGTCGTCGAGGTCGGTGGCGGCGGTGTCGAGGACCGGCTTCATGAAGTCGCCGCGGGGCACCGGGCTGTACTGGAGGATCTCGATGGGCCCCAGCGTGTCCGCGGCCGCGTACAGGTCCGCGGTGAGGGAGGCGGGATCGAGGACGTCGGCGGCGAAACCGCGTGCCTTGATGCCGTCGCGGGCCAGCTCGGCCGCGAGGCCGTCCAGGTGTTCGGTGCTGCGCGCGATCAGGACGACGGTGTGGCCGGCGGTGCCGAAGCGGCGGGCTGCGGCCAGACCGAGGCCGGGGCCGGCGCCGATGAGGGCGAAGGTGGTCACGGTGAGTCCTCGAAAGGGGGGCGGTCCTGTCTTGCGGGCCCGGAGGAAGCGGGGCCGGTCCTGCTGTCGCGGGCCCGGACGGGTTCACCGTCCAAGCCGGCGCGTTCAGGGCAGGACGTGCGTGGTCACGGCTTGAGCAGGGCCTTGATGGCGCGGCGTTCGTCCATGGCCCTGTAGCCCTCGGCGACCTGGTCCAGGGGCAGGGTGAGGTCGAAGACCTTCCCCGGGTTGATGCGGCCGTCCAGGACCCGCTGGATGAGGTCGGGCAGGAGGCCGCGCACGGGGGCGGGCCCGCCACGCAGGCCGACGTGGGAGAAGAACAGCTCCTGGCCGTCGATCTCCACGCCGTGCGGGACGCCGACGAAGCCGACGTTGCCGCCCGGGCGGGTGGAGTGCAGCGCCTGCCGCATGGCCTCGGGGGTACCGACGCACTCCAGCACGCTTTCGGCGCCGACGCCGCCGGTCAGGTCCTTGATGCGGGCGACGCCTTCCTCACCGCGTTCAGCGACGATGTCGGTGGCACCGAACTCCCGGGCCAGCCTCTGCCGGGACTCGTGGCGGCTCATGGCGATGATCCGCTCGGCACCCATCTCCTTGGCGGCGATGACGCCGCACAGGCCGACCGCGCCGTCGCCGACGACCACGGCGGTGGAGCCGGGCTTGACCTCGGCGGCCTGGGCCGCGTACCAGCCGGTGCCCATGACGTCGGACAGGGTGAGCAGACTGGGCAGGAACTCCTCGGCCGGGTGCTCGTCAGTGGCGACGAGGGTGCCCTGGGCGTTGGGGATGCGGACGTAGTCGGCCTGGCAGGTCGACATGAACTCGCGGTGCACGCAGCTGGACTGGTAGCCCGCCCGGCAGTTCGCACAGGTGTTGTCGGAGGTGGCGAAGGATCCGATGACGAACTGGCCCGGCTTGACGTGGGTGACGTCGGCTCCGACCTCCTCGACGATGCCGACGTACTCGTGGCCCATCGGATGCGGCTCGTCGACGGGCTCCGCACCTCGGTAGGGCCACAGGTCCGAGCCGCACACGCAGGTGACGACGGTGCGGATGATCGCGTCGGTGTGGTGGACGATCTTCGGGTCGTCCAGCTCTTCGAAGCGGATGTCGCCGGGGGCGTGGATGACTGCTCCGCGCATGATGATCCTTCCTTCGCTGCCGGGAGTGACTGTCGGCCGACCTCGGACGGCAGACGGGTGACGTGCTTCGTCCGGGTGCCTGGCATCGAGAGTCACACGCGTGGGTGGGTGCGAAAAGCGGAGAAATCCATCCGGGGAGAGCCGCATCCTGGGAGGAAACTCTCCCCCCTTGCCGAGGTGCTGCCGGTGTCATCCTGGGCAGCATGACCAGCAACGCACCCCTCAACGAGCTGGGCGAATTTCTCAAGAAGCGCCGGTCCGAACTGAGCCCGCGCACGGTCGGGTTGCCGGAGACGGGCGGTCCCCGCCGGGTCGCCGGGCTGCGCCGGGAGGAAGTCGCCCAGCTGGCCTCGATCAGCACCGACTATTACACCCGGCTGGAGCAGGGCCGCATGCAGGCGTCCGCGCCCGTGCTCGAGACCCTCGCCCGGGTGCTGCACCTGGACAACGACGAGCGGGGCTACCTCTTCCGCCTCGCAGGCAAACCCACCACCCGCACGCGGCGCCGAGGCCGGCAGACGGTCCAGCCGCAGCTGCAACGCGTCCTGGACGACCTCACCGCCACACCGGCCATCGTGCAGGGCCGGCGCGGGGACGTCCTCGCCTGGAACGCGCTGGCCTCCGCGATGGTCACCGATTTCGCCTCCATTGCGGAGAATCACCGCAACTATCCGCGGATCATCTTCACCGAGCCGGCCATGCGCACCTTGTACGCGGACTGGGAGAACGCCGCGCGCACCGCCGTGGCGCAATTGCGGATGGAGGCCGCCAACTATCCCGAGGACTCCCGGCTGAGCGCGCTGGTCGGTGAACTCTCCACGCGGGACCAGCAGTTCGCCCGGTGGTGGGGAGATCACCGGGTGGCCGCCCGGACCGTCGGCACGAAGACCCTCAACCATCCGGTCGTGGGCGAACTGGTCCTCGACTGGGACACCTACACCGCCAACGCGGATCCCGACCAGCACCTGACTGTCTGGACGGCCGAGCCCGGCTCCCCCACCCACGAACGGCTGCGGATCCTCGCCTCCTGGGCCGCCGACCAGAACCTGGCCCCCTCCTCCGCCCTCGCCTGAGCGTCGGGCGGCCGAACAGCGCCTACAGCCAGGCGCCGCCGTCCGTGGCCGCGTCTGCTCGGACGACGGTCCGCAGCGCGGGCGCCCGGTCACGGTGGATCGGACCGGACAGCCCGGGCAAGGGGCGACCGGTGGCGTGGTTTCCGGCGGCGATGATCTCCGCGGTGATGGAGACCGCCGTCTCCTCGGGGGTACGGGCACCGAGGTCGAGGCCGATCGGGGAGCGCGGCCGGCTCAGTCGCTCCTGCGGCACGCCTGCCTCGGTCAGCAGGCGCAGCCGCTCCTCGTGGGTGCGCCGGGAGCCCATCGCTCCCACATAGCTCACGGGCAGGGTCGGAGCGTGGCGCAACAGCGGGATGTCGAACCTGGCGTCGTGGGTGAGGACGCAGACAGCCGTCCGGGCGTCCACCTGTGTGCCGGCGTTCCGGGTCGTCCCCGATCGTGATCAGCAAAAGGTCCCGCGGCGGGGTCAGTGGGCTCGTTGAGTGGGTGACCATGCTCGTCGTCACCCGTGAGGACGACCGGATCGGCGACGGACGGGCCGACTACTCGCACCAGCACCGCCGGCACGGAGTGAACGTACAGGTCGTCACCGATCCGGACGGCCGGCTGCGGTGGCTCTCGCCCGCCCTGCCGGACCGGATGGCGGACCGCGCGGTGCAGATCCACGGCGGCGAATCGGCTATCTGCGCGGGGTGGTTGTGGAGCGCTGCTACCGTGACGCCCGGCTGTTCCACGTCTACGAGGGCACCGGCCACATCCAGCAGGTGGTCATCGCCAAGGCGTTGCCGAGTGAGTCGGCACGAGGTTGAATAGAACATCAACTCGCCTTTTTCACAAGGCTGTTGCGATACTCTCGCGCTGACCGACATCAGTCGCCACACGTCGCACATGTCACGCGAGAGTCCGGGATTTCCCATGTCTGTCCCCCAACCCAGCCGGTCCGACGCGCTCGCCTACGCGGCGGCCGGAATGGAACCTCCGCCGCCGGTACCCCTCAGGAAGAACGACCCCGTTCGGGTCGGCCCGTACGTCCTGATGTCGGTGCTCGGCAGCGGGGGGATGGGCCGGGTCTATCTGGGCCGGGACAGCACCGGCGGGTCGGGCCTGGCCGCCGTCAAGGTGATCCGGCCCGAATACGCGGAGGACCCCCAGTTCCGGAAGCGTTTCGAGCGGGAGGTCGGCGCGCTCGACCGCGTCCAGGGGGCGCACATCGTGCGGCTGCTGGGCAGCGGCTGCGACGAGGACCTGGTGTGGGTGGCCACCGAGTACGTACCCGGGCCGACACTCGCGGAACTCGTCGACGCGCGGGGGCCGCTCGACGCGCCGGCCGCCTGGCGGCTGCTGGCCGACCTGGGACGTGCGGTCGAGGCCATCTGGCGCGTGGGGATCGTCCACCGCGACCTCAAGCCGTCCAATGTGATCCTGGCGTCCGACGGCGCCCGCGTCATCGACTTCGGTGTCGTCCAGGCCACCGACGGCACCTCGATCACCGTCACCGGCCAGAACGTGGGAACGCCCGCCTTCATGTCCCCGGAGCAGGTAAGGGGCAAGGAGGTGACCGCTGCCTCCGACATCTTCGCGCTGGCCTCCGCCCTCGCCTACGCCGTCACCGGGCAGGCACCGTTCGGCGAGGGCACGGGTGTCGACGTCCTGCACCGGGTCGCCTTCGAACCGCCGAAGGAACAGGTCCTCGACAAGGTCGCGGCCGTCGACACGGAACTGGCCGCGTTCATCCGCACCTGCCTGGACAAGGAACCCGCATCGCGCCCGTCACCGGAGACGGTGTTCCGGACCGCCATCGGGCACCAGCTGCCCGCGCCGACCGAGCGGCCACCACGGCCCGCGCCGCAGAGGGCGCCCCTTCGCGACAGCCGACCCGCCGCCTCCGCGCCGCCCGTGGACCTGCCCACCGGCCCCGTCGCGGCCGCCATGCCCGCTCCGGGGAAGCGCAGGAAGCTCATCGTGGGCGCGGCTGCCGCGGCGGGTGTCGTGGCCGCCGCGGCTGTCACCGCGGCACTGTTGTCGCCGGGCCACTCCAGCGCGACAGCCGACCCCGGACCCGGCGTGTCGGCGATCGCGACGGACAACCCGGCCACCACCCGCAGCAGTTCACAGAAAGAGACACCGACGTCCAGCCCGTCGAAGACGGACCAGACGGTGAGGGAGTCGCCAAGCAAGGCAGCCACGAAGGACTCCACCGGGCAGGGCTCCGGGACAGCGGACCTCCGCACCACCGCATGCCCCGCCGAGCTCGCGTCGGGGGCCACCGGCGCCTGCGTCAGGACCCTTCAGCTTCTCCTGGCCGACCACGGCCTCTATGTCCCGGCCGACGGGGAGTTCGACGCAGCGACCGTCGCCGCGGTCGAAGCCTTCCAGACCGAGGCCGGCCTCACCGCCGACGGGAAGGCCGACGCACAGACGAAGAAACTCCTGTACGGCCTGGACCGCGGGGCCGTACAGGCCGGCTCGGTCACGGTGACGGAGAGCGTCAACGCCACCTCGGTCGCCCGATGCCTCGACAGCCGCGAGTCGAACGCCCAGGTGTGGGGGTGCAATGCCACGGCCGCTCAGGAGTGGGCGTTGTATCGCGTGGCCGGCCAGGACTCCCAGTACCTCGTCGTCAATCGGGGCAGCCATCTCTGTCTGGACGCCGACGCCGGCACGACCGCCCAGAACGGTCAGAAGATCCAGGTCAGGACCTGCGACGGGCTCAGCTCCCAGCGATGGCGGCTGGGCAGCGGCGGGACAATGGTCAGCGTTCCGGACGGCTTCTGTCTCGACGCCGACGCCTCCACCTCCGGACAGGACGGTCAGCCGGTACAGGGCTGGGGATGCGCGGGCAGCACCAACCAGGTGTGGCACTGGTCCTGACGGCCCCGCCGCCGAAAGGTGGGCACGGAGTCTCCGCTGCCCCACAACCGCGTCATGGCGCAGGCACGCCCGCCGGCGTGGAACGTGATGGGGGATCGCCGACAGCCATCACCCAAGACAGCCGCGGCACCGCCGACGTCCTGGAGTCACGGGAGATCGAGTGCCTGAGCCCCGCGACGACGAAGTGCTCCTGCGGGTGCACGCGGCGGGCGTCGACCCGAGTGTCTGGCACCTCATGACCGGCTTGCCCTGTCTGGCCCGCCTCGGCTTCGGACTCCGCAAGCCCAGGACTCCGCTACGGGCTGCAGCGGCGCTGGGCGCAAAGGTGACCCGCTTCAAGTGCGGCGACGAGGTCTTCGGCACCTGCGACGGCTCCTTTGCCACGTGCACGCGCGCCGAGGCCGACCGGATCGCACCAGATCGGGCTGGATCTCCTCGACCGACTCGCCGTTCGCCCGGCGCCGCAGCACGGTGTGCAGCACGTCGTCGGTGATGACAGGTGGCCGTCCGCCGTGCTTGCCCCTGCGGGCCGCCGCATCGAGCCCTTCGAGCGTCGACTCCCGGATGTCCTCCCGCTCGGTCTCCGCCATCGCCGCGAAGAACGCGAACAGCAGACAGCCCGGCCCGCTGGGGTCGTACATCCCGGGCAGCGGTGGCGCTCGACGTCGTCCGCGTTGCTCGGGGAGGTTTCTTGAGGGGCTGTCACGCCCCCGAGGCCGTCACGAACAATCTTCAGAAGTACCCCGAACCCACCTTTGAGTGAGGACGAGTTCTGCGAACCGAACCAGCGGTTCACGGCCGCCGGGTCGCCGGTGTCGATCTTGCTCGGGGAAAGGACCGTTTGTGCGAGCCGCTCGACGTCGGGGTCGGCGCGGCTCACGTTCGGCGACGGGCAAGCCCGCACTGGCCGCCCCGCTTCTCCCGGGACGGCGAAGCGGGGAGCTAGATACTAAGGCTAGTTGATAAGGTAGCCTTAGTATATGAACGATGACCTGGACCCCGACGAAGTCGCCTCGGTCCTGCTGGCCGGTCTCAGCGCGCTGATACGACGGGTGCGCCAAGTACCCGTCGACGGCGGACTCACCATGCCCGAGCGGACCGCGCTGTCGCACCTGGATCGCTCAGGCCCCACTACCTCGTCGGCGCTGGCCCGCCAGGTGCAGATCACAGCGCAGGCCATGGGGGCGACGCTCAGCGCGCTGCGGGCCCGTGGCCTGGTCGACCGCCGCCCGGATCCGAACGACGGCAGGCGCATGGTGCTGTCCGTGACCGACGCCGGGCGGCAGGCGCTGCGGGACAAGCGCAACGCGCGGATGGAACTCATCGCCCGGTCCCTGACCAGCGGCGCGTTCACCCCTGCTGAGCTGGAACACCTCGCATCGGCCGCGCCACTCCTTGAGCGGCTGGCCCAGCACATCTGACCCCGACGGAACCAGGGAAGCACACCGATGACGGCTCCTCCCAAGACGCACGCCCCGCGCCGCCCGGGCGGTGACCGGTACAAGTGGACGGCGCTGGCGAACACGACCGCCGCGGTCTTCATGTCCGCGCTGGACGGCTCGATCGTGCTGATTGCCCTGCCGGCGATCTTCCGCGGCGTGCACCTGGACCCGCTGGCTCCGGGCAACATCGCCTACCTGCTGTGGATGATCATGGGTTACCGGTTGGTCCAGGCCGTCCTGGTGGTCACGGTGGGACGCCTGGGAGACATGTACGGTCGGGTCCGGATCTACAACTCCGGGTTCGCGGTCTTCACCTTCGCCTCGGTCCTGCTGTCTCTCGACCCCTTCGACGGCGGCCACGCGGCGATGTGGCTGATCGGCTGGCGGGTGGTGCAGGCCGTCGGCGGGTCGATGCTGGCTGCGAACTCGGCCGCGATCCTGACCGATGCCTTTCCCAAGGAGCAGCGAGGCTTCGCCCTGGGCATCAACCAGGTCGCCGGGCTGGCCGGGATGTTCCTCGGCCTGGTCGCGGGGGGTCTGCTGTCGGCCTGGGACTGGCGGGCGGTGTTCTGGGTGAATGTGCCTGTCGGCCTGTTCTTCACGCTGTGGGCCTACCGCACCCTGCGAGAGACGGGGAAGAGCGGTGGCGGCCGGATCGACTGGTGGGGCAACATCACCTTCGCGGTGGGACTCAGCGCGGTCCTCATCGCGGTCACCTTCGGCCTGCAGCCCTACGGCGAGCACACCATGGGCTGGACCAACCCGCTGGTCGACATCCTGATCTTCGGCGGACTGACCCTGCTGGCAGCGTTCGTCGTCATCGAGAAGCGCGTCTCCGCACCAATGATCCAATTGGGTCTCTTCCGCCGGCGGGCCTTCACTTTCGGCAACCTGGCAGGCCTGGGCATCTCGATCGGCCGAGGCGGGATGCAGTTCGTTCTGGTCATCTGGTTGCAGGGCATATGGCTTCCGCTCCACGGCTACGACTACGGCGACACGCCCCTGTGGGCCGGCATCTTCATCCTGCCGCTGACCGCCGGTTTCCTCGCCGCAGGTCCGGTGTCCGGCTACCTGTCCGACCGGCTCGGCTCCCGGGGCCTGGCCACCGGCGGCGCGCTGCTGTTCGGCGCGAGCTTCCTGGGGCTGATGCTGTTGCCGATCGACTTCAGCTACTGGATCTTCGCCGTGCTGATCGCGCTCAACGGGATAGCGAGCGGCATGTTCGCCTCCCCCAACTCCTCCTCGATCATGGGCAGCGTTCCAGCAGAGCTGCGCGGTGTCGCCTCCGGCATGCGCTCCACCTTCCAGAACTCCGGTACCGCCGTCTCCATCGGCGTCTTCTTCTCCCTCATGATCGCGGGGCTGAGCAGCAGCCTCCCGCACACCCTCACCGCCGGCCTGCGGGAGCAGGGCATACCGGCCCACGTCGCCACCCAGGTCGGCGGCCTGCCTCCGGTCTCGTCCCTGTTCGCCGCCCAACTGGGCGTCAACCCGATCCAGCACCTGCTCCAGCCCAGCGGCGCCCTGACCCACGTGACGGCGGCCCGGCAACAGGTCCTGACCGGACGTGAATTCTTCCCGCACCTGCTCTCCGGGCCTTTCCACTCCGGCCTGGTCATCGTGTTCGCCTTCGGCGCCGCCCTCGCCTTCCTCGCCGCGCTCGCCTCCCTGCTGCGCGGCACCAGTCCCACCGCCGAGCCCCTGGCACCACGAACGGCCGCCACCGGCGACGCCCTTGCCGCTGCGACCGACGACGGGACAGAAGCGGCGCATGGGGAGAAAGGCCATGTGCGCCCTGGTCCCGGCAACTAGCCGACATCCACAGGAGAAACACCCATGGCACTGACAACAATCGATCCCACGCCCGCGCTCGTCGTGATCGACCTGCAAAAGGGCATAGTCGCGGCCCACACCGACAGCCAGGCGGCTGCCGCCGTCAAGCAGGCGACGCACCTGACGACCGAGTTCCGTCGGCACGGCCTGGCCGTGATCCTGGTCAACGTCACCGGACGCGCGCCGGGACGCACCGAAGCCCGACGGTCCGGGAGCAGCGCCGCGCTGCCATCCGGCTGGGCCGACCTCATCGACGAACTCGACGTCCAGCCGACCGACCACCTGATCACCAAACGGCGGCGCAGCGCATTCCACGACACCGGGCTCGACACCCTCCTGCGGGACTTGGGCGTCACCCAGATCGTGCTCGCCGGAATCGCGACCAGCTCAGGCGTGGAGTCGACCGCGCGCTCGGCCTCCGACTACGGCTACCACGTCGTCCTGGCCACCGACGCCATGAGCGACCCTGATGCCGATGCCCACCGCCACAGCACCGAACGCGTCTTCCCGAAACTCGGCGAGACCGCCACCGTCACGGAAATCATCGACATGATCGAGGCAACGCGATGACTCTGCTGGGCCGCATCCTGAACAACCGCAGAGCAGGCGAGACCCACATGGCGTGGAATCTGCCCAATCTGCACAGTGCCGAGTCGCTGACCCTCACCAGTCGGCAATTCGACGACGGAGACTCCCTTCCGCTGGAGCACTGTCTCAAGAACATCGGTGGCGACAACCTCTCCCCCCATCTGGCCTGGACCCCGCCGCCGGCCGGCACCGCCCAACTCCTCCTGGTCATGGAGGACATCGACGTCCCCATGGCCAAGCCCGCTGTGCACTGCGTCGCCCTGATCGACCCGGCAGCCCGAGACCTGGAGCCCGGTGCCCTCGACGCACGGCAGCCGGCCGCCGGAGTGCAGTTGTTGCGCTCCAGCATCGGTCGCGGATACCACGGCCCCGGACCCATCAAAGGCCACGGGCCGCACCACTACGTCTTCCAGCTGTTCGCCCTCGCCACCCGCGTGGAAAGCACCCCCGACACAGCGCAACCGAACCGGGCGCGGCCCCGCGCCCTCCTGCCCGCCATCACCGCACCCGTCCTCGCCCGCGGCCGAGTGACCGGCACATTCGAACGCTGACCCCTGCCCCGGGCCCGCACCCATGCAGCGTGCCCGGAGCTGGAGATCCGGGCATGCAGGTGATCTCGGATCATGCCCCGCGGCTGCCCTCGTCGTCCTCGTCCAGGACGTCATGCTCCCGTTCCTCGGGCGGCAGCGCCCGCAGGTGGTCGACGTCGGCGTCGAGGCAGCGGGTTGTCCGGAGCACGGTGGAGTTGAGGACCAGGCCGAGCGCCCCGGGGGGCTCCCACAACGGCGCCCCCGCCCACTCGCCCGCCGATCAGTGAAGTGAACCGCATCACGCCGGCAAGGCTGGAATGCACCACACGCCGCCCTCATCGTCGCGAACGTGGCACCACCAAAACACGCTTGCTCAATCGCCGCACGGTTCCGACCGCACACGGTCTCTGCGGACACAAGCCACAGTTTCGCCCTCTACATGCTGGTGATCCTGCACCATTTGATGACCAGCGGTTCGGCCTGGCCCCGAAGGAGCGGCCCCGTGATTGCGTTCAAGGGCCCACTCGGGGATCGCCGAGGGAAGCTCAAAAGCCGCCAGTTGCTGATCTTTTGGTTCGGTCCGATGGCGGCCGTCGCCGACCGTCCACACTCCCGGGACCGGCGCGGGCGTGATCGTCGGCGCCAGGGCGCCGCTCGATCACAGCCCCTGTGGCTGGGCGGGGCCGGCTGACGGGACACCTTGTCGCCGCAGGAGCAGGCCGGCGGGCCGCCACAGGGCGAAGGCCAGGCCGAGGCCGAGTGGGACCTGCAGGAACTGCTGGATCACCGGAGGCCCGGGCTTGTCCCCCCGGCTGAGCGGCGCATCGCCCTGCGAATCGACGGTCACCGTGTAAGTGCCGCCCACCACCCACTTCCAGCCCATGAGCCCGTTCTCCTCGAACGGAGCCAGCGGTGGGCCGTCGAGGACGGTGACCGTGTAGCGGTGGACGCCGGGATCCATGCCGTCGCCGGCGGACCACTGAATCTGTCGGACCCTGACGTGTTCGGTACGCCCGTGCTGGTGCAGTGCCTGATCCAGCTCCAGGTTCTGCAGGATCAGCACCCCGAAGAGGCACACCGCACACAGCATCCACCGGAGGTCCAAGTACCAGCAGGTGCACAGGAACACGCAGCCGAGGAGGATCGCCAGCGCGCACAGCAGGTCGATCCACTGGGCGTGCGTGACGGAGGCCGTGCGCACGATCAGACGCACGATCGCCCACAGCGCCAACGCTGCGCCGGTGCTTACGGCGCCCACCAGCACCCGCCGGCCCACACCTGTCCGCCCTGTGCCTGCTTCCTCCGCGCTCACCCTCACCCCTGCTCGAGATGAAACCGCCGACCTGGTGGTGCACGCGCTCCAATATATGGATTGTTCAACGATCCTTCAATAGGATGGTTCAACATCGAGTCGTCTGCTTCGCGGACGCGGTACGGCAACCAACCGGAGGGCTGCTGGAGATGAGCCGGCATCAGTTCGAACAGGTCGACGACCTCGGGGAGATCCTGTTCTGCGACGACCCCGCGCTGCGGCTCGAACGCGTGCTGATGGGCCTGGAGACCGCGGAAGGCACCGTCACCCTCGATCCCGCACAGACACGCCACATGCCCGCTGCCCTCTTCGAGTTCAGGCACGCCCTGGGCGTGGGCGACTTCGGGTACGTCGTGCCGAAGGGAGCCTCGCTCGACGGGATACCCGAGGAACCGCGGATCGAAGGCGCCATCCTGCTCGGCATGCGCCGCCTACCGCCCGAGTTCCCCGACCTGCGCCTGGCCGACCCGCCGGGATCCGACGATGGCGGGGGCCGCCCCGACAACAAGTGGCCCACCGTATTCGACGAGCTGCTCATGCGCGAGGCACTGCGACGCGACCTCGACGAGGTCTACTTCGGCATGAGACGCAGGACGCCCGGCTACGCCAACCTGCGCTCGATCCCCGGATGGGAGCTGCACGAGATACCCGATGAACAGCCAAAACTGGAGCAGCGCCTCGGATACACCTGCTCCCGGCTGGAACTGCGGACGCCCGACGGTGAGATCTACTCCCGCACCTGGGTCCCGCACGACCCCGAGTGGCAGGCCGCCGCCCTGCGTCACGGATACGTCGTGTGCCTGTGCGGCGTGGAACTGGGGATCCGCGCACCGTACGCGATGACCGACGCCCAGCACACCCCGCGCATGCGCCACGCATCCTTCCGCCGCGGATGCGCATTGGGCCTGACCGTCGGCGGACTCGTCACCTACGTCAACCACCCCTGACGCACAGCACCAGGACGGCATGCATCGAGTACGAGCTGGGCCGCCTCCTCCCGCCGGAGATCACATCGATGCTCCGACCGCAACAAGGACGGTGGGGCCAGCACTTCCTCACATCACCTTGCGTCAACACCGCTGGGTCCAGCCCACATTGCCAAGTGGGCCACGAACCGCTGCCAAAGCCATGGGCCAGCGGTGCAGTCCAGCAGCAGCTCAACACGCAGAACTTGACAGGGAACGGACCTGGTCAGACGAGACCACCCACACGGGCCACCCCGACCGACACCTTGCCGCACTTGGGGAACGACACGTCGTCGATCACCCACACCTCGGACCTGACACCTTCGGACAGCCGCTCGGCCATCGGCTGGACCGACGTGCGCCGGCCGTCCAGCATCAGACCCCGCAGGTAACACTCGCCCCACCACCGCTGATCCCGCCGCGGAAACGACCCGAACACACCGGCAACGAGCTGAGGTCACTCAACGTAACGAAACACTACTAGGACTTGTCCGGCCGATCAAGTTCGTAGCCAGATGGTGAGGGCTGCCGCTGTCGTAGTGCCGAGGTAGACGTAGCCGCGCTTGTCGTAGCGGGTGGCGACGGCCCGGGACTGTTTCAAGCGGTTGATTGCACGTTC
>NZ_JAEKKT010000035.1 GCF_019510245.1 Streptomyces sp. | reverse complement strand
CAACTGCCCCAGGAACCACAGCCGGCGCTGCGCGAACGACAGCGGCACCCGCTCCGGACGCACCACCGGCACCAACGCCGCACGGCCCTCGCCGGCCTCACCCATCCACGCCGCGACCGCGGCCGGCGTCGGACGCTCGTACAGCATCCGCAGGGGCAACTCCACGCCCAGCACCGCGCGCACCCGGATTATCAGGCGCATCGCCAGCAGCGAATGACCACCCAGCTCGAAGAAGTCATCCTCCACACCGACCGCGGGCAGCCGCAGCACCTGCGCGAACGCCTGGCACAGCAGTTCCTCCTGCACCGTCGCCGGTGCCCGGCCCGCGCCGGCCAGCCCCGTATAGTCCGGTTCGGGCAGGGCCTTGCGGTCCACCTTGCCGTTCGCCGTCAGCGGCAACTCCTCCAACACCACCACAGCCGACGGAACCATGTACTCCGGAAGGCTCCGGGCGACGTGGGCCTGCAGGTCCGCCACATCCACCTGCACCCCGGCCCGGGGCACGACGTACCCGGCAAGCCGCTGATCCCCCGCACCGCTCCCGTTGACCGTCACCGCCGCCTGCGCCACCAGCTCGTGACGCTCCAGCGCAGCCTCGATCTCACCCAGTTCGATCCGGAAGCCACGCACCTTGACCTGCGTGTCGACCCGGCCCAGGCACTCCAGCGTCCCGTCCCCGCGCCAGCGGGCCAGGTCGCCCGTGCGGTACATCCGCTCACCCCTCGGCCCGAACGGCGCGGCAGTGAACCGCTCAGCACTCAACCCGGGCCGGCCCAGGTACCCCCGAGCCAACTGCGCACCCGCCAGATACAACTCGCCCGCCACACCTGCCGGGACCGGCTGCAGGAACCCATCCAGCACGTAGGCACGCATGTTGGCGAACGGACGCCCGATGGTCACCGGACCCTCGCCGACCTCGGCCGAGGTCGCCCAGACCGTGGCCTCCGTCGGACCGTACAGGTTCACCGCCCACAGGCCGAGCTCCCGCACCCGGCCCGCCAACTCCTCAGACAGTGCCTCACCGCCGACCAGCACCCGCACCCCGTGCGGCCAGTCAGCCTCATCGGACAGCAGAGCCCGCCACAGCGACGGAACAGCCTGAACAGCAGTCACCCCGCCCGCGTCGACCAACTCCCGCAAGGCCGCTGCATCACGTACCGTCTCCCGCTCGGCAAGCACCACAGCCGCCCCGCACACCAACGGCAGGAACAACTCCAGCGCCGCGATGTCGAAAGACACCGTCGTCACAGCCAGCAGACGGTCGCCGGCCCGCAACGGAACCCGCTGCCCGGCCGCCTGCAAATGGTTCACCAGCGCCTGGTGAGTGACCACGACCCCCTTGGGACGCCCGGTCGAACCCGACGTGTGAATGACATACACCGGATGGGCCGGCAGCAGCGGCACAACCAGATCGGCATCCGTCAGCTGCACCTCCTCGAAGCCCGAGCACTCGGCGCGTAGTTCGGCGGAGTCCAGCACCAGCACCGGCCCGCCAACCGAGTCCGGCAGCACCCGTGCACACCGCTCCGTCGTCAGGACACACACCGGCGCCGCGTCATCCAGCACATAGGCGATCCGCTCCACCGGATACTCCGGATCCACCGGCAGATACGCACCACCGGCCTTCACCACCGCCAGCAGCGACACCACCAGCTCCACGCCGCGCTCCATCACCACCGCGACCACCGACTCCGGGCCCACCCCCCGGCCGATCAGCAACCGCGCCAACCGGTTCGCCCGCGCATCCAACTCCCCGTACGACAGCTCGACACCCTCGAACACCACCGCCACCGCATCCGGCGTCCGCGCCACCTGCCCGGCGAACAACCCCGGCAACGTCGACGACGCCACCTCGACCGCCGTGTCGTTCCACTCCTCGACAACCTGACGGCGCTCAGCCTCACCCAGCACCCCCACCGCCGCGAACCGCGACTGCGGAGCCTCCTCCAAGACGGCCGTCAGGTTCGTGACGGCGGCCTGCAACAGCGCGCAGATCGTCTCCGCATCGGCCGGTGCCACCGCTTCGACGATCAGGCTGAAGCCACTCCCGAGGTCGTCGACGGACACGCTCACGGGGTAGTTGGTGTGGTCGCTCACGGTCAGCACCCCGACGCCCTCAAGGCGGGGACCGGT
The DNA here is from genome assembly GCF_019510245.1 of Streptomyces sp. Classification (GTDB taxonomy): domain Bacteria; phylum Actinomycetota; class Actinomycetes; order Streptomycetales; family Streptomycetaceae; genus Streptomyces. The sequence goes on along the minus strand of NZ_JAEKKT010000035.1, from coordinate 9,134 downwards.
CCCCGCCACCGGTGCCTGGCCGTGGCGGTAGTTGAGGATCGAGGTGAACAGCGGGCTGCCGCCCGTCATCCCTGCCGTCCAGCGCCTCACCCGCACTCTGCGAGTCCACCCGCACGCGCACCGGCAGGGTGTTCATGAACAGACCCGGCACCCGGTCCGAACCGGCGCCCGCGTTCATCCGGCCGAACAGCACCGTACCGAACACCACATCCGGTGCCGTCACCATGCACATCCAGCAACCCGAACGGCGCCGTCGTCTCGGTGACGTCCCCGAGCAGCTCGGTGAAGTACCGCACGTGCTCCTCGCGCGGCATACCCAGGCGGGCCTGCGCCACGAAGTCGCGGAACGGCAACGGCTCCGGCAACGTGTCGACACGGCCGGACATGAACGCCCGCACCTCCCCGAACAGCACATCCAGCGAGGTGTGGTCCTGCACCATGTGGTGGGTTCGCAGCAGTGCCAACCAGCGGTCACCGCCGGGCTCCGGCGCGATGTGGACCGTCATCAGGGGCGCCCGGGTCAGATCCATCCACGACCCGGCAATAGCCCTCAACTGCTCCACCGGGTCGGGGCCCTGCGGGTCCAGCACGACCTCCTGGACCGGCAGCTCCACCCGACGCGACACCACCTGCACCGGCTCGGCCAGGCCCTCCCACACGAACGCCGTGCGGCAGATGTCATGCCGGTCGATCACCCGCTGCAGTGCCGCCAGGAACTCGTCCACACGCTCTCGCGAGTCGAATTCCATCACCGACGGCAGTACGTAGACATCCGTCTCGAATCCCTGATCCGCCATCATGTGGTGGAAGAGGAGACCCTCCTGGAGCGGGGCCAGCGGGTAGACATCCGCCACATTGGCCGCACCGCCCTCGACCGTGGCCACGATCCCCTCGATCTCCGCCTCGGTGAGCTCCACCAGCGGCAGCATCTCCGGCGTGATCCCGACGGCACCCTCAGGAATCAGGTTCGGCGGAACCACCACCTGGACCGGCCCGGCAGCGCCGGCCAGCCCGGCCGGCGTGGGCGTCTGGAACAGGGCCTTCACCGAGACAGAGACGCCCCGCGCACGGAGGTTCGCCACCAGGGAAACCACAAGGAGCGAGTGACCGCCCAGGGCGAAGAAGTCGTCATCGACACCGACTCGATCGAGTCCCAGGACCTCGGCGAACGCCTGGCACAGAAGCTCCTCCTGCACCGTCGCCGGCGCCCGACCCGCACCCGCCGCATACTCCGGTGCGGGCAGGGCCTTGCGGTCCACCTTGCCGTTCACCGTCAGCGGCAGCTCCTCCAGCACCACCACAGCCGACGGAACCATGTACTGCGGCAACCGTGCACCCGCGAACTCCCGCAGGCTGGTGATGAGTTCATCCGCATTGGCATCGACGTCGACGGGAACCGCGTACGCCACCAGGCGCTTGTCGCCCGGCACGTCCTCACGGACCAGCACCACGGCCTGCTCCAGGCCCGGGTGCCCGACCACCACCGACTCGACCTCACCCGGCTCGATCCGGAAACCACGGATCTTCACCTGCTCGTCCGCACGACCCGCGAACACCAACTCGCCATCGGCGTTCCACCGCGCCAGGTCTCCGGTGCGGTACAGCCGGCCACCCGCAGGCCCGTACGGATCGGCGACGAACCGCTCAGCCGTCAGCCCCGGACGCGCCACGTACCCACGCGCCAACCCCGCACCCGTCACATACAACTCACCAGCCACACCCACCGGCACCGGGCGCAGCGCGGCGTCCAGGACGTAGGCCCGCATGTTGTCGAGCGGGCGCCCGATCGGCAGCGCGCCCTCGCCGTCCACCGCGGTGTGCGCGGTGGCGAACGTGGTGGCCTCGGTCGGCCCGTAGACATTCACCACGACGGTGCCCGGGCAGGCGGAACGGACTCGGTCCACCAGGACCCGGGAGACCACGTCGCCGCCGGTCCACACCTCGCGCAAGCCCCCGAAGCAGGCCGGGTCCTGCTCGGCGAACAGGCCGAACAGGCCGATGGTCAGGAAGAGCCAGGTCACCCCGTGCTCGGCCACCACCTCGGCCAGCGAGGCGGCCGTCAGGTCACCGGCCGGCGCCACGACCACCCGGTGGCCGGTCAGCAGCGGGACCCACAGCTCCATCGTCGACGCGTCGAAGGAGTACGGCGAGTGCAGCAGCACCCGCTCCAACTCCGCACCCGCGAACCGCCGGTCCAGCGCCAGCGCCGCCACGTCGGCATGCGTCACCGCCACGCCCTTCGCCCGACCCGTCGAGCCGGAGGTGTACATCACATAGGCCAACCCCTCCACATCACAGGAGATCTCCAACGGCTCCGCAGCGCCCGCGCCGGAGACCTCCAACACCGCCAGACCCAGCTCGGCCGCCTGACCCCGCAGCTCGGCATCGGTGAGGACGACCGAGGCACCCGTCTCCCCGACGATCGTCCGACGGTGCGCCAGCGGATACCGGGCGTCCAGCGGAACGTAGTAACCGCCCGCCTTCACCACCGCCAGCAGCGCCACCACCAACTCGACCGACCGCTCCATCAGCACCGCGACACCGCACTCCACGCCCACACCCAGTTCGACCAGCCGCCGCGCCACCGCATTGGCGCGCGCATCGATCGAGCACATCCACCGCCGACACTCGCGTCTGCGGCTCAGCGACAACCGTCTCGACGACCCTCAGCAGCCAACCCGCGAAACGCTCCGCCGTCCCCGCATCGAACAGATCCGCAGCCGCGATCAACCTCCCCCGGATGCCCGCCGGCTTGCCCTGCGCATCAAAGACCTCACCAACACTCACTTCCAGGTCGAACTTCGACGCCCCCAGACCCGCTGACGACGCCAGAGCCGAAGGCAGCGAGCCCGCACCGGACAGATCCAACGCCGCCGAAGCCGTGTTCTGCACCGCGAGCATGACCTGGAACAGCGGGTTCCGGTCCATCGACCGGACCGGCGACAACTCCTCCACCAGCTTCTCGAACGGCACGTCCTGATGCTCGAACGCGCGCAGGCTGGCCTCACGCACCCGCTCCAGCACCTCGTCGAAGGTCGGGTCACCGGACAGGTCCGTGCGCATCACCAACGTGTTCACGAAGAACCCGACCAGGTCCTCCAAGGCCTTCTCGGTGCGTCCGGCGATCGCCGCCCCGATCGGGATGTCGTTCCCCGCACCCAACCGGTTGAGAGTGACCGCCAGCGCGGCCTGCACCACCATGAACAGGGTCACCCCCCGCTCCCTGGTCACCTTCACCAGACGCTCGTGCACGCCGGCCGGCAGCTCGACTGTCACCGCATGGCCCTGATGACCGGCCACGGCGGGACGTGGCCGATCGGTCGGCAGCTCCAGTTCGGCCGGCGCCCCGGCCAGCGTCTTGCGCCAGTACGCCAGTTGCCGGGAGAGCACGCTGTCCGGGTCCTGCTCGTCGCCGAGCAACTCCCGCTGCCACAGCACGTAGTCCGCGTACTGCACCGGCAGCGGCTCCCACTCCGGTGCCCGACCCGCGGCCCGCGCCTCATACGCCACCGAAAGGTCCCGCGCCAACGGCGCCGTCGACCAGCCGTCCCCGGCGATGTGATGAACCACCACCACCAACGCATGGTCGTCCTGGTTCACCGTGAACAGCGTTGCCCGAACGGGGATTTCGGCGGACAGATCGAACGCGTACGCGACCGCCCCGCTCACGGCGCTGGACAGCGACTCCTGGGAAACCGCCTCGACCGCAAGCTCGAACCCGCTGTCCTCGACCTTGAGGACCCGCTGGTACGGCTCCCCGTTCTCGGCCAGGAAGACTGTGCGCAGCACCTCGTGCCGCCCCACCACGTCCCGCAACGCCTCGGCGAGGGCCTCCCGATCCACATCCCCGGTCAGCCGCAGCGCCAGCGGAATGTTGTAGGTCGCACTCGGACCCTCCAGCTGACTCAGGAACCACAGCCGACGCTGCGCAAACGACAACGGAATCATCAGTAGTCCTCCTGCTTACGCATCGGCCGCAGAGTGGGCCTAGCTATGCTCTGGGTCTCGATCTGACTGGCGGGCCGGCCGGCGAGGGCCTCCCGATCCACATCCCCGGTCAACGGCAGCGCCGGCGGAATGTTGTAGGTCGCACTCGGACCCTCCAACTGACTCAGGAACCACAGCCGACGCCGCGCAAACGACAACGGAATCATCCGTAGTCCTCCTGCTTACGCATCGGCCGCAGAGTGGGCCTAGCCATGCTCTGGGGCTCGATCTGACTGGCGAGCCAGCCGGCGAGCCCCTCCGGCGTCCGTGCCTCGAACACCGCCCGGATCGGCAGTTCGGCCCGCAGCGACTCCCGCACCTCACTGACCAGTCGGGTCGCCAGCAGGGAGTGGCCGCCCAAAGCGAAGAAGTCGTCCTCCACGCCAACCCGGTCGAGTCCCAGGACCTGCGCGAACGCCTGGCACAGCAGCTCCTCCTGCACCGTGGCCGGTGCCCGGCCCGCGCCGGCGGCGTACTCGGGGGCGGGCAGGGCCTTGCGGTCCAGCTTGCCGTTCACCGTCAGCGGCAACTCCTCCAGCACCACCACCGCCGACGGAACCATGTAGGACGGCAACCGCCCGGCCACGAACTCACGGACACTTGCGGCCAGTTCGCTGCTGTCGCCGTCCGCAACGACGTACGCGACCAGGCGCTTGTCACCCGGCACGTCCTCACGTGCGATCACCGCGGCCTGCGCCACCTGCGGGTGCGCGGCCACCACCGACTCCACCTCGGCCGGCTCCACCCGGAACCCGCGGATCTTCACCTGCTCATCCGCACGACCAGCGAACATCAACCGCCCATCCGCCGACCACTTCACACGGTCACCCGTGCGATACAACCGGCCACCCGCCACACCGAACGGGTCCGCGACGAACCGCTCACCCGTCAGGTCCGGGCGGTTCAGATAGCCGCGCGCCAAACCCGCACCCGCGACATACAGTTCACCCGCCACACCCACCGGCACCGGAGCCAGGTACTCGTCCAGCACATACACCCGGGTGCCGTCCAACGGCCCACCGATCGGCAGCACCCCGCCCAGCGCCTCTGGCGAGCCCACCTCATGCTGGGTGGCGCACAGCGTCACCTCCGTGGGCCCGTACAGGTGCCGCACCACCACACCCGCGTTGGCCTCCAGCACGCGGCGCACCGCCCCCACCGGCACTACATCACCACCGGTCAGCACCTCACGCACGCCCGCGAAACACTGCGGATCCTGCTCCGCGATCACCCGGAACAGACCCGCCGTCACATGCACGTGCGACACCGCGCAGTCGACCAGCAGCGACCGCAGCACCCCCGCATCCACCGCACCCGTCGGCGCCACCACCACCGTCGCACCCGACAGCAACGCCACCCACACCTCATACGAGGAGGCATCGAAGGCATGCGGGGCCTGGAACAACACTCGGTCCCCCGACCCCACACCCCAATGCGAAGCCGACGCCAACTCCACCAGATCCCGCTGCGTGGTCACCACGCCCTTGGGCACACCCGTCGAACCCGAGGTGTACATCACATACGCCGGGCACTCCAGACCCACCCCAGCGCCGGTCACCTGCGCCGACCCGGCCGGCACCTGCTCACCGTCGACCACCAGCACCGGCGCCTCCACCGACTCCGGCACCCGCGAGGCAGCATCCCGCGTGGTCAGCACACACACCGGCGCCGCGTCCTTGAACACGAACGCGACCCGCTCCGACGGAGACTCCACATCCATCGGCAGATACGCACCACCCGCCTTCACCACCGCCAGCAACGCCACCAACAGCTCGACCGAGCGGTCCATCACCACACCGACCAGCGACTCCGCGCCGACCCCGTGATCCCGCAGCACACCCGCCAACGCAGCAGCCCGCACATCCAACTCCGCGTACGACAGCTCCACGTCCCCGTACACCACCGCCGCGACATCCGGCGTCCGCGCCACCTGCGCCGCAAACACATCCGCCACCGACAACACAGGAGCAGCAACACCCGTGTCGTTCCAGCCAGTCAGCAGCCGCTCCCGCTCCGCCTCACCGAGGACGCCCACCTCTCCCAGCCGCGTCTGCTCCGGGGCATCCTCCAGGGCCGCGACCAGATTGCCCAGGCAGGTGTGCAACAGCGACCCCACCTGCTGCGGGTCAATCGAAGCCACCGCGTCGACGGTCAGGCTGAACCCCGTCTGGTCGTCGTCGACAGCGATGCTCAGGGGGTAGTTGGTCAGGTCCCGCGTGGAGAGCACGCCGACGCCCTCGAAGCCGGAGTCGAAGTTCCGCACGGCGCCCTGATTGTGCCGGTAGTTGAAGATCGAGGTGAACAGCGGGCTGCCGCCCGTCATCCCGCTCGCCTGCTGCGCCAGGGACAGCGGCGCGTGCTCGTGCACCAGCAGCCCCGCCAACTGGTGCCGCATCCCGGACAGCGCCCCGCCCACGCTCTGCCCGTCCAACCGCACGTGCACCGGCAGCGTGTTGAGGAACAGACCCGGCACCCGGTCGGCGCCCGCCCCGGAGTTCATCCGGCCGAACAGCACCGTGCCGAACACCACGTCGTCACGGCCGCTGACCACACCCAGCACCCGCGCCCACGCCAGGTGGAAGACGGTGGCCGCACTGACGCCCTCGCGCCGCGCCACCTCACGTATCCGGCAGGACAGTTCATCGTCCACCACGACGCGTGCCTGGTGGGTGGTACTGCCGTCGCCGTACGCGTCCAGCACACCGAACGGCGCCGTCGTCTCGGTGACGTCCCCGAGCAGCTCGGCGAAGTACCGCTCGTGCTCCTCGCGCGGCGTACCCAGGCGGGCCTGCGCCACGAAGTCGCGGAACGGCAACGGCTCCGGCAACGCGTCGCCCCGACCGGACATGAACGCCCGAAGCTCCCCGAGCAGCACGTCCACCGAAGTGTGGTCCTGCACCAGGTGGTGGGTTCGCAGCAGTGCCAGCCAGCGGTCACCGCCGGGCTCCGCCGCGATGTGGACCGTCATCAGGGGCGCCCGGGTCAGATCCATCCACGAGCCGCCGATGGCTGCCAACTGCTCCACCGGGTCGGGGCCCTGCGGGTCCAAGACGACCTCCTGGACCGGCAGCTCCACCCGGCGCGACACCACCTGCACCGGCTCGGCCAGCCCCTCCCACACGAACGCCGTGCGGTAGACGTCATGCCGGTCGATCACCATCCGCAGCGCGTCCAGGAACGCGTCCACCCGCTCCCGCGAGTCGAATCCCAACACCGACGGCCGCATGTAGACATCCGCCTCGGCCTCCTGATCCGCCATCATGTGGTGGAAGAGGAGACCCTCCTGGAGCGGGGCCAGCGGGTAGACATCCGCCACATTGGCCGCACCACCCTCGACCGTGGCCACGATCCGCTCGATCTCGGTGGCGTCCAAGTCCACCAGGGGCAGCATCTCCGGCGTGATCTCCCGCGCGCCGACGGGAATGGCGTTCGCCGGCACCACGACCCCCTCGGAGGCCTGTGCGGCTGCCAGCCCGGCTACCGTCGGCGTCTCGAAAAGCGCCCGCACCGCCACGGACACACCCCGCACTCGCAGGCGTTCCACCAGGGCCACCGCCAGCAGCGAATGGCCGCCCAGCGTGAAGAAGTCGTCATCGACCCCGACCGCCGACAAGCCGAGGACCTCGGCGAACGCCTCGCAGAGGATCTCCTCCCGCACACTGGCCGGCGCACGGCCCCCACCCGCCGCATACTCCGGCGCCGGCAGCGCCTTGCGGTCCACCTTGCCGTTGACCGTCACCGGCAACGCGTCCAGCACCACGACCGCCGACGGGACCATGTAGGACGGCAACCGCTCACCCGCGAACTCCCGCAAGAGGGACAGGAGTTCGTCCGACGGCGTGTCCGAGCCAGCCGGAACGGCGTACGCCACCAGGCGGATGTCACCCGGGACGTCCTCGCGAGCGACGACCGCGACCTGGGCCACGGCAGGGTGTGCGGCCAGGACGGCCTGGATCTCACCAGGCTCGATCCGGAAGCCGCGGATCTTCACCTGCTCGTCCGTACGGCCCAGATACACCAGCTGACCACCGGCGTTCCAGCGGACCCGGTCACCGGTGCGGTACATCCTCCCGCCCTCGGCGAACGGGCAGGCCACGAACCGCTCCGCGGTCAGACCCGCACGCCCCACATAGCCGCGCGCCAGCTGCACACCCGCCAGGTACAGCTCACCCTCGACACCCACCGGCACCGGGGACAGCGAACCGTCCAGCACATACACCCGGGTATTGGCCACCGGCCCACCGATCGGCACCACCGCACCATCGCCGACAGCACAGCGCGCCGCGGTCACGTCCACGGACGCCTCCGTGGGCCCGTACAGGTTGAACAGCGGCACACCGTCCAGCAGTTCGAGGAACCGGTCCCGCAACGGCGCCGGCAGCGCCTCACCACTGCAGAACACCGCCCGCAGCCCGGCACAGTCGGCGGCCGCCGGCTCACGCAGGAACGTCTCCAGCATCGACGGCACGAAGTGCGTCACCGTGATGTTCTGACGCTGAATCAACTCGGCCAGATAGGCGGGCTCCCGGTGCCCACCCGGACGGGCCACCACCAGCGCCGCGCCCTGCACCAGCGGCCAGAAGAACTCCCACACACTGACGTCGAACCCGAACGGCGTCTTCTGCAGCACCCGGTCCCCGGCCGACAGACCGGACAGCTCCTGCATCCACGCCAGACGGTTCACGACCCCCGCATGCGGCACCACAACACCCTTCGGACGCCCGGTGGAGCCCGACGTGAAGATCACATACGCCGGATGCGCAGGCAGCACCCCCACCACGGGAGCCTGCGCCGACAGACCCGCCAACTCCGCAACCACCGCGGGATCATCCACCGCAACCCGGGCCACGCCATCCGGCACCACCCCGGCCAGCGCGGTCGAGCTGAGCACACACACCGGCCCGGCATCGGCAAGAACAGCCTCGATACGACCGGCCGGATACTCCGGATCCACCGGCAGATACGCACCCCCCGCCTTCACCACCGCCAGCAACGCCACCACCAGCTCCACGCCGCGCTCCATCACCACCGCGACCACCGACTCCGGACCCACACCCCGCCCCACAAGCAACCGCGCCAACCGGTTCGCCCGCGCATCCAACTCCCCGAACGACACCTCGACACCCTCGAACACCACCGCCACCGCA
>NZ_JAEKKT010000243.1 GCF_019510245.1 Streptomyces sp. | reverse complement strand
CCAGCCGGTGCACGAGCCGTTCCTCGTTCTCGTCACGGCTCGGCCGTGCCCGTAACACCACCGTCCAGCACCCGCCCCGAACAACCGAACCGCCCCGTCACCAGGACATATACCCAGCGAAAGAGGAATTCAGCACTAGGTCACCCCCGGCGGCGGTCTGAAGCACCCCGCCGGACCAGGTACTATTTCGTTCGTCGCCAGCCGGACGAACCAGTCGAGAGACGGTTCGAACGGTCGGCGTGGGTCATGCGCCGCTAGCTCAGTTGGTTAGAGCAGCTGACTCTTAATCAGCGGGTCCGGGGTTCGAGTCCCTGGCGGCGCACAGATGAGGGGCCTCTCGTGGAGACGAGGGGCCCTTCGGCTTCCTCCGGGGTCAGCCTGCGGTACGTCCGCTCCCCCGGCGGCCGCCACCACACGGGGTCGGCACACCGCACCCCTGCCCTCCGCAGCGCGGCCCGCTGGATCTTGTTGGTCGCCGTCACCGGCATCCGCTCCACCACCCGCACGAACCGGGGCGCCATCTTCGTCCCCAGGTCGGGCTGGGCCAGCAGGAACTCGGCGAAGTCGAGGGGGTCGAACCGCCCGGCGACGGTCGCCATCACCTGGTCCCCGGTCACCGGGTCCGGCACCCCGTACACGGCGACGGCCTCCGCGCCCTCGTACCGGGCCAGGATGTTCTCGATCACCGCGGCGGCCAGGTTCTCCCCGTCGACCCGGATCCGGTCGTCGGTACGCCCCGCGAAGTACAGGTACCCCTCCGCGTCCCGGTAGAAGAGGTCCCCGGTCCAGTACCAGCCTCCTCTGCGCCGCTCCGCCTCCGCCGCCGCGTTCCGCCAGTACCCCTCGAACGGATTCGGTGCCCGGTTCACCAGCTCCCCTATCGCCGCCTCCCCGTTCAGCAGCCTTCCTCCGGAGTCGAAGACGGCGGGCGGACACTCCGCGCCCGACTCCTGGTCGAGTACGACGAGCCCCGGCGTCGCCCGCCCCACCGCCCCGGCCGGCGTCCCCGGCGACCACTGGATCGCCGCCCCGCCCTCCGAGGAGCCGTACCCCTCGACCAGCCGCACCCCGAACCGCTCCTCGAAGGCCGCCGCGTCCACGGCCCCGGCCTCCGTCCCGAACCCGATCCGCAGCGGGTTGTCCCGGTCGTCGGCGCGCGGCTCGGTGGCGAGGAGGTACTGCACCGCGCGGCCGACATAGGTGAAGTAGGTGGCCCGGTACCGCCGCACGTCGGCCAGGAAGCCCGACGCCGAGAACCGCCGCCGCAACGCCACCCCGGCGCCCGCCACCAGCGCGGGGGCCCAGTCGGCGATCACGGCGTTGCCGTGGAACATCGGCATGCAGACGTAGTGCACGTCGTCGGGCCGGACCCCGAACTGCCCCGCGAGCGACCGCCCGGCCGCCGCGAGCCGCCCCTGCGAACAGAGGGCGGCCTTCGGAGCGCCGGTGGAACCGGACGTGAAGTAGAGCAGGATCCGGTCCGCGGGGGCGGCCCGGGAGGCGTCGGGGAAGGCACCGAGGTAGGGGGCGAGGAGAGCCCCGTACTCCGGCTCGTCGGTGACGAGGACGCGGACACCGGGCAGGTCGAGCCCGGCGAGCAGCGGCAGCTGTGCCCGCTCGGTGACGAGCACCGGGCACTCGGTGTGCAGGATGTCCCGCGCCAGCTCGGGTCCCCGGCGGGTCGGATTGACCCCGGCGACGGCGGCCCCGGCGAGCGCGGCGGCCCCCAGCCAGAGCGGGAACTCGGGGGTGTTGTCGAGCAGGACCCCGACGTGGGGCACGGCACCCGCAGGCAGCAAATCCCCGAGCAGAGCCGCCCGGGCGGCAGCCCCGGCGGCCACTTCGTGGTTCGTCAGCACCGACTCCTCGAACCACAGCCCCGCCCGGTGATCCCCCCACCGAGCGGCAACGGCTTCAGCAACGGTGCGTCCATCGGACTCCATGGAGAGGCAGAGTAATTGACACACCGTCAGATGTGCAGCGCCCCGTCAGGGGCGCTGGGGGCAGGAACTGCGCGACCAGCCCCCGCCGGCCCGCAGAGCCCCACGGCCCTCAGCCGCCACTCACGGCGCAAAAGTCCCGTCCGCCGCCGAGAACATGAAATGCGCCACCCCCATGAAGACCAGCGCGAACCCGATGAACACCGCGAAGAACGCCACCGCGCACCCGGTCCCCACCGCCAGCTTCCCCTGCGCGGGCGGCCGCGACGTCGCCCCCTCCGGCCGCTCCGGCAGGTAGTACACGGTCACGAAGTCACCCTCGACCACGGTGGACCGCCCGCTCGCCTCGTCGAAGCGGACGACGCGCCCCTCGGCCGTCGTGAACTCGTAGACATGGTGCAGCGTGGTCGTCACGGACGTGTCCCCGCCACCGCCGCTGGTCCTCGTGTACGACCGCAGACAGCGCGCCTCGGCGGTACGCCCGTGACGCCACGTCCGGCTGATCTCGCTCGACCGCCGCAGCGTCTTGACCAACCCGAGTACCCCGACGACGACGAAGATGCCGGGAAGGATGTAGAAGAACGCTTCCATCAGGCCCATGAGAGTCCCCCGCCTCCGAACACCGGTCCGACCGACCGGTGTGGCGGGAACGTACCCCCGCGGCCCGCGGCGGGTCCTCAAGCGAAGCTCAGATCGGCCGGGTGTTACCCGGTTGTCGAACGACGCAGGTCAGAACGTGACGTCCGAGCAGGCGTAGAACGCGTTGCCCGTGTCGGCGATCGTCCAGACCGCCAGGATCATGGTGACCGCTCAACCCCGACGGCAGGGTGCCGCTGTGGCTGAGGGTGGCCGGCGGGCGCTGGCCGTTGTAGGGGACGGTGAGGAACGGGGTGGTGTTGAGGTCCGAACGGGCGAGGGCGTGGTTCTGGTTCCAGCCCTGCTTGGTCACGTAGTACTTGAAGTCGGTCGTGGCGTGCATCGCGGTGAACTGCCAGCGGAACGTGTAGGTCTGGCCGCCGGTCACCTTCGTCGTCGGCCAGGCACCGCCCGACGGCGTGGTCGGCGAGCTGAGCTGGGCGAACCTGCTCAGCCCGCCGTTGCAGAGCCGGCCGTCGGCGGGACCGGCCGCCGGGAAGCCCTTCGGGCCCTCGACGCTCTGCGGCTCGTACTGGATGTCGCCGCAGTTCGGCACCGTGCCGTTGGCACAGAGCTTCTGCCGGCTGATGGGGAGGTCGGTGTAGCCGTGCCCGCTGGCGCCGCCGGTGGAGAGCACGAACGCTCCGGCGGTCGCCACGCCGAGCACGACGGCCGACACCTTGGTCCGTTTACGCATGCTGCCGCTCCTGGAGAACGTGGGGGAGGTTCAGTGAGCCGTGCAGGTCTAGACCAAGTCCCAGATTATTGCCGACTATTGACCGTGTCCATATCAAAGACACGTCCATACCCGTCACGGCACCGGGTCGGTCCGCCCCGAGCAGAACGCCACCGTCAGGTCACGCACCAGCACCTTGCGCTCGTAGTCGTCGAGTTCGACGAGTCCGCGCATGGTCAGCCGGGTCACCGTGTCCTCGACCGAGTCCACGACCGAGGTGAGCATGGTGGCCCGCTGCCGGGCGTCGAGCGCGGCGATCCGGCGGCGCTGCATGGCCCCGGCGACCTCCGGGGCGTACTCCACCCGGACGGGCTGCACGGAGAACACCTCCAGGCCGATGCCCGCCGCGTCCGCCGTGACCAGCCGGGTCAGCGCGTCCGTGGCCATCTCCACCGAACCCCGGGCGGTGCCCGGCGGCTCCACCGGCACCCTGGCCAGCGCGGCCTCCACGCACTCGCGCAGATACGTCTCGTGGTCCTCGACGCCGAGCACCGCGCGCGCGGTGTCCCGCACCCGCCACACCACCAGGACGACGACCCGGAGCGCGACCCCGTTGCCGTCCGCCGCCGGCATCTCCTCGCTGCGCCAGTGCCGCAGCCGGACGTCGACCCGGCGGCGCAGCAGCAGCGGGTTGACCCAGAGCAGGCCGGTGCGCCGTACCGTCCCCCGGTAGCGGCCGAACAGGCCGAGCACCCAGGCCCGGCCGGTCGTCCCGCGCGAGAGCCCCGCGAAGCCGGCCAGCCCGAGCGCACCGGCCCCGGCGTACGCCGCCCACTGCACCGGGCCCAGCCCCGCGCCCTCGTACGCCGGCAGGCGCAGCGCGTGCGCCGCGAGCGGCGGCAGCGCCCCCGCCCACCAGGAGGTGGCGAGCCCCCCGGCCACTCCGCCGAGCCCGGCGCACACGCCGGCCGCGCCGGGCAGCACCCGGGCCGGACGCTCCACCAGGTCGGGGTCGACGGCGGCGACCGGCCGGGGCTTGGCCGGGAACGGGCGGCGCAGCCGGGGCTGTTCGCCGGTGCCCTGACGGCGGCCGACCACGGCCGGCCGCAGCGGCACCGACACCGGGTCGGGGTCGTCGCGGAACAGCAGGTGGACGGGGATCTCGGTGGTGATCTCGTTCTGGATCAGCCGGGGAGTCGGGCGGGTGGGCGGCCCGCCGTCCGGGGGGCCGTCCGAATCGGGGGTGTGTGCGGTGGTCGTACTCATGCCTGCCTCCAGCCTCCGCGCCAGATGCTTCGGGGGGTCCTCAAGGGGTCGCAGTCGGGGTCGTCACAGGAACAGGCGGCGCCAGGTCTCCGGCCCCGGGTAGCCGTCGGCCGCGCCGCCGCGCCAGCCCTGGGCGCGCTGGAACGCCTCGACGGCCCTGCGGTCCGCCTCGCCCCAGGCGGGATGCGGGCCGCCGGGGTAGAACCGCCCGTAGCCCTTCTCGACCAGCTGCCTGCCGAGCCGGGTGATGTAGTCGTTGGCGGCGCCCGGGCGGAAGAAGTTCTTGCCGGGGTAGCCCGGGACCCCGTGCGAGGCGGGGGCGGACGGGGTCGTGGTGGCGGACTTGATGTTCCTGCCCCTGCCGGTGGCGAGGAGTTCCCAGGTGCGCGGGCCGGGCAGGCCGTCGGCGGCGGCGCCGGTCCAGCCCTGGGCCCGCTGGAAGGCCTGGGTGGCCCGCTGGTCCGACGGCCCCCAGGCGGCCCCCGGGCCCTTGGCGTAGTAGCCGCCGGCGCCCCGGGCGACCAGCAGCTGTCCGAGGAGGGTGACGTACTTGTTGTGGGCACCGGGCCCGAAGTAGGCCGCCCCCGGGTACGCCACCGACGTCCTCGCGGCCTGGGCACCGGGCGTGGCCGGGTCCGCGATCAGGCCCTTGTAGCGGTAGGGGACGTACTTGGCGGAGTTGCTCCAGTAGGCGTAGGGCGTGGCCTGGCTGCGGGCGTGCGGGGGTGTCTGCTCGTACACCGTGTAGTAGGTGTGCGTGTAGTCCGTCCAGCCGCCGAAGAGCACGACGTGGGAGCCCTTCTCGGGGTCGTCCGGGTTGTGGAAGAGCAGCATGTCGCCGGGCTGGAGCTCGTCCTTGGTGATCTTCGTGCCGAACTGGTCGAGGCTCCCGGTCCACTCGTTGCCGGTCAGCCCCCAGGCCATGGAGACGTAGCCGGAGCAGTCCTGCCGGTACCCGTCCGTCCAGTAGAGGGACATGCTGTACGGCACCTTGGCGGTGACCCAGGTCTTGGCCCGGTTGATGATCTGCGTACGGGTGATGGGGGGTGTCGTGACCGGGCCCTGGACGGGCTTGCCGTTCGGACCGTGCAGGGGGGACTTCACGCCCTGTGGGGTCTCGGGCTCGGGGTCCACCGGGGCGGCGGACCGGTGCGGGGCGGGCGGGGTGCCGTGGGCGGCGGCGGTCGGGGCGCCCGCGGCGAGGGCGGCGGACGTGGCGGCGGCCACGACCAGGAGGCCGCGGGCTGCCGGGTGCCCGCCGAAGCGGCCGGGCAGCGGGGAGGGGCTCACCCGCCGCCAGTGGACGCAGCCGGGGCATTCGCAGGTGGTCGCGGGGTCGAATTCCTCGAAGACCGGGGCCGCCATGCGATTCCCCTCACACTTCATGTTGATATGTCCGGGACTGTGCACGTTGATCAGTTTCCCAACTGAGGTCCCGGTGCGCATGCTGACGGACCGAATGATGTACGGCAGAGGGCGGACGGGGGTCGCCCCGGTGGCCGATGGTCGGGAGCACGGCTGCCCGTCGGGTAGAGTTCTCGATGTCAGCAGGCGCCGCTAGCTCAGTTGGTTAGAGCAGCTGACTCTTAATCAGCGGGTCCGGGGTTCGAGTCCCTGGCGGCGCACCGACACCCAGAAGGCCCTCCGCAGCAGCGGGGGGCCTTCTGGCGTACACCCCATCGGTCACGCAGGGCCACGTCGCCGACCATTGCTACCCCTTGCCCCTTTATGTCAACAACCGACACGACCGATCCGCACAATCCCCACACGCTCCACAATGGACGCGTATGCCCGGTAAACACGGTGTTTCGCCCTTGCGATCATGCTGAGCACCGTAGAACCCTGGTTGTCCAAAGTGCCGGTGTTTCGCGGCACTTGGGGGGTAGATAGCCGGTTGCCAGATCTGCGGGGTTGAGGGGCCCCGTCATGAATCGGTGCCGAGGGGGGCACCCTGCAACCGGACGGTCACGGTCCGTGTCCATTGTCTGTGGGACGACTGTGCCCCGTCATTGACGCGCCCGGCAGGGTCGAGGGGGATCCGAGCGGGCTCCGGGATCGATGAAACACGCGCTGATCTGCGTGTGGGGGGATGACTCATGACGTCGACGCCGATGGGCGCCCGGCAGGAACAGGAACACGACCCGTCACAGACCGCGCAGCTCCGGGTGCCCGCGCACCGCACCGCCGCCGCCCTGGGCCGCATAAAGAAGACCCTGCCCAGATACGACTACGAGCACTACAGCCGGCTCGCGGGCCCCCTCACCCAGCCCGACCCGGCCCGGCCGTACACCGTGCAGTACCGCTCGCTGCTCTCCCAGGAACCGCACCGCGTCCGCGCCGCGCTGATGCTGGGCGCGGCCCCGCTGCTCTCGCTGGTCCTGCTGGCCTGGCTGCTGCAGCCCGAGCACTGGACCCAGCGGGACTACCCGGCGTACGACTTCCTGCCGGACCTCGACATCGTGATGCTGGTGTCGATCGGCCTGATCGAGTTCTTCCGCTGCATGAACGTGCTGTCCAACGCGCACGCCACCCTGGTCGCCCGCGACCCGGTCCCGGTGGTCCCGGAGACCGGCACCCGCGTCGCCTTCATCACCACGTTCGTGCCCGGCAAGGAACCCCTCGACATGGTCACCCGGACCCTGGAGGCGGCCGTCCGGCTGCGCCACCGGGGCCTGCTGCACGTCTGGCTGCTCGACGAGGGCGACGACCCGGAGGTGAAGGAGGTCTGCGCGCGCCTGGGCGTGCACCACTTCACCCGCAAGGGCGTCGAGCGGTGGAACCGCCCGCAGGGCCCGCACCGCGCCAAGACCAAGCACGGCAACTACAACGCCTGGCTGGAGGCGCACGGCGACGAGTACGACTTCTTCGCCTCCGTCGACACCGACCACGTCCCGCTCCCCAACTACCTGGAGCGGATGCTGGGCTACTTCCGCGACCCGGACGTCGGCTTCGTCATCGGCCCGCAGGTCTACGGCAACTACGACACGTTCGTCACCAAGGCCGCCGAGTCCCAGCAGTTCCTCTTCCACGCCCTGATCCAGCGCGCCGGCAACCGCTACGGCGCCCCCATGTTCGTCGGCACCTCCAACGCCGTACGGATCACGGCGCTCCGGCAGATCGGCGGGCTGTACGACTCCATCACCGAGGACATGGCCACCGGCTTCGAGATGCACTGCGCGAAGAACCCGGCGACCGGCCGCAAGTGGCGCTCGGTCTACACCCCGGACGTGCTCGCGGTCGGCGAGGGCCCGAACGCCTGGACCGACTTCTTCACCCAGCAGCTCCGCTGGTCCCGGGGCACGTACGAGACGATCCTCAAGCAGTACTGGAAGGGCCTGTTCAGCCTGGGTCCCGGCAAGCTCTTCAACTACACCATGATGATCATCTTCTACCCGATGTCGGCCCTCAACTGGATCCTGGCGGCGCTGAGCTGCGCGCTGTTCCTGGGCCTGGGCGCCTCGGGCGTGAACATCGACCCCGCCGTGTGGCTGATGCTCTACGGCAACGCCTCCGCGCTCCAGATCGGCCTCTACGTCTGGAACCGCCGGCACAACGTCTCCCCGCACGAGCCGGAGGGCTCCGGCGGCGTCGCCGGCATGGTGATGTCGGCTCTCTCCGCACCCGTCTACGCCCGTTCGCTCATGGACGCCGTGCTGCGCCGCAAGAGCCGGTTCGTGGTCACCCCGAAGGGCGAGTCGGCGAGCCCCGACACCCTCTTCGGGACCTTCCGCATCCACTGGTTCTTCATCCTGGTCTTCGGCGGCTCGCTCGCCGCCGGCTTCGTCGAGGGCCACGCACAGCCCGCGATGCTCACCTGGGCCACGCTGGCGCTGCTGATCACGGCCGCGCCGATCTTCGCCTGGCGGTACACCCTGCGCAAGGAACGCAGGGCACCCGGGGCGGTGGCCGAACCGGAGGACGCGGTGCCGGCCGGATACCTGCCCGCGGGACACGCGCCGCAGCAGCGGCCGACCTGGACGCCGCCCACCGGCACCCCCGTGGAACAGACCCTGCGGATCGCGCTCGGCGGACCGGGCGCGCTGGGAGGCCGCGGCGGACTCGGAGGTCGTGAGGAATGAACGAGAGCGCCGGCCGTCGCCGGGCCCGCCGGCTCGCGATCAGTACCGTGGTCGTTCTCGCCCTGGCCGGGATGAACGGGCCGTGGCTGTACCGCTTCGGGACCGAGCGGTACCACCAGTACAAGATCAACAGACCGGAGTACAAGGCCGTGAACGGCCACTGGGACATCATCGAGTTCCCGAAGGAGTACCGCCAGGACACCATCCACGCGGTGCTCCTGCACACCGGGAAGGTGCTGCTCGTCGCGGGCTCGGGCAACAACCAGGACAACTTCGACGCGAAGATCTACGACAGCCGGGTCTGGGACCCGGTCAAGGGCACGATCAAGAAGGTGCCCACCCCGGCCGACCTGTTCTGCACCGGCCACACCCAGCTCGCCGACGGCAACATCCTGATCGCCGGCGGCACCAAGCGGTACGAGAAGCTCAAGGGCGACGTCAAGAAGGCCGGCGGCGTCATGATCCTCTACAACGAGAACCCGGACAAACCGATGACCCTGCCCAAGGGCACCCGGTTCACCGGCAAGCAGAACGGCAGGACGTTCGTCTCCGACGACTCGGCGCTGATCCCGCGCGCGACGAAGATCTTCGACAAGGCCGGCAGGTACCTGCGCAACAACCCCGGTTACGCCCGCGTCGTCGTGGAGGCGTCCGAGCAGGGCACCAGGTACGAGACCGGCACCCAGGACAACTACCGCATCCAGGGACTGACCGGCGCCGACGCCCGCAACACCTACGGCATCGCCAACAAACTCGGAATGGACAAACGGGACTTCGAGGGCATCAAGAACGCCTACGAATTCGATCCGGTCGCCGAGAAGTACATCAAGGTCGACCCGATGAACGAGGCACGCTGGTACCCGACGCTCACGACGCTGTCGGACGGCAAGGTGCTGAGCGTCTCGGGGCTCGACGACATCGGGCAGCTGGTGCCCGGCAAGAACGAGGTCTTCGACCCGGCGACGAGGACCTGGACGTACACGAAGTACAAGCGCCAGTTCCCGACCTATCCCGCGCTGTTCCTGCTGCAGAACGGCAAGCTCTTCTACTCGGGCTCCAACGCGGGATACGGGCCGGACGACGTCGGGCGTGACCCCGGGATCTGGGACGTCGGCACCAACCGGTTCACGAAACTGTCCGGGCTCAGCGACCCGAACATGCTGGAGACCTCCGGGACGGTGCTGCTGCCTCCGGCGCAGGACGAGAAGTACATGGTGGTCGGGGGCGGCGGGGTCGGCGAGTCCGCGCTGTCCACGAGGAAGACGCGGCTGATCGACCTGAAGGACCCGAACCCGAAGTTCGTCGACGGCCCCGCGCTGGAGAAGGGGACGCGGTACCCGCAGGTCTCGGTCCTGCCGGACGACAGCGTGCTGGTCTCGGGCGGCTCCGAGGACTACCGGGGGCGCGGCGCCTCCGACATCAAACAGGCGCGGATCTACGACACCGCCACGAACTCCTTCCGGAGGGTGGCCGACCCGCTCGTGGGCCGTGACTACCACTCCGGGTCGATCCTGCTGCCCGACGGCCGGGTCATGTTCTTCGGCTCCAACCCGTTGTTCGCGGACAAGGCGAACACCAAGCCGGGGGTCTTCGAGCAGCGGATCGAGATCTACACGCCGCCGTACCTGTACCGGGACTCACGGCCGTCGCTGAGCGGGGGGCCGCAGACGATCGCGCGGGGTGGGTCGGGGACGTTCACGTCGCGGCAGGCGTCGGCCATCAGGAAGGTGCGGCTTGTCCGGCCGAGTGCGACCACCCATGTGACGGATGTGGACCAGCGGTCGGTCGCCCTGGACTTCACGACGTCGGGGAATCGGATCACTGTGACGGTGCCGGGGAACCGGAACCTGGTTCCTTCGGGGTGGTACATGCTTTTCGTGGACGACGATCAGGGGACGCCGAGCAAGGCGCAGTGGGTGAAGGTGCCGTAGCGCTCCCGCGGGACGGGACTTCGGGCGCGGGAGCGCTGCGGCTGGTCGCGCCCGCGCGGCGGAGCCGCACATCGGCTCCGCCCCGCGCCCGTGGGTCGGCTGCTCGCCCCCGTATTCCTCCCGCCGCGACGGCGCTCAGCCGCAGCGGCGGCATCCGGCGGTGCCGAACCGGGCAGTGGTCACCCGCGGGCCGGTTCGGGCTCGTCGCGCGGTTCCTCCCCCAGCCTTCGGCCGGGGGTACCCCCAGCGCCCCTAGGTCTGTGATCCCTGTGCCAGTTTCAAGGCGTAGGCCGGCCACCAATTACCCGCCTGCGGGCCCCCCTTGCACGTGCCGTCCGACTCCCCCGGGCGTTTGACCCACAGGTAGGCGTCGACCAGCGGGTCGGCCGTCTTCGTCGTCGGGGTCTCCCCAAGGGCCCGGCCCGGCGGGTTGCACCACCGCTCCTCCGGATCGCCGCCCGCGTACGGGCCGTTGCCGTTTCTGCTGGTGTCGATGACGAAGTGTTTGTTGCCGACCTTCGCCGACAGCTGCTTGCCGTAGGTGATGGAGTCCTGGGTGGAGTAGAAGTTGGAGACGTTGACGGCGAAGCCGTCCGCCTGGGCGACGCCCGCCTGCTGGAGGGGCTGGTAGATCTGGTCGGGGCGGCCCCAGCCGGCGTTGCCCGCGTCCAGGTAGACCTTGGTGTTCTTCAGGGACTTGAGTTTCGTGATCGCGCCGCGCAGTAGGTCGTAGCGTTCCTCGGCGAATCGGGCCGGGGTGCAGCCGTCCACGAGGTGCAGTACCGCGTCCGGTTCCAGGACGATCGTGGCGGGACGGTCCTGGATCCCCCGGGCGACCCCGTCGATCCACGCCCGGTACGCGTCGCCGTCGGCCGCGCCGCCCTGGCTGTACTGGCCGCAGTCGCGGTGCGGGATGTCGTAGAGGACCAGGAGGGCCGTGCGGTCGGACTTCTGGGCGGCCTCGGTGAAGCCGCGCGCCTCCTGCTCCGGGTTCTCCGGGCCGATCCACTCGCCGGTCGGCTGTGCCGCTATCTTGCGGATCTGCTCGGCGTCGCCGTCCTTGCCGGCCCGCGCGTAGGCCTTCACCTGGCGGGCCGCGTTGGAGTCGGGGTTCACCCAGAACGGGTCGGCCTCCTTGGGCTGTTGGGTGATCACCGCCTGCGGACTCGCGGCCGGCCCGTCCCCGCCCGAGCCGCCGCCCGAGGAGCAGCCGGCGAGCAGCAGCGCCGCCCCCACCGCCCCGGCCCGGGCCGCCGAGCGGGCCCCCCTGCTGTCGTACATCCAATTCCCCCCTGGGTGCACCTGGCCAGAGCCCAATCGTGACATACCCACCGCACTCGCCACGAGATCGCCCAACCTTGTCGGTGAGCTGTTACAGCCGCTGTCAACGGACTTGGCGAGCGCGAACCTGGGCCGGGGCGCCCGTTGCCCTCTAGAGTCGCTTGCGGGCGGCCCGGACACCGGCCCGCCCTTCCCAGCCTCCCGCGCCAGCCGCCGGGTCACTTCCGCAGCCCGAGCGCGCGCGGTCGAGGACCGGCCCGGTCGGCGGTCTCAGGGGAGCGGGCCGTCGACCGGGCGACAGGTGGGGCGAGTTGCGGCCGAGCCGGCGGTCAGGCCTTGCGGCGCCTGACGACGAACACCAGACCGCCACCGAGCAGCAGCGCGCCCGCGCCCACCGCGGCGGCGACGGGCAGCACGCTGCTGCTGCCCGTGTTGGCGAGGGAGCCGTCCCCGGCCGTGTCGGCGACCGTCTGGGGGGTGACGTCGTTGCCGCCGGCCTTGCCGCCGGTGCCCGGGGTGGTGGCGGACGCGGAGGGCGAGGTGGTGGCACCGTTGTCGTCGCCCTCGACCTTGACGGTGACGGGCGCGGTGTTGTTGGCGGGGTTGTGGTCGAACTCCAGGGGGGTGTCGTACGTCGTCGTCGCCCGGACCTCGCCGGTGGTGGTCTTCGCGTCCTTGCGGATCTCCAGGCCGAAGTGGAAGGTACGGGTGTCCCCGACCTCGAAATAGTTCGGCTGCGGGAAGCAGACGTACTGCGGGGCGCCAGGCGTCCGCTCCCCCGTGCTGGACTGGGCCTCGGGGTCCCACACCCGGCACCGGTCGGGGATCTCCACGGCCTTGGCGCCGGTGGGGACGGTGAACACCAGCGCGGGCTGGTCGTCGCCGACGTCGTTGGCCATCCGGGCGGGGCCCTCGTTGCTCAGCGTGAGGTCCACGTGCACCAGGTCGCCCGGCGCGCCCGAGGCGGTGTCGCCGCCCGCGGCCATGTCCGCCGTGTTGTCGACCATGACGTACTGCCTGCCGAGCTCCACGCCACCGGTGTCCGCGGCTCCGGCGGCCACCAGGGAGAGCTTCGGGCCGCTTCCGGACGGCGCCTTGGCGTCCTTCACGGGCAGGGCCTCACGGCGGATGTACTCGTACAGCGCCTGCTTGCTCACGTCCAGCTTGAGCGGCTGGTCCAGCCGGTAGCTCTTGCCCGGCTCGACGGTCGTGTCGAAGGTGCACAACGCCTGCTGGGTGGTGCCGTACAAGTCACCGGAGGCCGTGGAGTAGGAGCAGTTGGAGAACCTGTCCGCGTAGGAGAGGCCGGGGGTGGTGAGCACCTGCAGCTGGACGCCGTGGGCGGGCAGGGAGCCGGTGTTGCTGATGGTGAGCGGGGACTCGATGGTGGAACCGGGCTTGTCTCCCTTGCGGTCGGCGAGCTTGTTGACCTTCAGCTCCACGTCGCCCGCGGTCACTTCGACGGTCTTGGAGACCACGGTGCCGTTCGACGAGGTGCCGCTGAGGGTCACCGTGCCCTTGGTGCCCAGCGGGGTGCCGTCCTTCGCCCGCAGGTCCACGAAGCCGCCTCCGTTGTCGCCCTCGTGGAGGTCGCCGAGCGCGGGCGCCGTGTAGGTGTCGACCGTCTTCCCGTTGACGGTGACCCAGTCCTTGACCTGGCTGAAGTCGAGCTTGATCGTGACGCCCTTCGCGGCGCCCGGCCCGTCGTTGTCCAGGCCCCAGCTGATCTGCGGCGGATCCTGGGTCGGTACCGGCACCCCGATGTCGTCGTTCACCACGAAGATGTGCACCACCGGCCCGTCCGCGGCCTGTGCGGACGTGGTGGGCAGCCATGCGGCGACGGCGGCCGCGAAGGCGGCCAGCACCGCCCCCACCTTGCGCTGACGGTTGGTCATTCCGTGCCCCTCCCCACGGGACGCCTCTCGCCCCGCCACCCTTCAGACACCCCGGGGACGCCAAGGGTTGTCCGGGAGTTCGCGTCACCGCCGCGCGTTCTGCGGACCGGTGCCCGTCAGGTACGCCGAGACCACCACGTTCGCCGTGTAGCTGTGCGTCGTCCGGTCGAAGGTGCCGCCGCAGGTGATCAGGCGGAGTTCGGCGCGTCCCGACTCGCGCGGGCCGTAGGCCTGTTGGGCGTCGAAGTGGTCGCGGGGCAGGACCCGGACGTCGTCGACGGTGAACTCGGCGACCGTGTTGTCGGCGCGGACCACGCGGATCGTCTCGCCGGGGCGCATCGCGCTGATCTTGTAGAAGACGGCGGGCCGGGTCTCGGTGTCGACGTGCCCGACCAGGACCGCGGTGCCGGCCGCGCCGGGGTCGGTCCCGGAGCCGTACCAGCCGACCACGTCGGGCTGGTCGAAGGGGGGCGGGTCGACCCCGCCGTCCCCGTCGAGGCCGCGGGCGACCACGGGGGCCTGCACGCCCAGGTCCGGTATGTCGACGCGCTCGGGCGCGGACGAGGTCAACGGTTTGGCTGCGGGCGGGAGTTCGGGGTCCGAAGGAGGACGGCCGACGGCGGCCACGTCACCCGTGGTGGGCCCTGCCATGCCGTCGGGTATCTCGGTCACCCCCCGGCCCCACAGCCAGAGCCCGAGCAGCAGGACCGCCCAGGCCACCCCGGTCAGCAGCCGTCCGGTGCCGGGGGAACGTTCGGTGTCGTCGGACATCGCTCCCGTCCTCAGTGCGAGCCGTGCCGGCGGCGGGCGCTCAGCAGTCCGACGGCGACCGCGGCGACCGCGGCGAGGAGCAGGCCGGTGACCGCCTGCGCGGCGTCCGGACCGGCCGAGCGGGCATCCACCGAGGCGAGCGGGGCGGTGCCGCCGCCGCCCGCGTGCACGGGCGCGAACGGCGAGGCGGGCACCACGCCGGGCGCGTCCGGCTGGGACTGCCGTACGACGGTGACGCTGCCGGTGACGGCGGAGCCGCCGCAGGTGACCTGCACGGTGTAGTCACCGGCGCCGGCCGTGGAGCGGACCTCGGCCTGGCCGGTCAGGTCGCCGCCGGTGCCGGCCAGGTGGACGTCCGTGACGAACGCCGTCGAGGCGGCGGTGCCGGTCGTACCGGAGCAGCCGCTCGCCCGCAGCGCCACCACGGCTCCGGCGGGCGGGGAAGCAGGGATCACGGTGACGCCCTGGCCGTCCGCCGCGAGGGCCGCCGCCGGGGCGAGCCCTGCGGCGCAGACCACGAGTCCGGTACAGAGAGTGAGGGGAATTGAGCCCATCGTGAACCTCCAGATATCTGGAGGCTCCCCCGCACGGGGCGCCCCCGCATCCTCTGGGGGCGCCTTGTTGCTCCGTACGGGTGGTCTCAGGTTTGGTGCCCGCCGGTCGCAGCCGGTCCGGAGCCGATCCGGAGGGATCCGGAGGCGGTCAGATCCGGTCGACGAGGTCCGCGATCGAGTCCACGACCTCGGAGGGCCGGAAGGGGTAGCGGTCGACGTCGTCCGGCTGGGTGACGCCGGACAGCACCAGGAAGGTGCGCATCCCGGCCTCCAGGCCGGCGAGGACGTCGGTGTCCATGCGGTCGCCGATCATCGCGGAGGTCTCCGAGTGGGCGCCGATCGCGTTGAGGCCGGCCCGCATCATCAGCGGGTTGGGCTTGCCGACGAAGTACGGCTTCTTGCCGGTCGCGGCGGTGATCAGCGCGGCGACCGAGCCGGTGGCGGGCAGGTCGCCCTCCACGGACGGGCCGACGTTGTCGGGGTTGGTGGCGATGAACCGGGCGCCGTCGTTGATCAGCCGCACGGCCTTGGTCAGCGCCTCGAAGGAGTAGGTGCGGGTCTCGCCGAGGATCACGAAGTCGGGCTCGTGGTCGGTGAGGATGTACCCGATGTCGTGCAGGGCGGTGGTCAGGCCGGCCTCGCCGATGACGTAGGCGCTGCCGCCGGGCCGCTGGTCGTCGAGGAACTGGGCGGTGGCCAGCGCCGAGGTCCAGATGTTCTCCACCGGCACGTCCAGCCCCATCCGGCGCAGCCGTGCGTGCAGGTCGCGAGCGGTGTAGATGGAGTTGTTGGTGAGCACCAGGAAGGGCCGTCCGGACTCCCGCAGCTTCTTCAGGAAGGCGTCCGCTCCGGGGATCGGAACCCCCTCGTGGATGAGGACCCCGTCCATGTCGGTGAGCCACGACTCGATGGGCTTGCGCTCTGCCATGCTGTGCGTCTCCTGGCGTGCGGATGGCGTACGTGCGGACTGCGTTGAGCAGGGGCGCCGGAACCACGGCGTACCGACGCCCCCAGCCTAGACACACACCGGATCACCCGGGAATGCCCTGCTCACCTGCCGGTCGGCCTGCGGGTTGCTCTTCTCCTGCAGCGCGCGCTGCACCACCTCGCCGGAACCGCTGTCGCCCTGCTCGGCCCTGATGCCGGTCTGCTGGGTGAAGTCGGCGAAGACCTTGTCGTACCGGCCGTCGTCTGATCCCACTGGGGATGACGCCGCCCTCCCCCAGCCCGCCGACGAGCTGATCGATCCGCGCCTTCACCGCGTAGTACTTCGGGATGCGGCCGTGCTCCGGGATGCCGGAGCGGACGGGGGCGCCGGGGCCTGGTCGGTGGCCGGGGCCGGGGCCGTCACCATGACCGTGGCCGTGGCCGTCGCCCGCCGGGGGTCACCGCCGTCGGCGTGCCAGCAGGAAGGCGCTCGCTCCCACGGCGAGCAGGGCGACGCACGCGGTGAACAGCCCGTGGGCCAGGCCGAGGCCGGTGCGGGCCAGTTCGCGGGCGCGTTCCCCGGCCTCCCAGGGTCCATCGGCGCCGTCCCAGGCGCCTCGGTTGTCCCAGGCTTCCCGGCGGCGGTCCCAGACCTCCCTGCGGCGGTCCCAGGTTTCCCGGCCGTCCCGGCCGTCACGGCGGCCGTCCCGCTCTCCGCCGGCCTCGTCGGTGAAGGGCGGGGCGCTGTCGCCCGGGGTGGCTCCGGGGGTGGCCCCCGGGGTGGCGCCAGGGCTGGCCCCCGGGCTGGTGTCGGGACTGGCGGAGCCGGTCCCCTCAGGTGTCCCTTCGGGTGTCCCCTCAGGTGTCTGCGCGGGCGTCTCCGGGCCGACCTGCGAGGAGCCGCTGGAAGGGACGGCGGGGACGGCGGGGGCGACGCTCGCGGGCGGCAGCGGCGGCGCCTCGCCGCCGATGCCGAAGCGGTAGGCGTTCGACTCCCCCACCCACTCGCCGTCCGACCCCTGCCGCTGTACGACGGCCGCGTTGACCGTGACCCCGTTCCGTACGGCGTCGGAGGTGACGGCCAGCCGCACCTTGACCGAGACGGTCGCCCCGGGCGCCACGGTGAGCCCCGGGAAACCGGTCCCGTCGAAGACGCCGACCAGTTCGGACTCGTCGGTCTCCGTCAGCGGGACCGGGCGGGTGCGCGGGCCGTCGTAGAACTCCAGCTCGGCCTGGGACGGCTTGAGGGCCTTCTTGTCGTCGACGAGGACGACGACCGGGTGGATGGCGGCGCAGGTGTGGCCGGTGGTGTTGGTGAGGTCGAGGTACCAGGTGCCGAAGCCGCCGCCGGGCTCGTAGGACGAGGGGCCGTCGTGGAGGCGGGTGGTGAGGGGGAAGCCCTGCTGTTCGGCGCCCGCGCAGGACGCGTCGGCGACGGCGGGGGCGGCCGTCGCCTGGGACGCGGGGGCGAGTACGGCGGTCGCGGCGGCCAGGCAGAGGGACAGGAAGGTGCTCAGTCGCATGCGCATGGACAGGTGACTCTGCCGGGCGGGAGCCGGGGACGCCGGACGCCACTCCGCGGACGGACCGGTAGTCCCCCCGATCAGCCGTCCCCCGTACCCCGTTCACCGCCGCCTCTTCGCCGACCCCGTCACCCTTCCTCACCCCGTCGCCCTTCCTCACCCCGCCGCGACGGCGATCAACCACAACGGCGGATTTCGGCGGTGCCGAACGGCCGGTGGGCACCTGCGGGCCAGTGGGGGCCGTCCGCCCGAGCGGTGATCAGCCGTCCGCGCGGCCGAACAGCGGGGCGAGGAGCAGCTGAGCCGCCCCCTCCGCGACGCCCCGGTCCCCGCCGGGGGCGAGGCGGACGGGGACGGTCGTACCGAGGCCGCCCTCGCGCCGAGCGTGTTCGTCGAGGACGGCGGCGACCCCCCGGACGAACGGCTCCGGCGCGGCGGCGATCGTCCGGCCGCCGAGCAACACGACGTCGATGTCGAGCAGGCCGGCCAGGTTCGCGGCGCCGACGCCGAGGACCCGCGCCGCCTCGGCCACGTCGCCGCGGGCCACCGCCGCCAGGCACAGCGCCTCGATGCAGCCGCGGTTGCCGCAGGGGCAGGGCGGTCCGTCGAGCTGGACGACCTGGTGCCCGAACTCCCCGGCCGCGGTCCGCGCCCCCCGGTGCACGGTGTCGCCGATCACGAGGCCGGCGCCCAGCCCCGTACCGAGGAGCAGGCAGGCGAAGGAGCCGCCCTCGCCGCCGACGGCGAGTCCGAGGGCCGCCGCGTTGCTGTCCTTGTCGACGACGACCGGCACCCCGAGCCGCGCGGCGAGCTCGTCCCGCAGCGGGAAGCCGTCCCACTCGGGGAACCCGGTGACGCGGTGCAGCACCCCGTGGCTGTGGTCGAGCGGGCCGGGCGCCCCCACCCCGACCCCGAGCAGGGTGTCGCCGCCGCGCTCGACCAGTTCCCCGGCCAGCTCCACGACCGCGCCGAGGACGGCCTCCGCCCCGGCCCCCAGGTCCACCTCCGCCTGCCGCTCCGCGACCACCGTGCCGTCGAGGTCGACGAGCACCGCGCGCAGCTCGTCCCGGTCCAGCTGGATCCCCACCGCGTGCCCTGCGTCCGGCACCAGCCGCAGCACGGTGGCGGGCTTGCCGCCCGTCGACGCGCGCCGCCCGGCCTCCGCGGCGAGGCCGTCCTCCCGCAGCCGCGCGGTGATCTTGCTGACCGCCTGCGGGGTGAGCCCGGTCCGCTCGGCCAGTTCGAGCCGGCTGATGCCGCCCTCCCCGGCCGTGCGCAGCAGGTCCAGCACCAGCGCGGTGTTGTGACTGCGCAGAGCCGGCAGATTGACCCCGGCCGCACCCGGCCGCCCGCCGCCCACGCCGGCTCGCCCGCCCGCACCCGCTCGCCCGCCGCCCACACCCGGCCGCCCGCTCCTCGTCCTGTCCACGCCACTCATTCTCCCTCCCACTTGCACTTTGGCAACAGCGTTGCGAAAGTAGGACGCATGACAGCTGCTGCCACCCCCCTTCGCGTCGGCCTCATCGGCTACGGCCTCGCCGGGTCCGTCTTCCACGCCCCCCTGATCGCCGCCGCCGAGGGCCTCGCCCTGGACACGGTGGTCACCTCGAACCCCGAGCGGCAGGCGCAGGCGAAGGCCGAGTTCCCCGACGTCCGGACGGTCGCCGCCCCCGACGAGCTGTTCGACCGGGCCGCCGAACTCGACCTGGTCGTCATCGCGTCCCCGAACAGGACGCACGTCCCGCTGGCGACGACCGCCCTCGAGGCGGGCCTCCCGGTCGTGGTCGACAAGCCGGTCGCCGGCACCGCCGCGGAGGCGCGCGGGCTGGCCGCCCTCGCCGAGGAGCGCGGTCTGCTGCTCTCGGTCTTCCAGAACCGCCGCTGGGACAACGACTTCCTGACGCTCCGCAGGCTGCTGGCGGACGGCGAACTCGGCGACGCCTGGCGCTTCGAGTCCCGCTTCGAACGCTGGCGCCCGCAGCCCAAGGGCGGCTGGCGCGAGTCCGGCGATCCGGCAGAGATCGGAGGTCTCCTCTACGACCTCGGCAGCCACGTCGTCGACCAGGCCCTGGTCCTCTTCGGCCCCGCCACCGAGGTGTACGCCGAGTCGGTGATCCGCCGGGCCGGCGCCGAGACGGACGACGACACCTTCATCGCCGTCACGCACGCGAACGGCGTCCGCTCGCACCTCTACGCCTCGGCGACGGCGGCCCAGCTCGGCCCGCGCTTCCGGGTGCTGGGCTCGAAGGCCGGTTACGTCAAGTACGGCCTGGACCCCCAGGAAGACGCCCTGCGCAAGGGCGAGCGCCCGCACACCTCGGCCGCCTGGGGCCAGGAACCGGAGTCGCTGTACGGCCGTCTCGGCGCCGGAGAGTCCCCGGTCACCGGCGGCGGCCGCGCCGTCCCCACCCTCCCCGGCGACTACCCCGCGTACTACGCGGCCGTGGCCCGGGCCCTGCGGGGCGAGGGCCCCAACCCGGTGACCGCGCTGGAGGCGGCGGCCGCCCTGGACGTACTGGAAGCAGCCCGCCGCTCGGCACGAGACAAGGTGACGGTGACCCTCTGATGCACCGCCCGCAGCTCACCCCGAAGACCGCTCCCGAACTCACCCCGTCCGTGGAGGAGCTGGAGAGGCAGGAACGCCGCCTGGTGTTCCGCCAGTTCACGTACGACGACGCGTGGGCCCTCGGCTCCCTGCTGGTGGAGATGGCCCGGGAGCGCCAGGCCCCGGTCGCCGTCGACATCCACCGCGGGGGCCAGCAGCTCTTCCACGCGGCCCTGCCCGGCTCCACCCCCGACAACGACGCGTGGATCATCCGCAAGCGCCGCGTGGTCGAGCGCTACGGCTCGGCCTCCTACCTGGTCGGCGCCCGCTTCCGCGCCAAGGGCACGACCTTCGAGGAGTCCTCCCGCCTGAACCCGGACGAGTACGCGGCCCACGGCGGCTCCTTCCCGATCACCGTCGAGAACGCGGGCGTGATCGGCTCCGTGACGGTCTCGGGCCTCCCCCAACTCCAGGACCACCGCTTCGTGGTGGAGGCCCTGGAGAAGTTCCTGAAGCCGTAACGCCCCTTCAGGAGCGCCGTACGAGGGCGAGCACCTCGTCGCGCAGGGCGTCGACAGCCGCCGGGACGGGTGCCTCGACGTTCAGCCGCAGCAGGGGCTCGGTGTTCGACGGCCGCAGGTTGAACCAGCGGCCGTCGCTCAGGTCCACTGTCAGCCCGTCCAGCCGGTCGGTGGTGACCCCTTCCCCGCGGCAGGCGGCTTCGACCCGGTCGAGGGTGCCGGGCACGTCGGCGACCACGGAGTTGATCTCACCGGAGGCCGCGTAGCGGGAGTAGCCGGCGGCGAGCTCGGACAGCGGACGGTCCTGCTCGCCGAGGGCGGCCAGCACGTGCAGGGCGGTGAGCATCCCGGTGTCGGCACGCCAGAAGTCCCGGAAGTAGTAGTGGCCGGAGTGCTCGCCGCCGAAGACCGCGTCGTGCTCGGCCATCGCGGCCTTCATGAACGAGTGGCCGACCCGGGAGCGGACCGGCGTGCCGCCGAGCTCACGGATGATCTCGACGGCGGCCGCGGAGGTGATCACGTTGTGCACGACGGCCGAGCCGGGGTGACGGGCCAGCTCGCGGGCGGCGACCAGGCCGACGACGGCCGAGGGGGACACCGCCTCGCCGCGCTCGTCGACGAAGAAGCACCGGTCGGCGTCGCCGTCGAAGGCGAGGCCGATGTCGGCGCCGACGGCGCGGACCCGGGCCTGCAGGTCGACGAGGTTCTTCGGGTCCAGGGGATTGGCCTCGTGGTGGGGGAAGCTGCCGTCGAGTTCGAAGTACAGGGCGTCGACATCGACGGGCAGGCCGTCGAGGACGGCCGGGACGGTGTGGCCGGCCATGCCGTTGCCGGCGTCCACGACCGCGGTCAGGCGGCGGTTGCCCTTGAGGGGGACGAGGGCGTTGAGGTGGGCGGCGTAGTCGCCGAGCAGGTTCCGGGAGGTGGTGGTGCCGGGGCGGGCCGCAGGCGCCGGAATGTCGCCGGACTCCAGCCAGGACCGGATCCGCCCCAGCCCGGAGCTCTCGCCGATGGGCGCCGCTCCGGCACGGCACAGCTTGATGCCGTTGTCCTTGGCCGGGTTGTGGCTGGCGGTGATCATCGCACCGGGCAGGTCGAGGCTGCCGGAGGCGTAGTACAGGTAGTCGGTCGAGCCGAGCCCGGCGTCGACGACGTCCGCCCCCGCCGTGTTCGCGCCCGCGGCGAACGCGGCGGCCAGCTCCGGGCTGCTGTCGCGCATGTCGCGGGCGACCACGATCCGCGGTGCGCCGGTGAGCCGGACGAAGAGGGCGCCGGTCCTGCAGGCGAGGTCGGAGTTCAGCTGTGCGGGGACCTCGCCACGGATGTCGTAGGCCTTGACCGCGTTGTCCACGCCGCGCCAGTACCCGTTGATCCGGTACGCCGACAGCCGGTCCTCCCGCGCCAGCTCGGGGAACGTGGTGTCCTCGTGGTCGCCCAGGTCCGGCAGGAGCGCGGTGACCTCAGGCTCGAACAGATACACCCCCGCGTTGATCCAGTGCGGCAGCACCGGTGCCTCGGTGAAGCTCGTCACCCGGTCGGAGTGGCTCATCTCCACGATCCCGTACGGCGACTTGAGCGGCGTCACCGCCAGCGTGGCGAGCGCGTTCCGCTCGACGTGGGCCCGCGCCAGGTCGCGCAGCGAGAAGCGGGTGAGGATGTCGCCGTTGAGGCCGGCCCACCGCTCCGCGGGGAACGGGAGGTGGGTGGCGGCGTACTTCAGGCCGCCGCCACGGCCGAGCGGCTCGTCCTCGACGACGACCCGTACGTTCAGCGGAAGTCGGTTGGCGGCCACGTAGTCGCGCAGCACGTCGGCCTTGTAGCCGCAGGAGATGACCACCTCCTCGATGCCCTCGGCCGCCAGCCAGTGCGCCTGGTGCTCGAAAATGGGCCGTCCGGCCACCTCCACCAGGGCCTTGGGGATGTGGTCGGTGTAGGGGCGCAGCCTGCTGGCCTGCCCTCCGGCGAGGATGACGGCCTGTCGGACGTGCGCTCCGCCCCAGCCGGTGATGGCGAGAGCCGTGTCATGGGTGATGGTCATGGGTGGGTCCCTCCTAGGACGGGATGTTCAGACGCCTGGCAGCGGGTCGACCGGCCGGTCGGACACGGCGAACGCCGCGAAGTCGGCGTACTGGGAACGCGGCGTCGCCCATGTCGGGTCGCTGCCGCCGAAAAAGGTTGAGAAGAGCACTCCGTCGATGCCGAGCCGATCGGTGGTACGGAATTCCAGCCCGCCCCGGCTCAGCACCTGCCGCCCGTCGACGTGGACGGTCACGTTTCCGTCGAAGTGGCCCGGCTTGTTGAGGCGTATGGCCTGTTCGACGCAGACCCAGCGGCCGAGCGGCCAGTCCCAGGAGCCACGACCGAGCGAGGTGCCGTGGGCGACCGACGTCGGCAGATACGCGTAGACCTCGGCGGCGCCGTGTGTGCGCCACATGTAGCGGGTGGACAGCCCGTTCGCCCCGTCGGGGATACGACGGCCGCTCGTCACCGTCCCGCCGTACAGGCCGGGCAGCTTGCCGCCCTTGACGAAGTCGAAGTACTTCGGGAACCGCACGTAGTAACGAAGGTGGAGGAGGTCCACGGGGCCGCCCGCCAGTTCCAGGTAGATCTGGGCTCCGCCCTCGGGCAGGCCGTACTGTCGCGCCACGGTCGGGCTGGCCGAGCGTGCCGGGTAGTGGACCCGCAGCAACCGGCCCAGCACGGGGTGGTGTCCCGGCAGCAGCCCGGCGCGGGAGAGGCCGAACGAGCCGGCCTGGCGTGCCGTGAGCCGGGGGCCGAAGAACCCGGCCACGGCGGACGGGTCCGCGCTCAGCGGGGTGGCCGAGCCGGTGGAGCGGCCCGGGGATCCGGACGTGCCGCCCCCCTGGCCGCCGAAGGAGCAGGCGGCGACCCCCGTACCGATCACGGTGGCCCCCAAGGCCGTGATGAACTGCCGTCTGCGCACTGCCGCCGCTCCCGTCTGCCGGTGTGCCGAACCGTCGATCCGTGCGTCGGGCCGTCTCAAGGCCCGCTAACTCGTGCTGACGAACCGGTAGTCCACCTCCTGTGCCGTGCTCGGCACCGTGTGCAGGGTGAGGGTGCCGTCGGCGGCGGCCGTGCCGCTCGCGAGTGTGGTGCCGCCCACGGTCAGCGCGTACCTGGCGCCCGGCGTCAGGCCGACGGCGGTGAAGGCGAGGTCGGTGCCGGCGGTGCCGGGTGCGACCAGCACCTCGTACGCCCCCGCGCCGGTGGGCACGCGGCCCGTGGCGGTGCCGCTCGCGGGGATCACCGCGACGGACTGCGGGGTGACGGTCACCTGGGAGGTGCCGACCGTCGCCGCGGTCAGTGTCGCCGTGCCGCCGGCTCCGGCGGAGCCGAGCGCGGTGGTGACGGCCGGGAAGCCGCTCGCCTTGTGGACGGTGCCGGCCGAGCCGGTGAACGACGCAGAACTCACGGAGTCCACCGCCACCTTCGTGGCCTGCTTGATGTCCTTGAAGGTGATGCTGCCCGGTGTGGTCGAGTCGCCCTTCACCGAGTACGTCAGCGAGGTGGGGACGGTGTTGCCGGAGAACACGGTCCCCGTGCTCCACTGCGTGAGCACACCGGAGGAGAACGTGCCGCTGAAGGTGTTGCCGGAGAAGACCGTCCCGTCGGTCTGGTTCAGCTTCACCGCGTTGCTGGCGGTCGTGTCGAAGGTGTTGCCTGTGAAGACCAGGTCGTTCGGCCGCCCGGTGCTGTTGGTGTAGGCCGGGATGTCGGAGCCCTGGTAGGTGAAGACGGCGTACTGGCTGCTGTTGCTCACCGTGTTGCCGGTGGTGGTGATGTTCGACGAGCCGACGCTGTAGCGCAGGCCGTACTCGGCGCCGGTGACCGTGTTGTCGCGGATGGTGTCGCCGCTGCTGTCGAAGACCGCGATGCCGGCGCCGTTGGGCTGGTCGTGGACGTAGTTGTGCTCGATGACGCTGTCGGTGACCCCGCGGTGGATCATGATGCCGTGGACCTGGTTGTCCGACGGGTCGTCGTCACCGACCGGGACGTACGGCGGAATGCCGTTGTGGTCGACCTCGTTGTACGCGATCTCCAGGTGGTCGCACCGCTGCGAGCAGATGATCCCGTGGTCGCCGTTGTCGTGCGAATGGTTGTGCGTGATGGTCAGGTAGTCGGAGTCGTCGTGCGGGTCGAGCCCGTACATGACGTTGTGGTCGTACTCGTTGCCGGTGAAGGTCATGCCGTACGCGTCGAACGTGTACGTGCCCATGAAGTTGTTGTGGAACCGGCTGCCCGTCTCCGAGCCGTAGACGTTCAGCGCCGCGCACACGGCGAGGTGGGTGGAGTCGCAGCCGCGGCCCTTGTACGACACGCCGTAGCTCTCGGCGTCGTGGGAGCCGAGGTAGCCGATGTCGCTGTCCTTGATGTCCATCCGCGACTCGCGTGGCGTGCCGTCGGTGTCCAGGTAGGAGATGGCCCTGATGAAGGCGCGCGCCCGGGAACCGGACGGGGCGTTCGCGGGCAGGTACGGGTCCGTGTCCGGGGCGCCGGTGGCGTCGTCCCACGAGGTGATGTGGACGGTGTCGATGTCGATGTCGCCGTACTGCGCGGTGATGGCGCTGACGTGGGTGGCGACGTTGTCGGACAGGCTGCGCAGCCGCAGGGTGTCGACGTCGCCGCCGGCCGATGTGCCGTGCAGTTCGAGGGTGGCGCCGTTCTGGACGACGAGGTCCGCGCTCAGTTCCCAGGTGTTGGTGGACGGGTCCGTCTCCACCAGGGGTGCGGACGGGCAGAGCGCGTCGATGTCGGACAGGCTCGCGGTGCCGGAGGTCAGGTAGATCGTGTTGGTGCTGCCGGCATAGCGGACCTGACCCGAGCACGAGACGGCCTCGGCCGGTGCTGCGAACAGCACCACGGGGCCGGTCAGCAGTCCGAGGACGGTGAGGGCGACGCCGAGGCGGCGGGCGGAGCGGCCCGCGGGGGCGACGCTCCTGGCCGACCGGGAGAGAGGGGCGGGCGCAAGGCCCGTGCGAGGCGGGTCGGCCGGGGCGGTCGCGCCCGGTCTGAGTGGTTGGTCGTTCATACGAGACTCCTGACATGTCCTCCGCCGTTCGGCACTGAACCGCGGAGGCGCTGTTTGCGATGAGGACGGGCGGGGCGGGGCTCGTTCCGGGGAGTCCTCCGGCCGTCCGGTGGTGCGCGCCGTATCCGATTGGGTGGTGCGATTGCCGGCCGGGAGCGGGCCGGTACCTCAGCTGCCCGCCGAGGAAGAGCCGGGCGGGTCTGCGTCGGCGGGCACGGCAGGAGCTTCGGCGGTCCGGGGGCGGGCGGACGGCCCGGTGACCGGTGCCTCCCCGTCCCCGGGGCCGCCCGCCCCCGGGTCACGCGGTGTTGCGCACGTGGGCCGCGACCCGGGGCCGCGGTGTCCTGCGGTGGCGGACCTGGTGGACGGTCTGGAGCAGAACGGCGAGGGTGAGGGCGACCAGCGCCGCGAACCCGAGCCAGGGGAACGGCGGCAGGGTCACCTCCGTGTGCCCGAGCCGCTTGATCGTGCCCTTCCCGGACAGGGCGGTGGGGGCCCTCACCCGCGAGTCCGTGATGCTGATCCACGCACCCGCGTCCGCCTCGATTCCCTTGCGCTCGGCGAGAATGTCCAGGCCGTCGGCGGCGGCGTGCACGCCGGAGGCCAGGTGCATCCCCCGCCGGGCATCGCTGACGGTCAGCTTCTCCAGCCGGGCGGAGGCGCCGAGGTCGACGGCCGTGAGGGCGCCGCTGACCGACCCCCCGCTGACCGTCAGCCCCGTGGACGCCGAGGCCAGGCCCTTGCCGGAAACGCCGCTGATCCGGACGCCGGTCAGGACGACGCCTCTGGTGGCGTCGGAGGCGGTGACTCCGGCCCGGCCGCCGTGGACGACGACGGAGTTCAGCGCGGCATCGCTCGCGTGCCCGTAGATCTTGACGCCGGTACCGGCGCCGCTGACGGTGGTGCCGTCGACCCGGACGTCGGGACCGCCGATCGCTATGCCCCGGTCGAAGCCGCTGATCGTGCCACCGGTGACGGTGGCACCGGCGATGTCCGCGGCGAGCGTCACCCCGGCGCCGTCCGCGCCGCCGGTGAGCCGGGCATCGCGTACGGTCACCCGGGCGCCCTGGCCGGAGACGCTGATCGCGGAGGACGCGCCGTCCACCACGGTTTTGTCGAGGGCGCAGGAGACGCAGGAGATCAGCCGGACACCGCCGCCGGCGTCGTGGTGCGATGCGGTTGCCGTGAGCGTCAGGCCGTGCTGGGCGGTGGCTTTGATGCCGGTGCCGTGGCTGTCACTGGTGGTGACGCCGGACAGACTGCGGCGGTCGGTGCCGCCGACCGTCACACCGTTGCCGCCGCTGCCCTCGACGGTCAGCCCGCGCACGGTGGTGCCCCGGTCGCCGTCCAGTACGACGCCGTCCTGGACGGCATCCTTGACGGTGACCTTGTCGAGTTCCACGCCGGTCGACCCGGTCAGTCGCAGGCCGGTGCGGTCGCCCTGGAACGTGGAGCCGGTGGCGGATCCGGTGGCGGCCCGCCCCCAGGTGATCCCGGACTCCCGGGCCGGGGCGTCGGCGCCGCGGCCGAGGCCGGTCACTTGCGCGTCGTCGATCGTCATGCGGCCCCCCGCACCCATGGCGAGGTAGGGGCGTCCGGCCAGGTCCGCGGGGGCCGGGGTGGAGCCGTCCGCGGCCGCGGAGGCCAGGGTGACCCCGTCGATGTCGAGGGTGGCCCGGCTGCCGCGGATCCAGGTGCCGGACGCGGGGGTCTTCCCGGCGGTCATCAGCACGGTGGGCGTGCGGCGGCCCATCTGCAGGGTGGTGCCGGGAGTGAGCAGCACGGCCGTGTTGATCCGCACGGTCTTGGACCGGCCCGTCTTCGCCGGTGCGTGACCGATCCACTCCCCGCCCGCGTTGGCGGCCAGCCAGCTCAGCGGGAGCGGTCCGTACTGCGGGTACAGGCGTTTCACCACAGAGCCGTGACTGACCAGGGCGACGGTGCCGGGCCTGATCACCATGAGCCGGTCCGGGCGTCCGCTGCGCTGCCAGGCGGCGACGTCCGGGTCGCCCCCGGTGCCGCCTGCGGCGTGGGCGGCGGGTGCGACGGCGGCCAGCAGGGCGGCCGCGACGAGGGCGGCGCGTGCGACGCGGGTGGCGTGTCTCATGCCGTGGCCTCCGCTCCGGCGGGCTGGGCGGTCCTGACGACGACGCCGTTCTCCACCGAGACCTGCCTGGTCAGCCAGCGCTGCTTGCGGATGGTGGCGAGCGCGCAGAGCTTGACGACCGCCATCATGAACGAGATCAGGACGAAGCCGGGCACCAGGAAGAACGACGAGGGCTTGCGCACCAGGTGCGGCAGGATCTTCATCGACCGGCTCACCCACCACCAGCCGGCCAGGCAGGCGACAAAGAACCAGTCGTGCCGGATGATCGCCCAGGTCATGAAGAAGGGCGAGAACAGCAGGGTGAAGCTGCTGACCCCCTTGTCGATCATGGTGTAGGCGAGGAAGGGGTGCCGCCAGACCCAGCGGCGTGACAGCGCCCTCAGGTCGGAGCGCCAGGTGTTGCGGGCCCAGCGGAGCCGCTGCTTGAGGAAGATCCGCAGCGTGCCGGGGAAGGTCGACCAGACACGGGCGGAGCGCTGCATGTAGGTGAGGTGGCCGCGCTCCAGGATCAGAGTGGTCAGCCGCTTGTCGTCGCCCGACATGCAGGGGACGCCCAGGAACGTCTCCGCCATGAAGTCGTCGGATATCTCCAGCAGCAGTTCGCGCCGGTAGACGGCGGTGCGTCCGGACAGGCACGAGACGGCGCGGCCCATGACGGTCTGCGCCGCGTTCTCGTCGAAGTACCGGTAGTCCAGGTACATGTCGTTGACCCGCTGCAGGAACCCCTTGGGGTTGTACACGTTCTGCCGGGTCCCCACCCCGCCGATCCTGGGGTCGGCGAAGGGCTTGCAGACCTCCCGGGCGACGTTGTCCGCCCAGATGGTGTCCGAGTCGACCAGCGCCACCAGGTCGGCGGAGCATGCCTCCCACCCCTTGCGCAGGGCGTCGCGTTTGCCGGGCACGTCGGTGACGACGACGGTCACGGGATAGCGCGCCGCGATGTCCTGACAGGCCTTGTCGGTGACGTCGATGACCAGGACGACCTCGGCCACCTCGTTCGCCAGCCACGACTCGATCGCGTGGGCGAAGATCTCCGGATCCTCCTGGTACACCGGCACGACGATGCCGAGCGGGAGGAAGTGGTCGTTCTTCACGGGCTGGTAGAGAGCCGCGGGGGCCCGCCGCACGAGCCAGCAGGCCCAGCGGACCAGGCCGAGTATGCCCAACGGCAGGTAGACGAGGTAGTACCGGAAGTCCAGCAGGGTGGTGTCGAAGAGTCCGCTCATGGGCCTGTTCTCGTTGGGTCCACAGGTGTCTGACAGCCTCCGCCGTCACGCCGGCCGTGCGGCGCGGCAGCGGAGAGAGATGCCCGGCGGCCGGGATCCGGCCCGGACCGGCCGGCCGACGGGCTGGGCCGGCGCGGAACCGTGTCGGGCTGCGCCGGCCGCCGGGCCTAGGCGGTCAGGGCCTCGGTCTCCAGTTCGGCCACCTCGGCGAGCTTGTCGTTCACGGTGACGACCGCTTTGAGCAGCGGCATGTCGACGCCGATCGACGCGGCGAGGCCGAGGAACCCCTGGGTGTCCTTCGGCAGGCAGACACCGCCGTACGGGGCGCCGCCCCGGATGCCGTAGTACGGGTTGTACGAGGCCTCCGCCGAGCGGGCCACGGTCTGGGCGATCGGGTCGAGGTCCAGACCGAGGTGCTGACCCACCAGCCACATCTCGTTCCAGAAGCTGATCTTCGTGGCGTTGTAGATGTTGTGGGCGCACTTGACGAACTCGGCCTCGGCGGGGTTCGAGAAGACGCGTGTCTCACCGCCGAAGGGCGCCAGCAACTCGGCCAGTCGCTCCCGGGTGCGTACGCTGCGCGAGGCGATGACGGTCATCCACGGGTGGCGGAAGTCCTCGACCGCGGTGGCCGCGCGGAGGAACTCCGGGTTGCTGGCGAGCGAGAAGCCCTCGCCGGCGGTTTTCCCCGAGTGCTTCTCCAGCAGCGGCTGCACGAGGCCCTCGGCCGTACCCGGCGGGACCGTGGAGCGGACCACGACGATGTGCGTACCCGCGGCGTCGGCCAGCGCGGCGCCCACGGAGGCGGTGCCCGCCTCGAACGCGGACAGGTCGTAGCGGTGGCCGACGTTGGGCGTAGGCAGCGTGAGGAAGACGAACGCGTCCGGCTCGGCGCTGAGGTCGAGTTCGGCGCGCGCGTCCAGCCCCTGGGAGCGCAGGTAGTCCAGGCGCTGCGGCGCCACGTCGATGAAGGTCACCTGATGGCCGGCGTGGAGAAACCCCATGCCAGTGGCTGTTCCGACGACTCCGGAACCGACGATGAAGATCCTGGCCATTTGAATCACTCTCCTGTTCGGATTCGGGTGCCTGCGGGCACGCCGAACACGGAAGCGGAATGCAGAGATTCGGCGACAGGGAATGGAAAACGCCATCCCGCGCGAAATACGGTGAAGAACAGCGCCGGCCGCACGGCGAGCGCGATTGACGGTTAATTCACCGAAACGTTTCGGCATCGACACGCCTCCCCAGGCGTGCGGCCGGTGATGCGACGCCGCGAGACGGCGCCGCCGATGCCCCCCAAACCCCCTGTCAGTACTACTCGGTACTACATCAAGCGACGAGACGCCCCCCTTGGTGCCCGTCGCTCAAATCAGACAGTACGAAGTTATACACGGGATCTACACATCCGCGGACGCGCGGCTGTTAATTACCTATGTCGGAAATGTAAAGGACATCTCTGGTGCGAGCGCTCCGCCCCATGCCGGATTCCACCTGACCGCCCGCATCCCGACGACGACGGAAACGCTTCCATAGCGAACAGAAACACCGTCAGGACAGCGCGCGATCACATGGCCTATATACGTCGAGGCACGGCCTTCGCATCCGAGACCGCCCACGAGCGGCCCTCCGCCGACTTAAGACCGGCTGGTCAACCGAGGCGAGGACGCCGACAGGGGGGCGCTTCGGCAGCGTCGGGCAGCCCGCGCGAGTGCGTTCAGCCGTGCCGGGGCGGGGCGGCGCCTCTTTGCAGACGAGGAACACCGCATGGCCGGGATGTCGTCGGCGACCACATGCCGCCGTGGACGTGTCCTCGGTGGGCCACGCCGCCCGAGAGCGGTCCGTGGCGCACGTTCATGGACGAGACATGGCCGGTGGTCCACCGCCGTGTGCCCTCGACGGACCGCACGGACGAGGTGAACGGCGGTGAGGTGAACAGCGCCTTGGACGGCTTCGACGCCGCCGGCTGTGCCGGTTCACCGGCGCTGGACTCTCCTGGCGTGAACCGGCCACCCCTGTGTCGGGCGAGGGTGAGCTTTCAGGCGTCCTTGAACTCCTGCCGCTGACGACCGAGCCCACCGATCTCCAGCTCCACCACATCCCCGGACTGACATACCGCACCACTTCGGCCACCGAGAAGATCTGCTCGGCCGTGGTCCCGTCCTGCTTCAGCTCGCCGTTCACCCAGAGCTTCAGCGACAGGTCCTGCGGGTCGCCGACCTCGTCGGCCGTCACCAGCCACGGCCCGAGCGGGTTGAACGTCTCGCAGTTCTTCCCCTTGTCCCAGGTCCCGCCCCGCTCGATCTGGAACTCCCGCTCGGACACGTCGTGCGCGACCGCGTACCCGGCGACGTACGCCAGCGGATCCTCGTCGTCGGCCACATAACGCGCCGTACGCCCGATGACCACCGCCAGCTCCACCTCCCAGTCGGTCTTCACCGACCCGCGCGGCACCAGCACGGTGTCGTTCGGCCCCACGACCGTGTCCGCGGCCTTGAAGAAGACGACCGGCTCGGCCGGCGGCTCGGCCCCCGTCTCGCGGGCGTGGTCGTGATAGTTGAGCCCGATGCACACGACCTTCCCGATCCGCCCCAGCGGCGGCCCGATCCGCAGCCCGGTCGCGTCGAGCGCGGGCAGCTCACCCGCCTCGGCGGCGGCCCGGACCCGGCCGAGCGCCGCGTCGTCGGCGAGCAGAGCCCCGTCGATGTCGTCGACGATCCCCGTCAGGTCCCGCAGGACACCCTCGGCGTCGAGCAGCGCGGGCCGCTCCGCCCCCGCCGTACCGACTCGCAGCAGCTTCATGGTCGTCACCATCTCCTTCGACAGCAGTCGCCCGACCGATGGGTGCAGCCATCGGAGGACTGGTCGATCCTCCAAGATGACCGTACAACGGGCAAGAGCCTGTTCACGTACTGGACCGTAGGCGCCATGGCCCTCACCTGTAGAGCACGGCGCGCTCCACCGCGCTCCACGTCGTACTGGTCACCACGTACAGCGCGGCGGCCAGCGGCACCACGGCCACGGTGACCAGCGTGAAGTACGACAGGTAGGGCATCACCTTGGTGACCGCGCCGACGCCGGGCACCTGCTGGTCCCCCTCGCCCGTCACCGCCACCGCCATCGCCGCCGCCGTCGTCCGCCGGGCGCGGCGGAGGTTGAAGGTGGCGACGGCGGCGACCACCGCGAACAGCGCCAGATAGACCAGCCCGCCACCGCTGCCGAACCCGCCGT
This sequence comes from Streptomyces sp., assembly GCF_019510245.1. Classification (GTDB taxonomy): domain Bacteria; phylum Actinomycetota; class Actinomycetes; order Streptomycetales; family Streptomycetaceae; genus Streptomyces. The sequence continues at coordinate 16,284 of NZ_JAEKKT010000243.1, read as the reverse complement.
CGGCGAGGACGTCGCTCCACCGCCCGCCGAGCGGAGCGCCCAGGAGCGCATGGGACAGCAGAGCGTTGCCGTGGCCGCCGATCGTCGCGCTGGAGAAGAGGTGGTAGAGGACGAAGAACGCGGGCAGTTGCAGCAGTCCCGGCAGGCAGCCGGACAGCGGCGAGACCTTCTCCGCCGCGTGGAGTTCCAGTACCGCCTTCTGCAGGGCCTCCTGGTTCTTCCCGTGCTTCTCGCGCAGTTCGGCGATTCTCTGCTGGAGTGCCGCCCGGGCGCGCTGCCCGCGGGCGGCGGCCCGGGACAGGGGGTGCACGAGCAGTCGTACGAGCGCGGTGAACAGGACGATCGCGGCGGCGGCCGCGGAGGCGTGGAAGAGCGGCTGGAGCAGGTCGGCGAGATGCTCGACCAGGCCGGCGAAAGCGGACATGAGGACGGACATGGGTGGGAGCCCTCCGGGGGTCTCGTCGTGCCGTGGGTGAAGAGGCGGGACGGCATGACGACGCGCGCGAGGTCACCCGGGGCCGAGAAGCCCGAGGCCAGGGACCGGGGGTGGTCTACGCGGGGGTCGCCGGGAGGGCGTGCCCGGGTGCTCGCGGGCGGCTGCGGCCCTGCGCGTCCGGGTCGCGTTGCGGCAGGAAGGCCGTACGCCGGGCCCGGTCGCGTATCGCCGTACGGACCCGGGTGGGCGGCACGGCGGGCGCGGAGCGGGCGGCGAGGACCGAGCAGAGGGCGAGAGCCGAGCCGGCGGCGGCGGTCGCGGCGAGCGCGACGGTGGTGAAGAGGCTGCCCGAGTCGAGCAGCAGGAGATCGAACAGCAGGAGCAGCAGCAGGGCGACGGGACGGGACGACGGCACGACCCAGCGGCGGTTCACGTGCGTCCCTCCCCCCTCACCCTGACTCTCACTCTCACCGGTTATACATGATCCGGCTCCAGCGGCTCCAGGAGCCTCTTTGGCTTCAGGAGCGCCCGGCTGACCGGGTCCGCCGGGTCGGGGTCGAGGCCCGGGCCCGGCGTGACGAGGACGTCCGCGACGGGGACGACGGTTCCGCAGGCGGGGCATTCGCCGTACGAGCCGAGTTCGGTCCCGCAGTTCGCGTGCTGGAAGTAGCGCAGCCGGACGTCCATGAGGTGCTCGCGTCCCCAGACGGCGAGGGTGCGCAGGACGGGCCAGAGCTCGATGCCGCGCTCGGTGATGACGTACTCGTCCCGGGGCGGCGACTCCTGGTACCGGCGCTTCTCCAGGATCCCCTCCTCGGTGAGGGCCTTCAGGCGGGCCGACAGGACGGCGCGCGGGATGCCGAGGTGGACGAGGAAGTCGTTGTAGCGCCGGACGCCGTAGAGCGCGTCGCGGATGACGAGCAGGGTCCAGCGCTCGCCGACGACCTCCAGTGCGCTGGCGATCGAGCACTCCTGAGTCGCGTAGTCCTTGCCCAGTGCCATGGAGACCACCTTAGCCAGCTTCCGGATAGTGAGTTCAATGAACGAACCAACGGTGCTACGGTACCCCCATGACTAGGTTCAGTGAAAGAACCATGAAGCGTGCGAGCCCGTCGCCCACCGCCGCGGAGGGCTCAGCGGACGCAGCGGCCGCCCCCGCCCAAAACGGCCGCCCCACCCTCGCCCTCACCAGCGCCGCGACCGCCGTGGCCCTGATGACGTACACCGCCCCGGTGGTCACGCTCCCGGACACGGTCGCCGCCCTGCACACCCCCCTCTCCGCGCAGGCCTGGCTGCTGAACGGCACCCCGCTCGGCCTCGCCGCCCTCCTCCTGGTGGCGGGCAGCCTGGCCGACGACTACGGCCGCCGCCGCATCTTCACGGCCGGCACCCTCGCCCTCGGCCTGACCACCGCTCTCGGCGGCCTGACCACCTCCACCTGGGCGTTCACCCTGGCCCGGGTGGCGCAGGGCGCGGCCAGCGCGGCGATCCTGGCGAGCAGCCTGGGCCTGCTGGTGGCCGCCTTCCCGAGCCCGCGCGGCCGGCTGCACGCGACGGGCGTGTGGGGCGCGTTCGTGAGCGGCGGCATCGCCCTCGGCCCGCTGGTCGCCGGTGCGATGCCCGGCTGGCGGACGGCGTACGCCGTACTGGGCGCGGCCGCCCTCCTGGTGGCCGGCCTCTCCTTCCGCACCCTGACCGAGTCCCGCTCACCACGCGGCGGCCGCCCGGACATCGCCGGGGCCCTGGCCTTCGGCCTCGCGCTGGTCTCCCTGGTGGCCGCCCTCACCCTGGGCCGCGACGGCTGGCTGCGCGCACCGGTGGCCCTGCTGCTGGCGGCGACGGTCGTCCTGCTGGGCGCCTTCACCCTGATCGAGCGCCGCTTCGCCCCCACCCCGATGATCGACCTGGCCCTCTTCCGCACCCCCCGCTTCCTGGTCTCCTCCCTCAGCGGCCTGGTCACGGGCCTGACGGTGATAGGCCTGTTCAGCTACCTCCCGGCACTCCTCCAGCAGACGCTGAGGATGTCCGCGATGGACACGGCGTGGCTGTTCCTGCTCTGGTCCGGCCTGTCCTTCACGGTGGCGCTCCAAGCCAAGCGCCTGGCGGGCCGGGTGTCCCCCCGCTGGCAACTGGCCGCCGGTTTCCTGCTGCACGCGGCCGGCGCGCTGACCATGCTGGGCGCCCTGGACGCGGGCTCCTGGCCCCGCCTGCTGCCCGGCCTGCTCCTCGGCGGCGCCGGCAGCGGCCTCCTCAACGCCGCGCTCCCCCTCCAGGCGGTGGAGTCGGTCCCCGCCGCCCGAGCGGCGATGGGCTCGGGCGCCCAGCAGACCTTCCGCTACATCGGCTCCTGCGCGGGCGTGGCCCTGACCATCGCCCTCGCCACCTCGTCCGGCGGCGGCCTGGCGCACGGCGCGGACGTCGCGATGGCGGTCTCGGCAGGGGTGGCGGTGCTGGGAGCGGCCGGGGTGGTGGCGCTGCGGGACCGGGCCTGAACCGCCCGCTACCCGGCGGCCACGACCTGACCGGCCGTGACCTGGGGAGGGTTGGGCAGCAGCGACGCGAGCTGGTCCCGTACGAAGGCCGCCGCCCTCCTGACCGACTCCTCGGCCCCGGCCTGGTCGTCGTACACACTCGTGGAGAGCATCACCCCGTCCCCGGCGTCGACCCAGTAGTAGGCCACGAAGCCGGGGACCTGGCGCAGGAGGGGGACGAACCCCTCGTCCACCCGGCGTCCCGCCTCGGCGGGGTCCGTCACCCCTTCGTACCGCCGCACCACTGCGTACATAGCCGATCTCCTCACGGATTCCGAGGCCTTCCGTGGCCTTCAGAGGCCTTCGTGGCCTCCCGGACCACCTTTCCCGAAACGGACATACCCCCCGGAGCGCGTCTCCCGCCCGCGGCATGTCCGGAAGCCCCTCGAATAGGCGCACGGCCCACCGGAACCGCGCTCCCCGCACCACACCCACCCCGCGCTACGCCCGCGGCCGCGTCGACACCAGCTTCCCCCACACCACCATCCGGTACCGGGACGTGAACTCCGGCGTGCAGGTGGTGAGCGTGATGTAGTACCCCGGCTCCTTGTACCCGTACGACGGCTTCACGATCGAACGCGGTACGGGCCGTACGACCCCGGAGTCGCGCGCCGACGTCTGCGGCAGGATCTGGTCCACGACGTACGTGTACGTCGCCGACGCCGTCTCGACCTCGATCGGGTCCCTGAGCCGGAGCCGCGGCAGGTAGCGGAACGGCTCGCCGTGCGTGTTCCGGTGCCCGGCGAGCGCGAAGTTCCCTGCCTGGCCCGGCTGCTGGGTGCCCGGGTAGTGGCCGACGTACCCGTGGTTGAGCACCTTCGGCTTGCTGACGCCCTCGGCGACCGGGACGCGCAGCCCGAGCCGCGGGATGACGAGGACGGCGTACGCCTGGGAGGCGACGACACGCGTGGTCGACGTCTGCCGCCGCCCGCCGCCGGAGGGACCGCCGGACGCCGCGGAGTCCGCCGTACCGGAACTCCCCTTCCCCCCGCCGCCGCCCGGCCCCCCGGAGCCGTTCGCCGCCGCTGCGCCGCCCCACTCCCGCTCCAGGGACTCCACCTTCCGGGCGGCCCCCTGCTTCGCCTCCCGGTTGGTCCACCACAACTGGTGCACGACCAGGAGCATCAGCACCACGCCCACCGTGACGAGGAGTTCACCCCCGGTCCACAGCACCCGCCGACGCCGGGCCCGCCACCGCCGTTCACCGTGCCCCACGACCCGCACCGCGCACCTCCCACCGCCCCGGTCGGTCCCGCACGATAAGGCGCCCGCCGCCAACTCGCCAGAGCCGCACGGCCTTCCGTCACCGCACCTCCCCAGAGGCTCTTCCTTCACGGGTTTTAGAAACCACTGTCAAAAACCGGTGTCACACCTCTCGACAACCTCACGCACCACACCTGATGCTTCCTGTTGGCATGCGGGGGGACGAGTCGACGCCGGTCCGGGAACCGGTGTTTGAGCCGCACGGAGAGGTCGAGAAGCAGCCATGATCCGACGCAGAACACTCCTGGCCGCCGCGGGAGGCGGCCTCCTGGGCAGCGCCCTGGCCACCGGCACGGCCCACGCCGACGCCACCATCGCCGTCAGCCCGTCCACCTCCTGGGGCACCTGGGAGGGCTGGGGCACCTCCCTGGCCTGGTGGGGCAACGTCTTCGGCACCCGGGACGACTTCGCCGACATCTTCTTCACCACCAAGTCGACGACGTACAACAGCACTTCGCTGCCCGGCCTCGGCCTGAACATCGCCCGCTACAACCTGGGCGCGTCCAGCTGGAACAGCGTGAACGGCACCACCATGGTGGCCTCCCCCAACATCCCCGCGTTCAAGCAGATCGAGGGCTACTGGCAGGACTGGAACAACGAGGACCCCACCTCCTCGGCCTGGGACTGGACGGCGGACGCCACCCAGCGCGCCATGCTCGTCAAGGCCGTCAACCGCGGCGCGACGGCCGAGCTCTTCGCCAACTCCCCCATGTGGTGGATGTGCCTCAACCACAACCCGTCCGGCGCCTCCGACGGCGGCAACAACCTCCAGTCCTGGAACTACCGCCAGCACGCCTCCCACCTGGCGTCCGTGGCCCTCTACGCCAAGAACAACTGGGGCGTGAACTTCGCGACGGTGGAGGCCTTCAACGAACCGTCCTCCTCCTGGTGGACGGCGACGGGCACCCAGGAGGGCTGCCACATCGACTCGACCGTCCAGGCGGCCGTGCTCCCCTATCTCCGAAGCGAGTTGAACAGCCGAGGCCTGACGACGACCAAGATCTCAGCCTCGGACGAGACCAGCTACGACCTGGCCCGCACCACCTGGAGCGCCTTCTCCTCCACCACGAAGGGCTACGTGGACCGCGTCAACGTCCACGGCTACCAGGGCTCGGGCGGCCGCCGCGACCTCCTCTACACCGACGTCGTGACGACGGCCGGCAAAGCCCTGTGGAACTCCGAGACCGGCGACAACGACGGCACCGGCTACACCATGGCCTTCAACCTGCTCTACGACTTCCGCTGGCTGCATCCCACCGCCTGGGTCTACTGGCAGGTCATGGACCCCTCCACGAACTGGGCGATGATCGCCTACGACGCGAGCACCCTGGCCGCCGGCGCGGTCACCACCAAGTACTACGTGATGGCCCAGTTCAGCCGCCACATCCGCCCCGGCATGAAGATCCTCGACACGGGCGTCAGCAACGCCGTGGCCGCCTACGACTCCTCGGCCAAGCGCCTGGTGATCGTGGCGCTGAACACCGCCACCTCCGCCCAGACCTTGACCTTCAACCTCTCCGGCTTCACGACGGTGACGGGCGGCACGAACGGCCTGGTCCCCCGCTGGAACACGGTGACGACGGGCGGCGACGCGTACAAGTCGTACTCGGACACCTACCTGTCCGGAAAGACGGTGGCGGTGTCGGTGGCGGCGAAGGCGGTCCAGACGCTCCAGATCGACGGCGTGACGATCTGACCCGAACGAACCGGCCGAACGAACCGGCCGTACCAAGCCGCCCGAACCGGCCCGCCTGAACCGGCCCGGACCGGGCCCGTCCGGCGGCGGGGCCACGCAGCTCACCGTGGACCCGCCGCCGGCCCCGCTACCCCACCCGGACCCGCATCTCCACGCGCACCTCGTCTCCCGCCTCCACCCCCTGCGACTTCCGCACCGCACTCTTCAACGGCAGCAGATACCCGCCGTCCTTGGGAAACAAGGACGTCTCGAACACGACCTCACCCAAGGTCACTTCAACAGGAATGACCCCCCACCCGTACGAGGCCATGCCCGCCACGGCCCGCACCTCCTCGCACTCCTCCTCCGGCACCGGCAGGAAGTAGTACGGAGCAGGCCCTCGCCACTCCACGACACACCCACCGAACTCGAACCGCATCGAACGTCTCCCCTCGCCATCGACTGCACCGACTGCCCCCCATCCCTATCTCTTCTTTGTCACCGCCGGGCAGTACGGTGTCGTTCATGCGCCCCGACACGCCTGCCGAGAACGTCGACCACACCGCCGAAGCGGCACGCCTGGAGCGGACCGCCGGCCGCTACCCCGAAGACGCCGAAGCCCTTCTCCTCCAGGCCGCGGCCCACCTGGAACTGGCCGACGACCGCCCCGCCGCCACCGCGCTCTACGACCGCCTCCTCGCCACCCCGGACACCCTGGAGAACGCGCCCCTCGTCCGGGCCCTCAAGGCGTCGAACCTGTGGGAGTACGACCACGAGGCGGAGGCCAGGGCGATCATCGACGGCATCCGTGCCACGGCCCCCCGCGACCCGGCGCCCTGGGTCATCGTCGCCGAATCCCTCGAATCCCACGACGAACTCGAGGCGGCCCACGACACGTTCACGCAGGCGGCCACCCTCCTCCTCACGGACGTGGCGGAACCCCCCTACGCCACGCACCCGGTGTTGTTCGGCCGTCACAGGGTCCGCCGCATGCTCGGCCTCCCCCACGACGACTGGGACGCGCGCGCCGACACCCTCCACTCCTCCCCCGTCTCTCTGGACGAACTCCACGACCCCAAGCGCGTCTGGTCCCTGGGCTCGGACAACCCGCAGGAGCTGGAGGCCGAGATCTCCCGCCTCCGCGCCGAACTCGGCACCTACCGCGAGGCCCTCTCCCGCCCCTTCCCGGTGGCGGTCCTCCACTGGCCGGCGGAAGAACTGGCGGAACTCCTGTCGGCGTACCCCACCCTGACCACCGAATACCCCTCCCACCCCGAGCACCTCGCGACCATAGAATCCTCCCTCCGCGAACTCTCCGTCTCCGGCACCGGCAACCTCGGCATCGTCACCGGCACCGTCCCCTCCTACGAGGCCTTCGCGGCCTCGGAGGGCTCGTCCCCGTCCGACACGACCCTGCTCCCGCAGTACGCGACGACGCTGGCGGCGCGGGGCCGCGCCGTAGCCTGGCCCCCTCAGCGCACCTCGGACTGCTGGTGCGGCCGGCCCCAGCCGTACGACGCCTGCCACGGCGCATAAAAGCGGTTCAGCGAAGCGGCCCGCCGCGGCAAGGCCTCGACGGGCCGCTTCGGCCGTACCGTCATGTCATGTGCTGCTCGTGGTGGACGACTGCAGCACCGTGCATGGGGAGTCCCACCACGGCAGACCGTCTCGAACCTGGCCGAGACTGCGCTGGCTGTAGTTCGGTGGCGCTTGGGGGATGCCGGGGACTTCCAGGAGGTAGAAGTCTGCGCGATCCCCTGCGACAGAGAGATCGCCATCCGGGAAGAACCCGAGATTCAGCCGAACTCCACTGTCAGTGTTCACGGAAGGCTTGTACTCCTGCACGGAAAAAGCCATCAATGGACGATGTGTCGGTGCCCCGTCCCAGTGAAACGACTGCAGGCCATGGACGATGAGGATGGCGCCATTTCCGCTGAGGAACTGCTCTGCGGTACGCATCTCGAAGAGCAGTGCTGCGCGATTCGACGTCGGGCACACCCTGCAATCGAGGAGTTGCGCATCGAACAGAGCGTCATCTTCTCTGAACGGGTCGCTGTCGATGGGCCCCGCGGGCTGATAGCGGTCTTGCCGCGTGAAGATGTCTTCGATGAGAGTCATGGAATCGGTATGTGCCAATACTGGTCGAATTTATCGATGGTCTTTCCGGTCACCGGGTTGATGAACTGACCGTCCGCGTTCGCGTAGGTAATATACCCGTTCGGGTACGGGTACTTACCGGTGGTGACGGGATCCATCACGCGCACAAATCTGACGCTCTTGTGCAATCCGTTGGCCGTAGCTTCGGATTCCTTGATGTCGAAGAACCAGCCCTTCCCGTTGTTGGCCTTCGCAAGGGCCTTGCGTCCCTTGGGCAGCCAGAGCTTCTCGCCCTTGGGGCCGACGACGTCAGCGATGAGGCATCGGCTGTTGTGGACCAGGACGGGGATGTTCCCTGCGAGTACGTAGTACGAGTGCAGGCCTTCGACGGTGAAGTTGTAGGTGCGTGCGTGCTGGTAGAAGAACCGTGTGGCACGGACGGTGACGGTGTCGCCGTCGTCCGTGCGCAGCGTCATGCCGACCTTGAGGTCGGCCGCCTCGATCCACTCGCTCGCGGACTCGGACCAGAAGGGGTGTTCTTCGGTGGCCGTCAGTCTCTCTTCGCCGTGGGGCGTCGCGAGCAGGAGCTCGGTGAAGTACTTGTCGTCCTCGGTGACGATCAGGTCGGTGACCTTGCGCGGTCCTGATTGCCGTGTGACGGGGTCTGTGGCCAGTACTTCGTCGCCGACCTGGATGGACTCGATGTTCTTGGTCGAACCGTCGGCCAAGAGGACCTTGGTGCCGGCAAGGAAGCACTCTGCGCACTTCTGGGCCATGCGTGCGGCCCGGCTGCTGTCGATCGCGCCCTCGACACCCTCGGCGGTCTTCTTGAGGAGCTTGAGCTTGCCGACGGGAAGGAAGCTCATCGCCGCCAGGGTGCACTGCCCCAGCTTCGGGTTCTCGACGCACTTCTTGGCGTCGTTGAGACCCAGGATCTCCCAGGCGATCTCCTTCATCGTCGGGTCGATCGTGGGGAACACAAGTTCCTGGCCCGCCAGAGCGCACGGCGGGAGGTTGTCGCGGTTGACCGGGATGTAGCACTTGGGTTTGCTTTCCCGCTCCTTCTTGCGCCGTTCCGCAGCGAGGCGGCGCGCCTCGGCCTCCTCCGCCTCGCGCTTGGTCACCACGTCCTGCCATGCGGCGGAAGCGTCCTTGGCCGCCTCCGCCGCGCTCTTGCCCGCAGCGATCGCATCGGTGTGTGCCCGGTCGCTCGCCTCCTTCGCCTCGTATGCCGAGGTCTGCGCGTAGTCGGCGGAGAACTCCGCCTGGGCGGCGGATTCCTCGGCGGCGGTGGCGTCCTGGTCGGCGCGGGTGGCGGCGGCGCGTGCGGTGGTGGCGGAGGCCTTGGCCTTGGTGGCGCTGGTCTCGGCCCGGTCGGCGGCCTTGTCGGCGTCGGCCGCGTAGCCCGCGGCCTCCGTGGCGCTCTGTGCCGCGTCGCTCTTCGCCTTCTCGGCGTCTGCTGCGGCGCCCTTGGCCTCGAAAGCGGCCTGTGCGGCGAGGTGGCTGTTCCTGCGGGCCTCGGCCGCGATCTGCCGGCCTTCGGCGATGAGCCGTTCGACCTGGGCGATGTGGTTGTCGGCGAGCTGGTCCTTGCGGTCGGCCATGTACTGCCCGGCTGCGACGAACGCGTGGGCCTCGTCCGCGGGCCCGGCCAGAGCGACCTTCGCGGCGGACTTCACCTCGGGACCGCCGTCGTTGTACAGCTTGCTCGCCGTCACCCTTTCGTCGGTCTGGCGGGCCGCGTACTGGCCGTTGTCGAGGAAGCCGAGCAGCGCCTGGGTGCTGCCGTCCTCCAGCGCCTTCTTGGCTGCTTCCTTGACGCCCGGGCCACCGTCGTTGAAGAGCTTGGAGACCGCGACGCGGTAGTCGGCGTTGGCGACTTGGTGCTGACCGCTCGTGTAGAAGTCGAGAATCTGCTGGGCGCCGCCGTTGAGTGCCTCGGTCGCGGCGGCGCGCACCGCCGCGTAGGGACTGTCCGAGGCGAGGTCGGAGACCTGCTGGCGTGTCTCGTCCGCGACAGCCTTGTCCCAGCCCGTCTTCAGGTACGCGATCACGTCGGCGTCGGTGCCGGACAGGGCCTGGGCGGCCGCGTCCCTGCGCCAGGAGCCGAAGTACTGCAACGCCCGCAGCGCTACGGCACGCCCCCTGACGGCGATCGCCGCCTCATCGGCGTCGGGCTTGCCGGCATCGGCGGCCAGGGCCTTGGTGTCGTCGACGATCGACTGGCCCTCCACCACCGTCTTGGAGACCCCCACGGTGAAGGTGTCTGCCGTGGCCTTCCGCGTCATTGCGGCCTCGACGCCCGCATCGGTGCGTGTCCTGAGGTCTTCGGCCTCGGTCTCCCGGGCGATGTCGAAAGTCTTCTGCGCGGTGGCGACCGCCGCGGTGGCGGTGTCCGCCGCGACCTTGGCCGCTGCGGCCTGCTTGGCGGCCACCGCCGCCTGATCCGCTGCCTCTCCGGCATGCTGGGCGGCGTCGTCGGCGGCGTCCGCGGCATTCTCGGCGTGCGTGGCGGCCGAATTGGCAGCATCCCGTGCCTCGTTGGCAGCGGCGGCCGACTTGCGGGCCAGCGCCTCGGCGGCACCGGCGGCGCGGTCGGCCTCGGCTGCGTGGCGGCGGGTCTCCGCGGCTGCGGCGCGCGCCTCGGCCGAGGAACCCCCGGCGGCCTCCGCGTAGTCAGCCGCCTGATCGGCCGCGGCCGCGGCCTTGTTGGCGTTGCCGGTCGCACTGCGTGAAGCGGCTGCCGCGTCCGCGGCGGCCAGCGACGCCTTGCCGGCCTGCTCGGCGGCGCGGGCCGACTTCTTCGCCAGTTCGCCCGCCTTACGAGCGTCGGCCGCCCGGTCCCGGGCCGCCTGCGCCTTGTCCCTGTCCTTGCTCGCGGCATACGCCGCGTTCGAGGCCCGGCCCGCCGCCTCGGCCGCCGCTGCAGCCGCGCTCGCGGTCTGCGCCGCAGCCAACGAGGCCCGACGCGCTGAGGCGTTGGCCGCGTTCGCCGCACCGATCGCCTGCTGCGAGGCCTCGGCCGCCGCGCGGGCCGCATCCGCAGCCTGCATTGCGTTCACCGACGCACGATTCGCGTCGTCCTTCGCCGCCTCGGTCTCCTTGGCCGCCTTCTGCGCGGCCTCCAGCGCGAGCGCAGCGGCCGCGATGGCCTTGCCGGACGCCTCCTCGGCCTTTTCGGTCGCTTCCTCGGCCTGCTTGCCGGCCTTCTCCGCCTGCTCGGTCAACTGCGCGACCGTGGCGTATTCCTGGTCACGGTTGCGCGCGACGAACTGCCCGACCTCAAGGAACTCGACGATGTCGTCCGGGGTACCCCGCAGTGCGAGCTTGGCGGCCGCCTTCACATTGGGTCCGCCGAAGTTGTACAGCTTGCTGACCTCGACCCGGTCGTCGGTCTCCTGCGCCTTGAACTGACCGACCTGCAGGAACTGCTTGACGTCCGCGGCTGTGCCCAGCAGCGCCTTCTTGCCCGCGTCCTGTACACCGGGGCCGCCGAAGTTCACGACCCGGCTGGCCTCCACCCGCTGGTCCTGCTCCTGCGGGGCCTTCCAGCCGCTGTCCAAGAAGGCCTCGACGTCGGCGGGGGTTCCCGCAAGCGCCCGCTTCGCGGCCTCCCGTACCGCCGGGCCGCCGGCATTCACCACACGGGAGACATCTACCCGGTCGTCGATCTGCTGGATGGCGGGCGCGTCCGAAAGGAACTGGCGGATGTCGTCGTCCGAGCCCAGGAGCGCCTTCTCGGCTGCCTCCTTGATGCCCGTGCCTCCCCCGAGCCAGTAGCCCACGGCCAAGCCGCGGTTCACACCTGGTTGGGCTTCGTCCGCCGCGGTGGCCGGGGCCGCACCCAGGAGCGTTGCTGTCAGCGTGACAGACAGCACACCGGCACAGGCGGCGCGAGGAACGAGCCCCTTCGGGGAAACTCTTCGCCGCAATGAATGTATTCGCCCCGTACGACTGGAAGGCAGGGGTTTTTCCAATTGACTATCCTTCAGTGATCAATCACCGCCAGTCTGGACTCATCCGAAAACGGGGCATTGAGCTACGGTATGTCCATTTTCGCGAGCGGCCCGTATGCGGCGGTGAAGTCCCGGTGTACCTACGAGGGCTGACATGTCGTCGGCGCGCTGAAGGCCGCGCAGTCAGCGGCATCGCGAAGCGCGCGGCCTGAACATTACATCAACTTTACTTAAGCGATGCGACATGATTACCTTGCGGTCGCATTTGATCCACATGTCAGTCACCTGTGAGGAATCCATGTCGACGCCCCGTGCCCGCAAGTACCTTCTGGGTGGTCTGACAGCCGCCCTCGTGCTGGGCCTTGGCGCCACCGCGCTCGCCCTCCCGCAGACCGCGCCTGCGACCGAGCAGGTCGCAACGGCCGGCGACGGCATGCCGGTCGCAGTCGAGGACTTCAACTACCCCGGCGCCGCCAAGCTGCAGCAGGAGCGCGGTATCACCCTCAAGCGCGGTGACGGGCACATCTGGCTCACCGATGTGACCGCCCTCAACGACTGCGTCGACGCCTCGAACATCGCGATCGAGTCGCGCACGGGCGTCTACTGCTTCAAGGCAAACGCCAAGTCCGGTTATCTGACCCTTGAGTTGCCCGACACCTTCAATATCTGGACCCAGGACCACCCGGTGAGGGCCACGCTGACCGCGCAGGGCAAGGACACCGTCGTCAACGCCCCGGCGGACGAACTGACCCCGGTCGGTGAATCCGGCGACACCGGCCTGCGCTCGGCCCTGGTCGAGATCCGCGTCACCGGCTGACCACCCGCGACGTCAGCCCGGAGGCCCCCTCCCCCTCCCAGCGCCTCCCCACCCGGAGGGCCGACGGCAGGTACCACCCGCCGGCCTACGGCACCAATCCACCTGACGCACGTCAGTTCGCCGACCACCGAAGACTCATGAGGAACAGATATGTCTGGCAAGCGTTCGCGCACCGCGTGGGCTGCAGCACTGCTCACCGCAGCGACCTCGGCCACCGGAGGCCTCATCGGGACCACCGCGCAGGCCCTGGACGGTGACGCTGCCGCAAGCGGAGCCTCCAACTTCACTGCCAAGATCGACGTCGGTGACGGTGCACGAGCCTGTTCGGGCACTCTCATCAACAACCAGTGGATGATCACCGCCTCGAGCTGCTTTGCCGACGACCCGGACCAGGCCACCTCCCTGCCGGCCGGAGCGCCGAAGCTGAAGTCGACTGCGACGATCGGCCGCACCGACCTCACCACCGCCACCGGTGAGGTCCGCGACATCACCCAGCTCATCCCGCGGACGGACCGCGACCTGGTCCTGGCCAAACTCTCCGCCCCGGTCTACGGCCTGTCGTTCCTGCACCCGGCCACCAGCGCACCGGAAACGGGCGAGGCGTTCAAGGGGGCAGGGTACGGGCGGACCAAGGACACCTGGGTGCCCGACACCCTGCACTCCGCCGCCTTCACCGGCAGGACCGTCGAAGCGACGACCCTGGACATCGACGGAACCCCTGTCTGCAAGGGCGACACCGGTGCCCCCGTCTTCCGGGAGGAGAACGGCCGCCCCGAGCTGGCCGCGATCGTCACCAACTCCTGGCAGGGCGGTTGCCTGGGCACCGACCCCGCAGAGACCCGGACGGGGGCGCGGGCCAGCCGGGTCGACGACATCCGGTCCTGGATCACCGAGAACACCGCCTCCACGCTGAGCGTCTGGAACACCCAGATGCTCGCCAAGACCAGCACCGGCCTGTACCACAGCATGCGGAACAGCAACGGCGACTGGACGGGCTTCGGCGATGTGCAGAAGGTCGCCGGGACCATCACCGACATCGCGTACGCGGCCGACGCGGCGATCAAGGGGAAGAACTACGTCTTCGCTGTCGGCGGCGACGGCCACGTCTATGAGGCCAACCGACGCCCGACCGGCGGCTGGGCCGCCTTCCGCGACCTGACCGGCGAACTCGGCGCCAAGCCCGCGTTCACCAAGATCGCCGTCACCTCCACCGGTCCGGGACTGGCGCTGATCGGGCTCGCGGGCGGCAAGGTCTACCACGCCACCCAGGACGCGGACGAGAAGTGGTCCAAGTGGGGGGACGTCACCAACCTGCTCGGCGCACTCGACGACATCACCCAGGTCACCACCGGTCAGACCACGGGCGGAGACACCCAGATCGGTGTCGTCTCCGGCACAGAGGCCTACCACGCCATCCGGCACTCCGACGGCACCTGGTCCAAGTGGGGCCAGATCAACAAGGCAGCCACCAACGTCGGCCCGGTCAGCGGAATGGCCTTCGCCGGCACCGGCGGCGATCTCCAGGTCGTCCTCACCAACACCACCGGCGGCGTCAAACACGGTATCCGCGCGGCGGACGGCAGCTGGAGCGCCTTCGGGAGTCTCAGCAGCAGGCTCGGCGCGGACACCATGATCAGCGTCGGCGCGGCCGCGGTGTCCGGAGAATTCCAGACCGCCGTCGTCACCCCCGACGGGAAGATCAAGCACACCCTGCGCCACTCCAACGGCAAGTGGGACGCCACCGAACAGGTCGTCGGCTACCCCGGCACCCCCCAGAGCGTCGCCCTCACCGGCAGCACCGCCTGACACCCCGATACGGCCGGCGCCGCCCAGGCAACCACCATGACCTGGGCGCGCCGTAGCCCGTCCGCGCCGCCGCCCTCAAGGTACTCCGGCACCGGGTGCCACCCCACCGGTGAGTCCCCTCTCCAAACAACCCACAGCCGCCACCCCGCCCGGCGTGCCCCCACCCACCAGACGCGCCCCAAACCCCGGCCACAATCGCAGCCCACCCGAGGCACACCCCGGCAAGCCGCCCACTTTCCCAGGGCCGCCCGCTCGCTTCTCCCCCGTGCTGGAGCGGCCCGGGTCAAGGGTGGCCCGCAGGGCCATCGGCGCAGCCGACGCGGACGCGGAGCGCAGCGGAGCGGGGGCGCCCTTGAGGCGGGGCGCGGAGGCACGACACTGGCGGGGAGGCGGGCGGCCCTACGGCAACTTCAGAGAAGCCGAAGTCTTCCCTCGGGACTGTCAGCGGCACCTGCTACAACAGAGCCATTGCTGTGCATGAGGGATTGGGGAATCAGCGTGGCTCAGCCGGGGGACCTGTCTCAGCCTGTCGCGGGTGTTTACGAGGAACTCGTCACCCGGCGCATGCAAGAGCAGATGGAGCAGCTGAGTGCTGCTGGTTGGAGGGCCATCGACGACGAGGTCAGCGAGGAATCGTCACCCCATGTACTCGCCCGACACCTCAGCAGGGCAATAGGACGACGACTCAGCCAGTTGCCGCATGACAAACGCGTTGCCGTAGCCAACCAGATCATCGAATCCCTTGCCTCCAACTCTGCCGAGCTCGAAGCCAGTGATGCCGTCGAGCTAGTCGCTGATGGCCCCCGTCAGCTCCTGGCTCTCGCCGAGAGGGAAGCCCCAGGCGTCTACGCGCTACGACCGCTTACGCCACTGTCCGAAACCGCGCTCATCACCAACTCCCCCGAGGACCCGAGCCTCGGCAGCGAACTGCGCGCCGAGTTGGCCACGGCAGACCGCATTGACCTGCTGTGCGCGTTCGTGAAGTGGTACGGAATTCGTGTTCTGGAGAGCTCCCTCCGCGAGGCTGCCCAGCGTGGCGTGCCTATCCGCGTCATCACCACGACGTACATGGGCGCGACCGACCGGCACGCCCTCGATCGTCTCGTCCGTGACTTCGGCGCGGAAGTGAAGGTCAACTATGAGACTCGCTCGACGCGCCTGCACGCTAAAGCTTGGCTGTTCCGCCGCAACAGCGGCTTCGACACCGCGTACGTAGGCAGTTCCAACCTCTCCAAGGCCGCACTTCTTGACGGCTTGGAGTGGAACGTCCGTCTGTCGTCCGTCGCCACACCCGCCGTGTTGACCAAGTTCGAGGCCAGCTTCGATTCGTACTGGAATGACATCGCCTTTGAGGCTTATGACCCGGATCGCGACGCCCGCAAATTGGACGAAGCTCTGGGGGTCGCGGGTGGTTCGATGTCCAACCAGGACTCCAAGATCAGCCTCTCGGGCCTTGAGGTTCGGCCGTACCCGCACCAGGCCGACATGTTGGAACGGCTCCGCGTCGAGCGTGAGGTCCGCGGTCACCACCACAATCTGCTGGTCGCAGCGACCGGCACGGGCAAGACGGTCATGGCCGCCCTTGACTACCGCTCTCTACATAAGCAGTGGGGCAACAAGCAGTACCCGCGGCTGCTCTTTGTGGCACACCGCAAAGAGATCCTCAAGCAGTCGCTGCGGAAGTACCGCGAAGTGCTCGATGA
>NZ_JAEKKT010000511.1 GCF_019510245.1 Streptomyces sp. | reverse complement strand
GGCCTGCGCGACGCGAGTCCCGTCCTTCACGCGCCCCCTCTGGAACCCGGACGAGGGCTATCTCGCCGTGCAGGCACGGCTGTTGGCGCAGGGCGGGCAGCTCTACGAGACGGTCGTCGACCGCAAGCCGCCCTTCGTGCCGTGGCTCTACGAGGCCGCGTTCGCGGTGACGGGCTCCGGCACGCTGGCCGGGGTGCGGGTCCTGGCGGTCCTGGCCCAACTCCTCACCGCCGCCCTGCTGGCCTCCCTGGCCCGCCGCCGCTGGGGCGACACGTCCGGCCGTACCGCCGGAGCGCTGTATCTGCTGATCTCCGTCGGCCTGAACCCCGAGGACGCGCAGGCCGCGACCTTCGAGGTGTTCCTCCTGCCCTGCACGGCCGCCGCGATGTGGTGCGCGGACCGGCGGCGCTGGGGCGCGGCGGGAACGGCGGTCGCGTGCGCGTTCCTCACGAAGCAGACGGGCGGGGCGGTGCTGCTGCCGGTCCTCTGGCTGTACGTCGCCTCGGGCGCGGGGCGTCGGGGTGTGCGGTGGCTCATGGCGGGGGCGTTGGCGCCGGTGCTGTGCGCGGCGCTGGCGACGGACCCGGCGGGCCTCCTGTTCTAGACGGTGACGGGTTCGGGAGCGTACGCGACGCTGACCGGCTCCGAACTCCACGTACTGGCAAGGGGTTTGGTCAACACCGGGATCGTGGCGGTGGCCTGCGCGGGCCTGATCGCTCCTGTCGTACGGGCCCGGCGCGCACCGACCGCCGATCTGTGGCTGTGGCTGCTCGCGTCGGCGGCAGCGGTGCTGCTCGGCCTCCACTTCTTCGGCCACTACTACCTCCAACTCCTCCCGCCGGCCGCGCTCCTGGCCACGGGGGCGCTGCGCGCGCTGCCGTACGACCGCACGATCACGGCGCTGCTCACCTCGGCCTGCGCGTGCGCGCTGTTCCTGACGTGGGGTGTGCTGGCCCCTCGCACCGACCTCGACCACGCACGCCGTGTCGCACAGGCGGTGTCGTCCCGGACGCCGCCGGACGATCCGGTCCTGATCTGGGGGATGCACCCGGAGACGTACTGGCTGGCGGACCGGGCCCCGGCCACCCGCTATCTGACGGCGGGTCTCCTCACGAACTACAGCGGGGGCCGGGACGGCGGGCGGGTGGGGGAGCGGTATGCCGTGCGGGGTACGTGGACGGTGTTCCGGCGGGAGGCGGTCTCGGCGGCCCTGGTGGTGGACGACTCCCGCGGCAAGCCGTACGCGCCGGAACGGGTGCGGGGCCTCCGGCGGTTGCTGGCGGCGGGGTACGAGGAGGTGGGGACGGTGGATGGGGCGGTGCTGTATGTGAAACGGCGGTAGGGGTGCGTTGTCGGCTGCGCGACCAGCCACGACGAACCCGCAGCCGCCAGACCACACAGCGCGGCACATCGGAAGGCGCTCAGGGGCGAACCGTCCGCGGCCCCGCCACCTCCGCCCCCAACTCCCCGACCCTGCGCCGAAGTTCACGATCCGCGGTGACCACCAGCACCGGGCGCTCACCCGCCTCCGCCACCAGCTCCACCATCCGATCGTCGCCGCTCCCCGCCGCCGACTCCACCCGGACCCCCGGCACGGACTCCACCTCCCGAGCCGCCCCCTCCACCACCAGCACGATCTCCACCGCACCCTCCAGCCCCGGGAGCCCGTCCGCCGCC
>NZ_JAEKKT010000034.1 GCF_019510245.1 Streptomyces sp. | reverse complement strand
TTGAACCAGTGACCTCTTCCGTGTCAGGGAAGCGCTCTCCCGCTGAGCTAATCGTCCTTGGAGGTGGAGACGGGATTTGAACCCGTGTAGACGGCTTTGCAGGCCGTTGCCTCGCCTCTCGGCCACTCCACCAGGAGTGTAGGGGATCGGGAAGACCCCTAGTTCCTTCGAGCGGACGACGAGGCTCGAACTCGCGACCTCAACCTTGGCAAGGTTGCGCTCTACCAACTGAGCTACGTCCGCCTGTCGTTTCGGTCCGCTCTCGCGTCCCGGCGACGTGTTGAACTCTAGCGGATTCCCGGGCCAGCACAAAAACGCGTTTGCGCAGCGTGCTGCGCCGGTCCGGACGGACGACGTGGTCAGGGCGCCCTTGACGACATGCCCGGGTCACCCCGAGGACACCCGCCATAGACTCGACGACGTGCTCCATCGTCCTCCTCATCACCCTCCTCTCGCCCGGTTCGGTGACCGCGTCGCCACCGGCCTCCTCGACGTGACCAGCGATCCCGCGGCCCTCGACTCCTCCGGTTTCTGGGCCGTCTGCGCGGATTTCGAGGGCCGGCTGACCTGTGCCCGCTTCGGCGACCTACGGGAGGAGCCGGTGCCGGCGCCGGTGCCGGGACAGTGGCGGGGCCCGGCGGCCGGCGACTGGACGTCGTCCCTCGACCGCGCCGCGTACACGGCGGCGGTGCGGCGGATCCGCACGCACATCGCGGCCGGCGAGGTCTACCAGGCCAACCTCTGCCGCGTGCTCTCCGCGCCGGTCCCCGCGGACGCCGACGTGGACGCCCTGACCGCGCTGCTGGCCCGCGGCAACCCGGCGCCGTACGCCGGAACGATTCGCCTCCCGGAGCACGGGGTGGAGATAGCCACCGCCTCGCCCGAACTGTTCCTGCGCCGGACGGGGCGGACCGTGGAGAGCGGGCCGATCAAGGGCACCGGCCGCACCGAGGCGGATCTCCTGGAGAAGGACTACGCCGAGAACGTGATGATCGTGGACCTGGTCCGCAACGACATCGGGCGGGTCTGCGCCACCGGCAGTGTGACCGTCCCCGACCTGTGCGCCGTGGAGAAGCACCCGGGGCTGGTCCATCTCGTCTCCACCGTCCGCGGCGAGCTGCGTGCCGGCGCGGGCTGGCCCGACCTGCTCGCCGCGGCCTTCCCGCCGGGCTCGGTCACCGGCGCGCCGAAGTCGAGCGCCCTGCGGATCATCGAGGCCCTGGAGACGGCGCCGCGCGGTCCGTACTGCGGCGGCATCGGCTGGGTGGACGCGGACCGGGGCGTGGGCGAGCTGGCCGTGGGCATCCGCACCTTCTGGATCGACCGGTCCGGCGACGGTGACACGCTCCGGTTCGGCACCGGCGCCGGGATCACATGGGGTTCCGATCCGGAGGGCGAATGGCGGGAGACCGAGCTGAAGGCCGCCCGGCTGCTCGCGGTAGCGTCGGGTACGTACGACGTGAACGAAGACGGTCCCGGGTGCTGAACCGGCCCGGCGGCGGCCTTCGGACCCCGGGCCGGTCCGCCGCATCCGGTGCGTCTCGTGCATCCGACGCATCGGGCGCTGACTTGTAGAGGTAGAGAGCTGTGAAGATCTGGCTGGACGGCGGGTTGCAGGACGTCGAGTCCGCGCGTGTCTCCGTCTTCGACCACGGGCTGACCGTGGGGGACGGCATCTTCGAGACGGTGAAGGCGACGGAGGGCCGGCCCTTCGCGCTCACCCGCCACCTCGAGCGGCTGACCCGCTCGGCCCGGGGCCTCGGCCTGCCCGACCCCGACCGCGACGAGGTCCGCCGGGCCTGCGAGGCGGTCCTGGCGGCCAACCCGATGCCGCTGGGCCGGCTGCGCATCACCTACACCGGCGGCCACGGCCCCCTCGGCTCCGACCGCGGCGACCGCGGCCCCACCCTCGTGGTGGCCCTCGGGGAGACCGGCCGCCGCGCCGACTCCACCGCCGTGATCACGGTCCCCTGGACCCGCAACGAGCGCGGCGCGCTCACGGGTCTGAAGACCACCTCGTACGCCGAGAACGTCGTCGCCCTGGCCCGCGCCCACCAACACGACGCCTCCGAGGCCCTGTTCGCCAACACCGTCGGGCAGCTCTGCGAGGGCACCGGCTCCAACGTCTTCGTCGTCCTCGACGGCGAGATCCACACCCCGCCGGTCGCGTCCGGCTGCCTGGCCGGCATCACCCGCGCCCTGACCGTCGAGTGGACCGGCGCCCGCGAGACGGACCTGCCGCTGGACGTCCTGGAGCGGGCCGACGAGATCTTCCTCACCTCCACCCTGCGCGACGTCCAGGCCGTGCACCGCGTCGACGGCCGTGAACTCCCCGGTGCCCCCGGCCCGGTGACCGCCAAGGCGATGCGCGTCTTCGACGAGCGGTCGGGCGACGACCTGGATCCCTGACGCGCTCCCGGAGGGTCTCCGGCGGCCAGGGCCCTGTCGGGCTGACGTCAGCGTCCCGGGCGGGTAGAACACGGCTGATGACCACGACCCTGCGGCCGACCGAGCCGCTCCAGCACGGCGCCGACGGGGCACCGTCCCGCCACTTCCAGGTGTGCGTGAACGGCAGGCCCGTCGGGACCCTCCACCTCGGCACCTCGCCGAGTCTCGGCGCCCACGTGGCCCGGATCGTCGACCTGCGCATCGAGGAGCCCGACCGCCGCCGGGGCCGCGGCACCGTGGCCGCGCTCGCCGCGGAGGAGGTGGCGCGGGGCTGGGGCTGCCGGCAGATCGAGGTGGGTGTCCCGGCCGCCGCGGAGCCGGCCCTCCGGCTGGTCACCGCGCTCGGCTACGTGCCGCGCAACCGCAGGATGGAGAAGCGCCTCGGCGACACCCCGCCCGCGCTGCCGGCCGGCAGCCTCGGCCGTGCCATGACCGACGCGGAGTTCGAGGAGTGGCTCGCTCACGAGTCCGAGGCGCACGCACGCATGTGGATCGAGCGGGGCATGCCCGAAGCCGAGGCGCACGAGAAGACGCGGCGCGACCACGAGCGGCTGCTGCCGCGGGGGCCGGCCACCGAGGACATGCGGTTCAGCATCCTCGAACACCAGGGGACACGCGTCGGCACCCTGTGGCTGGCCCTCAGGGAGGACCGCGCCTTTGTGTTCGACGTCGAGGCCGACGCCGCGCACCGCGGCCGGGGTCACGGCCGCACCCTCATGCTGCTGGCGGAGAGCCAGACGATCGCCGCCGGCCGACCCGTCCTCGGCCTCACCGTGTTCGCCGGCAACACTCCGGCCGAACGCCTCTACGCGTCGCTGGGGTACGAGACGGTCTCCTGCATTCTCCACAAGAACCTGATCTGAAGTCCGGTCACCGCCGGCCGGTCACTGCGGCAGGCACTGCTGCCGGGTCACTCCTGCTCGGCCAGCAGCCGGTCGGCGATCTCCGCCACGCGCTCGCGCAGGCCCTCCTGGCTCTTGCCGCCGTCGAGGCGTTCGCCGCCGATGACGTACGTCGGGGTGCCGGTCACGCCGATGGCCTTGCCCTCGGCCTGGTCGGCGTCCACGATCAGGATGTGCCGGCCGTCGACCAGCGCGGTGTCGAACTCCTCGGCGTCCAGGCCCAGTTCGCGGGCCACCTCGACCAGGAACGGCTCGCCCCCGCGGTCCAGCTCCTCGACCCGGCCGAGGACCGCCTCGACGTACTCCCAGCCCTTGCCCTGCTCCAGGGCCTCCTCGGCGGCCTGCGCGGCGGCGAAGGCGTGCTTGTGCTTCTCCAGCGGGAAGTGCCGCAGCCGCAACTCCAGCCGGTCACCGTACCGGGCACGCAGGGCACGGAGGTCGTCCAGGGCGCTGCGGCAGTCGGGACACTGCAGTTCACACCAGACGTCGAGGACCGGGGCGTCGGCGCGCGCGGGGGAGTCGTTCATGCCGACCAGTCTTCCAGGCCACGCTCCGTGGACCCAATCGAGGCGGCGGGCCGGCCGGCAGGGGGCGGGCGGCGGCCGACCGCCGGAACCGGCATCGGCCGGGGTGCCGGAGTGGGGGTGTGGCCCTGGCTCGTCCCTGGGGTGGAGGTGACCCGGAGAGGACCCCGAGATGCCCCTGATTGTCGGGCCCGGACATGGATCGCACGGGCCGGGCGGTGCACGATGGAAGGGGCGAAGCAGCGCCCGCACTCCGCCCGCCCGACCCAGCCCGCAGGAGGACCGGATGATCGCCGAGACAGTCTGTTCCGCCGTGTCCGCGGCAGGCCTGGGCATCGCCGTGGTCACCGCCTACCGCAAGCGATACCTGGCGGCGGCCCGCATCGCCGCCTACTCCCTCGTCCCCATCGGTCTGGTGATGACCGGCGTGGTCGGCTGGCTCGCCGACACCGCGTTCAGCCCCACCGCCTGGGCGGGCTTCGGCGTGCTGGGCGCGGCCTGGGCCCTGTTCGCCGGCACCCGCGCCGTGGAGCGCCGGCGCGGTGGCACCCGTGCCGAGCGCAGGGCGGCCTCCCGGGGCGCAGAGCGCGACGCCGTAGCCCCCGCCGCCGCGGCACCGTCCCTGAGTCCGGCCACCCGTCCGGCGACCGGGCCCGCGGCGGCGCCCCGCGGCACCGGCTCGGGTGACGACTTCAGCGACATCGAGGCCATCCTCAAGAAGCACGGGATATGACGCGTCCCGGCCGCCGCCGCGCCGCGGCGCAGTTCGGTCGGGTTGCGGGCACTTCCCGGGCGTCGACGTGATCGAGGCGAGCCGCTGCGGCAGCGCCGCGCAGGCCGTCGTCGACGCGGCCCACGACGCGTCCCTGGCCGCGTCCCGGCCGCCGCCGCGCCGCGGCGCAGTTCGGCCGAGTTGCGGGCGCATGCATATGACAATCGCATGAGGCATTGAAACGACACAGTGCGACTGCGGCGTGCGCGGAAGTGCTCAGAGGACGAGCGGAAGCGAAGCGGACATTGCGGAATTCGGCGAACTCCCGCCCATTCCGGGCGTGTTGATCGCGTGGCGGGGGTCCGCTGGGACATCATCGCCGCGAGATGCTGGACACGAAACAGAGCGAGGCCGCGCCGCCGAAGGACGAGCCGCGCGGGTGCCTCTTCGCCCTTTCCCAGCCACCGCTGATGATCTTCCTAGCGGTGATCGGGTGTCTGCTCCTCATGGCTGCGCTGCACGACCTGCTGTGGCTGTGAGCCGTACCCGCCCGTCCCGGCGCCACCCGCCGGGACCGGCGTCGGCATCGACGCCCCGGTTGCGACCGGGCGAGGGCTACTGGTCCTCGATCTCCGGACCTCGACCCGCCGCGACCCGCCCGCCGCAGCACCCCCGCCCCCGTGCCTCCGCCCCCGTGCCTCCGCCCCCTCACCCCGTTCTTGGCACCCCCGGGATCAGCCCGCCGCCTCCTTGCGGCGTGCCCGGTACGCGGCGACGTGCAGGCGGTTTCCGCAGGTCCGGCTGTCGCAGTAACGGCGCGAACGGTTGCGGGAGAGGTCCACGAAGGCGCGCCGGCAGTCCGGGGCCTCGCAGCGCCGCAGGCGCTCCTGCTCCCCGGCGACGACGAAGAAGGCGAGCGCCATCCCGCAGTCGGCGGCGAGATGGTCGGCCACCGAGGCGCCGGGTGCGAAGTAGTGCACATGCCAGTCGTGGCCGTCGTGGTCCGTGAGCCGGGGCGTGGTGCCCGCGGCCGCGACCAGCTCGTTGATCCACTTGGCGGCGGTCCGCGGGTCCGGAGCGGCGAAGATCGCCGCGAACCGGCCACGGATCTTGCGCACCGCAGACAGATCGAACTCCGACAGCACGCCCACATCGCTGACGTCGTGGTTTCGTACGAACTTCTGGAGGGCCGCGACATCGGGCAGTCCGTCCGCCGCCGCGTCGTCCTCCGGCACGGTGTTCACCAGATCCACCACGGCGTCGAGAGAACGCCGGGTGTCGTGGGTGATCAGCACGATTCGCTCCCTGGCCTGAGGGTCGGGCGGGCGCCCGCCGATGGTGGCCGATGGTAGCGACATACGGCGGCCCCGCACCGGACCTGTCCCACTCGTGACTGTGCGGTACAACGCTCACCGCCCCCCGGCGGTTCCACGGGAACGCGGACACACCGGCACCGCCCCCGTGACGGAACACGGTGGCGGCGCCGGTGCTGCCGTATGCGGTTGTCTAGGCCCGAGCCGTCTCCCCGAGTGGACGGCGCCGGGCGGCTTGCAGGGGGCGTACCCTCAGCTCTCCGCCAGGATGTGCGAGAGCTCCTGATCGAGATCGAAGTGGCGGTGTTCCGTGCCCGGGGGCACGGCGGCGTCCGTTCGCTTCAGGAAGGACTCCAGAGCCCGCGCCGGGGCTTCCAGCAGGGCCTCCCCTTCCGGAGAGCTCAGGGCGATGCACACGACGCCCTGACCGTGACTGCGGGACGGCCAGACGCGGACGTCGCCGGTGCCGGTGGGGCGGTGCAGCCCCTCGGCGAGGAGGTCGCGGGCGAACACCCACTCGACGGTCTCCTCGGCTCCGGTGTGGAAGGTGGCGTGCACGGCGTAGGGGTCGGCCGTGTCGTACCGCAGGCCTGCGGGGACAGGCAGGGATGACTCGCTCGACACAACGAGGCGCAGGTGCAGCTCGCAGCTGACCGTGGTGTTCATAAGCGCCAGGGCCTTTCGCTCAGTGTGCGCTCGGGGATTCGCACGTCGGCGAAATCGACATGCCACCTACGGTGCCGTTGTAA
>NZ_JAEKKT010000242.1 GCF_019510245.1 Streptomyces sp. | reverse complement strand
GCGCGGGCCCTTGATGAGGTAGAGAAACCTGTGACAAGATCCGCGTCGGCCTACGCGTCGAAGTCGTACTCCAGAATGTAAGAGGCCGCGTCCAAGGTCATCTCGTTGATCTCGACCGGGCGCCCTTCGTCCGCGAATGCGGTTCGGCAGATCAGGATGACGGGCGTGCCGGAGGAGATGCCCAACTGCGACGCCTCATCCTTCGAGGGCATGCGCGAGCGGATCTCTTCGCGGAAGTGCACCGGCTTGTAGCCGAGTTCGGCAAGGCGGGCATAGATCCCACCTGCCCCAGGATCCTCGTGCGTGATGGCGGAACCTCCCACCACTGATGTGGGGAGATAACTGGTCGCCAGCAGCACGGGCTTCCCATCCAGGACGTACCGCCGCCGGCGGACGCACACCGTCTCCTCGTCGGCCAGATCAAGTACGCGCCCGATGTTCTCCGGGGCCGCTTCCTCTGACACCGCCACCTGGTCCACTTCGAGCGTCCGGCTCTCGGTGTCGGCCGCCCAGATGGATCGACCGGTACCCCACTGTTCCTCGGAAAGCCGCTGGATACCTCGGCGCCGCAGCGGTCGGAAGGACCGGACGAAGACGCCGGCGCCCTTGCGGGCCTCGGCAACGCCTTCATCCTTGAGCACGCCCAATGCCTGACGGGCCGTCATACGAGCCACGCCATGCACGGCCATCAGCTCGTTCTCTCCCGGAAGCCGATCACCGGGACCGTATTCGCCCGACTGGATCGCCTCGCGCAGGGAGTCTGCGATCCGCTGGTACTTCGGCCGACGGTCGTCGTCGGTGGTGGCCATTCGGAAGCCCTCCTCTCTTCTCTAGACAGCCTAGGGCATGTATCTACCCTCGCACCCGTGCGGCTCCAGGCGCACCCCGTGCGTGTAGCCCGAATCGCGCCCGGCCAACATCTCTATACAGATTCCCTTGACGTCTCTATACAGGTTGCGCTCCAATGGAGATGTCTAGAGAGGTCGCACCGGGCGATCTCCCGAAACGAGGGATGTGCTCATGCCGTCTTTCAAGGTCGACCTTTCGACCGCTGTGGTGTTCGTGGCGACCGCGCCGGAACCGAAGATGGTCAACAAGCGGACCGGTGAGCGTGCCGTGGACCGGGACAACCCCAACATCGGCATGTCCACCGTGGGCCTGCTGGTCTCGGACGAGGGGGAGGGCAACCTCTACCAGGTCACCGTCCCGGAGACCGGACTCCCGGAGGGACTCGCGCCGGGCACCATGGTCGCCGTGACCGGCCTCAAGGCCCGCGACTGGGAGAACACGTTCAACGGCGAGAAGCGCCACGGGATCTCGTTCCGCGCGGTCGCGGTCACCCCGCTGGGGGCCTGACCATGACCGACGTCACGCCCTGGCTGGAACTGGGCAGCGTCGCTGCCGGTGCCGGCGGGCTCGGCTACGCGAAGGTCCGCGCCCCGCGCGTGTACTGGTCGCTGGTCGGCCTGCCGGTCACCTGGGGCCGCTTCACCTTCACCTACGGCTCGACCATGGAAGTCTGCGGGCTGACGGTGCAGCCGTCCCGCCTGCGGGCCTTCATGACCCGCAACATCGCCCACTCCGAGGTGCGACCGGTCCCGCCGAAGATCCGCCGGGTCCGGGGCACCTCGACCGGACTCCTGGTCACCCTGCGCCTCCCGGCCGGTCTGGAACCGGCAGACATCGCCGCGTCCTCGGAGCGGCTCCGGCACGCCTTCGGGGTGCGGTCGGTGACCGTGTCCGACACCAAGCCCGGCTATGTCGAACTGCGGATGACCGGCTACGACGTCCTCAACCGGGTCCGCATGCCCCGTACCGCCAAGCCCCGTGACCTGGTCGTCCCGGTCGCGCTGCGCGAAGACGGCTCGGTGTACGAGCGGGACTACCGCAAGGTCCCCATGGCCCTGACCCTGGGCGCCACCCTGTCGGGCAAGTCCATGTATCAGCGCAACCTGGTCACGGGGCTCGCTCAACTGCCGGTCGGCCTGGTCGGGATCGACTGCAAGCGCGGTGTGGAACAGTCCCACTTCGCCCCGCGCCTGTCGGCGCTGGCCACGGATCCGCAGTCCGCCGGCCTCCTGTTCGATGCTCTCGTGCGCGAGATGGAAGAGCGCTTCGACCTGCTCGCCCTCCACGGCGCCTCGGAACTGTGGAAGCTCCCGGAGAACATCCGCCCGGTGCCGCTGATCGTCCTCATAGACGAGATCGCCGAACTGTTCCTGGTGACCTCGAAGAAAGACGAGGCGGCCCGCGACCACACCGTCATGCAACTGGTGCGGCTGGGCCAGATGGCCCGCGCGGTCGGCATCTTCCTGGAGGTCTGCGGGCAGCGCTTCGGCTCCGACCTCGGCAGGGGCGCAACCGCCCTGCGAGCCCAGCTCACCGGCCGCGTGGTCCACCGGGTCAACGACAAGCAGACCGCTGAGATGGGCCTGGGGGACATCGCCCCGGACGCGGTGACGGCAGTGACCGGGATCCGGGCGGATCGTCCCGGTGTCGCGGTGGCCGGTGACACCTCCGGTGGCTGGTCCCGGATCCGCACCCCCGAGATCACCCCCGACGAGGCGGCGGCCGTCTGCCGTGACTTCGCTGATCTGACCCCGGACCTGCCGTTCCTGGACCCGTTCCGGCCCGTGGTCCGCAGCGAGCCGGTCAAGGCTCCCGCGCTGGTGATCCCGGAGCCGGTCACCGAGTAATCCCCGCTTTACCCGGTCGGCGCGACCGCCTCGCGCCAGGTCCCTACCCGAGCCATGCCCAAACCCGAAAGGAGATCACCGATGGCCACCACGAAGAACCCCGAGCCCGAGCCCGAGCCGTGCCAGGTCTGCAAGGGCACGGGTGAGGTCTCCCGCACGGTCCGGGTCGGCCGTAGGCATCGCACGGTCGGCCAGCAGACAGGCCTGTGCCTGAACTGCCTCGGCTCCGGCGAAGCCCCCGCCAACCAGCCCTGAAGGAGGTGAAGACATGAAGTCCTCGATCCGTCCAGATGCCGTGTTGGTGCAGGCCGTGATCGCCGGGGCATTGTCCTTCGCCCACCTGCACGACCTTGCCCAAGCCGCCGGGCAGACCGGGTGGAAGGCCTGGGCCTACCCGATCAGCGTTGACCTGCTGCTGGTCGCCGCGTGGCGTCGGCTGCGGGCGCAGCGGTCCCGGCTGGCCTGGGTCTGGTTCCTGGTCGCCCTGGTCGCATCCCTCGGCGCGAACATCGCCACGGCCGGCTTCCTCGACATGAACCATCCGCCCGCCCTGCTCCGCCTGGGCGTCGCCGGCTGGCCTGCCCTGGCCTTCCTCGGCGGCACGCTCCTCGCCCACCAGCACACCGACCACACCCCGGACCCGGCACCCGCCTCGGACCGCGAGGAGGAACCGATGCCCCGCCCGGTGGTCGAGGTCGACCGCTCCGAGGCACCCGAACCGGCTCCCGAGATCCCCGAAGCGCATCCCGTCCCGGCGCTGCCCAAGACCGCTGTGAGCGTGCCTCCAGCCCTGATCGACCACGCCCGCAAGGTCGCCACCGAACACCGTGCCCGCACCGGAGCCGACATCGACGCGGCCACGCTGCGCGCCCGCCTCGGCGTCCCGGAAGACCTCGCCGGCGCCATCGTCGCCCAACTCACCTGACAGACAAGGAGGTTCCACCATGCACACGTTCGACCGCCCGTCCGACTACCTCGACGCGGCCCGCGAGATGGCCGACTCCGGCCGCCCCGCCCTGGCCCGGATGCTGGCCGAGGAAGCCGCCGACCGCACCCCGGACCCAAAAGAAGCCGCCCGCATCCTGGCCGAATTCCCCGGACACAGCCTCCGACAGGAGAGCTGACCGATGCGCCCGAACCGCTTCTACGACGTGATCCGCATCGGCCCGGTCAAGGTCGCCACGTACAACAACGGCCGTGGCCAGACCAAACACATCACCGCCTGCACCGCCCCCAAGTGCGGTTTCTCGACCGAGCACTTCGACCGGTCCGCCGCCGAACTCGCCGCCCGCACTCACACCTGCGTCTGACCTCGAAGGGAGATCCACCGATGTTCACCCCGAAGTACCCCACCCCGGACACCGCCCCGGCCCCGGTACCCACCGCGCCCCAGACCTCCGCCCCGGCGCCCGTCGTCCCGGCCGCGCCCGCTCCGGCTCCGGTCGCCCCCGCGGCCCCGGTCCGGCCGACGGTTCAGCTCACCCCTGGCTCGGCGCTCGCCCTCGCGGCCGGCGGTGGCGCCGTGGTCCTGGTCGTCGGCGCGGTCCTGGTCTCCATGCTCCTCGCCGTCGCCATCACCGCCGTCTCGGTGGCACTGGTCGCGGTCGTCCTCAAGTCGCTGCTGAAGGACCTCAACAACCAGCGCTAACGGCCCCCGGAGCGGCCTCGGTCGCCAAACTTCCGCCGCTCCGGGCGCCTCAACCCACTTCCAGATCCAACGGACCCGAAAGGGAAGCCTCATCATGCCCCGGAACGCCCCGAACCTGCACGTCTGCCGCGACTGCGACGGCTTCCCCCTCGTCGCCATCACCACCGGCACCCGCAACCCGGACGGTACCCGCACCATCCTCCGTGTCGACTGCCCGGCCTGCCACGGCACCGGCACCACCACCCCGGCCCCGGCGCTCATCCGGGTCGGAAGGTGACCGGCATGCCCAAGCTCCCCTCCGACCTGCGGCCGACCGAAGACTTCCCCGGCCTGCGCGTCCGCGGCGGCACGAAGTACACGAGTTCCCAGGCGGACTACCTGTGCGGCGGCTGCGGAGCCGAGGACCACGCCAACGGCAACGATGACGTCAAAGCCCTCGTCCAGGACTACACCGACAACCACGGCCCGGCTCACCGGAAGGGCCGGTGACCACGTGACCGACACCGCCACCATGGCGGGCCTGGAGGACCCGGCCACCCTCACCGATCTGCTGAGGCTGGCCGGGTCCGCCGGCTTCGACCGCGTCCAAGAGCAGATCCGGCGCACGGGCGGCTGCTCCGACCCGATCCACCTGCAAGGCTCCACCGTCACCCGCGACCGCACCACCGGCCAGATCCTCCACCGCTACGACACCGACAACGAACCCGGCGGCCGGCTGCGGATCGCGTGCGGAAACCGTCGCGCGTCCCGCTGCCCCGCCTGCGCCTGGACCTACGCCGGCGACACCTACCACCTGATCCGCGCCGGCCTCGTCGGCGACCCCGCCAAGGGCACCCCCGAGACCATCCGGGATCACCCGCGGGTCTTCGCCACCCTCACCGCGCCCTCGTTCGGCCCGGTCCACAACCGCCCCGGCAACCGGCCCTGCCGCTGCGGCACCCGCCACAGTGAGGACGCGCCCGAACTCGGCACACCGCTCGACCCCGAGACATACGACTACGCCGGCGCCGTGCTGTGGAACAACCACGCCTCCGACCTGTGGCGGTACTTCACGATCTACCTCCGCCGCGAGATCGCGCGCCGCGTCGGCCTCACCCAGAAAGAGGCTCGTGAACAGTCCCGGGTGGCCTTCGGCAAGGTCGCCGAGTACCAGAAGCGCGGCGCCGTCCACTTCCACGCCGTGATCCGCTTCGACGGTCCTGACGGACCCGACAGCCCGCCGCCGGCCTGGGCCACCCTCGACGTCCTCACCGACGCCATCCGTGCCGCCGCCACCCGCGTCGCCGTCGACGTACCGCCCGCGGGAGACCAGCCCGCCCGCCTGCTGCGCTGGGGCATGCAGCTCGACGTCCAGCCGATCGGCGCCTTCGGCCACGGCGAAGAGATCACCGAACAGGCCGTCGCCTCCTACGTCGCCAAGTACGCCACCAAGGCCGCCGAGACCACCGGCACCGTCGACCGCCGCATCGGCAACAAAGAGGCCCTGGTCCTGCTCGGCGTCCCCGACCACCCCGCCCGGCTCATCGCCGCGTGCCTCGACCTGCACGCCCTCTACCCGGACCGGAAGCTTCGCGACTGGGCTCACATGCTCGGCTTCCGCGGCCACTTCTCCACCAAATCCCGCCGCTACTCCACCACCCTCGGCGCCCTCCGCCAGACCCGTGCCGACTACCGCGCCGCCCAGCAACGCGAAGCCCTTGGCCTGCCTGATCCCGACGACACGGAGGCAACCACGCTCACCCTCGCCCACTGGACCTACGCCGGCCACGGCCACACCCCCGGCGAATCCTGGCTTGCCGCCAACATCCGCCGGGAGATCCAGCTCAACCGCGAGACCGCCCGCGAGGAACTACCCGCCCTCCTCAACCTGGAAGGAGCCGCCACATGACCACCGCCGCCCCCGAGTTGCTGACCGTGCCGGAGGTCATGGCCAGTCTCAAGGTCGGCCGGACCAAGGTCTACGACCTGATCCGTACTCACCGCCTGGTCTCGATCAAAGTCGACGGCTGCCGTCGCATCCCGGCTGACTCGGTCGGGGACTTCATCCGCAGGCAGATCGAACGGGGCGACCGATGACCAAGAGGCGCCCCAACGGCGGCGGCACGATCTCAAAGCGCACGGACGGCCGGTACATGGGCCGCGCGTACGTCACCGACACGGACGGCAACCGCGTCCGTAAGACCGTGTATGGCGCCACCTGGGACGAGGCGAACGAGAAGCTCGGCAAGCTCCAGGACCAGGAACGTAACGGCGTCCCGGTGCCGTCCCGGTCCTGGTCGCTCGGGGAGTGGCTGGCCTACTGGCTGGAGCACATCGTTGAGCCGGACTCCGAGCACAACACGTACGTCAAGTACGAATCCAAGGTCAGGCTGTACCTGATGCCGCACCTCGGTAAGAAGTCGCTGGTCAAGCTGACTCCTGCTCAGGTCCGCGCCTTCATGGCCACGCTGAAGCGCGACAAGGTGCCGGCGCCCACGCGGTTCGAGGTGCTGCGTGTGCTGCGGAACGCCCTCAACCGTGCCATCCGCGAAGAGCTGCTGACGCGCAACGTCGCTCTCCTGGTCGACATGCCCAAGGTCAGCAAAGACAAGGGCACGGCGTGGAACGCCCGTGAGGCGGTCTCGTTCCTTCGCGCGGCCCGTGCGCACCGTCTCTACGCGGCCTGCGTGCTCGTGCTGGTGCTCGGTCTCCGCCGTAGCGAGGTGCTGGGTCTGCGCTGGCAGGACGTCGATTTCGAGGGGAGGCAGTTCACGCCGGTCAAGCAGGTGCAGCGCGAGAAGGGCGTCGGTCTGGTCCTCAAGGATCTCAAGACCGAGTCGTCACAGGCGGTGCTCCCCATGCCGGAGTTCTGCGCCCGTGCCCTGGAAGAGCGGCGGGAGCTGCAAGAGCTGGAACGGAAGATCGCCGGTGAGCACTGGGCTCAGGAGCCGGATCAAGACCTGATCTTCTCGTCCGAGCATGGCGGCATGCTCGATCCGGTGGGCTTCTCCCGGACCTTCGGGCGGCTCGTGAAGCGCGCTGGGGTCCGCCGCATCACAGTCCGGCTCGCCCGGCACACCTGCGGGACCCTGCTCGCCTTCCTGAAGGTGCACCCCAAGGTGGCTCAGGCGATCCTCCGGCACAGCCAGATCAGCATGACCATGGACGTGTACACGCACGTGGTGGGCGACAGTGAGCGGGAAGCCGTCGCGATGCTCGCCGAGCTGCTGGAAGATCCGCTCATCGGCTGATCGTCGCCGTTGGTGTCAACCACTGGTGTCAAAAGACCCCCGGACCGATGATCCGGGGGTCTTTTCGCTGGTGGGGCTAACAGGATTTGAACCTGTGGCCTCATCCTTATCAGGGATGCGCTCTAACCAACTGAGCTATAGCCCCGCCGCGCTCTGCGGTGTATGTCCCGCGCGCTGACTCCTGAAGATTAGCGCACGACCGGGGCAGTCCCAAAATCGGTTGTCGGGGGATCGCAAGGAGAGGTTTGGACCGTGGTTACTCGTCCTCGGCCAAGGTCAGCTCGACGCCGCCGACGAAGCCCGCGGAGAGGTTGTAGATGAACGCGCCGAGGGTCGCCAGCGCCGTCGCGAGGACGACGTCGATGACGGCGATGATCGCCGTGAACATCAGGACGTGCGGGAGGGACAGGAACGCCTGGAGGTCGAAGCCGTTCGACTCGTTCGAACCGGTCGCCTCCGAGATCGTGCCGCCGACCGTCGAGAACACACCCATCGCGTCCAGGACCATCCACAGCACCGCCGCCGCCACGATCGAGCAGATGCCCAGCGCGATGGAGAGCAGGAAGCTGACCTTCATCACCGACCAGGGATCGGCCTTGGCGACCCGCAGCCGGGCCTTGCGGGTGCGCGGCGCGGTGCGCGCCCCCGCGGCGCCCGTACGCGGCCGTCGTACGCCCCCCGCGGGCGCCTGGGCGGCCTGCGCCGCCGGGTAGGCCTGCGGCGGGTGGTAGGGCCCGGCGGGCTGCTCGGCTCGCCGTTCCCCGGGCAGCGGGG
This sequence comes from Streptomyces sp., assembly GCF_019510245.1. GTDB lineage: Bacteria > Actinomycetota > Actinomycetes > Streptomycetales > Streptomycetaceae > Streptomyces. Next base: position 14,129 of record NZ_JAEKKT010000242.1, on the reverse strand, counting down.
AAGCCCCCTGCTGCTGGGCGGGCGCCGGCCGGTCGCCCGGCGCGGCCGTCCCTCGGGTGTCGGTCACGGATCCCCCCTGCGGTCCCTGTGCGTCGGACGCGGGCGCCTTGGCGGGCGCCTTGATGGCCTTCAGCTGGGTCGTGTGCGTGTCCGCCTGCTGCGGCGCACCGCTCCCCTCGGACGCGGCGGAGCCACGGCCGCCGCCGTCCGCATCCGTACCCGTCGAGGTACCGGCCGATCCGGCGCCCGTGGCTCCGCTCACGATGACTCACTCCTCGTGCCTACTCGGCCGAGGGCGCCTCACCCTCGTCCGTGCCGCTGGTCGCGACACCCTCGGCGGTCTCGTCCACGGCGTCCTCGCCGTCGACTTCCTCCGCCTCGCTGCCGGCCTCGGCGTTACGTGCGATACCGACGACGGCATCGCGCTTGCCCAGGTTGATCAGTTGTACGCCCATGGTGTCACGGCCCGTCTCCCTGACCCCGCTGACTCGCGTGCGAATCACACCGCCGGACAGGGTGATGGCGAGGATCTCGTCGTTCTCCTCGACGATCAGCGCGCCGACCAGTGAACCGCGGTCCTCCACGATCTTGGCGGCCTTGATACCGAGGCCGCCGCGGCCCTGGACGCGGTACTCGTCGACACGGGTCCGCTTCGCGTACCCCCCGTCGGTGGCAGTGAACACGAACGTACCGGGTCGAACAACATTCATCGACAGAAGTTCATCCCCCTCACGGAAACTCATGCCCTTGACACCGGAGGTGGCCCGGCCCATGGGTCGCAGAGTGTCGTCGGAGGCGGTGAACCTGATCGACTGTGCCTTCTTGCTGATCAGAAGCAGATCGTCCTCCGCCGAAACCAGCTCGGCACCGATCAGTTCGTCGTCGGAACCGTCCTCGCGCTCCCGCAGGTTGATCGCGATGACACCGCCGGAGCGGGGCGAATCGTAATCCTTCAGAGGCGTCTTCTTGACCAGACCGGCCTTGGTGGCGAGCACCAGGTAGTCCGCCGCGTCGTAGTCGCGGATCGCGAGGATCTCGGCGATCGCCTCGTCCGGCTGGAAGGCCAGCAGGTTCGCCACGTGCTGACCGCGCGCGTCCCGGCCGGCGTCCGGCAGCTCGTACGCCTTCGCCCGGTACACCCGGCCCTTGTTCGTGAAGAACAGCAGCCAGTGGTGCGTCGTCGAGACGAAGAAGTGGTCGACGATGTCGTCTTCCTTCAGCTTCGTACCGCGCACGCCCTTGCCGCCGCGCTTCTGCGCCCGGTAGTCGTCCGTCTTGGTCCGCTTCACGTAGCCACCGCGCGAGACGGTGACCACGATGTCCTCCTCGGCGATCAGGTCCTCGATGGACATGTCACCGTCGTAGGGCACCAGCATGGTCTTGCGGTCGTCGCCGTACTTCTCGACGATCGCGGCCAGCTCCTCGCTGACGATGCCGCGCTGGCGGACCGGCGAGGCGAGGATCGCGTTGTACTCGGTGATCTTCGCCTGGAGTTCGTCGTGCTCCTGGATGATCTTCTGGCGCTCCAGGGCGGCCAGCCGCCGCAGCTGCATCTCGAGGATGGCGTTGGCCTGGATCTCGTCGATCTCCAGGAGCTGCATCAGGCCCGTGCGCGCGATCTCGACCGTGTCGCTGGCCCGGATGAGTGCGATGACCTCGTCGATCGCGTCCAGCGCCTTCAGCAGACCGCGCAGGATGTGCGCCCGCTCCTCGGCCTTGCGCAGCCTGAAGCGCGTACGGCGGACGATGACCTCGATCTGGTGCGTCACCCAGTGCCGGATGAACGCGTCCAGGGAGAGGGTGCGCGGCACACCGTCGACCAGGGCCAGCATGTTGGCGCCGAAGTTGGTCTGCAGGTCGGTGTGCTTGTACAGGTTGTTGAGGACGACCTTGGCGACCGCGTCCCGCTTGAGGACGATGACCAGGCGCTGTCCGGTCCGCGACGAGGTCTCGTCCCGGACGTCCGCGATGCCGCCGACCTTGCCGTCCTTCACCAGGTCGGCGATCTTCTGCGCGAGGTTGTCGGGGTTCACCTGGTACGGCAGCTCCGTGACCACCAGGCACTGGCGGTTCTGGATCTCCTCGACCTCGACGACCGCGCGCATGGTGATCGAGCCACGGCCGGTGCGGTACGCCTCCTCGATGCCCTTGCGGCCGACGACGAGGGCGCCGGTCGGGAAGTCGGGGCCCTTGATCCGCTCGATCAGCGCGTCCAGGAGCTCCTCGTGCGAGGCCTCCGGGTTCTCCAGGCACCACTGCGCACCGGCGGCGACCTCGCGCAGGTTGTGCGGCGGGATGTTGGTCGCCATGCCGACCGCGATCCCGGCGGAGCCGTTGATCAGCAGGTTCGGGAACCGTGCGGGCAGGACGGTCGGCTCCTGGGAGCGGCCGTCGTAGTTGTCCGTGAAGTCGACGGTCTCCTCGTCGATGTCGCGGACCATCTCCATCGACAGCGGCGCCATCTTGCACTCGGTGTACCGCATGGCGGCCGCCGGGTCGTTGCCCGGGGAGCCGAAGTTGCCGTTGGAGTCGACGAGCGGCATCCGCATCGACCACGGCTGGGCCAGGCGGACCAGGGCGTCGTAGATGGAGGAGTCGCCGTGCGGGTGGTAGTTGCCCATGACGTCGCCGACGACACGGGCGCACTTGTAGAAGCCGCGCTCGGGGCGGTAGCCGCCGTCGTACATCGCGTACAGCACGCGGCGGTGGACGGGCTTGAGACCGTCGCGGACGTCGGGCAGCGCACGGGACACGATGACGGACATCGCGTAGTCGAGGTACGAACGCTGCATCTCCGTCTCGAGCCCGACGGGCTCGATGCGCATCACGACGTCGCCGCCCTCTTCAGGGGTGACAGGAGTGTTCTCGTCGGCCATTGCTGGTGAAGATCCTTCCTGGTGCGGTCAGCTGAGACCGACTCAGATGTCGAGGAAGCGGACGTCCTTGGCGTTGCGCTGGATGAACTGGCGGCGGGCCTCGACGTCCTCGCCCATCAGGACCGAGAACAGGTCGTCGGCCTGGGCGGCGTCGTCGAGGGTGACCTGGCCGAGGACCCGGTGGTCGACGTCCATGGTGGTCACGCGCAGCTCCTCGGCGTTCATCTCGCCGAGACCCTTGAAGCGCTGGATCGAGTCCTCCTTGACCCGTTTGCCGCGCTGACGGCCCAGCTCCAGCAGGGCGTCGCGCTCGCGGTCGGAGTAGGCGTACTCGACCTCGTCCCGGCCCCACTTGATCTTGTAGAGCGGGGGACGGGACAGGTACACGTGACCCTGCTCCACCAGGTCGCGCATGAAGCGGAACAGGAAGGTCAGCAGCAGGGTGTTGATGTGCTGGCCGTCGACGTCGGCGTCCGCCATCAGGATGATCTTGTGATAGCGGAGCTTCTCGATGTCGAAGTCCTCGTGCACACCGGTGCCGAAGGCCGAGATCAGCGCCTGGATCTCCTGGTTCTGCAGGATCTTGTCGATCCGCGCCTTCTCGACGTTGAGGATCTTGCCGCGGATCGGGAGGATCGCCTGGTACTGCGGGTTGCGGCCGGACTTGGCCGAGCCGCCGGCGGAGTCACCCTCGACGATGAAGATCTCGCACTTGGTGGGGTCGTTCGACTGGCAGTCGGAGAGCTTGCCCGGCAGCGAGGCGCTCTCCAGCAGGCCCTTGCGGCGGGTGAGGTCGCGGGCCTTGCGGGCCGCCACGCGCGCGGTGGCCGCCTGGATGCCCTTGCGGATGATGTCCGCCGCCTCCACCGGGTTGCGGTCCAGCCAGTCGTTCAGGTGCTCGTAGACCGCCTTCTGCACGAAGGTCTTGGCCTCCGTGTTGCCCAGCTTGGTCTTCGTCTGGCCCTCGAACTGCGGCTCGCTGAGCTTGACCGAGATGATCGCGGTCAGACCCTCGCGGATGTCGTCACCGGTGAGGTTGTCGTCCTTCTCCCGGAGCAGCTTCTTGTCGCGCGCGTACTTGTTGATCAGCGAGGTGAGCGCCGCACGGAAGCCCTCCTCGTGGGTGCCGCCCTCGTGGGTGTGGATGATGTTGGCGAACGAGTACACGCCCTCGCTGTAGCCACTGTTCCACTGCATGGCGACCTCGAGGGACAGGCTCTTGTCCTTGTCCTCGGCCTCCAGGTCGATGATCGTGGGGTGCACCGCTTCTCCCTTGCGGGAGTTGAGGTACTTCACGTAGTCGACGATGCCGCCCTCGTAGTGGTACGTGACGGTCTTGACCTCGGCCTTCTCGTCGGCACCCGCCTCGTCCGCGCCGGCCACGGCCTTCGCCTGCTCGCGCTCGTCGGTGAGCCGGATCGTCAGGCCCTTGTTGAGGAACGCCATCTCCTGGAAGCGCCGCGACAGCGTCTCGAAGGAGTACTCGGTGGTCTCGAAGATGTCCGGGTCGGCCCAGAACGTGACCGAGGTGCCCGTCTCGCCGGTCTCCTCGTGTTTGGCCAGCGGCGCCGTGGGGACGCCCAGCTTGTAGTCCTGCGTCCAGCGGTGGCCGTCGGTCCTGATCTCGACGGACACCTTGGTCGACAGCGCGTTCACGACGGACACACCCACACCGTGCAGACCGCCGGAGACGGCGTAGCCGCCGCCGCCGAACTTGCCGCCCGCGTGCAGCACGGTGAGCACGACCTCGACGGCCGGCTTGCCCTCGGACGCCACGATGCCGACGGGGATGCCACGGCCGTTGTCGACGACGCGTACGCCGCCGTCGGCCAAGATCGTCACGTCGATGGTGTCCGCGTGGCCCGCCAGAGCCTCGTCGACGGAGTTGTCCACAACCTCCTGCACCAGGTGGTGCAGGCCGCGCTCACCGGTCGAGCCGATGTACATGCCGGGTCGCTTGCGGACCGCGTCAAGCCCTTCGAGCACGGTGATGGCACTGGCGTCGTACGAGGCGGAGGCTGCGCCAGAACCAGCGGCCTCACCGTGCGCGCCGGCGTCGGTGGACGGGATGTTCTCGTTGGGGTTGCCGGAATCGGCCACGAAGCGCCCTTTCTGGCACAGCACGAGCCGGGCTCGTCGGCGGGTTGCCGGAGCGGCTGCGGCATGTTGCGTTGGTAAGCCTTGATCAGCGTTGCTCAGCTTTTCCCGGACGGTCCCCACGTTCGGGGCGGGATTGTCTCCCAGTCTACCGGTAGCGCCGACAGTGATGGGGGTTTGCCGGTACCTGAGTCCGCATGTGCCGCCCTGAACCGGCCTGTGCCGACTCCCGATATGCAGATGGGGGCTCCAAGAGGCTCACGGAGGCACTCAGCGCTTCTGGCTGTCAACCCTTGGCTACTCCGGCGTCAGGTCGCGATTCGCAACCGCGTGCGGTCGTACGACGATCAGCCGGGCCGGCCCTGGAACGGCCCCGCACCCGGCTGCGATCGTGACGTAAGTCACCCGTAGGTGTCCCCGGGACCCGTGCTCCCAGGGGCCCGCAGCGGGCCGTAGCGGCGAGCCGGACCGCCGGGATTGAGCACCTTGATCAGCCGTACGGTGCCGTGCCCGAGGTCCTCGTTCAGGCGGGCGACGAGCGCGGGCGCGAGGTGGCGCAGCTGGGTCGCCCAGGCCGTGGAGTCGCACTGGACGACCAGCACCCGCTCGTCCTCGTCGTACCGCTGCGGCACACAGTGCTTGGCCAGGTCCTCCCCGACGATCTCCGGCCAGCGGCCCATCACCCCGCCCACCGCGGCCGGTGTCTCCCAGCCGCGCTCGGTGATCAGCCGGTTGATCGCGGAACCCAGCGCCATGGGGTCGCGGCCGTCCGCGCGCGCGCCGGAGCGCAGACCACCGCGCCGCGCCTGCTTCTTCTGCTGCGCCGCGTCGCCACGCGCGCGTGCCGCCTCCTTGGCCGCCCTGAGCGCCACGCGCGCGAGGTCGACACCGGAGGGTTCGTCCTTGGGCGCGGGTCCGTCGGTGCTCATGCCCGCTCCACCGTCCCGTCGGCCACCGCGTACCGCGTACCGGCGAGGACGTGCGGTACGTCGTCGTCCACGGCGGCGGTGACCAGCACCTGCTCGCCGGGCGCGACCAGCTCCGCCAGCCGCTCCCGGCGCCGGGCGTCCAGCTCGGCGAACACGTCGTCGAGCACCAGTACCGGCTCGTTCCCCTCGGCCCGCAGCAGGTCGTACGACGCGAGACGCAGCGCCAGCGCGTACGACCAGGACTCACCGTGCGAGGCGTACCCCTTGGCGGGCAGCTGACCCAGCTTGAGGACCAGGTCGTCGCGGTGCGGGCCGACCAGCGTCACGCCCCGCTCGATCTCCTGCTTGCGGGCGTCGGCCAGGGCCGCCGTCAGCTGCCCGTACAGGTCCTCGCGCGTGTGCGCCTCGCCGGGCGCCGACGGCTTGTACTCCAGCGCGACGGGACCGCCGCCCGGCGCCAGCTGCTCGTACGCCTTGTCCGCCAGGGGCTGGATCGCGGCGACCAGGTCGAGCCGCTGGGCGAGCAGCTCGGCGCCGGCCCGCGCCAGGTGCTGGTCCCACACGTCGAGCGTGGACAGGTCCATGGAGCGGCCGCCGTGCCGCCGGGCGAGGGCGGCGGTCTTCAACAGGGTGTTGCGCTGCTTGAGCACCCGCTCGTAGTCGGACCGCACACCGGCCATCCGCGGTGAACGGGCCGTGACCAGTTCGTCCAGGAACCGCCGCCGCTCGCCGGGATCGCCCTTCACCAGCGCGAGATCCTCGGGTGCGAACAGCACGGTCCGTACGATCCCCAGCACGTCACGCGGCCTGACCTGCGAGGACCTGTTGATGCGGGCACGGTTGGCCTTGCCGGGGTTGAGCTCCAGCTCGACCAGCTGCTGCCGGTCGCCCTGCCGGACCTGGGCCCGGATGACCGCCCGGTCGGCGCCCATGCGGACCAGGGGAGCGTCGTTGGCGACCCGGTGGCTGCCGAGGGTGGCGAGATAGCCGACGGCCTCGACGAGGTTGGTCTTGCCCTGGCCGTTGGGGCCGACGAAGGCGGTGACGCCCGGGTCGAGCGGGACCTCGACCCGGGCGTAGGAGCGGAAGTCGGCCAGCGACAGATGCGTGACGTGCATGGGTGTTTCGCCGACCTCCCCGTGACCTGCTGCTTCGTCTCTGCTCGGTACTGCTTCTCGGTACTCGGTACTACTTCGCCTCTACGGCGTGGCCGCCGAACTGGTTGCGCAGCGCGGCGATCATCTTCATCTGCGGCGAGTCGTCCTGCCGGGAGGCGAACCGCGCGAACAACGAGGCGGTGATCGCGGGCAGCGGCACCGCGTTGTCTATGGCGGCCTCCACGGTCCACCGGCCCTCGCCGGAGTCCTGTGCAAAACCCTTCAGCCTGTCCAGGTGCTCGTCCTCGTCGAGGGCGTTCACCGCGAGGTCGAGCAGCCAGGAACGGATGACCGTCCCCTCCTGCCAGGAGCGGAAGACCTCGCGCACGTCCGTGACGGAGTCGACCTTCTCCAGGAGCTCCCAGCCCTCAGCGTAGGCCTGCATCATCGCGTACTCGATGCCGTTGTGGACCATCTTCGCGAAGTGGCCCGCGCCGACCTTGCCGGCGTGCACCGAACCGAAGTCGCCCTCGGGCTTGAGCGCGTCGAAGACCGGCCGGACCTTCTCGACGTGCTCGGCGGCGCCGCCGTACATCAGCGCATAGCCGTTCTCCAGGCCCCAGACGCCGCCGGAGACCCCGCAGTCGACGAAGCCGATGCCCTTGGCGGCCAGCTCCTCGGCGTGCCTCTCGTCGTCCGTCCAGCGGGAGTTGCCGCCGTCGACGACCACGTCACCGGGCTCCAGCAGCTCGGCCAGCTCGTCGATCGTGGACTGGGTCGGCGCCCCGGCCGGGACCATCACCCACACCACGCGCGGCCCGTTGAGCTTGCCCACAAGCTCTTCCAGGCTGTGGACATCGGCGAGGTCCGGGTTGCGGTCGTATCCGACGACGGTGTGGCCCGCGCGGCGGATCCGCTCGCGCATGTTGCCGCCCATCTTGCCGAGGCCGACGAGACCGAGCTCCATCAGTTGGTTCCTTAGGTTGCGGTGTGGCAGGAGAGGCACGTTCGTGCCCGCGTCCGAGCCTAATCCCGGCCCTTTGCGCACAGTTGTGGGCATAGCCGCTCACCTGGGGGAACCCACCGGGCCACGGTGCCGGGTACCCACAGGGGGCACCCGGCGCCGTGCACAGCTGTGGACAGACTCAGCCGCTGAGCCGCACCGGCATGATCAGGTACTTGTACGCCTCGTCCGCCTCGGCGTCCACCGCCGGCTTGCCGCTGAGCAGCGCCGGCTTCGTGGAGGTCGTGAACGACAGCTGGGCCACCGGCGAGTCGATCGCGCTCAGGCCGTCCAGCAGGAACGTCGGGTTGAAGGCGATCGAGATGTCATCGCCCTCCAGCTGCGCGTCAACCCTTTCCACAGCCTGTGCGTCGTCGCTGGAACCGGCCTCCAGGATCAGCACGCCCTGCTCGAAGCTGAGCCGCACCGGCGTGTTCCGCTCGGCGACCAGGGCGACGCGCTTGACGGCCTCCACGAAGGGGGCGGTCTCGATCACGGCGACGGAGTTGAACTCGGTCGGGAACAGCGTGCGGTACTTCGGCAGGTCGCCTTCGAGCAGCCGCGTGGTCGTACGGCGACCGGCGCCCTCGAAACCGATGAGTCCCTCGCCCGCGCCCGATCCGGAGAGCGCCAGGATGACGCTGTCGCCGCTCGTGAGGGCCTTGGCGGTGTCCAGGAGCGTCTTGGCGGGCACCAGGGCGACCGCGGAGGCCTCCGGGTTCTCCGGCTTCCACAGGAACTCACGGACCGCGAAGCGGTAGCGGTCGGTGGAGGCCAGGGTGACCGTGTCGCCCTCGATCTCGATCCGCACACCGGTCAGCACCGGCAGCGTGTCGTCACGCCCGGCGGCGATGGCCACCTGGGAGACCGCGGAGGCGAAGACCTCGCCCGGCACCGTGCCCGTCGCGTTCGGCATCTGCGGCAGGGACGGGTACTCCTCCACCGGGAGGGTGTGCAGTGTGAACCGGGACGATCCACAGACCACCGTGGCCCGTACACCGTCTGTGGAAATCTCCACCGGCCGGTTGGGGAGCGCACGGCAGATGTCGGCGAGCAGCCGGCCGGAGACGAGGACCGTGCCCTCCTCCTCGACCTCGGTCTCGACGCTGACCCGCGCGGAGACCTCGTAGTCGAAGCTGGACAGGCTCAGCTGGCCGTCCTCGGCCTTCAGGAGCAGGCCGGCGAGGACCGGCGCCGGCGGACGGGCCGGGAGGCTGCGCGCAGCCCAGGCCACTGCCTCCGCGAGTACGTCGCGTTCCACCCGGATCTTCACCCTAAGCCCGCCTCCTGCTGTTGCCGGGGCTTCTCGCCCTGCTGCGTCTTCGTCGTCTGTCCCGGTGTCGTCGGCCTCGGAGAGGGGAAGGACACCGGGACCAGTCTGACGCACCTCACTGACAGCTGGTGCCTCTCGGGGTCAAGTCGTGACGAGGCGCGGTCAGAGGCCGGAGAGCGAGTTGTGCACAGGGCCCTCTTCGAAACGGATTCCGAGCTCTCTCTAGTTGTCAGTAGTAGTAGGGGCTGTGGATACCGTGGATAACCTCGTTTGCCCAGCTCAGGGCGGAGATTTTGTCCACTGCCCCTGTGGGCGGGACCGGTGGACAACTAGGTGTCTCTGTGGAGAACAGAAAGTTCTGCACACACCGTGCACAGCCTCAGGGGACTTCTCCCCAACGCCGTCCCCAGCTTTACCCGCCTTTCCCACAGCCCAACCCGGCACCTTTGTGTGACGCCTTTCACTCGAGACAGTGAGGGGGCGCGTCACGTTGCCGAACAGTGGACAGCGGTGTGGAGAAGCTGGGGATCGCTGGGGACAACAGCCCCTCAGCCTGTGGGCGACCGGTGGACAACTTCGTCCACAGTCTGTGGATCACTTCTTCGTCCACAGACTGTGGAGATCCGTCGTCCACGATTCCACAGCCACCTGAGCTGCCCTGATGCCGTTTCGCCCCTCAGCCTGTGGACGACGTTCGGGACAACTTCACAGTCCCCAGGGTGTGGACGCAAGAAAGTCGGCAAATCTGTGGAGGACGCCCGTAACCGGGCCGGTAATCGAACAGCGGACCTTGCTTGAGCGCCCCTCGGGGGCGCCGGGAACTGCGCGACCAGCCCCCACCGGGCCGGCAGTGACCCACTCCCGGCCCGCCCCAGGACGCCAAAAGGCGCCCCCGGGATCTCTCCCAAGGGCGCCTGGAGGGCCTTACAGCTACCCGTTCTTGATCCGGTTCGTCAGCTCCGTCACCTGGTTGTAGATCGACCGCCGCTCCGCCATCAGCGCCCGGATCTTCCGGTCGGCATGCATCACGGTCGTATGGTCCCGGTTCCCGAACTGCGCCCCGATCTTCGGCAGCGACAGATCCGTCAGCTCCCGGCACAGGTACATCGCGATCTGCCGCGCCGTGACCAGCTGGCGCCCGCGCGAGCTCCCGCACAGGTCCTCGACGGTGAGCCCGAAGTAGTCCGCGGTCGCCGCCATGATGGCCGTGGCGCTGATCTCCGGCGTGGAGTCCTGCCCGCCGGGGATCAGATCCTTCAGCACGATCTCGGTCAGCCCGAGATCGACCGGCTGCCGGTTGAGCGACGCGAACGCCGTCACCCGGATCAGCGCGCCCTCCAGCTCCCGGATGTTGCGCGAGATGCGGGAGGCGATGAACTCCAGCACCTCCGGCGGAGCGTTCAGCTGCTCCTGCACTGCCTTCTTGCGGAGGATCGCGATCCGCGTCTCCAGCTCGGGCGGCTGGACATCGGTGATCAGTCCCCACTCGAACCGGTTCCGCAGCCGGTCCTCCAGCGTGACCAGCTGCTTGGGCGGCCGGTCGCTGGAGAGCACGATCTGCTTGTTCGCGTTGTGGAGCGTGTTGAACGTGTGGAAGAACTCCTCCTGCGTCGACTCCTTGTCCGCCAGGAACTGGATGTCGTCGACGAGCAGGATGTCCATCTCGCGGTAGCGCTTGCGGAAGCTGTCGCCCTTGCCGTCGCGGATGGAGTTGATGAACTCGTTGGTGAACTCCTCCGAGCTCACGTACCGCACCCGCGTGCCCGGGTAGAGGCTCCGCGCGTAGTGCCCGATCGCGTGCAGCAGGTGCGTCTTGCCGAGCCCCGACTCCCCGTAGATGAACAGGGGGTTGTACGCCTTCGCGGGCGCCTCGGCGACGGCGACCGCGGCCGCGTGCGCGAAGCGGTTGGACGCGCCGATGACGAACGTGTCGAAGAGGTACTTGGGGTTCAGGCGGGCGGTCGGCTCACCGGGGCCGCCGGCCGGCGCGGGCTTCGCGCCCAGTGGCCCGGGCCCGCCGGCGCTCGCCATGTTCGGGAGATTGGGCAGGTCCGGCCGCCCGGGACCGCCCCGGTGCCCCTGGCCCGCCCCGCCCGGGGGCTCGGGCAGCTCACGGCGCCCGGAGTCCCGGTCGTAGTCGGGCCGGTCGTGGGGAGCAGGCCGGTCGTGCGCGGGCCGCTCGTAGTCGGAGCGGTCGTAGTCGGGCCGGTCGTAGTCGGGGCGCGGCGGTTCGTACTCCGCGCGCTGCTGCTCGTACGACGGCCGGTCCAGCGGCTGCTGCGGGCGGTACTCCTGGCCGTACGAGTCCCCGTAGCCGTCCGAGCGGTAGGCGTCCTGGGGCGGCGACGCATAGGGATCGCGCTCCGGGAAGCCCAGCCGCTGCTGCTGCCAGCTGTACTCGTCCTGTCCGGGGCGCGGCCAGGCACCGGGCTCGGGGCGCTGGTACTCGGAGGGGTAGGCGGGGCGGGCGGTGGGCAGCTGGTCGCGGCCGCCCTGGTCCGGCAGCTGTTCGGCGCGGTGCCGGCCGTACCCTCCGCCGTACTGCGAGGACGGGGGCTCGGGCTCGTCGTAGCGCTGCTTCTGTACGGGGGGCGCCGGCGGGGCCGGGGGCTCGCCGGCGGACTCGTCCACGGTGATCGCGATCCGGATGGGGCGCCCGCACTCGCGGCTCAGGGTCTCGCTGACGATCGGTGCGAGACGGCCCTCCAGTACGTTCTTCGCGAATTCGTTCGGTACGGCGAGGAGAGCGGTGTCGGCGACCAGCGCGAGCGGCTGGCAGCGCCTGATCCAGTGTTCGTCCTTCGCCTCCACACCCTGTCCGCGGCCCTCACCGAGGAGCTGCTCCAGTACTCGTGGCCACACTGCGGCAAGATCGGCAGGTACGTCAGCCACAGGGCACGCTCTCTCACAGGTCCCACGAACGTGTGGTTCGGGGACGGGTCGGGATGAAAATCAGGTCGGGCGGGGATAAAGGAACGAATCGGAGTTCAGCCACGGTAGTCAGCGTGGCGGCTGCGGTTCAAGTTGTTGTCCCCAGGCTGTGGATAGTGTCTCTCGGTCACTGCTGGTTTGACCGAATGGCGTAGCCCCGCGTACCGTAACCAGGTCGAGTTGTCGATGGCTGCTGCCGCCTGCCTCCGATGGGCACAGATCGCTGAAGGTGATCGGGAAGCGGTGCACTCGGGCGTGATGCGAGCTACTCGTGGGCGCACGGTGACAGCCAGGACGGCACCCGCCACCACCGATTTGATTTCTGGAGCCCCCGAGTGAGCAAGCGCACCTTCCAGCCGAACAACCGTCGTCGCGCGAAGACCCACGGCTTCCGTCTGCGGATGCGTACCCGTGCCGGCCGCGCGATTCTCGCGAACCGTCGTGCCAAGGGTCGCGCCAGCCTGTCCGCCTGATCCCGATCAGGTCATGACGTCGTGCTGCCCACCGAGAACCGGCTGAGGCGGCGCGAGGACTTCGCGACCGCGGTACGACGAGGGCGCCGGGCAGGCCGCCCGTCCCTCGTCGTCCACCTTCGAAGCGGTGCCACGGACCCGCACGCGCCTGGGGAGAGCGCTCCCCCGACGCGTGCGGGTTTCGTCGTGAGCAAGGCCGTGGGTGGCGCGGTTGTGCGCAACACAGTGAAGCGCAGACTGCGTCATCTGATGCGTGAGCGAGTCACCCTGTTTCCCCCCGGTAGCCTGGTAGTCGTACGAGCGCTGCCCGGAGCGGGCGACGCCGACCATGCACAGCTGGCCCGAGACCTGGATGCCGCCATCGAGCGGTTGCTGGGAGGGGGCGCGCGATGAAGTACCCGCTGCTGGCTCTGATCAAGCTCTACCAGTGGACGATCAGTCCACTGCTGGGCCCGGTATGCAAGTACTACCCGTCGTGCTCCCACTACGGCTACACGGCCATCGACCGGCACGGTGCGATCAAGGGCACGGCACTCACGGCCTGGCGCATCCTGCGGTGCAATCCGTGGTCGCTCGGCGGTGTGGACCATGTTCCGCCGCGCAAGCGCCCGCGGTGGCACGAAATGCTGCGTGACGCCTGGCGTGCACGCAGGGGCGGGCCCTCCGCCGCCGAACCGGCCACCGAGGAGAAGACTCCCTCCGAGCTTCCTTCGAGCCCGGCCGCAGAGACTTCGTCCCATGCCCAAGGAGCATGATTAGTGGACACGATTGCCAGCCTGTTCAGCTTCATCACGACACCCGTCTCGTGGGTCATCGTCCAGTTCCACTCCGTGTACGGGAAGATCTTCGGTCCCGACACGGGATGGGCCTGGGGCTTGTCCATCGTGTCCCTGGTGATCCTGATCCGCATCTGCCTGATCCCGCTCTTCGTGAAGCAGATCAAGGCGACCCGGGCCATGCAGACGCTCCAGCCCGAGATGAAGAAGATCCAGGAGCGCTACAAGAACGACAAGCAGCGCCAGTCCGAAGAGATGATGAAGCTGTACAAGGAGTCGGGTACCAACCCGCTCTCCTCGTGCCTTCCCATCCTGGCGCAGTCTCCGTTCTTCTTCGCCCTGTACCACGTGCTCAACGGCATCGCGACGGGCTCGACGATCGGCGTCATCAACGAGTCGCTGCTCGCCAGCGCCCGTAAGGCCCACATCTTCGGGGCACCGCTCGCCGCGAAGTTCACGGACGGCTCGTCGAAGGTGGAGGCCCTCGGCGCCTCCCTCACGGACGTCCGGGTCGTCACCGCGGTCATGATCGTCCTGATGTCGGCGTCGCAGTTCTACACGCAGCGCCAGCTGATGACGAAGAACGTCGACACCACGGTGAAGACGCCGTTCATGCAGCAGCAGAAGATGCTGATGTACGTCTTCCCGGTCATGTTCGCCGTCTTCGGCATCAA
>NZ_JAEKKT010000033.1 GCF_019510245.1 Streptomyces sp. | reverse complement strand
CTCACCAGCCGCACGCGCGCGGTCAACGAGCCGACCCACGACCTCCAGCAGGGCCGCCGCCCCGGCGTCGTCGTCGGCGGAGACCAGCGGGGCCTCCTCCGGCACCAGCCGCAACTCCGCGGCCCCCGGCTGCGTCCGCTGCTGCGGCACCCGTGCCTCCTCGGCCCCGGAGCCGGCCATGGCACCGCCGCCGACCTCCTCCGGCACCCCGACCCGCAGCACCTGCGGCGGCAGCAACCGCCCCGCCCCCGACGCCACCGACGTCCGCAGGAAGCGCGACAGCGCCGACCACGGCTCGTCCTCCTGGCCGAGCGCGGCCCGCGCCTGGTCGGTCAGCCGGGAGGTCTCCTCCTCGGCTATCCGCCGTACCAGCACGTCCTTGCTCGGGAAGCGCCGGTACACGGTGCCGACCCCGACCCGCGCCCGCCGCGCCACGTCCTCCATCGGCGCGCCGTACCCCAGCTCGCCGAAGACCTCGCGCGCCGCACGCAGCACGTGCTCCAGATTGCGCTGTGCGTCCACCCGCAACGGCGTCGTACGCGGCCCGTCACCGCGTCCGTTGCCCGCCGTCGCGCTCACCGTTCCGCCACCGGCCGCAAGAGCGGACGCCGATGACCAATGCGTGTCCTGAATATGCATCTGTGTTCCCCCGGTTAACGACGTCTCCCCCCGGAGACTCTCCCCGTCACTGAAAGCCGGAGTGAGCGGAACTGCGGCCGACCCATGACCGATCCATGGACCGCGGGCCGGGCGGACCGCCCGTCGCGACCCGGTCGACCACAACCTCTGCACCCCGTCGACACACGAACATAGTTGAGAGGCTGTCAATTCAGAAGGGGGACGTTCCGCACGGTGCGCCCCCCGATCGGAGTACGGGCCGTTTACCTCCCGGTTCGGTGCGTTCGCGCCCCCCTGCCCGCCCCTGCTGACCTGGCCCCTTTCGTCCCACCCCGGGCGCACGCCCGGCGCCCCGCAAAGCCGCCCGCCGGTCACACAAATTGCCGGGGCTGTGGACAAACAAGAGTCACGGGTGCGTCATGGGATGGTGAAGGAACGTGCGCGCATTCTCGTTGTCGGCGGCGGCTACGTCGGGATGTACACGGCCCTGCGGCTGCAGCGGAGACTGAAGCGGGAGCTCAGCCGGGGTGAGGTCGACATCACTGTCGTCACCCCCGATCCCTACATGACGTACCAGCCGTTCCTTCCCGAAGCGGCCGCAGGTTCGATTTCCCCTCGTCACGTCGTCGTACCCCTGCGGCGCGTTCTGGACCGGTGTCATGTCGTCATCGGCGAGGTGACGACCGTCGAACACGCCGAGCGCACCGCCGAAGTGGCCACCCTCGCCACCGCCGAGGATCGAAAAGGCGCCACTTTCCTGGAGTACGACGAACTGGTCCTCGCCCCCGGCTCGATCGCGCGCACGCTGCCCATCCCCGGTCTCGCCGAGCACGGCATCGGCTTCAAGACCGTCGAGGAGGCCATCGGCCTGCGCAACCACGTCATCGAGCAGATGGACATCGCCTCCTCCACCCGCGACCCCGCGATCCGCGACGCGGCCCTCACCTTCGTCTTCGTCGGCGGCGGCTACGCGGGCGTGGAAGCCCTCGGCGAGCTGGAGGACATGGCCCGCTATGCCGCGCGCTACTACCACAACGTCCAGCCCGAGGACATGAAATGGATCCTCGTCGAGGCCACCGACCGGATCCTCCCCGAGGTCGGCCCCGAACTGGGCCGCTACACCGTCACCGAACTGCGCCGCCGCAACATCCAGGTGCTGCTGGAGACCCGCCTGGAGTCCTGCGCCGACCGCGTCGCCGTCCTCAGTGACGGCCAGCGCTTCCCGACCCGCACCCTGGTCTGGACGGCCGGCGTCAAACCGCACCCCCTGATCGCCAACACCGACCTGCCGCGCACCCCGCATGGGCGGCTGAAGTGCACCGCCGAACTGACCGTCGACGGCGTCGACCACGCATGGGCCGCGGGCGACGCCGCCGCCGTCCCCGACGTCACCGCTGCCGAACCCGGCACCGACACCGCCCCCAACGCCCAGCATGCGGTCCGCCAGGCCCGGGTCCTCGGCGACAACATCGTCCACGCGCTGCGCGGCGAGCCCCTCGACACGTACGCCCACAAGTACGCCGGCTCGGTCGCCTCCCTCGGTTTCCACAAGGGCGTCGCCCAGGTCTACGGCCGCAGGCTGAAGGGCTACCCTGCCTGGTTCATGCACCGCGTCTACCACCTGAGCAGGGTGCCCACGGTCAATCGCAAGGCCCGCGTCCTCGCCGAATGGACCCTCTCCGGGCTCTTCAAACGGGAGATCGTCTCGCTCGGATCACTCGAACATCCCCGCGCGGAGTTCGAACTCGCGGCCGGTGGAAAGCCTCCTCACAGTCCCTCCGACGACTCGAACGGGTCGTCCTGACGGAACTCAGGAACTCCACGGGCCGCCCCGGCGTCTGACGGATGTCGTCGCCGACGGCCACCCTGCCAGACTGCCCCCAGACCGAGCACAAGGCTTCTCCCCAGAACTGCACCGGGGGACTTCCCCCGGCCCCCGGCCGCTCCCCGAGCCGGCCGGAGACGACGACACGAGGCAAGGTTTCGTGAACTTCACGCGCTGGAGCGCCCGGCTCCCCGGAACGCAGCGCCGCGCCGCAGCGCGGACCGAGCACGCGGTCTCCCCGGACCGGCGGGGGGACTCCGTACCCGCGGCCCGCGCCGAACAACTGACCGACGACTCGCCCTGCGTCCCCGCGGTCGACGAACTGCCCGCCCGCGGCGTCCTCGACCACGTCCCGGCCCTGGTCGCCCTCGTCCACGGCCCCGACCACCACATCGCGTACGTCAACGACGCCTATACGACGGCCTTCGGCGCACGCCCCCCGGGCGCCCCCGCCCGCGAGGCCCTGCCCGAACTCGCCGAACTCGGCCTCCTCCCCCTCCTCGACCAGGTCCTGCGCAGCGGCAAGCCCCGCACGCTCAAGTCCCGCAAGGCGCTCGACGGCCGCACCTACACGTTCACCTGCACCCCGGTCGCCGAGAACGGAGACCGCGACGGCGGCGTCCTCCTCTTCGCCACCGACGTCACCGACCACGCCGAGGCGGCGGAGCGGCTGCGCGCCAGCGAACGCCGGCAACGCGAGACGGCGGTGACCCTCCAGCGCTCGTTGCTCCCCCAGGAACTGGAACAGCCGGACGACCTCCGTATCGCCGCCACCTACCACCCCGGCGGCACCGAGGCCGCGGTCGGCGGTGACTGGTACGACGTCATCACCCTCGGCGGCGGCCGCACCGCCCTCGTCATCGGCGACGTCATGGGCCGCGGTGTCCGTGCGGCGGCCGTCATGGGCCAGCTCCGTACGGCGGTCCGCGCCTACGCCCGCCTGGACCTCCCCCCGCACGAGGTCCTCCAGCTCCTCGACGGCCTCGCCACCGAGATCGACCCCAACCAGATCGCCACCTGCGTCTACGCCGTGCACGACCCCAACGAGGGCCGCCTGGTGTACGCCTCCGCCGGCCACCTGCCGATCCTGGTCCGCGACGAGCAGGGCAGCGTGCTGCGCACCGAGGAACCGACCGGACCGCCGCTCGGCACGGGCGGCTGGGTCCACGCGTCCGCCTCGGTACCGCTGGGCCCCGGCTCGACGGCCGTCCTCTACACGGACGGCCTGGTCGAACGCCGTGACGAGGACCTGGACGAGGGCATCGCGGCGCTGGAGCGCGCCTTGGCGGGCGCCACCGGCACCCCCCAGGTCATCTGCGACCGCCTGGTCCGCTCGGCCGGCGTCACGGCCGACCACGACGACGACGTCGCCGTCCTCGTCCTCCAGCATCCGGCCCGTACGGGCCCCGACGGCGAACTGTTCCGCAACGCCGCGCTGGAACTCCTCGGCGGCGTCGAGGCGGCGCCACGCGCCCGTGCGTTCGCCTCCGGCGTGCTGACCAGCTGGCGCTTCCCCGCCGACCTCCACGACCTGGGCGTCCTCGCCACGAGCGAGCTCGTCGCCAACTCGCTCCAGCACGGCACCCCACCCATGCGGCTGCGGCTCCGCCGCACCGACCGCAGACTGATCATCGAGGTCACGGACGGCGACGACCACCTTCCGCGCCGACGGCGCGCGGAACCGGGCGACGAGTCGGGCAGGGGCATCGCGATCGTGGCGACGATCGCTTCGGGGTGGGGGTCCAGGAGGACGCCCGGGGGCGGGAAGGCGGTGTGGTGCGAGTTCGTACTGCCGAAGGGGTAGGGGGTTCAGGCCGACGGGCGGGTGCGGGTGGGTGGGGGAGGCACCCTGCCAGCGCCGGTAAGCGTCCCCACCCCGCCCCCACTACGCGGACACGGACTTCGCAGTCGCGCCGCCCCGTGCCACGATCCTGCTCCTCGCGGCCAGCCAAGGCCGGTCCTGGACGGGAGTCAGCCGCTTCCCCAGCCGTACCGCCAGGACACTGATCCCCAGCGAGAACAGCAGGAACGTCACGACGTACGGCGCGGGCAGCGACGCTCCCAGCGGGCCGCCCACCGCCGGCCCCACCGCCAACGCCAACTGCTTGACCAGCGCGAACGCCGAGTTGTACTGCCCGGCCATCCCCTCCGGCGCCAGGTCGGCCACCAGCGGGGCCACCGTCGGCGACAGCATCGCCTCGCCCAGCCCGAACAGCGCGTACGTCGACACGAACGCGGCCGTCGCCATCTCCCGGCTGCCGTGCCCCAGCCCCGCGTATCCGGCGATGACCCACGCGACGGCCCAGATGAGCCCGACCCCGGCGATCACCCGCGAGCGCCGCCGACGCTCGACGAACCTGAGCACGGCGAACTGCGCGACGACGATCATCAGCGTGTTCGCGGCCAGCGCGGTGCCGAGCGCGGACGTGGATATCCCCGCCGCCTCCACGCCGTACGCGCTCAGCCCGGACTCGAACTGCCCGTAGCAGGCGAAGAACAGCACGAAGCCGAGCACGGACAGCTGCACCATCGCCCGGTTCCCGAGCAACTGCTTCCAGCTGCCCTTCGCCGACGACGAGGCCGGCGCGTCCGCGATCCGCGGCGAGTGCGGCAGCCGCACCGTCGCCATCACGACGACCAGCAGCAGGAAGATCGCCGCCTCGATCGCGAAGAGCAGGGTGAAGGAGGAGACCCGGGTCGTGTCGACGAGATGGCCGCCTATGAGGCCGCCGACGCCCAGCCCCAGGTTCTGCAGGAAGAACTGCGTCGCGAAGGCCCGGGACCGGGTCTCCGCCGTCGAGCAGTCCACGATCATCGTCGCCAGCGCGGGCTGCATCACGGCCTGTCCGGCCCCCAGCAGCGCCGCCGCGGCCAGCACGGCCGGACCGCTTCCCGCCAGCCCCAGGCTCAGCGCACCGACGGCGGCCGTCACCAGGGCGGTGAGAAGGACCGGCAGTGGGCCGCGCCGCACGATCGCCCGGCCGGCGAACGGCAGCACGATCAGCGCGGCGACGGCGAAGACGGCGAGCACCACACCCGCCGTCATGGCACCGAGCCCCCGCACCTGCGCCACATAGACGTACAGGTAGGGGACGGTGAAACCGAGCCCGAACGCGCTGAGTGCGTTGCCCACGTGGATCCGGCGCATCGCTGCGCCCATCGCCCTGGTCACGTTCACCTCTCTCAGGTCGTCAAAGTCGCCGGACTGCTGAAGTCTGAAGACTTTGAAGCTAAAGTTCGAAGCTAAAGACTACATCGTGAAGGACTTCAACGCCAAGCGCGTCCGTGCGATACTTCGACCCATGGCCGACACCCCCGGCGCCGGCGAGCCGACGCTCGACGAGCAGATCGCCGCCTACCAGCGCGAGTTCCAGGACCTCGACCCCCAGGTCGAGAAGATCGTCTCGGCCCTCTCCCGGCTCAACCGCCGCATGAACGTCGCCTACGGCCGTCAGACCGGAGCCCTGGGGATCAGCAACGCGGAGTGGGAGGTCCTCAAGGCCCTCGTCCTCTCCGGAGTCCCCTATCGCATGGGTCCCAGTGAACTGGCCAAGCGTCTCGGCCTCACCCCGGCCGCGATGACCCACCGCATCGACCGGATGGTCGCGGAGGGGCTCGTCACTCGGGAGAGGGACGAATGCAACCGCGTCCGGGTGATCGTCGAGCTGACCCCCGAAGGTCGCGAGAAGTGGCTGGAGGCGATGCGCCTCGCCACCGTCTTCGAGGAGGACCTGCTCCAGGACCTCTCCCCGGCGGAGCGCGGGGTGCTCGGCGAGGTCCTCACCAGGCTGCTCCGCCGCGTGGAACACGCCCAGCCCGACGCCGGCGGCCGGCTCACCGACCTGGACTAAAAGATCTTGACAGAGGGTGCTTGACACGCCCCTGGACGATCCGTAAAGTTCTTCGGGTTGCCAGAGAGCCGGAACGGTTCTTCGGCGACACTCCGCCGCCTCGAGCGGCACCTCAAACCAAGCATGATCTCCCGGCGGGGTTGATTTCGGTGTGCCCGAATTCAATTCGAATGGGGACGGCGGCCCCGATTGGGAATCGCCGAGCGGATCCGCTAAGGTTTGGGACGTCGGAACGGCCCAACGGCCGCGAAGACAAATCCCGCTGACTGGGAATCGGACGCCGAAAGGATCTGATAGAGTCGGAACCGCCGGAAAGGGAAACGCGAGAGCGGAAACCTGGAAAGCACCGAGGAAATCGG
>NZ_JAEKKT010000032.1 GCF_019510245.1 Streptomyces sp. | reverse complement strand
ATGCGGGCGTACTCGATGACCTGGAACATCTGCGCGATGCCCTCGTGGACGTCGCCGACGAGGGTGCCCACGGCCGGCGCCTTCTCGCCGAAGGTCACCTCGCAGGTCGCCGAGACCTTCAGGCCCATCTTGTGCTCGACGTTGGTGACGTAGACGCCGTTGCGCTCGCCGAGCTCGCCGGTCTCGAGGTCGACCTGGAACTTCGGGACGAGGAACAGGCTGAGGCCCTTGGTGCCGGGGCCGCCCTTGCCCTCGACGCCGACCGGGCGGGCGAGGACGAGGTGGAAGATGTTCTCGGGCCAGTCCCAGTCGGCGCTCGTGATGAAGCGCTTCACGCCCTCGATGTGCCAGGTGCCGTCGGGCTGCTGGTGGGCGGTGGCGCGGCCGGCGCCGACGTCGGAGCCGGCGTCCGGCTCGGTCAGCACCATGGTGGCGCCCCAGCCGCGCTCGATGGCCAGCTCGGCGAAGCGCTTCTGGTCGGCGGTGCCGTTGCGGTAGAGGATCTGCGCGAAGGCCGGCCCGGAGCTGTACATGTAGATGGCGGGGTTGGAGCCGAGGATCATCTCCGACACCGCCCAGATGAGGCTGGGGGGCGCTCCCAGGCCGCCGAGCTCCTCGGTCAGCGGGAACTTGTCCCAGCCACCCTGGTGGTAGGTCTCGTAGCTCTTGGTGAACGACGCGGGCAGCGTCACCGCGCCGCTGTCCTTGTCGAACTCCGGCGGGTTGCGCGAGGTCGTTCTCGCTGAGGCGGGCGACCTCCTTCAGCACGTCGCGCGCCGAGTCCTTGTCCAGGTTCTTGAACGGCCCCTGGCCGAGGGTCTGGTCGGCACCGAAGACCTCGAAGAGGTTGAACTCGATGTCGCGCAGGTTGCTCTTGTAGTGGCCCATCTGGGCGTGCTCCTCATAACGGGTCGAGGCGGGTGTACTCGCCGGTAACTTCATGGTGCTACCCGCTGGTAACAATTGCAAGCGCCCGATCGGCGCAACGCGCGCTGCGCGCTGGCGTGACGGTGAGGTGGTCCTGCCTGACGTATCGTCCGGGGTCGCGAGAGGAGAGCCCGGTGGGGAGCAGGACGGTCAGTGCTTGACGCCCATGCGCCCGGTGTAGTCGGTGCGGGCGAGCAGGATGGGCTGGGCCTCGGTGGCGAAGTACTCCTCGACCGCCCGTCGGGCGCCGTCCCAGTGGCCGAAGTCGTCCACGATGAGCACGCCGCCGGGCGACATGCGCGGGTAGAGGTGCCGCAGCTCGTGCAGGGTCGACTCGTACCAGTCGGTGTCCAGCCTCAGGACGGCGATGTCCTGGGGCACCGTCGCGGGCACGGTCTGCTCGACCGGTCCGGCGACGAAGTGGATGCGCTCCTCCGGGTACCCGGAGCCGAGCACAGCAGCCCGTACGAAGTCCAGGTCGTAGATCTGGGCATCGAAGGCCCATCCCCACGGAGTCGCGCCGTCCGGTGTCTGGGTCCAGGTCTCGCCTGCCGGCGGCTCGAACGGCGACGTGTCCTCCGCGCCGGGCGCGGTCATCCCCTCGAAGGTGTCGTACAGGTACACGTCGCGATCGGTCACCCCGAGCCGTTGCAGCACGCGGATCATCGCCAGGACCGACCCGCCCCGCCACACGCCGCACTCCACGATGGCGCCGGGCACCTGTCGCTGGACGGCGTACGCGACAGCATCCATGTTGGCGACCAGCCGCTCGGTGCTCAGCATGGTCAGCATCCGCACCTCGGTGAGGATCTGCTTCTCGTCGCCGGTGAGGACGCTCGACGCAGCCGGTTGAGCTGGGGCGTCAGGCACCCCGGACGGCTGGTGCCCCCGAGCCGCCAAGACGCGCCGACCGACTGATCTGATCCGCATGCAGCCCTCTCCCCGGTTCCTGACCACGCGGCCCGCGAAGGTGCACGCCGCCCGTCCATGGTCGCAGTTCTCGCACGTGAGCCGTGAGATCGAGCGGGTGGTGCGCGACCTGTCCGCAGCGGGGTCGCTCCGAACCGGGCAAACGGTCCTCGACTACGGCAGCGCGACGAGTCCTTACCGTGCTCTGTTCCCCGGCGAGGTCAGCTACCTCGCGGCGGACCTTCCGGGGAACGCGCTGGCCGATCTCGAGCTGCGCCCCGACGGGACGGTGCCGCTGCCGGACCACTCCTGCGACGTGGTGCTGTCCACCCAGGTGCTGGAGCACGTCGAGGACCCCGACCTGTACGTCGCGGAGTGCGCCCGGCTGCTCAACGACACCGGGTCACTCGTGCTGTCGACGCACGGGATCATGTACTACCACCGCGACCCCGAGGACTACTGGCGGTGGACCATGGCCGGCCTCACCCGGCTGCTGTCGCGCCATGGCCTGGACGTGGTGGAGCGACGAGGCGTCCTGGGCCTGCCGGCCACCGGGTTGCAGCTGTTCCAAGATGGCCTCTATCACTCGCTGCCGCGACCCGCTCGGCCTCTGTTCGCGCTGCTGATGCAGCTGCTGGTCAAGGTCGCCGACAGGCGCTCGACCGCTCAGGCGCGAGAGGAGAACGGGATGGTCATCGCGGTCCGTGCGGTCCGGCGCACCGGAAGCGCGTAGGACCGGCGAGCGCTGGTCGACATCGGCGGCAGGATGCGCCGATTGTCCACGTTCCTCGGCCGCGGTCACGTGATACGCCCTAGCCCGCTACAGCCGGGCCCGGACAGGCTCGGGTCATGACGGCGGTCGACCTGGGGCAGCGCAGCCGACTCGCGCAGCAGCACGACGAGCAGGTCGTGGAGGCCGCCGCCGGCGGTGACGCAGCGGCCTGGGCGGAGCTCGTCGACCGCTACGTCGAGCTGCTGTGGCGGATGGCCGAGCGGCTGGTCGGGGCTGAGCAGGCTCAGCAGGTGTCGGAGGTGGTGTGGCTGCGGCTGGCGAACCGGCTGCCGGACCTGCCGGGCGTGACGCGGGTGCGGCTGTGGCTGCTGCAGGCGGTCTGGGACGAGTGCGCCCGGCTGCACGTGGCGTGGGGCGTGCCGACGCTGGTGCTCCCGCCCGCGGAGGAGCCGCTGCCGTGACCAGCGCCGCAGCCGACAGGGGACCCGCGCACCGGGGCTTCGGGTCGGTCCCCGTGATCCAGGTGCGGCTCGGACGGCTGAGCATCGAGGACGTCGGCACCTTCCGCGACGTCATGAGCGGCTTCGCGGCGGTGCCGGTCGTCCGCGTGGTGGTCGACCTCACGGATCTCGACGACCAGCACGAGACGACGGTGTTCGCGATCCTGGTGAGCGCGGCCCGGGGGCTGCAGCGGCGGGGCTCGTCGCTGGAGCTGCTCGGTGCCGGCGAGGCGACCCAGCGCTGGCTCAGCGAGACGCCTGCCGTGACCGCTCTGGAGCACGGCAACCCGGTGCCGGACGGGACCCGAACCCTGCAGATCGGCCGGCTGCCATCGCGGCCGGTCGCACGCTAGGCGAGCTGGCGCAGCGGCCCGCGCTGCTTGAGCAACGACACCGCGGCGCGCCCGAGCAGGTGCTCGTCGTCCTCGGTGTCGCCAGGCGCCGCGACGGCCACGCCGGCGCGCAGCGTGACGCGGCGGTCGTCCAGCAGGTTCTGTCCCGCCAGCCGGGTGTTGACGCGCTCGACGAGCGCCAGCGCCGTCGAGGACTCCGCCTGAGGCAGCAGGACGAGGAACTCGTCGCCGCTCCACCGCCCCACGACGTCCTCCGCCCGCACGCAGCCCTGCAGCTGCTCGGCCACGGCCCGCAGCACCCTGTCGCCCGCCGCGTGCGAGTGCTGCTCGTTGAGCTGCCGGAAGCCGATGACGTCCAGCATCACCACCGCCAGCGGCAGGCCGTGCCGCGAGCAGTGCGCCCGCCACGTCGTGAGCTGGTCCGACACCCCCCGCCGGTTGCGCAGCCCGGTCAGCGGGTCGTGGTCGGTCAGTCGCCGCAGCTCGTCCACCAGGGCCTTGGTGCGCAGCGCCGCCTGGGTCCGCGCCAGCACCTCCTCGTGCCGGAACGGCTTGCTGAGGTAGTCGTGGGCGCCACTGTGCAGCGCCTCCACGACGAAGTCGGGGTCGGTCGTGGACGTGACGATCACGACCGGTACGTCGCGGGTGGCGCTGTCGCCCTTGAGCTGAGCGAGCAGCGCCATTCCGTCGCCGTCCGGCAGGTGCCGGTCCAGCAGCACCACGTCCGGCGGCCACGTACGCGCCCACTCCAGCCCCTCCGCGCTCGTGGAGGCCTCCGCCACCACGTGCCCG
Source organism: Streptomyces sp. (assembly GCF_019510245.1). Taxonomy (GTDB): domain Bacteria; phylum Actinomycetota; class Actinomycetes; order Streptomycetales; family Streptomycetaceae; genus Streptomyces. Next base: position 8,773 of record NZ_JAEKKT010000032.1, on the reverse strand, counting down.
ATCTCCCGGAGGTCGCGGGCCAGCACCGTGCGCGCCACACCGTCGTCCTCCACCACGAGGATGCGACCTGTGACGTCCTCACGACGTGCCATGGACCCTCCTTGCTGCTCGGTCGGGCGACCGTATGCGCGCGTGACCGTGCCGGACCTGAGCCGATGTGACTAGCCCATCGAGGGTCCTGGGAGCGCAGCGTCGTACGACGTCGGGGCCTGGCACCCGGAACCTCTCCGGGGCTCGGTCGTTAGCCTGAGCAGGCTGGATGACGGAAAGGACGGGTTCGTGCGCTTCACGCTGCGTCGCTGCGCGGCCCTCGGCGTCGTCCTCGCCGCGGTCGCCGGCCTGCTTCTCGCGCCGCCGTCCGCCGCGTCGACAGGGAAGCGCTTCACGCCGCTGCGCCTCCACGGGCAGCCGATCCGGGGCATCAGCATCACCGAGATCACGCAGTTCGCGGCCCTGGCGATCCCGGACTTCCAGCGGATCAAGGCCGACGGCTTCAACATGGTGTCGATCTACGCCTACCGGTTCGTGGACAGCTACACGGCCAACGAGCAGAAGGCCGGCGCCTTCACCGAGCCGGACGCCTCCCTCGAGCAGGCCATCGACGCAGCGCACCAGGCCGGACTGGCGGTCGAGCTCTCGCCGACCCTGTGGGTCGGCTCGCCGCTGGGCACCTTCCAACCGCGCGCCCGCATCCAGCCGAGCGATCCCAACGCCTTCTTCGCCTCGTACCGCAGCATGGTCGACCACTACGCCGACATGGCTCAGAAGCACGGCGTCGAGCTCTACGGCCTTGGCAGCGAGCTGACGTCGATCGAGAGCATGGCATCGCAGTGGCGCCGGGTCGCTGCCGAGGCGCGCCGGCACTACCGCGGCCCTCTCACCTACTTCACGATCACCAACGTGGTCACCAAGGTGTCGTGGTGGGACGCGGTCGACTACCCCGGCATCTCCCCGTACGTCTCCCTCGGCACGCAGGCGGCGCCCAGCTACGACCAGCTCGTGCACGCGTGGCGCACGGTCCACATTCCCAACCTGATGAGGATCCAGCAGCAGGTCGGCCGACCGCTGCTCGTCGCCGAGACCGGCTACGCCTCGTCCGAGGGGACGATCACCCACCCCGAGAACGGTGCCAACCACAACGGCGCGCCCAGCGAGCAGCTGCAGTCCGACGCCTACCGGGCGCTGCTGGACACCCTGATGCGGACGAAGGGCTTCGACGGCGTCACCTTCTGGCGCTGGTCGGTGAAGGAGCTCGGCCCGGTCGACAAGGGCTTCTCGCCCAAGGGCAAGGCGGCCGAGTGCATGCTGGCGAAGCGCTGGGCCCCCGCTGGACAGTCCGCGCTCCAGTGCGGCCCGCTCGGGCACGTCCTGCTCTGAGCCGCGACCCGGCGGGTTGCTGATGCGCATCCTCGTTGCCGTGCCCACGGCGCGTCGGCTGCCGCAGCTGGCCCGGCTGCTCGACGCCTTGCCCGCCGCCGTGTCGGGGATCCGGGCCGATGTCCTCGTCGTCGACAACGCCCCTGAGCACCCGGCCCGTGCAGTGGTCGCCGCGGCGCCCCTCCCGGTCCGCTACGTCGTCGAGCCGCAGCCCGGCAGCGCCCACGCGCGCAACCGGGCGTTGGCCGAGACCGACGCGAGCGTCATCGCCTTCCTGGACGACGACGTGGTCCCGCACGCAGGCTGGCTGGCTCCGTTGCTGCGTGCCCTCGAGGACCCGGGGACCTCCGCCGTCGGCGGCCCTGTCCTGCTCGACCCCGAGGCGCACCGCCCGGCCTGGTTCGACGAGGAGGGCATCGGGGGCTACCTCAGCAGGCACGAGCTCGACACGGCGAGCCGGGACCTCCGCATCGGGGAGTACCTGCTGACGGCGAACGCCGCCTTCGACGTGGACGCTCTCCGGTCGGTGGGGGGCTTCGACCCCCGGCTCGGTCCCCGGCCCGGCAGCCAGCTCGTCGCCGACGACGTCCACGTGGTGCGCGCCCTGCAGCGCGCGGGCGCCCGGGTGCGGTGGGAGCCGGAGTCGGTCGTCACGCACGAGCTGCCGGCTGAGCGCGCGCGCCGTCGATGGCTGCTGCGACGCGCCTACCTGCAGGGCCGTAGCGACTGGCTGCTCGACCGTGAGCTGCTCGAGGCGCGGCGGCTGGGTGGCGCCCGCGTGGCCCTGAGCTGGCTCGGCGCGGAGGCGGCGCGGCGTCGCGCGGAGGGACTCAGCCGCGCCGATGTGCGGTTCCACCTCGCTACGGACGTGTCGCGCGCCGTCGGGGCAGTGCGTGAAGGGGTCGGCTGGCGCATAGGGTGACCCGGTGGTCGAGCCCTTCCGCCCGGACCGGGCTTCCCGGTGGTGGGGGTTCGGGGCGCTGGCTCCGCTGGCTCTTGTGATCGCCTCCTTGCTGGTGGTCATCGCCACCATCACGGGCTATGCGGTCGCTGCGAACCGGACGCCGACCTATGCCGCGCAGGCTGCGACCCTTCTCGACCAGCCGTTGACGGTGGCGCAGTCGCAGGACGCAGGTGTCGTCGACAAGCTCTCCCGGCTGCGGCTGAAGTACGCAGGGATCCTCAAGAGCGACGTCGTGGTGAAGGTCGCGGCCACGGCCACGGACCTTCCTGCGGCGAAGGTCGCGGACGCCGAGTTCGCCCGGATCGACCAGGGGTCGCTCCTCCTCTACGTGGGCGCCACGGCGAGCACGGAGTCAGGTGCAGAGCGCTTGGCCGACGCGTTGGCGCAGGCGCTGGCCAGCTACGTCGCGCAGGAGCAGGTGAGGGCGCAGATCGCGCCGCGTGACCGGGTGTCCCTGCAGGTCGTCGCCCCCGCCCGTACCGCTGTGCAGGTGCTGCCGACCCGACGCCAGAAGGCGGTCAGTGCGCTGTCCGCCGGGATCGTCGCCTTCGTGGTGCTGGGCGGCGCGCTCGACATCATGCGCCGTCGTCGACGCTAGCGGCTGTCGGTGGGCGCCCTCCTGCTGGTCGTCACGGCGGTGCTCTGCGTCGCTGCACTGAGGACCTCTCCCAGGACGGCGCTGGCGGTGGTCCTCTTCTCCATCGCGCTCGTCCCCGGGAGCTTGACCGTCCCCGGAGCACCCGGCGTGCTCACGGTGCACCGGCTCGTGCTGCTGGCCGCGGGCGCCAACGTCGTCCTCCGGCGCCGTCGCGGCCAGCTGCGCTGTGGCCTCCTGCTCTGGTCTGGCGTCTGCTGCTCGTCGTGGGGCTCATCGGCGTTCTAGGGGTCGGGATCGTGTCGGGGCAGACCGACGCGGGTGCGGCCACCCGGGTGTGGGAGACGCTCGTCTTCCAGCTGGTCACGCTCGTCGTCGTGCTCTGGCTCGTCCGCGCGACCGACGACCTCGTCTTCGCCGCCACCCTTGTCGTCGCGGCTGGCGTCGCCACCGGTCTGATCGCGTGGGGAGAGGTCGCCACGGGCTCGTCGTACGCACGCTGGTGGTTTCACCTGCGTCCGTCGCTGCTCGGCAGCGACCAGGCGCAGGTCCTCGCGACCCGCTCGGGCCACGTGCGGGTGCGCGCTGCGTCCGACTTCGCCTTGGCCTTCGCGTGGACCACCGCCGCCCTGGTCCCCCTGCTGCTGGTCCTGGCCTCCCTGCGCCGCCGTGGCCGCGCCCTCGTCATCGGTGTCGGGCTCCCGGTGCTCGTGGCAGCAGTCCTGCTGACCTACAGCCGCACGGTCGTGGTCCCCCTGGTCCTCGTCGTGGTCCTGCTGGCGGTGCTCCTGCGCGATCGTGGGGTCCGCGCCGCCGGCGTGGTCGTGCTCGCGGTCTGCGCCTTCGAGCTCGCCACCGGGTCGGGGTTCGCGAGCGAGCTGACCACCGCCGCGGACACGGGCTCGATCGCTGTGCGCGTCGTGCGGCTGCCCCTCGTCGGCAGCCTGGTGGCCCCGCACGCGTGGACGGGTCTCGGGTTGAGCGGCCTCGCCTCCCGGGGCGTCAGGGTCACCGACTCGTCGTACCTCCTCTCCTACGCCGAGGTCGGGGTGCTGGGCCTTGCGGCCCTGCTGGCGGTCCAGCTCGGTGCGGTGGGCTCCGCGGTGCGGGCCGTGCGGAGCCCGGTCCGGGAGGAGCGCCTGCTGAGCCTCGGCTGCGGTCTCGGCATGCTGCTGCTGCTAGGGGGGACGTTCACGTTCGACACGTTCTCGGTGCCGGCAGCGGCGGAGACGTTCTGGATCCTCGCGGCGCTCGCCCTGTGCGCTCTCGACGGTCAGCCGACGCCCAAGGTCTTGACGACGCGGGCCCGTGGGGCGCTCCTCCTGGTCGCGGTCGTCATCGGCCTCGGGCTGCACGCGGCGGCGCCACGGCACGTGGCGAAGACGTGGCAGTTCGAGGGGCTGCTGCCCTACGACGCGACCGTCCAGGCCGCCACCTTCACCGGGACGCAGCTGCGGGGAACCTTCTGCTCACTGGCGCAGATCGAGGCTGCCGGGTTGCGCGTGACCTGTCAGCAGAACGGCGACGCGCCAGGGCAGGGCCTGCTGCGGATCGAGGGCCGGACGCTCGCCGACGTCATGGCGGCGCGCGACCGGGCGCTCGAGGCAGCCAGGCGGACGCGCCAGCTGTCCCTGATGACCCTGTACGAGCGGGGTCCTGCGCAGTCCGGAACGCCCACCGGCCTCCGGACGGCGCCAGGGTGGTTGCCGCTGCTGGCGGGCATCTGGCTCCTGCCGGTCCCCGGACCCCGCCGGCGCGCGGCATGACTGCCCTCTCCGTCGTCATCCCCTGCCACGACCGGGCAAGGCTCCTGGGGGGTTGCCTCGACTCGCTGTCCGCGACACCGACCGCGGAGGTGATCGTCGTGGACGCTGCCTCACCTGGCACCGACGTCCAGGCGGTCGCTGAGCACTACGGCGCGCACTACGTCCGGCAGGAGGCTCGCGGCGCCAGCGCAGCACGCAACGCAGGGGCCCGCCAGGCGAGTTGTCCGCACCTCGCCTTCCTCGACGACGACTGCCGCGTCCTCCCGGACTGGGCGGAGTTCGTCGTGGCGGCTCTGCAGGAGCTGGACGCCGTCTGCGGCCGCGTCGAGGCGCACGGACCGGGGCACCTGTCCGTCCTCACCGACCCCAGCGCCTCCGACTACGGGCTGAGCACTCCCGTTGCCGCCCTCGGTCACGGGGCCAACCTGGCGGTCCGGGCCGAGGCCTTCGCGGCCGTCGGGGGCTGGGACGAGACGCTCGGACCCGGCACTGCCGTCCCCGGGGGCGAGGACAAGGAGCTGCTGGTTCGCCTGCTGTGCAAGGGATTCCGGGTCGGGTACCGACCGGAGCCAGCCGTGGAGCACGTCCAGTGGCGGAACCGACGGCAGGTGCTGCGGGCCGAGCTGGGCTACGCGCGAGGGTCGGGGGCTCTTGCCGCCCGCGGCCTTGCGGTGGGCGGCGCGCGGGACGAGCTCCGGACGGCCGTTCGCGACCTCCGCCACGGCTACCAGCTGGGCGCTGTCGCGGGGTTGCTGCGGGCGGTCGGCATCGTCTGGGGACGACGGACGTGATCGTGGTCGACGGTCGCGTCCTCGGTGGCCAGGCGACCGGCATCCAGCGGGTGGCGCGTGGGCTGCTCGACGCCGCCGGCGACCTCCCCCGGCTCGTCCTGGCGCCGCACGGGACGCGCGACCCCCGGGTCGACCGGCAGCTGCCCGTGCGGCAGGGGCGGCTCTGGGAGCAGGTCGTGCTGCCGGCCGTTGCCGGACGGCGCCTCGTCCTCTCGCTCGCGAACACCGCGCCGCTCGCCGCCCGGCACAGTGCCGTGCTCGTCCACGACCTCGCGCCGCTGCTGCACCCGGAGTGGTTCCACCCGCGGATGCGGCTGTACGCCCGGGCGGTGAGCGCGGCGGCGCGTCGGGCGGACATCGTCCTCGTGCCGTCGCGGGCGGTCGCGGAGGAGCTGGCCGCGGTCCTCGGGGTCACGGGGGCGGCGGTCGTGCGTCCCGCGGTGGAGGGCTCACCGGCGACTCCGGCAGCGGTCGAGGAGCTGCGTGCGCGCTTCGGGCTGCACCGCCGGTACGCCGTCCTCGTGGGGTGGGGCGACCCTCGCAAGGACGCCGGCACCGCTGTCGCCGCGCACCGCCTGGTGCGCACCGCCGTCCCGCACGACCTGGTGCTGATCGGCGAGGCCCACCCGAACCTGGCGACGGTCCAGCGACCGCCCGACGACACCGTCCGGGTGCTCGGCCGCCTCAGCGATGCCGACCTCGGGGCCGTCATCACCGGTGCAGACGTGCTCCTCCACCCCTCGGTGTACGAGGGCTTCGGGCTGCCGCCGCTGGAGGCTTGGGTGCGCGGCACGCCCGCCCTCGCGGCGGACGTCGCGGCAGTGCGGGAGGCGACCGAAGGCCAGGCACGTCTGCTGCCGCCGCGCGACGTGGCGGCTTGGGCGGCCGCTCTCGAGGCAGCGCTGACGGTCGGCCTGCCGGTCCCCGACCTGCCGCGCTGGTCCTGGGGCGACGCCGGAGTCTCTCTCCGCAGCGCACTGGGCGGCTGACCCTATGGTTCTGCGGGTGGAGAACGTGCCCCCCGACGATCGAAGCCCTCGCGCCCTGCAAGAGCGGGTCGCTGAGAACCCCGCGTGGTACCACACGATCGACCTCGGTGAGGGCGTCACGACCGAGGGCTACGTCGACTGGCGCGGGCGCGCGGGGGCCATCCTCCCCGCGGACCTCACCGGCAAGCGCTGCTTGGACGTCGGCACCTACGACGGCTTCTGGGCCTTCGAGATGGAGAAGCGCGGCGGGAACGTGGTGGCGATCGACCTCGACCAGCTCACGAGCACCGAGTGGCCGCCGATCAACCGCTCGCGCCTCGAGACCGACCAGGCGGCCATGGGGCTGGAGCTCGGTCGCGGCTTCCGCATCGCCCACGACGCCCTGGGGTCGAGCGTGCGGCGCGTCATCTGCTCGGTCTACGACCTGACTCCGGACGTGATCGGCGGGCCGGTCGACATCGTGTTCCTGGGAGCCTTGCTGCTGCACCTCAGGGAGCCGATCAGGGCACTCGAGGCGATCCGCGGCGTGCTCGCGCCAGGAGGCACCCTTCAGGTGCTCGAGTGCGTGTCGCTGCGGGAGACCCTGCGCGCTCCTCGGACGCCGGTCGCCGCGTTCGAGCCGCTGCGCTACGACTTCAACTGGTGGCGCCCCAACGTCGCCGGTCTGCTCGCCTACCTCACAGCGGCGGGGTTCCACGACGTCCGTCGCGGCCGGCTGCACCGCCCGCCCGCCCGCCCGGAGATGCGCACCTGGTACGCCACAGCGCGGGCCACTGCGCCGGGACAGGCCTAGGGACGAAGCCGCTCCGCCAACGTGACGGTGGTCTCCGCGACGTCGGCGGCCAAGACGCCCGGCAGCACGAGGTACCGGCGCAGCCGACCGCTGCTGCGGGGCGTCAGGCAGGTCCGCTCGTGCGCCCACGGCAGCGCGAGCAGCGCGGCCCGCCGGTCCTTCGCCGCCAGCCCGAGCCCGAGCACGAGCAGCGCAGCCTCGAGGTGGCGCCGCTGCCAGAAGACGCCGCCGAGGAGCAACCGCGCCCGGGCTCGCGGATGGTCGGCCAGGACGCGGGACGCCGCGCGGACCCGTGCCACGCGGTCCTGCGGCTGCTCGTCCAGCGGTACGAAGGCGACCGCCTCCCGGGTGCGGAAGGGGTCGACCCCCGAGGCCACGAGCCGCACGGCGAGGGACAGGTCGGACAGGTCCGGGTCCTTCTCGGCGTCGCCGAAGCCGCCGACAGCCTCCAGGTCGGACCGCAGCACCGCGAGCTGCCGGGAGGTGACGAGGGGGAACTCGGGGCCTCCGCGCCACAGCTCGCGGTAGGGCGGGGTCAGGGACAGCTCGACGTCCTCGCGCCGCAGGAACCGCCCGGAGACCAGCCGACGACCCCGTGCGGTGGCGCCGGCGAGCACCGTGACCCAGCCGCTGTTGGGTACGAACGCGGCGTCGAGGTAGGCGACGGCTCGGCCTCGGGACGTCCGCCAGGCGATGTCGCGGCACTCCCCGTGACCCGTGGTGGGGTCTGCTGAGACGACGCGGGTCGTGAGGTGACGGGAACCGGCCAGCGTGGCGAAGCGGCCGGTGCTCGAGGCGTCGACGATGACGAGCTCGAAGCTGTCCGGCGGCGCGGTCTGGTCGACCAGTGCCGCCAGCAGCTCGTCGAGCGAGCCCGTCGTGTCATCGACCACGACGCACACCGACACGCTCAGGGGCGGCGCCTGCCCGGCTTGTGCTGACACTGCTCGTGACCCCCTTCCCTCGGACGTCACCACCGTACGGGTCAGAGCACGAGCGTCCGGTTCCGCACCGAGCCCTCGAGCATCGCGGCGATCTCGGCCAGACCGACGATGAGCTCGCCCGGCAGCACGGCGGCGGCCTCGAGCTTCGTCTCGGTGCCGACGTGACAGGTCCGGGCGTGCACCCAGGGGGCCGCCAGCGCCAGCGCCCAGGCCGGGCGCCTGGTCGCCAGTCCGGCCAGCAGCAGCAGGAGGAAGGCGTGGTCGCGCTTCCAGAAGACCCGCCAGGTCAGCAGCTCGCTCCTCGCCCGCGGGTGGGCCTTCACCACGCGTGCCAGGTCCGACCACCGTCGCTTGTCACGCACGGCCCGCCACACGCCGCTCGGGATCACGTCGTGGTGGACCAGCGCGCGGTCGGAGAAGGCGAACGTCGAGCCCCAGTCCTCGAGCCGGAGGTTGAGCTCGGTGTCCTCCCCGGCGGCTCGCGCGAACCCCTCGTCGAAGCCCCCGACCGCCTCCAGCGACGCCCGGGGGATGAACAGGTTGGCAGCGGCGAA
>NZ_JAEKKT010000505.1 GCF_019510245.1 Streptomyces sp. | reverse complement strand
AGGCCGCCGGCATGACCATCAAGGCCTACGAAGCGGGCGTTCACCGCCCGGAGTTCGGCCTCTTCGCCCTCGTACGACGGGAGGACGGCCGCGCGATCGGCGGCATGGGCTTCCACGGCGCCCCCGACGAGGACGGCCGCGTGGAGGTCGGCTACGACCTCGCCGAGAGCGCCCGCGGCCAGGGTTACGCCACGGAGGCCCTGCGCGCCCTCAGCGACTGGGCCCTGGCCCGCGACGACGTGCGCAGCCTCTGCGCCACCATCGAGCCCGACAACGCCGCCTCGCAGCGGGTGATCGCCCGGGCCGGATACGTCCGGGCGACGATGGAGGAGGAGCAGGCGTACGGGGAGGCGGAACCAGGGCTTCGGCTGTACGTGCGGCCCGGCCGGGCCGGTCAGGGCGCGCAGCGGGTCGTGACCAGCGGGAGCGATCACCGCTGAAGGACAGGTGTCGCGCCGGATGTTGCCGGAGCGGCCGCGACCTCGCGGGTCTCACGCAGTATCAGCAGGCCGCCCACCACCATCAGTGTCGCGGTCAGGCCGTGGACGCCGAGCGCGGTGGCCACGGAGCCGTGGTGGGCCAGCACGGTGGTCATGTCGCCGTACGCGGCGAAGGCCTCCACCACCAGCACCCAGCCCAGTGCCCGGCGGTGGCCCGTCACCAGCAGGATGGCCAGGACCAGGGCCAGGACGACATCGCGGATTCCCTTGATGATCAGGAACCCGCCACCGTCGCCGGATGGCCAGCTCGGCAGGCCGAAGGTCGGCGCCGTCGTCTCCGGGCGCAGGATGAACTCCATCCCGAACCAGAGGATGAAGAGGACGAAGGCGACGGTCAGGACGGTGTTGATCTTCTTCAGCGACATCGTTCTTCTCCTTGCGAGAGGTCGGGCCGGCGGTGGTGTCAGACGAGGGCGGCGGCGAGCAGGGCGAAGGCGGCGATGAGGACGGCGACGCGGACGTAGTGGTAGCGCTGCCAGCGGTTCAGCTGCTCCTTCCAGTCGGCGGGCCGGTTCTCGGGGGTCCAGGTCCTGTTCCGGTTGTTGATCGGGACGAGCAGCAGCACCGACATGACCACGCTGACGATCAGCAGTCCGGCGGCGGTGACGACGAGTCCGGCGCCGTGGTGGTGCCATCCCGCGATGGCCCAGATCGCGCTGAGGACGAGCGAGCCGATGTACCAGAACGGCATCAGGGTGCCGAGCATCCGGCCGCCGTGGGCGTGGCCGAGCTGGCCGCTGTCCTCGGGAAGCGCGTCCAGGATCCGGTTCATGATGAAGGCGACGGAGAACTCCACCCCCACCATCAGGCCGACGACGACGGTGGTGACGACCTCGAGTGCGTTGAGCATGACGATCCCTCCGTGAACTAGCGCTGCTAGCTGTCGAGGCAACGCTAGTACTACTGCAGCTCGATTGTCTAGCGATGCTAGTATCGAAGTATGTCGGTACAGGAACGCAAGCAGCGCGAACGGGCGGACCGCGAGCGCCTCATCGTGGCGACGGCCCGCGAACTCGCCGAGCAGCAGGGCTGGGACGCGGTCACCACCCGCCGGCTCGCCGAGCGGATCGAATACAGTCAGCCGGTTCTCTACAGCCACTTCCGCGGCAAGCGCGAGATCATCGGCGCCGTCGCCCTTCAGGGGGCCACCGAACTGGCCACGGCGGTGCGGGCGGCGACCTCCGCCGCGGACGGCC
>NZ_JAEKKT010000513.1 GCF_019510245.1 Streptomyces sp. | reverse complement strand
GCGCCCTGATCATCGTGGCCGACGGCCTGGGCGTCTGGCTCATAGCCCCGGCCCACACCAACACGGCGGGCGCGTCGGGCCTGATCTTCGGCCTGTTCGGCTACCTGCTGGTCACCGGCTTCGTGGAGCGGCGCCCGCTGGGGGTGCTGGTGGGGCTGCTGGTCGGCGCGGTCTGGGGCACGTCCATACTCGTGGGTCTGGCGCCCACGCAGTCGGGCGTCAGCTGGCAGGGGCACCTGCTGGGCCTGGTGGCGGGGGTGGCGGCGGCGTTCGTGTTCAAGCGCCGGGTGGGGCGCGGAGTGGTTCAGGTCTGAGGCCGGGCCTTCGGGTCGACGGGGAGTCGGGAGGTGGGGATCGTCAGCTTGCCGAGCGGGGAGTCGACGGCCAGGTCGGGGCCGTAGGGGAGAGTGTCGCGGCCTCGGTACCCGTCGGGTCCTGGGTTCCACATGGCGACGGCGTGGCCCTGCAGCGGATCGAGGATCACGTAGTTGGCGATGCCTCGGGAGGCGTACCAGCGCGGCTTGATCTCGTAGTCACGACGCACGCTCTCCGGCGACACCACCTCAGCTACGAACTCGATCAGATCAGCGGGGTAAGAGCTGCGGTTCTCGGCCTCCGCCTCTGCCGGGATGACGGCGATGTCCGGGCAGAACTCATTGGCGTCGTCGAAGGGGAACGCCACATCACTCACCAAGGCCCACTCCGGTGACAGCTGCTCCTCAAGGCCGGCTGACACCCTGAGGATCGTCTTCCCGTGGAACGGCCTGACCGGGTTCATCACGATGCTGCCCTCGACAATCTCCGTCAGATAGCCGGGGAACATGTCCTCCAGCTTGCTGAGCTGCGAGTGCAGGCGGTCAAGGTCCGAGATGACAGTCACGGTGGCCTCCTGAGGTCCTGCCCTCGATGGTAGGCGCACCGTACTTACACGGTCAGGCCACGAACCAGGAGATCCAGCAGCGCGCACACGAACAGGGCAATCCCGATGAACCCGTTGACGCTGAAGAACGCCCGGTTCAGGCGGGACAGATCATGCGGCCGCACGATCGAGTGCTCGTACACGAACGCACCCGCGACGATCATCAGCCCCACCCAGAAGAACCCGCCCGCCTCGGTGGCGACGGCGTACCAGATGAGGAGGGACATCGTCAGGAAGTGACAGACCCGGGCACCCCAGATCGCCGCGGGAATGCCGAAGCGCGCCGGCACCGACATGACGCCGATCTCCCGGTCCGTCTCCACGTCCTGGCAGGCGTAGATCAGGTCGAACCCGCCGATCCAGATGCCCACCGCGAGACCGAGCAGCACCGCGTCCCAGGACCACTCGCCGGTGATCGCGAGCCAGCCGCCCACCGGCCCCATCGCCTGGGCGAGACCCAGGATGGCCTGCGGGAAGTTCGTGAACCGCTTGCCGTACGGGTAGACCACCATCGGGATCACCGCGACGGGGGCCAGCGCCAGGCACAGCGGGTTCAGCAGCGCCGCCGAGCCGAGGAAGACCACGACCGCGACCAGGGCACCAGTCCAGGCGTGCTTCACCGACATCGCACCGGGCGCTGTGCCGTCCGGGGGTTCCGCGCGTCGATCTCCCGGTCGATGATCCGGTTGACCGCCATCGCGAAGGTCCGCAGCCCGACCATGCAGATCGTGACCAGGAGCAGCCGCCCCCAGTGGATGTTCTTGTCCCACTCGAACATCGCGGTCAGCGCGGCGATGTACGCGAACGGCAGCGCGAAGACCGAGTGCTCGATCATCACCAGCCGCAGAAAGGCTTTCGTGCGTCCCGGTTGCGGGAGTGCCGCGGAGGCGCTGCTCACAGCCCGTACTCCTTCCACCGGCGGTCGACCTTCGCCGCCGTCTCGGGGTCGGACAGGACCATCTCGGGCCAGCCGCCGTCGCGTGTGTAGCCCTCCTCGGGCCACTTCCTCGTCGCGTCGATGCCCGCCTTGCCGCCCCAGAACTGCTGGTAGGAGGCATGGTCGAGGTGATCGACGGGTCCCTCGACGACCGAGAGGTCACGGGCGTAGTCCGTGTTGC
>NZ_JAEKKT010000031.1 GCF_019510245.1 Streptomyces sp. | reverse complement strand
GCCTTGGCCCGGGAACTGCTCACTCCTCTGACCGAACTGTTCGCCGAGAACACCCCGGCCGGCTGGCAGAGGCTGCTGAGGCAGGGAAAGCTGGTGGCGCTCGAGGACCGGCTGGTGTGGCTGCGCCCGGTGGTCGACGCGATGGTGCCGGTCCAGCCGTCGCGGGGCGGTTCAGCCGAATCGAGCGATCCGGTCCGCAAGTACCAGGTGAGGTTCGACGCCACCTCGGCATCGCAGAGCCGATCCGAGAAACACGCTCATGGCGTCGACACGTGGCTTTTCACGGCGGTGAACCTCGCTTCGGCTGCCGCGTCGACCTTCGTACTGGGCGCTCCCCACGTCTCCGTCGAGACCTCGGGTGGTGCCGCCCAAGAACGGAAGCGGACGGTGATCTCCGGTCACAAAGCGGTGGTGGAGGCGTCCGTGCCGTTCGAGGCCGCGGTGCGTATGCGGGTGTTCGCCGACGGCGAGGAAGTACTGGCGAAGGGGGTGACGGTGCCCCGTGGCCTCGTCGTCGAGCTTCCCACCGCGTTGGTGCAGACGGACAACCTCCGACCGGTGGACGACAGCGGACCGGTGGGCAGTGCGGCTTCCGCCGTCGCCGGCGGCGGCACCGCGAGCGGCCCCTTCCTGCAGGGGGGAGAGGTGGTCAACGCCGTCGACCTGACGCCCACGGTCGCGGCGCTCCAGGCGAAGCTGCGCGCCCGCGAGCTGGATCCGAAGGCGGCCAAGGAGGTCGTCAAGCAGGCCCTGGAGCTGCTCAACGAGTCGGCGTTCCGCAACCACAGCCGGTGGTGGCTGACCAGCGGCCTGGTCTCCCGCACGTTCACGGAGGAGCGGAGCGGCTTCCAGGCATACTTCCGGGCCAAGGCCATCGTGCGGCCCGGCACCGAAGCGGACGCGCGGCCGGTCGGGATGAGCACCCTCCGGACCCGGCTGGACCTCGGCGGAGGTATGACCTGGGGCAGGACGCAGACGAAGAAGAGCGCGGTCACCTACCAGGTGCTGGCAAACGTGGCCGGCTTGGTTCATCCGGTGGCACAGCCGAACACCCCACTGGTGAAGGGCTACGCCCCGATGGCCGCCGTAGGGGCTTCCCTGTCCCGGCAGGTGTCCCAAACACTCCAGTCGCAATCGCAGAGCCACGCAATATTCACGGTCAGCGAGCCGCACGTCCGTTACCACCACACGTACGACATCGAGTTGGAATGGCACGCTCCCAACGGCAGCCCCCTCTTCACGGTCGAGAGTCAGGCCGTGGCCGAGACGGGCGTGCCCCTGCGCGCGGAAGCCGGTGGCCAGCCGGCCGGCCCGGCGGCGGCCCTGCCCTACGTACGTCAGGTCCGCAGGCAGTCAGGGCTGGCTCTGCCACGGACGATGGGCCGGCCGGAGCGGCTGGAGGGCTGGGGCACCGGGCCCGTCCAGAAGGACGGGCAGGCCCGGCCACCGCTGGCTCTGGCCCTCCGCAAAGGCCTGGGCTTCGGGGTCGGTTCCGGGCTGCCAGGTGCCGAGCTGGTCGAGGACCACCTGCGCCACGCACTGAAGGAGGTGCGTCCGGCCGGCGGGCCGGTGCGCTGGGACGCCCTCGACAGGTTGCTCTCCACCCACTTCGGCCGGCCGGCGCTGGAAGGCAACCTCGCCGACCTGATGGCTGGCGTACAGCACACGATCGACCTGGGCGGGGAGCGCGTGCGCATTCGGGTGCGCGCCCATCTCCCCAACAGCCCGGGTTCTTCACCCAGTTACCCCATGACCGTCAACAACCGGGCGGCCGTGGGAGAAACGGCCACCCCGCGGTCGGCCTTCGCGGCGTCGCTGCGAGGGAGTGTCGGCGCGGCCCCCCGCTTCGGACTGGGAGAGGCCGAGCGTTTCCAGTTGACTGCACTCGCGCATCTGAGCAGGACTTGGGAGTCCGGCGAGGCGGTCGGCGACGAGGCGAAGTCCTATCGACGGATGGAGACCGACGGCCTCGTCGACGATCATCGCTACGAGGTGGTGTACGAACTGGGCTTGGCCTACGGGCCGGGGTTCCGCACTGTCGAGGAGTGGTGGATCGACCACTCTGGCGAACTGCTGTTCAAGGTGACCGTGCCCCGACAGCTTGCGCCGGCCGCCGAGGAGAGGCACGACGGTGCCGGCCAGGTGACGTTCCTGCGCGCATGGCCGCGTGACGGGCAGCGCTCCCTCTCCTTCACCGGCGGAGCGGCCGGTGTGTATCCGGCCTTCCTGCACATCACCGCGTTGCCTGCTCTCGCCGTGAACCTGATGTATTCCCTGAACGGCCGACCGGCCCCCAGGGGGACGGACTGGACACAGTGGCCGGACGAGGTGGCCGCGGCGACCGGGCCGGGAGAGCTGGCATCGTACTTCGGTCAACTGGTTGGACAGTACGGCCGGGTGATCCCCTTGCCGGACATGGACGACTGGCACCAGGCACTCACACTGCGGCTGCGCGTCGACCGGCCCCGTGCGCTGCCGCACAGCGAAGACGCCGACCCCACCGAGATCGAGCAGTACCTGCGATCGTCCTCCCGGCGCATCGCCATGCGTGGCACCCTGACGGCCGCCGGTTTCCAGTTCGCGGCGGGACTGCAGGAGCGGTTCGGTGCGGACAGCGGAAACGAGATCGAACTCGCCGACCCGCCCGGCATCATCGGCCCGCACGACAGCGCGGGCCCCGGACCACTGCCCGGTGGCCGGCTCATGGAGCAGCTGTACGGCGAGGCGGGTCTGCACATTGGCGACACCGAGGACAGGGGTCTGGGGTCCATAGAGGTCACCCGGGTCACCTACGACGAGGCACAGCTCTACCGGGCGGACGCGGTCTTCGAGGTGACGCTGACCAGATGGCGAACTGGCAAGCATCAGGAGGTGAGCCGGGTCCTGCGCGTGACGGACGGTCTGGACCTGCTGATCCCACCGCGCAGGGCAGAGGACGTCCTGCCCGTGGCACCGCCCGTACCGGGCCTGCCCCGGCAGGCCGCCGAACCCACTTCGGTGAGCCCCGGAGCCTCGGGCCAACGGGTTTCCCGCGGCTATCTCAACGGGCGACCGCTGCACACGGCCGTGTATCCGGAGCGCCTCGAAGCGGACGGAGTGCTGGCCGCGATCATCGAGAGGCTGACCGCCAGGGGCATCCTGGACAAACGGACCGCCGACGCTCCCACTCCGTTGCGGCGAGCCCTGATGAAGCAGTTCCGCTCCGAGACACTCGAAACGCAGTGGCAGGCACTGGCCGACGAGGGTGTCCACCACTGGTTCCCCGTCGACGAGGAGTCCACGGCTCTCGCCGTCTTCGGCGGCACCCAACGCCACCTCCTGGTGAGCGTCGAGCTGGTGAAGATGGACCAGGCCCACGACCACCGGCCCCGAGGGGATGCACGGCTCACCTCGCGGGTCGAAAGCATCAAAGACATCCGCAGGCGCAAGAGACGGGGGCACTCGTCCGGCTGGGGCGTCAAGACCACTTCACGCGCCGGTCAGCACGACTCCGGCACCGATGAGCAGGGGCACGGCGGCCTTGACGGCGCTTACGGGAGGTCCAGGCGGAGCATCCGCATACGGACCAGCAACCGCAAGACCGTGGACATCTACCGGGCCAACCCTCCCGACGACTCGCAGGAGTTCACGCACAGACTCTCCTTCCGCGTCCGGCTATCTCTCACGAACAAGCTGCCGGAGGTCCTCGACTCGATGGGGTGGGTGGCCGGCAAGACTGCCGCGGCGCTCGCCGGGTTCGTCGGCCACAAGTACACGCTCGAGCGAGCCTGGAAGTCGGCATCCCTGTGGTCCTGGCGGGACGAGGGTGCCGGCTCAGACCGCGAGATTCCGGGCATCGTCCGGCTGCTGATCCCCACCCACCTGACGGTGACGGCCCCGACCGTGACGGCCCCAGAGCGCGTGCTTTCGCTGCTGCCCCGCTCGGACGGCATCAAGGCCCGGTGGGTCACCCGGCGGGGACCCGCCGTCGGTACGGCGGACAACTCGGGCGCCCCGGGTACGTTGACGCCGGAACGTGTCGCCAAGCTGCTCACCGATCTCCATCCCTGGGACATGCCGGCCGCCAGGGTGATCCGGGAGTGGGCCAAGGTCGCGGCCGAACGGACACGGCGCGTGCCGAGACTCAACGACCCGCGGACACGGTCGGTGCCGGCGGTGGAACAGGGAACTCTGGGCGGGCTGTTCTACCACCTCGACACCAAGCACGGGAGGCTGCGAGTACGGATATCGAACCTGCTGGCCCACACCCACACCCTGAATGTGGCCGGCCGGACCGTCACCGTCGGGATCGACCTCACGGCGGCGCGAGCCCTCGACGACAAGGACCTGGATTTCAAGTCCAGGCGCTACCAGCAGAACGACAAGGACAACGAGTCGGGCGTCGAGTGGGCCGAAGGTTCCCGGTACGACGCCGGTCCCGAGGCCGGCGGCGGAGCAACCGAGGACTTCGCGTGGCTGGGCCGCTCGCCGTACACGTACGACCAGGAGCACGAGGGCCGGGTGGACGGCGGGACCGCAGCGACGGTCGAACACAACCAGGAGGCGAAGCGTCCAGTCCGCTACTACGTTTTCGACGTGACCGTGGTGATGCGCGGGAATGGCCGGGAGCTGCGCGTGGACGTTCCCGAAGGCCTGATCGCCATGCTTCCCACGGTGGACGGCCAGCCTGCCCCCAAGATCATCGAAGAGCTGGGCCATCTGTTCACGGATGTCCCGTCCGTGCGAGCCCTGTCCGAATTCGGCCCGCCTCGACCGCTGTTGGCTACCGAGCGAGTCGACACCGCCACCGCCGACGCCCCCGCCGCACCGCTCCACGCCTCCGCACAGGCCCCGCTCCTGGGCCGGACCGACTCCGTTGTGACCGATGTGCCCTGGACCACACCACCACCCGCCTACAACCCCCTCGCGAACGACGACTCTCTGCTCGACTCGTCCTTGGTCAGTTCTGTCGGAATGTCACGCGCTCCGACCACCAGTCAGACCCCGTCGCCCCAACGCACCCCTTCGCCCCGCGTTTTCCGCCCCCGGCAACTACGCCCGGATACCTCGACGCGGCAGACGGAATCCGACCAGTCCGCCCTCCTCCCCACCCGCTCCGGCGACGATGCCCGCACACCGGGGCCCCAGGACTTCCAGAAGCCCCAGGTTCCCGAGCCGCAGAGGACACAAGACCCTCTCTCAGAGAAAGCAGCAGCAAGCGCAGAGCACGACGCACAGAAATCCGCACCCGCGAACGACGCTCTCGGCCTCCGCTTCGCGGACATCAAGACTCCGGTGAGCGACGCCGACACGGGCGACGGCGGTACCGGTCGGAAGACGGCCAAGGACCCGGAGCCCCCCTCGGGGGCCGTTGGCGAGCGACCGCCGCGGTTCACCCTGGGCCAGCGGATGGAACTGGACGAGCTGGCGTATTTCTCCGCGACGCCGCGGGCGGGTCTGCCCGGTGTGGAACGGGTGGTCGGGGATCTGCGCGCGAAGATCCCCGGAGTGAGCGAGGACGACCTTGAGGCGCTGCCGGTAACTCTGGAACAGAACTTCCGGAAGATGGTGTCGACCGGTGGCCAGCGGCTCGGCGGATACCTGATGCGCTTGGGGAGCGCCGAGGTGTTGTTCACCGTCCGTCCGCAGAACGCGCGTCTGGTGCTGAGCACTCTGGCCGACAACGAACGCGCTCCGTTCGGAACCGAGGCGAACGCCGCGATGTTCAACACGGGTTCCTTCTGGCAGAGCTCGACCGTGAGTACCATGCCCTACTCCGCAGGGGGATCCATCGGCGTGCCGGCGGGCCCCGTGACCCCGGGCCTGAATTTCTCGGTGACCGCCAACGCGAAGCACCACGGGATGAACGCCGCGCAGTTCGTGGAGGACGGGCAGGTCAGCAACCACCGTACCGACAGCTCGCTGCTCACGGTGGACATGAACCTGTCGTACAGGATCAGATTCGACGATGACACCACTGACTGGAAGGGGGCCCCGGAGAACAGGCAGCCACCAGCCGACCCGATGCCGAATGCGGGCGGCGACAGGCTCGCGTTGTGGATCCCCGATCGCTTTCTGATGGGGCAGCACGCGAAGTTGGCCACCAAAGCGGAGGCCGGGCCGCCGATCGTCCCGGAGAGGTACGTGGCACTCGGAATGACGGGTCTGCCCGACCTGTACGACCAGGCACTGCGCGGGCTGCGCGCCCGTTGGTCAGACGGCAGGGGCGACACCTACCTCAAGGGCGGCAGCGGCGTTCGGGAGGAGTTGCGGAACGGGATCGACAAGCTGGCGACCAATCTGCGGCGGTCGCAGGTCGGGGGTGGCCTGCCCGGGCAAGCCGAGAAAGGCTATGCCATTGACCTGCACGAACCGGGTACGGCGAAGACGATCGCCACAGTCCGGGTCCTCACCGAAATCCTCGACGAGACTCAAGCCGCGCGGGCTCATCTTCCCTCGGTCAGGATGTTCTCCGACGCTGCGGAGGACCGCAATGCCCCCATCGAGCGGGTGCAGACCCTGCTGAACGCCGCGGGAGCGAGCAACGGACTCGAGCAGCGATGGGCGGCAGGCTTCGCAGCACGGTTGGAGCCGGTGGGTGGGCCCGACCCCGTTCTACTCGGTACCCATGGAATACAAGCTGGAGATCGAGGTCCGTGAGCCGTGGGGAAGCGTCGAGGCATCGACGGACGAGGATCTGCGCAGCGTTGGCATCGTGTCCCTGACCCTGCCGGACGCGGCGGCCTACGACAACGGCTTCCCCGTGGACGAGACGTCGGTCGAACGCATCGTCCGGGAGACCTACCCCGAGCCGATCACCGGTCCGGACCGCAGACACCTGCCCGCATACATGAAGAAGACAGTGGGAATGAGCCCGGTCCGGTTCGACACGGCCACCATCGACGCACTGGGCGCACACATCCGCTCTGAACTCCAGAAGATCGACTACCTTCCCCCTGCCGAGGGCTCGTTCGCGGACGTGGCGAAGCTGTCCCACCGGGAGAGCCATGACGTCAAGATCGAGAATGGCCGGGCGCTGGAGAACTGGCTGATGGGGATAGGGGACCACTTCAACAGCGCCATGACGGAAGAAGGCGCGCAGCTGCGACTGACACGCAGGCCTGGCTTCGGCCCCGTCCCCCGGACGGAAGAGTTCGCGACCGTCAACCTCAAAGTGTCGTACGCGCTCAAGGATGCCGTGGATCTCGGGCCCGCGGTCCATGAGCGCATAGCGATCCTGCTCATGGCCCTGCGTATCGCCGGACAGTCACACGGCGGAAGTGAGAACATGTCGGTCCTCCTGAACTTCGGCTTTTCGCGCGAGGTTCTGAAGAACGCCGGCCTCAGTCTCGGCGGAGGTTACTCAGCCGGCTCGAATCGCGGTGAGATACAGGTGTTCAACCACCCCATCCTCTTCGAGCCGACCGATGACCTCCGCAAGCACCGGATCGAGAATCTGCGACTTGAGGTGACCATCGCCAAGGGCAACACGGGCAGGGTTCCCGGCCACCGCGTCGGCGGCGACAAGGTTGTGGACACTAAACAGTTCACCGGCAGCGCCGAGCTACTCGTCCCGAATCTGCCGGCCGATCTCCCCGACGCCTTGACCATGGACGGGGGCACGCCCTCCGAGGTCTTCGAGCGAGCGGTGATTCTGTCGCTGGACACAAGTGGCGTGACGAACGGGCTGCTGGATCAACTGCCGCCGGACCTGCGTGGGGCGGCTTCACCGGTGGAGCATGCCATCCGGCAGCTGACCACGCACCACACGATGGTGGCTCAGGCACCCCATATGCTCCAGGGACCGGGCCACTACGACATGGACAACGGTGCTGCCTACGGCCTCTGGAAGAACGCGTACACCGTGATGTCCAGCGCCCTGGAGGTCAAAGGTGCGACGTATATCGGGGCCACCGAGGAGCCGGTAGTCCTGGCGCTGATCGCCTTGCTCCAGAACCAGGTGGTCAGCGGCCAGTTTGCCAACTACCGCTTCGGCTGGGGCACGTTCGGTGCGACCCTTGGCGGGGAAGCCGGCGGCGATGCGGCTGTGACCGGTGCTACTGGCGTCGACATGTCCCATTCCTGGGGTACGTCCGAAGCGCTGAAGAAAGTGGGCGGATTCGAGACGATCGCGCTCTCGGTGGGCTCGGTGTTCATCTACGGCGCGAACACGACATTCAAACTCGGTGTCGACTGGTACAAGAACGCCGCGCTGCTGCCATCCGATCGCGGTTCCGGCACCGCGACCGTCGATGACCGGCAGATGGTGTTCATGGTCCCACGAGACGCCGCGCTGCAGGCCTACCTGAACGGGGACCTGCCAGTGCCCAAGAAAGCGCTGGCGAAGGTGGTGGAATTGTGGAATCAGGGAGACTGGGCGCAGCTCAAACTCGGTGCTGTCCTGATGGCTCGGCTGCTGCTGCATTGGCGCGAACGGCCTGGCGAGTTGCCGGAGGGCACCGATCTGGCGACGTTGGCCGCTCGGCTGGGCGAACTGCACCAGATGGGTGCTCTCAGAGTGGTGGACGACGAAGTGCTGCTCGGGTTCAACGAGGCCTTCCCCGAACACAGACTCACGCCGGTCACTCTGCATCTGCCCCGTTATCTGGCCAATCCGTACGAACCCCATCGGCGCATCGGACCCACGACGGTGAACTCGGTGCGGTTCGGAAACGGCGTGACGCTGTGGGGGAAGATCAGGGACCTGTCCTTTTCTCGAAGCTGTCGACGATCCTCTATATGGACATGGTGGGCGGGGAGGTGGAAATCCAGTTCGCGAACACCTGGGGCCCGCTGCACGAAACAGTCTCGGTGGTGCTGTCGGCAGAGCTGGTGGGGCAGCTCAAGCCTTCGGAGGAGCGGATGGACGGCCAGCAATTCTTCCTGCACGGCCAGGCCGAGCGGAGTAAATCGACCAGCCGTTCCCTAGCCCTGAGCGGCTCCGTGAGGGCCGGCGGCAGCGGTCACAACGGGAACGGAGGCGGAGCCCTGGGGATGTCACTCGGCACCGGTGCGCAGGTCGACTACGTCCGTACGCAGTACTGGGAGAGTGTGCTCGCCGGCTACGGCAAGACCGTCGACTTCGACGGCGATCTGAACGTGACGCTGCAGGTCCGTCTCGGCGATGCGCCGAACGCCGATGTGAACAACCTCGCCATGGCCCAGCAGCGGAAACTCACCGGCCGCACATCGTCCGCACACCATTTGCTGGGAACGATCCAGCTCGGTATACCCGCCGTCATGCTGGGGCCGGAGGAACCGTTCCAGTACAGGCCGCCGTCCACGATCCCAGTGACGTTCCCGCTCAACGCGCACCCCGTGGGATTCGTCCTGGCCGGCGGCTATCGGCGGCAGATAGCGAGCCTGCTCAGCGCGGTCTTCGGCCCC
>NZ_JAEKKT010000512.1 GCF_019510245.1 Streptomyces sp. | reverse complement strand
CGTGATCGTGTACGGCGGGGAGAAGGTGTTCGCGGCGGGCGCGGACATCAAGGAGATGCAGAACATGGACCACGCCGCGATGGTCCTGCGCGCCCGTGCCCTCCAGGACGCGTTCACGGCCGTGGCCCGCATCCCCAAGCCGGTCGTCGCGGCCGTCACCGGCTACGCCCTGGGCGGCGGCTGCGAACTCGCGCTGTGCGCGGACTTCCGGATCGCCGGGGAGAACGCCAAGCTGGGTCAGCCGGAGATCCTGCTCGGCCTGATCCCCGGCGCGGGCGGCACCCAGCGGCTCGCCCGGCTGGTCGGCCCGTCCAAGGCGAAGGACCTCATCTTCACGGGTCGTATGGTCAAGGCCGACGAGGCGCTGGCGCTCGGCCTGGTGGACCGGGTCGTGCCCGCCGACGAGGTGTACACCGCGGCGCACGCCTGGGCGGCCAGGCTCGCGCAGGGACCGGCGATCGCCCTGCGCGCGGCGAAGGAGTCGATCGACACCGGACTGGAGACCGACATCGAGACGGGCCTCGCGGTGGAACGGAACTGGTTCGCCGGTCTGTTCGCCACGGAGGACCGCGAGCGCGGCATGAAGAGCTTCGTCGAGGAGGGCCCCGGCAAGGCGAAATTCCTCTGAACCGCTTGCAATTGACGCGACGTCTGATCCGGGTCCCTCGATGGGGCGGTTTATGGGAGCCTTAACACAACCTTAAGTCTGCCTTGTCGAGGGAGTCGGTCGATTGCCTCCCGGTGAGCCTCCGCCGCAGGTCAGCAGGGCCATGGAAGGCACCGAAGTGCCTTTGGCATATGCCGATCGACACTGTCGGAACGACGCATTCCGGGGGGCGTATTCGTCCGGAACGGCCCCGGCGGGCGCTGTGGGCGGCCATGATGGGGGCATGGCGGGGCTGGAGGGTTTCGAACAGCCGCGGGGAGACGGCCGTACGACGGCGGCGCGCTGGTCTCCGGCGGTCGAGGACGAGCACGCACTGAAGGCCCTCGAACTGTTCGGAAATCCCACGGAGGCCGAGGTCCCGTTGCCGTCCCGGCCCGAGTCCGCGGCGGCCGCACGGCGCTTGACCCAGGTGATCGTTCTTCGTCACTGGGGACTCCCTCCGAAGATGACCGAGGACGCGGTGTTACTCGTGTCCGAGCTGGTGGGGAACGCGGTGCGGCACACGGGGGCGCGGGTGTTCGGCCTCCGGATGCGGCGTCGTCGGGGGTGGATCCGGATAGAGGTGCGGGATCCGTCCCGGGGGCTGCCCTGTCTGATGCCGGTGCAGGAGATGGATGTCAGCGGGCGAGGACTGTTCCTCGTGGACAAGCTCTCGGACCGGTGGGGCGTGGACCTGCTGCCCCGAGGGAAGACAACCTGGTTCGAGATGCGGGTGACTGACAGGTAGTCGGTGGGTCGATCAGCGGCATTCTCTGCCACAACCTCTTAAATGGGGCGGGTGACCGCTACCGATCGTCGGGCAGTGCTGCTCGCCACCGCCGGGCTGGCGCTGGCCGCGGGATGTGCGAGCAGCAGTGGTGCCGCCGTCCATCCAGTCCGTTCCGCCGGCGCAGCTCCCGCTCTCCCCGCCCAGCTCACCCACGGCCCCCGCGACCGTCCCCGGGTCGCCCTCACCTTCCACGGTGACGGGGATCCCGCGACCGCCCGTACTCTGCTCACCGAAGCCGAGAAGTACGGTGCCCGGGTCACTGTCCTCGCCGTC
>NZ_JAEKKT010000030.1 GCF_019510245.1 Streptomyces sp. | reverse complement strand
CTGCCGCTGCTCGCGGCCTGCAGCACGGCGCTCACCCCGCCGAAGCTGTCGAGCGACGTGCAGAAGGTCTTCAGCGCGCTCTACGTCACCCAGCAGCAGCTGCTCGGGCGGACGCTGTCGGCAGGTGACCTGCACACGCTGGCCAGCTGCAGCCGCACCGGCTCCGCGCACGACGGGCCGGGGGAGGACTGGCTCTGCTCGGTCCAGTTCCTCGACGGTGGTACGGCGTCGTCGCAGGCCTTCGAGGTGCAGCTGAAGGCGGACGGCTGCTGGACCGCCACCGGTGCGGCCGCCACCCAGCCGGCCCAGCTCGTCGACCCGGTGACGTCGCGGCGGCTCACGAACCCGCTGGCCGAGTTCGACGGCTGCCTCGACACCAGCTGGCACTAGGCAGGACCCGGGGCAACGGCGTCGAAACACGTCAACCATGAAGCGCCGCACCGCCCTGCTCGCCGCCCTGGCCCTCGTCGCCGGTCTCGCCCCCGTGGTCCAGGCCGCTGAGGCCCCGCAGCCGCACCACAAGTACGACGTCACGATCCGGTACACCGAGTACGGCATCCCGCACATCACGGCGCGCGACTACGGCAGCCTCGGCTACGGGTACGGCTACGCCCTCGCCAAAGAGACCATCTGCACGATGGCCGACACCTACACCACGGTGCGGGCGCAGCGGTCGAAGTTCTTCGGCCCCGACAACGGCTACGTCTTCCGCGGCAACGGCGCGAGCGTCAACAACCTCAACAGCGACTTCTTCTTCCAGCAGATCAACGACGCCAAGACGGTCGAGAAGCTGCTCGCGCAGAAGGGGCCGAGCGCCCCGAAGCCGGAGATCCGGCAGGCCGTGACCGGCTACGTCGCCGGCTACAACCGCTGGCTCAAGACCAACAAGATCACCGACCCGGCATGCGCCGGGAAGCCGTGGGTCACGCCGATCACCGAGCTCGACGCCTACCACCGCTTCTACCAGCTGGCCCTGCTCGCCTCCGGCGGCGTCGCGATCGACGGCATCGGGGGTGCGCAGCCTCCGACCCCCTCCGCACCCGTCCCGACGCTGGACACCGCCAAGCTGGCCGAGGGGCTGCAGAACGAGTTCAAGGGCCTCGCCATCGGCTCCAACGCCGTCGCCCTCGGCCCGCAGATGACGAAGAACGGCCACGGCCTGCTGCTCGGCAACCCGCACTTCCCGTGGATCGGCAGTGAGCGGTTCTTCGAGTCCCAGCTCACGATCCCCGGCAAGCTCGACGTCGCCGGCGGCTCACTGCTCGGCGTACCGATCATCCTGATCGGCCACACCGCCCACATGGCCTGGTCGCACACGGTCTCCACGTCGTACCGGTTCACGCCGTTCCAGGAGACGCTCGTCCCGGGCAGCCCCACGACCTACCTGTACGACGGCAAGCCGACCGCCATGACCTCCCGGACCGTGACGGTGGCGCTGCCGGGGGGCAAGAAGCAGTCCCGCACCCTGTACGCCACCCGGCACGGGTCGGTCTTCACCTCGCTGCTCGGCATCCCGCTGCCCTGGACGCCGGCCGTCGCGTTCTCGATGGGCGACGCCAACGCGCCGAACTTCCGGTACCTGAACCACTTCTTCGACGTGAACCACGGGCAGTCCAGCAACGACGTGCTGTCCTCGCTGAAGCGGAACCAGGGCATCCCGTGGGTCAACACCATCGCCTCGGACGACAAGGGCGACGCCCTGTACGCCGACATCTCGGTGACCCCGCACGTCACGAACGACCAGGCGCAGACGTGCGACACCGCGGCCGGTGCCGCGACCTTCGCCGCGCTGCGGCTGCCGATCCTCGACGGGTCGCGGTCCTCGTGCGAGTGGGGCAACGACCCGGACGCGGTGCAGAAGGGCATCTTCGGCCCGTCGCACATGCCGTACCTGATCCGGCACGACTACGTGACGAACTCCAACGACTCCTACTGGCTGGCCAACCCGAAGCAGCCGCTCGAGGGCTTCGCCACGATCATCGGCGACGAGCGCACGCCGCGCACGACCCGAACCCGCTCCGGGCTCGTCATGGTGGCCGAGCGGTCGGGCAAGAAGTTCACGCGGCAGGACATGCAGGACCTCCTGTTCTCGGACCGGCAGTACTCGTGGGAGATCACCAAGCCGGACGTGCTGTCGATGTGCCGCGCCTTCCCCGGCGGGTACGCGCCGTCAGCCAGCGGCCCGGTGGACGTGGGCAACGCCTGCGACGTGCTGGCGAAGTGGAACGGCCGTGACAGCCTCGACGCCCGCGGTGCGCTGCTGTTCCGCAGGTTCTGGACGCACGTGACGTCCGTGCCCGTCGGCGTGCAGGCGTCGCTGCAGACCGCACACGTGTGGTCGACGCCGTTCGGCGCGAACGACCCGGTGAACACCCCGCGTGGCCTCAACACCCTGAACCCCTTGGTGCAGAAGGCCTTCGGTGACGCGATCAACGACCTCGAGGGAGCGCACATCCCGCTGGACGGGCCGCTCGGGAAGTACCAGGTCGACGTGCGCCCGGACGGGACGCGTACGCCGTACCACGGCGGTCCCGGCACCCTCGGCGTGTTCAACGCCGTGGCCGCGCCGTGGGACGCGACGAGGGGCTACATCGGCCAGCTGCCGCACGGCTCGTCGTTCATCCAGGTCGTGTCGTTCAACGGCAGCGGCTGCCCGGACACCCGCACGATCCTCACCTACTCGCAGTCGACGAACCCGAAGAGCCCGCACTACGCGGACCAGACCAAGCTGTTCAGCCAGTCGAAGTGGGTGACGGACCGGTTCTGCGCCCGCGACGTCGCCCGCGCCACGCTGCAGACGGTGCACCTCACCGGCTGAGGTCAGAAGGTGACCTTCGCGACCCGGCCGGTGAAGGTGACGGTGACGAGACCGTCCAGCGTGAGCGGGGTCGGGATGGTGATCCGCCCCGGCAGGTACCGGTGCTTGAGATCGACCGCGTAGACGCTGATCTGCGCCTTGCCGGGTGCCGTGGCATCCACCTCGAACGTGCCGGCCGACGCGAAGACGTGCAGCTTCGGAGCCTTCAGCAGCGTCCACCGGAAGCCGGTGTTCCGGAACTCGCTCTTGTCGACGAAGACGGTCGTGTCCGTCCCGCACGGGTTCTCGAGGACCTGCGGTGCCTTCGCCAGGCAGGCTTTCAGCGCGCGAAGGACGGCTGCGGCGGCCTCTTTCTCACCGGCGGCCGTGGCCGTCAGGTCGAAGTGCAGGGCACCCGGGTCCCCGGTGACCGGGGCCTTCTGCTCCTTCGCGGTGAAGGCGAAGGTCGGCGGCATCTTCGCGTCGTAGAGGCCTGGAACGGCGGGCAGCGCGGTGCTGCCGGCCGACACCTTCACCTTCGTGCCGTTGACGGCGACCGAGGCGACGTCGGTGGCGGCTCCGTCGATGACGATGCTGGAGAGCCCGTTGTCGACCAACCAGGTGTCGCCGTGCTTGCTCAGTCGCAGCGTCGTCGTCTGGGCGCTGCCGTCGACGTCGTAGGAGATCGCCGCCGTCGCCGTCCGGTCCTTGCGGGTCACCCTGCCGAGCGTCGCCTTGGTGATCCGGTCGGCCGGCGGGAGGTCGGTCGTGAGCAGGGTGCGGTCCACCGTGGCGGAGTGCGCCGTCAGCGCGAGGGCCTTGCTGACGTGCCCCGCGCTGAGCGCCGCGAGGTACTCCCTCGCGACGTCCGTCGGTGTGGTGCCGACGCCGTGCACTGCCGTCGTGAGTCCGCCGGCGAGCACGAGCGCGCCGGCGGCGCCGATGACGAGAGCAGGACGAAGGCTGGGCACGAGCCAAGAGTGTGAGGCCTCTGGACCAGCTCTGTCCGGGTGATGGCGCTATTGGCCGAGCTCGTCGGCGTACCGCAGCAGGGCGCCGACCCCGCCGTGCGGTGCCAGCTCGATCTCGTGCGGGACCAGCGAGACGTCGGCCCCGGTGCCGATCGCGGCCCGGAGCAGCACGTCCACGACCGGACCCGAGGACGGCATCGGGACGCCGATCGCCGCGAGCTCCTCGGGGCTGTTGCCGACCTGGGCGGGCTCGGGGCCGAACCAGAGGACGCCCTCGGTCGGCGCGTCGGTCGTGACGAGCAGGGTCTGCACCTGCGCCTTCTGCAGCGCCGCGACCACGGGTCCGACGCCGTCGACGGCGCGCTTGAGCTGGCCTCGCTCCTGCGAGTAGTCCTCGAGCTCGGTCAGCGTCTTCGCAGCCGTGTGCCGGTGCAGCAGGTCGGACACCCGCTTGCGGACGAGGCCCTCGCCGCCGTCCTCGCCGCGGCCGCCCTCGACGGTGGCCCACTTGGGCCTCAGGTCGCCGGGCAGGTGCTCCTCGATCGCCTTCAGCTCCCGCTGGTCGCCGACGCCGATGACCAGCTCCGGCTTCACCTCGGAGGCGAGCCTGCTGACGGTCTGCGCGATGTCGCTCGCGATGTCGCCGATCCAGCCGCTCTCGAGCTCGTGCTGGTGGGCGGTGTGCTGCCACTTGCTCGGCCCGCGCGGGTCCGGGCCCCAGCCGGTGTCGGCGGTCCCGGAGACCTCGCGGGCCTTCTCGCCGGCCTCGCGCCACGCCTCGATGGTGGCGCCGGCGCGGTCGGCCTTGACGAGCACGTACGGCACCCGCTGGCTGAGCTCCTCGACGAGCGGCAGCAGGTGGGGGAGCGGCGCGACGTCCACGATCGGCTGCCGCGGCGCGTGCCGCAGGCTCATCGCCAGCTTCACCTGGTGGTCGTCGACGACCGCGACGACGAGCCGGGCGTTGCCCTCGCCGTGCGTGCCCTTGGCGCTGAGCACCGCGTCGACCGTCGCGCCGTCGAGGCCCTTGTCGATCAGCTCGCGGCTGACGTCCTTCCACACCAGCTCGTACTTGTCGGCCGGCTTCTCCACGGCGCTCTCGCTCTCCACGAGCACCGTGACGAAGGGGCCGTCGGCGATCAGGACATCACTGAGGTCACGAAGGTCCATGAGGGTCGCCGTACCCCGTTCGTCGCGACCGTCACGTCACCGCCGGTGCTCTGACAGGTTTCTGACCTTGGGGTGCCTAGCGTCCGGCCCATGAAGCGCAGCGGTAAGGCAGCACTGGTCATGGTGGGGATCGTCGGAGCCGGGTGCTCCTCGCACAGCGCACCTCATGCCGCGGCCACCGGTCACGCGACGCGAACGAGCCCGGCGGCGTGCGCCCTTCCGAGCTACGGCCCTGGCAGGTCGTACCACCCGAAGGTGGACCCGAGCTCGTTCACGGCGGACGTGACGAACCCGTGGTTCCCGTTGGAGCCGGGGACCACGTACGTCTTCAGCGGCACCAAGGACGGCAAGCAGGCCATGGACGTGTTCGCACCGTCGCGTCGCACCGTGACGATCGACGGGGTGCTCACGCGCGCGGTCAACGACCGCGGGTTCCTCGACGGTGTGCTCGAGGAGCAGACGACCGACTACTACGCGCAGGACTCCTGCGGCAACGTCTGGTACTTCGGCGAGGACACCGCCACTCTCGACGAGCACGGTCATGTCGAGAGCACGGAGGGCTCGTTCCGCGCCGGGGTCGGGGGTGCGGAGCCCGGCGTCTACATCGAGGCGAACCCGCAGATCGGGGCGGTGTTCCGGCAGGAGTGGTCGCCGGGGCAGGCCGAGGACCGCTACCGCGCGCTGAGCACGACGGGCGGACGCACGGTCCGCTACGGCAGCTTCACCGCGACGCTGCGCACCGAGGAGAAGAGCGATCTCGAGCCCGAGGTGACCGACAACAAGTACTACGCCCGTGGGGTCGGGCAGATCGAGGAGCTCGCGGTCACCGGTGACACCGAGCGCCTCGAGCTCGTGGCCGTCCTGAAGTAGGTTCGGACAGGGCGGTGAGCGGCATGCGGGTGCTGGTCGTCGAGGACGACGCAAAGGTGCGGAGCCTGCTGCGTCGCGGACTCGAGCACGAGGGCTTCTCGGTCGCGACCGCCGCCGACGCGGCGGAGGCGCGCTGGCAGGTGGCGGAGTCGACCGTCGACGCGATAGTGCTCGACGTGCTGCTGCCCGACGCGGACGGGTTCGCCGTCTGCGAGCAGCTGCGCGCCCAGGGCACCTGGGCTCCGGTGCTGATGCTGACGGCGCTGGACGACGTGCGCGACCGGGTGCGCGGCCTCGACGTGGGTGCTGATGACTACGTCGTCAAGCCGTTCGCGCTGCCGGAGCTGGCGGCCCGGCTGCGGGCCCTCCTGCGTCGCGGAGCAGTGCCCCGACCCGCGACCCTTACGGTCGGCGACCTGACGCTGGACCCGGCCAGCCGAGAGGTGCGTCGTGGCGGGACGCTGCTGAAGCTCACCCCTCGCGAGCAGGCTCTCCTCGAGCTGTTCCTCCGGCACCCCGACGAGGTCCTCAGCCGGACCCGGATCGTCGAGCACGTCTGGGACGACCAGTACGACGGCGACCTGCACGTCGTGAACGTCTACGTGTCCTACCTCCGGGACAAGATCGACCGGCCGTTCGGCAGGTCGTCGCTGCAGACCGTGCGCGGTGCGGGCTACCGCCTGGGTGATGACCGGCCCGCGGTCGCTCTCGGTTAGGGCCCGCGTCACCCTGGCGTTCGCCGCGGTGATGACCGTCCTGCTGCTGGCGCTGTCCGCGGTGCTCTACCGGTCGATGAGCGCCGCCCTGCTCGACGAGCTCGACTCCGGTCTGCGGTTCCGGGCGGCGGCGATCGCCTCGCCGTCGCAGGGAGCCTCGATCGAGGGCACCAACCCTTTGCTGGAAGAGCGGGCGGAGGCCTTCGACCAGCT
>NZ_JAEKKT010000241.1 GCF_019510245.1 Streptomyces sp. | reverse complement strand
CCCCCGTGTCCGCGCCCGCGATCTTGTCGTTCGACTTGGACTTGTCTCCGTCGCCTCCACCGCAACCGGCAAGCAGCAGTGCGGCCGTCACACCGGCGGTGGCTGTCGTGAGCAGGCGGGAACGGCGGGTCACGGTGGGCTCCTGGTGGGGCGGTTGGGGTCTGCGAAGCAGCGAATACGCTATCGGGGTCCATCCGGAACGCACCAGAGCGATTTGCTGCGACCCGGTCGAACGAAGCGCGCACGCCAGATCATAGTCGGACAACTCGCCGCCCGGGCCTGGGCTTTGGTGCCGTCCCGTGACATCGCCGCGACCCTCGGTTGGCCTCCGCAAAGGCTGTTGGCCGGGTCAGGCAGCCGGGCCCTGCGTTCCGCCGGGGCGTGCATCCGAGCCGGGATCACGGGGCGGCCTTCACCTCAAACCCGCCAGACCTGTAGCTTCACGTGTGCACAGGCTTGTTAGTTGAGGCGTACGCGACGGGGGTTGCGGGATCATGGCGGGGTATCGACCGGCGGACTGGCATCCACTCGACCTCGACAGAGACCCCACACCCGGTGACCCGCAGCGCGTGCGCACCCTCGCCGCACAGCTGCACTCTTTCGCCGACGACGTCTCCGACGCGTTGCGTCTGGTCAAGGGCATGGCCGGCGAGGACACCCTCCTGCAATGGGCAGGCAAGTCCGCGGAGGTGTTCAAGGAGCAGAAACGCGGCCGCGGTGTATGTCACGCCGATGAGCCCGGCGGAGATAGCCAAGAAACCCGGCGGATTCAAGTCCTACCTCGGCCTCACGAAGGAGAAGAGCGAGTACATGATCGAATTCGAGGCCGAGAAGAAGCTCTTCTCCGGACGTCTGAGGGGCGGTCGGGATCACATTTGGTTCTCCAACAGCGACGTGACCATCCCCCGTGACGCAATCCGCTACCACGGCCCGACGTCGGGCTGGACGGCCTGAGCGACGTAGGTCACCCGGAAACAGACCACTGCGAGGAACACCCATGGATCTCACCGGCCACTCCACCGACTTCACCGTGGACGCGTCCTTCCCCGACGCCATGCGCCGATTCGTGGCCCGCGCGCGGCACCGATGGCCGCAGCTCCTGCTGTCCGGGGAGCCAGTTGCTCAGGAGATGGACTGGCGACTGCCCGAACCCGACGACGACTACTCCGGGATCGTCACCTTCTCCTCCGGCCCGGAGATGGAGGATTTCTGGGAGGAAAACGGCTATGCGCTCGACGACTCGGGTCACGGCCCGTATGCCGTCTTCTACCGACGCCGTACCGGGCCGTTGCACGCCACGACGGTGTCCGGAATCAGGACGGACGACCCTGACGTCGTGCAGGCGGTCGAAGGAACAGGCCTTCTGATGGCCGAGTACTACACGATCAGTCTGCTCACACCGGAGGACCCCGCGGCCGACCCCTTCTCCGCAGCGCTCGTGGACGACTTCGTCGGATCCTTCGACGCGACTGTGTAAGTCGTAACGGCCGTATGAGCAGTTTCGATCTCACAGGCACCTGGTGCCCTGGGTCGTCATCGTGACGGAAGGTACGGCAGGGATCCGACGGCGACTGGCGGGGCTGACCGCGCGCGGCGGCCTGGTCCACCACTTCGACGCCCGTGGTCTGATGACCGCGCAGGCAGTCCTCTGCACCTCCGCGGAAGTCCTCCGCTTCCCTGGCTACGTCGGCCGGAACTGGGATGCCCTGGTCGACTGACCCCAACCTCTACGAGTGGGCGCATCCTTCGCAGCATCATCAACTCGGAATCAAGGCAGTGATGTAGACATGAATGTCGGGACCACGCAGCGGTGGTCGGCGGAGACGGACCGGGTCCTGCGGGAGGCGGGCTGGTTTCCCGGCCGCTCAGTGGCTACTCAAGAGTGGGAAACCACGCTCCTGGAACACGGCGGCTTCGGGATCCACGAGGCGGCCCGACGCTTCCTCGCCGAATTCGGCGGGTTGGAAAGCCACGAGCGAGGGCCGGGGAAGACGATGGCCCGGATGGGGTTCAGCCTGGACCCGACCGTTGCCGAGTGGGACGACGAGATCTTCGACGTGCTCAGTGAGGAGGCCGGCACTGAGCTCTATCCGATCGGGTCGGCCGACCGGCGGAACAGCTACCTGGGAATCGCGCCGGACGGCGCGGTGTACATCGGCATGGACAGCGTCACACTCCTTGCCGAGACAGGCGATCGTGCGCTGGAGAAACTCGCGGAGGGAATCCGTTAGCGGCAACGACGCCACGAGCCGTGGTGGGGCGTCCTGGGTCGTCTTCGTACCGGAAGGTTCGGCCGAGGTCCAGCGGCGATTGTCGGAGGTGACGGCGAGCGGCGGCCTGGTCCATCACTTCGACGCTCGCGATCTGATGACCGAACAGGGCGTCCACCGCACCTTCGCGGAAGCCCTCCGCTTCCCCGGCTACTTCGGCCGGAACTGGGATGCCCTGGTCGACTGCCTGGACGACCTCTGCGGCGAGGTCACGGGAGGCGGAGCGGGGATCGTGGGCGTCGTACACGACGCTGATCTCCTGTTGCCGACGGAGCACTTCCCCCTGTTCGTATCGGTCCTCTGCCAGGGCACCGACCGCGCGAACTCGACAGTGGACCTCGACGCCAATCCCCTGGACCGACCCGCCCTCGCCGAACACTTCCTCTTCGAATTCCGCGATTTCGACCGCGAGAAGATCGCGACCCGTGTCGAGCAACCCGACCTGATCGTCACCACGGGAGACGGACTCGTGAGAGCAGCGCTCAATCCCGAGGAATGGCACTGAGGCTCCTCCATTTTCCGATGAGCAGAACCTCCGAAATCATGACAATGGAATTCTTGATGGATCTCGACGAGGGAATGGTCGAGTACTTCCGCGGCATCGCGAACGAGATGATCTCGCGGTTCGGTATTTCCCGGGCGGAAGCGGTGGCCAGGATCAATGAGCGGTATCACGACGCGGAGATCTCTGCGTACCCCGATCTCATGTGCCACGAGTTCCCGGAGTACTGGTCGTACGGCCTGTACTACTACCCGAACGAGTCCGGACGCCTGCCCACCGGTGATCAGGACGACGACGAGGGCTTCGACGTGTCCGCCCTGCGCGTCCGCCCCGCGCCCCCGACGGACTCGCCCTACTGGACGCTCGGAGCCTGACCGTCCTTCCTCAAGACGTACGGGAGGCACTGACGGCTCGGAAGGAACCATGGATCTCCAGTCGACCCAACCCCCTGCGCCAGCACGTCACGGAGGAACTGGGCATCGAGGACGAGGTCGGCTTCGACGAGGACCGTATCCTGGGCGGATCATGGGCGAACAGCATCCGCCGGGCGGCGAGGGCGACGCGCTGGTACCCGATCTCGACGAGATCGAGGAGACGTGCGCCGTGGCCACGCCCGGGCCCTGGTTCGTCAGGAACCTGGACGACAGCCACGCCATGAACCTGCTCGCCGTCAGCACGGTGGCGGACACCGGACGCGGCGAGCGGTGGCCCGACTTCGACCACGGGGAGCTGATCGCGGCGACCCTGGTGCAGAAGCCACGCTACGTGGACTGTGCGGACGAACGCTGGGACGAGAACGCGGCCTTCATCGCGATGGCACGCGACGCCGTGCCTCGGCTCGTGGAAGAGGTGCGGCGTCTGCGGAGGCTTCTCGCGGCTACCGTGCCTGGAGACGGACGCTCGACGGAGACCAGCACCTTCGCTTACCGCTACCCCAGCCCGCTCGGCGGGCTCGCCGCCGATCTCACGGCGGAGCACACGTCTCCGGGCACAGAAGACGGCTTCTTCCTGCAGATCGACCGGCAGATGCGCCTGATCCCGCCTACGGGAACGCACTGGCAGGACGTCCACTGGCTGGCCCACGGCCTGGCCGCGCACACGGCCGCCCTGCTGTCACTGCACCCTGAGGGCCTGACGATCAGGGTCACGTCGTTCACATTCCCGCTCGCCCACTACCGGCCGGAAGTCGCGGCCCTGGCCATGGACGGCTGGCTCAGGCAGCAGTTCGGCCTGGCGGACCGCGGACTACGGGTGGCCTTCGACGCCGGACGGGGGGACTACACGTTCCGGTGGGAGGAAGAACGGCACTGAGGCCGACTGCCGCCTCTCACAACGCCCGGCGGCGCTCCCGCCCCCGACGCCCTCGTCCGGATACCCCCGGGCTCTCCTCCCCGCCGCCACGTCATCCACCCACCCGAACGCCACCACCGCGACCGCGATCAGTGGCCAGACCACCACGAACATCCAGAAGCCGTAGGTGGAGTCCAGGAGCATCGATGACGGGGTCGGTCCAGGATCTTCTCCGGGACCGTGCCTGCGGCGGCCTCGGAGCGGATGCGGTGGTCGGCGAGGATCTCGCTGTGCACGTGGCCGGGCAGCTTCAGGCGCATGGGGAGGCGGCGACGCCAGGCGGCGCCGGGTGCGGGGCGCCCTCACAGGACAGGGGCGGGAGCGGCGGCACCGCCGGTGCGGGTGTGCCTGGACGTGCCGTGCGCGACCGGGCCTCAGGTGGGGGCGGCCGACTCGCTGGGCGAGACCGGCGGCGGCGACGAGGCGGGAGCGGAGGGCGCGTCGGAGGTGGGCGGCACCGTGGACGGCTCGGCGGAGGCGGACGACGACCCCGGCTTCGGCGAGGTGACCGTCACCCCGGAGGACGAGGTCGGCCGCGCGGACGCCGACGCGCTCGGTCGGGCGGTCCCGTTTCCGGTACCGGACGCCGGGGAGGAGGCGCCGGCCGACGGGGTCGTACCGCCGCTCACGGCCGGGCCGGCCACCGAGGCTCCGTCGTCCGAGGTCCGGGGCGACCGCGCGGGCCGCGGCGAGTCGTCGACCTTGCCGGCGGGCCTGTCGGCGTTCTGTCCCGGCACCGGCAGCCAGGGCGCGGCGGAACTCCCCGACAGCAGGGTGACGACGATGACGACCGCGTAGACGGCACAGGCGAGGCCGACGACCGTCCCGAGCCTGCGGAGCCGGCGAGTGCGACGCCCCGACGCGTCGACGAAGACGGAGACAGGTACAGGCACGGGCACGGGCACGGGGACGCCGGGAGCGCCTGAGCCCTCGGAAGAACCGCGGGATCCGGAAGAACCGCGGGATCCGGAGGCGCCCGCCGCGGCGGACCGTGTCGGCCCAGCCGGCCCGCTCGGTCCGGGTGGCCCGATCGGCCCCCTCTGCCCGCTCGGCCCAGCCAACCCGGTCGGCCGTACTCCTACGGAACCGACGCCGTTCCGGACGGTCACCTCGTCGGGGTCGTGGACGGAGTCCGGGCCCGGGTCGCGCAGAAACACCGGGATCGGCGGCTCGACCACACTCCACGGGTCCCGTAACGACCCGGCCCGCAGCACCTCGGTCGCTCCCGCAGCCCCCGCCGCCCCGGCGGCTCCCGCCGTCCCCGCAGCTCCCCCCGCCCCGCCACCGTCTGCGTCCGCCACGCCCGTCCCCACCCCGTCGGCGTCCACAAAGCCCGCCGGCACCCCGCCATCGCCCGCAGCAGCTGTCGCCACCCCGTCGTCGCCCGTCACCGGCACATCCCGGGCGTCCAGGACCACCTGTGGCATTTCGGGTTGGGTCTCTTCTCGCCAGTTTTGCACGCGCGTACATCCCCCCACGGGAGTGTTCCGGGCGCACTGACGAACCCGAGTACACGTCAACGGAACGGGCCCCCCACCCGCTCCGAGCGCCCCCTTGCAGCTCTCCGCCCTCGGGCCCATGAAGCTAGCGCACGGGGGAGATCCGTGTTCCCGATGCGTCATTTGTGGTCGTCCATCACCTCTTGATCACTGGCTGGAATCCATCCGTCGACCGGTCGCCGAAGCCAGCCCTCCGCCCGGCCGATCTCGGCGGCCGCCCGCCGCAGTGCGTCGACTCCCGGATGGACCAGCCCCTTTCGCCATACGAGCGACACCGGCGACAGCGGGACCGGATCGACCAGCGGTCGCGACACGCTTCCAGGTATGGCCGGAAACCCCACTACCGCGAGGATGGGGTACCGGTCCTTGGCCATGACTCGCTGGAACTCCTCCTCCCCGACGGCCAGCGGCAGCGGCGGCGCGACCGCGGTGCCTCGCCCCTCGAAGAGGTGAAAGGCCAGGTCGGTCCATTCCAGGGTGCGTTCGTTCCCGGCGCCGGCGTACACCGTCTCGCCCGCGAGCGCGGCCAGCGGCACCGCGTCCAGGGCCGCGAGCCGGTGATCCGAGGGGAGAATTACGGCCATGGGTTCGAACCGCACGGGCTGGTGTTCGAGTCCGGAGCGCAGCGCCGGGTCCAGTCCCGCGAACCGTCCGAAGGAGGCGTCGAGCCGCCCCGCGAGGAGTTCGGCCGCCGCTCCGGTGAGCCCGCTCTCGTAGCGGGCCATCAGCTCGCAGTCGGGGGCGAGTTCGCGGGCCCGGTACAGGACGCGGCGGGCGGTCGCCAGGCCCGGCGAGTTGAGGTCCACCAGCAGCGGCCGGGCCTGCCCGAACGCGGCGAGCAGGGCGTCCTGGGCGGCCAGCACCCGGCGGGCGTACGGCAGCAGTCGGGCGCCGTCGGCGGTGAGGCTGACCTGCCGCGTGCTGCGGAGGAACAGCTCGGCGCCCAGCTCCCGCTCCAGCCGCCGTACGTCACGGCTGAGCGCCTGCTGGGCGACGTACAGCCGGGCGGCGGCGCGGGTGAAGTGCAGTTCCTCGGCGACGGTCACGAAGACGCGTAGCAGACGGGGTTCGATGTGGGCGGGCGAGGCAGGCGCTGGCATCACGCGAACTTACAACACAGGTGCGTGAATCGGCGCCCAGCAGGTGTTGGACCCCTTGATCGCCCCGGGGCGACGGTGGTGTCCATGCCGCAACCGACTCCGCCGGGCCCACGCGAG
Organism: Streptomyces sp.; assembly: GCF_019510245.1. GTDB lineage: Bacteria > Actinomycetota > Actinomycetes > Streptomycetales > Streptomycetaceae > Streptomyces. The sequence continues at coordinate 15,914 of NZ_JAEKKT010000241.1, read as the reverse complement.
GCCGTCCACACCGCCCGGACCCTCCACACCGCCCGCACCGTACAGACCGTCCATACCGTCACCGCCGACTCTCTCGTCACCGTCGACTTCAGCCCCCGGTTCGACAGCCGCTCCCGCCCCCGTCCCCGCTCCCGCCGCCACCCGCCCGGCCCCTACCGCCGCCTCTTCGCCCTCCCCGGCACCCGGGCCTTCACCGCCGCGAACCTGCTGGCCCGGCTCCCGATGGGCATGTTCAGCGTCAGCGCGGTCGTGATGATCGCCGGGTCGCGCGGCTCGTACGCCCTCGCCGGTGCCGTGACCGCGACCGGTCTCGTCGCCACGGGTCTCGCCGGGCCCTGGACCGCACGGCTCGTCGACCGGTACGGGCAGGCCCGGGTCGCCGTACCCGCGACCGTCACCGCCGCGCTCGGCAGCCTCGCCCTGCTGCTCTGCGTCCACTACGGCGCCCCGGACTGGACCCTGTTCGCGGCCTACGCGGCCACCGCCACCACGCCGAACCTCGGCGGCATGTCCCGCGCCCGCTGGGCCCACCTGCTGCGCGACGACCCGGCCGCCCTGCACACCGCGAACTCCTTCGAACAGGCCGCCGACGAGCTGTGCTTCATGCTCGGCCCGGTCCTCGCCTCCTTCCTGACCGGCACGTTCTTCCCGGAGGCCGGCACGCTGGTCGGCGCGGTGCTGCTGCTCACCGGCGCGCTGCTGTTCGCCGCGCAGCGGGCCACCGAGCCGCCGCCCCGGGCCGGGTCGGCCACCGCACGGACACCGCTGCGCATCGGCACCCTCCTGGTCTGCTTCGTCGCGACGGGCGCGGTGTTCGGCTCGATGGAGGTCGTCACCATCGCCTACGCCGACGCCCAGGGCCACCGCTCGGCGGCCGGTGCCGTGCTCGCCCTGCAGGCCGCCGGCTCCTGCGCGGCGGGCCTGCTGTACGGGGCGCTCCGGCCGACCGGGCCGGCCGAACGCAGGCTGCCCGTCTGCCTGTTGTCGATGGCGGCCCTGATGTGCCTGCCGCTGCTCGCCACGCGCGCGTTCGACAGCCTCTGGGCCCTCGCCCCCGCCCTGCTCGCGGCCGGGATGGCGACCGCCCCGACCATGGTGACCGCGATGACCCTGGTCCAGGACCGGGCCCCCGTGGACCGCCTCAACGAGGGGATGAGCCTGGTCGTCACCGCCCTGCTGACCGGCATCGCCTGCGGGTCCGCGCTCGGCGGCTGGGCGGCGGACCACGTCCCGCCGACGGCCGCCTTCGCCACCCCGGCCGCGGCGGCCGTCGCGGCGCTGGCCGTCAACGCGGTCAGTCGAATCGCTTCACCCAATTCCCGCCACACCCATTGACGCCCTCATGGCCCGCATCTACCGTCCTCCGTCGAAGCGCTTCGACGTCCCTCGTCGAACCATTCGACGCGGGACGAGCACCATCCATCCGACTCCCTTGGAGGCATTGGATGTTGACGGCACGAAGGCGGACCACGACCGCGGTGGCGATCCTCGCCGGATCGCTGCTGCTCACCTCCTGCGGCGGTTCGGGCGGCAGCACGTCCGACGCCAAGACCCTGCGACTGTGGCACTACGAGGCACCGAACAGCGCGATGGGCATCGCCTGGAACGAGGCCATCAAGGAGTTCGAGGCGACCCACCCGGGCGTCAAGGTGAAGTACGAGGAGAAGAGCTTCGAGCAGATCCAGAAGACCGCCCAGATGGTCCTGAACTCCTCCGACGCGCCCGACATCATGGAGTACAACAAGGGCAACGCGACGGCGGGGCTGCTCTCCAAGCAGGGGCTGCTCACCGACCTGACCGCCGAGGCGGCCAAGCGCGGCTGGGACAAGGAGCTCAGCGCGGGCGTGCGCACCACCAGCCAGTACGACGCCGACGGCGTGATGGGCTCCGGCAAGTGGTACGGGGTGCCCAACTACGCCGAGTACACCATGGTCTATTACAACAAGGACCTGTTCGCGAAGTACGGGATCGCCGAGCCGAAGACGTTCGACGACCTGACGGCGGCGATGGACACGTTCGTGGCGAAGGGGGTCACCCCGCTCGCGAACGCCGGTTCCGAGTACCTGGCCCAGCAGTACCTCTACCAGCTGGCGCTCTCGAAGGCCGACCGCTCGTGGGTCGACGCCTACGAGCTGTACAAGGGCAAGGTCGACTTCCACGACCAGGCCTGGACGTACGCGGCGACCACCTTCGCCGACTGGGTGAAGAAGGGCTACCTCGCGAAGACGTCCTCCGGTTCGACCGCCGAGCAGGCCGGGGTCTCCTTCATCCAGGGCAAGTCGCCGATCCTGTTCTCCGGCAGCTGGTGGTACGGCCGCTTCCAGTCCGAGGTCAAATTCGGCTGGGGCAGCTTCCTGTGGCCCGGCTCGGACCTCACCCTCGGCTCCGGCGGCAACCTGTGGGTCGTACCGAAGAACTCCAGGAACAAGGACCTCGCCTACGACTTCATCGACATCACCATGTCGAAAAAGATCCAGAACCTGCTCGGCAACAAGGGCGGAGTCCCGGTCGCCGCCGACGCGAGCGCCATCACCGACCCCAAGTCGAAGCAGCTCATCGCCGATTTCAACACCGTCAGCAAGCGCGACGGCCTCGCCTTCTACCCGGACTGGCCGGTCGCCGGGTTCTACGACACCCTCGTCTCCGAGACCCAGAAGCTGATCACCGGCAGCGAGAAACCGGACGCCTACCTGAGCAACCTCCAGACGGCGTACGACAAGGGCACCAAGTGAGGGTGCGCCGGGACTCGTACGCCCTCATCCTGCTCCCCGGCGCCCTCGCCTTCCTCGCGGTCGTCGTCGTGCCGTTCCTGATGAACACGGCCGTCGGGTTCACCGACTGGCAGGGCGTGGGCAGCCCGCACTGGACCGGGCTCGCCAACTACCGTGAGCTGCTGCACGACTCCGAGTTCTGGGCGTCCTTCCGGCACAGCCTCTTCATGGTCGTGGCGATGGCCGCGATCCCGACCGCGCTCGGACTGGTCCTGGCCGCCGCCCTGTTCGACTACATCGGCAAGCACTTCGGCACCCGGATCGCGGCCGTCCTGCGCGCCTGCTTCTACCTCCCCCAGGTGCTGCCGGTCGCGGTCGCCGGCATCGTCTGGAGCTGGATCCTGGCCCCGGACAACGGCTCCCTCAACGCCCTGCTCAAGGCGGTCGGTCTCGGCTCCTGGCAGCAGGACTGGCTCGGCGACCCGGACCTCGCCCTCTACACGGTCATGGGCGTGCTGGTCTGGGTGCAGATCGGCTTCCCGCTGGTCGTCTTCATGGCCGGGCTCGGCCGGGTCGACCCTCAGCTGTACGAGGCGGCCGAGCTGGACGGCGCCGGCTGGTGGCGCCGCTTCCGGCACGTCACGCTGCCCCAGATCCGCCCGGAGGTGTACGTCGTCCTGACCTGGTGCACGATCGCCGCGCTCAAGGTCTTCGGCGCGGTGTACGTCCTGACCAAGGGCGGCCCGGGCGGCGCCACCGACGTCCCCTCCTACTTCTCCTTCACCACGTTCTTCGAGAAGACCCAGGTCGGCTACGGCTCGGCGATCTCCACCGTCCTCACGGTGATCATCCTGGCCCTGGCGACGATCGGCCTGAAGCTGCAGAACCGGGCGGAGGCCGTATGACCCGTCCGACCGCCCTGCGCCGCTACCCGGTCCTCCTCGCCCTCTGCCTCGCCGCCCTCTTCATGGTCGTGCCGTTCCTGATCGTGGCGGTCAACGCGGTGAAGTCTCCGGCGGAGTACTCCCGGAACGGCCCGCTGAGCCTCCCGCACGGCCTGTACCTGGACGGCCTCAAGGACTTCTGGCAGCGCGTCGACTACAGCCAGAAGCTGGTCAACTCGGTCCTGATCAGCGGCTCGGTGGCCCTGCTCGCCACCGCCCTCTCCGTCCTCAACGCCTACGCGATCGGCATCGGCCGGATCCGGTTCCGCACCTGGGTGCTGGCGTTCTTCGTGCTCGCCAACCTGCTGCCGCAGGAGGCGCTGGTCTACCCGCTGTACTACCTGAGCAAGCAGGCCGGTCTGTACGACACCAGGCTCAGCGTGGTCATCGTGTTCACGGTGATCCAGTCGGCGTTCGGGACGTACCTGCTCTCCGCAGTCCTCGGGCAGTTCCCGCGCGAGATCGTCGAGGCGGCCCGGATCGACGGCGCGAACAAGTGGCAGATCCTGGTCCGGATCGTCGTACCCGTGAGCCGTCCGACCCTGGGCGTGCTGCTGGTCTTCTTCTTCATCTGGACCTGGAACGAGTTCCTGCTGCCGCTGGTCATGCTGATCTCCAACGACAACCAGACGGTGTCCGTCGCCCTCGGCGTCCTCCAGGGCCAGCGCCTGATGGACGCCACGATGACCAACGCGGCCGCCCTGCTCGGCGTGCTCCCGGCCATCGTCTTCTTCCTCGTCTTCCAGCGGACGCTCACCCGGGGGATCGCCGTGGGAGCCGTCAAATAGGAGGTTCGTGCGTGAAGTTCACCGACGGCTACTGGCTGCTGCGCGAGGGCGTCACCGCGGCCCACCCGGTCGAGGTCCTCGATGTCACGGCCTCGGACGGCGCACTGGAGATCCACGCGCCGACCCAGCCCATCCGCCACCGCGGCGACCTGCTGAAGGGACCGGTCCTGACGATCAGCGCGCACACCCCGATGCCCGACGTCATCGGCGTCACCTTCACCCACTTCGAGGGCGAGCGGCCACGCGGCCCGCAGTTCGAGCTGCAGCAGGGCGACTTCGCGTCCCAGGTGTCGTACGACGACGAGTACGCGACGCTCACCTCCGGCTCGCTGTCGCTGCGGCTGAGCCGGACCGCCCCCTGGCGGCTCGACTTCCTCTCCGGCGGCCGCACCCTCACCTCCAGCGGCCCCAAGGGCATGGGCATCATGCGGGACACCGCGACCGGCGCCCACTACCTTCGGGAACAGCTGAACCTCGGGGTCGGCACCTCGGTCTACGGCCTCGGGGAACGCTTCGGCCCCCTCGTCAAGAACGGCCAGGTCGTCGACATCTGGAACGCCGACGGCGGCACCGCCACCGAACAGGCCTACAAGAACGTCCCGTTCTACCTCACCGACGCGGGGTACGGCGTCTTCGTCGACCATCCGGGGAAGGTGTCGTTCGAGGTCGGCTCGGAGGCGGTGTCGCGGGTCCAGTTCAGCGTGGAGTCGCAGCAGTTGACGTACTACGTCATCCACGGCCCGAGCCCGAAGGAGATCCTGCGCAAGTACACGGCCCTGACCGGCCGCCCGGCGCTGCCGCCGGCCTGGTCCTTCGGCCTGTGGCTCTCCACGTCCTTCACCACCTCCTACGACGAGAAGACGGTGACGTCCTTCATCGACGGCATGCGGGAGCGCGAACTGCCGTTCTCCGTCTTCCACTTCGACTGCTTCTGGATGCGGGAGTTCAGCTGGTGCGACTTCCGCTGGGATCCGCGGGTGTTCCCGGACCCGGAGGGGATGCTGGGGCGGCTGCACGAACGCGGACTGCGGGTGTCCGTCTGGATCAACCCGTACATCGCGCAGCGGTCGCCGCTGTTCGCCGAGGGGAAGGAGCTGGGGCACCTGCTGCGGCGACCGGACGGGAGCGTGTGGCAGTGGGATCTGTGGCAGCCGGGGATGGCGCTGGTGGACTTCACGTCCCCGGCGGCGCGTGACTGGTACGCGGGCAAGCTGGAGGCGCTGCTCGCCCAGGGTGTCGACTGCTTCAAGACCGACTTCGGGGAGCGCGTCCCGGTGGACGTGGCCTGGTCGGACGGCTCGGACCCGGAGCGGATGCACAACTACTACACCTACCTCTACAACCGGACCGTCTTCGAGGTGCTGCGCAAGCACCGGGGTGAGGGCGAGGCGGTCGTGTTCGCGCGGTCGGCGACGACCGGGAGCCAGAAGTTCCCCGTGCACTGGGGCGGGGACTGCGAGGCGACCTACGAGTCGATGGCCGAGTCGCTGCGCGGCGGCCTCTCGCTGGGCCTGTCCGGCTTCGGCTTCTGGAGCCACGACATCGGCGGCTTCGAGGGCACCCCGACACCGGCGCTGTTCAAGCGGTGGCTGGCCTTCGGCCTGCTGTCCTCGCACAGCAGGCTGCACGGGTCGTCGTCGTACCGGGTGCCGTGGCTGTTCGACGAGGAGTCGGTGGACGTGCTGCGGCACTTCACGCGGCTGAAGCTGAGCCTGATGCCCTACCTGTACGAGGCCGCGCGCACCGCCTCGGCTGAGGGGGTGCCGGTGATGCGGGCGATGGTGCTGGAGTTCCCGGACGATCCGGGGTGTGCCCATCTGGAACGGCAGTACATGCTGGGGGCGGATCTGCTGGTGGCGCCGGTCTTCGAGGACGAGGGGTATGTGACATATTACTGTCCGCGCGGCACCTGGACCCACTTCCTGACCGGCCGGACGGTCACCGGCCCCGGCTGGGTCCGCGAGCGGCACGACTTCCTCGGCGTCCCCCTCCTGGTCCGTCCGGGCGCGGTGATCCCGGTCGGCGCGGTGGCCGACCGCCCCGACTACGACCACGCCGACGGGGTGACCCTGCGGGCCTACGCCCTGGAGCGCGGCGCGCAGGTCACCGTGCCGGTCGGGGACGTCACGTTCACCGTCGTACGGGAAGGGGACACCCTGCGCGCCTCGTGCAGTGATCCGGCGGCGCCCTGGGCGCTGGCGGCCGGGGAGCGGACGGCGCGGGCCGCGGCCGGCACCGGGTTCCTCTCCCTGGAGCTGCGCTGATGGTGAAGATCACCGACGTGGCGCGGCATGCCGGGGTCTCCCCCAGCACGGTGTCCTACGCGCTCAGCGGCAAGCGCCCGATCTCGGACGAGACCCGGCGCCGTATCCAGGCGTCCATCCGCGAACTGGGCTACCGCCCGCACGCCGGCGCCCGCGCCCTGGCCAGCAGCCGCTCCAACGTCCTCGCCCTGGTGATCCCCTTACGCACCGGCATCCACGTCCCGGTGGTGATGCAGTTCGCGGTGTCCGTGGTGACCACGGCCCGCCGCTACGACCACGACGTGCTGCTCCTGACCCAGGAGGAGGGCGAGGAGGGCCTTCACCGGGTCGCCGAGACGGCACTGGTCGACGCCCTGATCGTGATGGACGTCCAGCTCCACGACCCTCGGCTGCCGCTGCTGCGGGCACTGGAGCGACCATCGGTGCTGATCGGCTTCCCGGCCGCCGCCGAGGGCCTGACCTGCGTCGACCTGGACTTCCGGGCCGCCGGAGAACGGTGCGTGGAGCGGCTGGCCGGGCTGGGGCACCGGGTGGTCGCGCTGGTCGGCTCCCCGCCGGAGGTGTACGTCCGGGAGACCGCGTTCGCCCAGCGGGTCGTCCAGGGCTTCACGGCCGCGGCGGACCGCAACGGGATGGCGTCGTCCGTCCACCCGTGCGAGGCGACGCCGACGGCGGCGCGCCGGGTCGCGGAGCAACTGCTCCGTGAACAACCGGCGCTGACGGGTGTCGTCGTCCACAACGAGGCGGTCCTGGAGCCCCTGATCGACGCCTTCGAGCAGCTGGGCCTGCGCGTCCCGGCCGATCTGTCCATCACCGCGATCTGCCCGGACGAACTGGCGGCGACCCTCCGCGTCCCGGTCACCTCGGTCGCCCTGCCGGCCGCGGAACTCGGGGAGCGGGCGGCGGAGTTGCTGATGCGCAAGCTGGGCGGCGACCCGGACGTGCCCGAGGCGACCCTGCTCCCGCCCCGGCTCACGGACCGCGCGAGCACGGCGCCCCGCGAGGCACGGTGACACCCCCCGCGAACGGATCAGTCGGTGTCCGTGGCGGTGAGGACCGCGATCTCCTGGCCGCCTGGTCGCAGGGCGGCCACGGCGAGATCCCAGGCCACTTGGTGGAACCAGTCCGATGAGGGGTCGGCGATGAACCAGTGTGCCTGTTCGACCAGCATGGCCACGTGACTGATCGGCGCGTCCGGGGCGGCGCCGACCAGGCCGCCGAGAGAGCGCCAGGCAGCGAGCCGTCCGTACGCACCGAACATGCCGCTGCCGTAGGCGGGGCTGCGCACCGCCGTGGTGAGCAGCACCTGCAGCACCCTGTCGGCGGTGGCCGGATACAGCCGGGGCCTGGTCTCTCCCGTCGGCCATGCGGTGAGTGGCAGCCTCTCGAAGACGGCTGCACAGTCGTCCGGCGGGACAGGGGACGCGGACCAGAACTCCTGCGCGGCGACCGCGCCGTTGGACTCCTCGAGCCAGTGCCGCACCGCCGCGCTCATTGCCTCGGCCACCTCCGGAACGGTGGTGGCCGCCGGATCGACCGCGACACTGCGCCGGCGCATCTCCGGCGAGACATGGAGTTCGGGTCGGTCGCTGTGCTTTGCCACCGTTGCCGGGGGCAGGGCCCACGTCCAGTCGTGCGGAGCGTGCGGCGGCCTGAGCAGCGCGTGCTCCGTCGGCAGCAGGTGGAGCGGCAGGGGTGCGAGCGGATGCTCCTGCGTCACGAGCGCTTCGCCGAAGGACCGCGGAAGGGGGTGCTCCGGGACGGCGACGCCTTCGAGTACCAGCTCGTGCAGCAGGCAGGCCTTGAATTCGTCCGACGCCGCCGTGCCGAGCTGCTCGCCGAAGACGACGGGGACGATGTCCGCAGGCCGATGCCCCAGGGCCACCCTCTGGGCCAGGCGTCGCTCAGCCCTGGTCCGTGCCGGCTCTCCGGCCTGCAGGCTGCTGGGCAGGCACATCAGGACGCGCAGGCTCTGCTGCCCGGCCGTCGTGGCAAGAGCGGTCTGCAGCCGGTCGAGCAGGAAGGCGGGTGCAGATGAGTCCTCGCCTGCACGGGCGGCCCGCCGGACGAGCTCCGCGCCAAGCTCCGTCGCCCACGCGAAGTCTCCGGACGAGACCCTGTGCGGGATCTGTTCGCCAAGTGCGGACGCGGCTGCGAAGCCACGGTCCAGCAGTTCTCCGATCCGTTGGGTCATGTCGCTGTGCATGGTGGAATCTCTTTGCCTCACTTCTGGGCGTCCTTCGCGGTCGCCTGGTCGGCGGAGTCCCGGGCGTCCTGCTGCGCGTCCGCCGCCCCGCGGACACGACGAGGGCCCGGTGGTCTGTGACCACCGGGCCCTCGCAACATGGAGATTGTGGAGATGGCGGGAATCGAACCCGCGTCCAACGGTGCGGAACCAGGGCTTCTCCGTGTGCAGTTCGCTGTGCTTTTCTCGGCCCCGGCGATCACGCGAACAAGTCGCCGACGGGCCCAGTCACTGTTAGATTTCCCTCTTCACCCCGTGACCGGGATCAAGGTTTAGTCCCCTAGCTGATGCCAGGATCCGGGTCGGGAACAGCCCCGGGCTGACACTCCCTGTATAGGAGGCTCGCTGTCGCTACCTGAGATCAGGCAGCGAGGGCGAAGGCCTGCTGGGAGGAATCGCGCTTGGAAGTGGCGATTATTTTTTTCGGCCTGTGGTTTACGAGATCATGGCCGCTTTCTCGACACGCTTCCCCTGCCTCGACATCCGCTGTCGAAACCGATCATCCCCATGTTGATTTTTCAATGCTCACACCGGCTTCCCCCGGTGTTGGTGCCATCGTACGTGACCAACGCACGACGATGCCACTACATTCCCGTGCCCTAGGCGCCGCGCTGGCGCCGCTTCACCGCCGCGATGGCGCGGTCGCTCTCCCGGCGGTCCTGCTGCTCGCGCAGGGTCTGCCGCTTGTCGTACTCCTTCTTGCCGCGCGCGAGGGCGATCTCCGCCTTGGCCCGGCCGTCCTTGAAGTAGATGGCGAGGGGCACGATCGTGTGACCCGTCTCCTGGGACTTGGCCTCCAGCTTGTCGATCTCCTCCCGGTGCAGCAGCAGCTTGCGCTTGCGGCGCACCGAGTGGTTGGTCCAGGTGCCCTGGCTGTACTCGGGGATGTGGGCGTTGTGCAGCCACGCCTCGTTCCCGTCGATCTGGACGAAGCCGTCGGCCAGTGAGGTGCGGCCCTGACGCAGCGACTTCACCTCGGTGCCGGACAGCACGATGCCGGCCTCGTAAGTGTCGAGGATCGCGTAGTCGTGCCGCGCCTTCTTGTTCTGCGCGACGATCTTGCGCTTGCCGCCCTTCTCGCCGTCCCTGGCTTTGGCGGCCGTCCCCTGCTGCTTCTGCTGGGACTCTTTCGGTACGTACATTCCCTTGGCCATAGTGCCGTCCATTTTCGCACTACGGAGGGGGTGTGAGGGAAGCGGTTATGCGGGTGCTACGACGGATCGCCCAGTCCGCTCAGCACGGTCTCCGCCCGCTCCAGCGTCCCGGAGGACACCTCCAGGTCGGGGGTGATGCCCCGGCCGTCCACGGCGTGCCCCGAGGGGGTGCGGTAGTGGCCGACGGTGAGCTCGGCGACCGAGCCGTCGGGGAGGCGGGTGGGCATCTGGATGGAGCCCTTGCCGAAGGTGCGGGAGCCGAGGACGACCGCGCGGCCGCGGTCCTGGAGGGCGCCGGTGAGCATCTCGGCCGCACTCATCGTGCCGCCGTCGACGAGCGCGACCAGGGGTCTCGCGATGTCGCCGCCGGGCTCGGCGTGCAGGGAGCGCTCGACGCCGTCGACGTCGTAGGTGGCGACCAGGCCGCCGTCGAGGAAGGCGGAGGCCGCGGTGACGGCCTCGCTGACCAGGCCGCCGGAGTTGCCGCGCAGGTCGAGGACGATGCCGCCGTCGGCCGGGGCCTGCCGGACGGCGGCGCGCACCAGCTCCCCGGAGCCCCTGGTGAAGGCGGAGATCCTGATGACGGTGATGCCGGCGGCCAGCTTGCGGACGGTCACCGAGTCCGTCGACAGCAGCGCCCGGCGCAGGGTCTCGCGCCACGCGCGCGTGCCGCGTTCGAGACCGAGGGTGACGGTCGTACCGGCGCGGGCGTCGGTGGCGTCACCGCGCAGTAACGAGACGACGTCGGTGACGGGCCGCCCGTCGACGTCCTCGCCGTCGATGCTGCGCAGCCGGTCGCCCTTCCTGATCCCCGCGGCGGCCGCGGGCGACCCGGCCTGCACCTTGGTCACGTCGATCCGCCCGTCCGCCGCCCGCCGGGCCCACAGACCCACGCCCGTGTACTGGCCGTCGAGCGCTTCCTCGAACTCCTGGTACTCGCCCTCGGAGTAGACCGCGGCCCACCGGTCCCCGCTGCGGCTCACGGCCCGTTCCGCCGCCTCCACGGGGGACTTGCCGTCGGCCATCGCCTCGGCGGCGGCCCTCGCGACGTCCTCGTGCCCGGTGGCCGGACGGGCGGCCCCGGTGGGCGTCTTCCGGTCGGACTGCCCGGGGTCCGGAAACGCCCCGGTGGCCGCGCCGGTCACCAACAGCCCTGCGAACACCAACGTCAGAGCCGCCCCCCGGCGAACCCGGCGGGGCTGACAGAACACCTCTCGGCCTGACATGCCGGTGAGTCTAGGACAACGCAAGAGGGCCGTACGGGCTGTTGCCCGTACGGCCCTCTTGGCATGCGTCACACCTTCAGGTACTTGCGCAGCGCGAAGAACGCGGCAAGCGCGGGCATCAGAAGGCTCGTTGCGAGAATGAGCGGAAGCTTGGTCAACACCGCGTCCCAGCCGATGAAGTTGATCAAGTTCAGCTTGTGGGACAGGTCCAGGCCGTGGTCGATGATGAAGTACCGGGCGATCACCAGGAATCCGCAGGCGACCGTGCCGCCGATCAGGCCGGCGACGGCCGCCTCCGCGATGAACGGGGCCTGGATGTAGAAGCCGGAGGCGCCGACCAGGCGCATGATGCCGGTCTCGCGCCGACGGCTGAACGCGGAGACGCGCACCGTGTTGACGATCAGCATCAGGGCGACCACCAGCATCAGGGCCATGACCATGCGGGCCGCCCAGTTCATGCCGTTGAGCAGGCCGAAGAGGTTGTCGAGGATGCCCTTCTGGTCCTGGACCGACTGGACCCCGTCACGCCCGTCGAAGGCGGTCGCGACGACCTGGTACTTCTCCGGGTCCTTGAGCTTGATCCGGTACGACTCCTGCATCTGGTCCGGCGTGAGGGAGTCGGCGAGCGGCGAGTCGCCGAACTGCTCCTTGTAGTGCTTGTACGCCTCGTCCTGGGACTCGTAGGTGACCTTCTCGACCACCGACATCTTGCCGAGGTCCGCCTGGATCTGCTTCTTCTGGTCCTCGGTGACGGCGCCCTTGGCGCAGTTGGGGTCGGACTCGGCGTCGCTCTTGTTGCAGAGGAAGATCGAGACGTTGACCTTGTCGTACCAGTAGCCCTTCATGGTGTTGACCTGGTCGCTCATCAGGAGCGAGCCACCGAAGAGCGCCAGGGACAGGGCGACCGAGACGACGACCGCGAAGGTCATCGTCAGATTGCGGCGGAGACCGACTCCGATCTCCGACAGTACGAACTGGGCGCGCATGGCCTCGGGTTATGCCTTTCCGTCAGTGCTGGTAGCCGTAGACGCCGCGGGCCTGGTCCCGGACGAGACGGCCCTTCTCCAGCTCGATGACGCGTTTACGCATCTGGTCCACGATGTTCTGGTCGTGGGTGGCCATGATCACGGTGGTACCGGTCCGGTTGATGCGGTCCAGCAGCTTCATGATGCCGACCGAGGTCTGCGGGTCGAGGTTGCCCGTGGGCTCGTCCGCGATCAGCAGCTTGGGCCGGTTCACGAAGGCGCGCGCGATGGCCACGCGCTGCTGCTCGCCGCCGGACAGCTCGCCGGGCCTGCGGTCCTCCTTGCCGCCGAGCCCGACGAGGTCGAGCACCTGGGGCACGGACTTGCGGATCTCGCCCTTCGACTTGCCGATGACCTCCTGGGCGAAGGCCACGTTCTCGGCGACCGTCTTGTTGGGCAGCAGGCGGAAGTCCTGGAAGACCGTCCCGAGCTGGCGGCGCATCTGCGGCACCTTCCAGTTGGACAGCCGGGCGAGGTCCTTGCCGAGGACGTGCACCTGGCCGTGGCTGCACCGCTCCTCGCGGAGGATCAGCCGCAGGAAGGTGGACTTTCCGGAGCCGGAGGACCCCACGAGGAAGACGAACTCGCCCTTCTCCACTTCCAGGGACACTTCCCTGAGTGCGGGGCGGGTCTGCTTGGGGTAGACCTTGGAGACATTGTCGAATCGGATCACGGATGCACCACGGGTCGCCGGGGGTAGATGAGCGTGACCATACGCGAGTCGGGTGAGGAAGCGCAGGCGCCGGTCACGGTTGGGTGAGGCTTGTGCGGTTTTGTTCCGGGGCGGTCCCTCCGGAACGCCCCGAGTGCCGGTGCGAGGTCTGCGGACGGCCGCGCTCTTTCCGGGGGAACCTGGCACAGTGGGAGGGGAACGTTCTCGTTCCGCGGAGCGTTGTCTGGGTGATGGCCGGTGCAAGGAGGGCGAGCGCATGACGTACGACCGGTTGGTGTGCGCGAACTGCGCGGCGCCCGTGAGCGAAGGCCGGTGCCCCGTGTGCCGCGCCAACCGCGAGCGTCTTCAGCAGGAGAGTTTCCTCGGCGGTCTGAACCCGATGGCGCTCATCGGGCTGCTGGCGGTCCTGATCGCCGCGGTGGCGCTGCTGGCGGCCCACCAGACCGCGTAACGAAGCTCACACGCGAAGCTTACCCAAGAGCGACCGAAGGGCCCTGAGCCGCCGCTCAGGGCCCTTCATTCATTGCGATGCGCATACGCTCCGCGAGTGGGCGGCTACCGTCAGGCGGCAGCGCCGCCGCGGCCGCCCACGAGGCGCGGCAGGATACGGAAGCCGATACCGCCGGCGATCATCGTGGCGGCGCCGACGACCAGGAAGGCCGTCTGCCCGGCACCGGTCTCGGCGAGCTGCTTGCCGCCACCCTGGGCCTCGGTGTTCGAGGACCCGGTGTCGGTGAGCGCGGAGCTGCCGGCCTCCTGCGCGGAGGTGCCGGAGTTGCCGTCGGTGCCGGTGCCGCCGGAGGTCGAGCCACCGGTGGACGAGCCACCCGTGGTCGAACCGCCACCGTCACCACTGCCCCCGGTGGACGAACCACCGGTGGACGAGCCACCCGTGGTCGAACCGCCACCGTCACCGCTGCCGCCGGTGGACGAACCACCCGTGGTCGAGCCACCGGTCGTCGAACCGCCGGTGTCGCTGCCACCGGTCGTCGAGCCGCCGGTGTCACTGCCACCCGTGTCCGTGCCGCCGGTGTCGGTGCCACCCGTGTCCGTGCCGCCGGTGTCGGTGCCACCGCTGTCCGTGCCGCCGGTGTCGGTGCCACCGCTGTCCGTGCCGCCGGTGTCGGTGCCACCGCTGTCGGTGCCACCGCTGTCCGTGCCGCCGGTGGTGCTGGTGCCACCGTCGTCACAGGTCGGGTCCACGACGATGTCGCAGGGCGCACCGCCCGTGCCGCCATCGTCGTCGCCGGTGTCGACGGTCGCGCTGACACCGCTGCCGGTCACGCTCACCCCGATGTCCAGGGCGGAAGCGGCGCCGGCCGCCGTGAGAGAGGCGCCGGCTGCGATCACTGCGCCGGCGGCTATCCGCGCGACGTGGAGACGCGTCTTCTTCGTCATATGGTTGCTACCCCCAGTAGCTGATCGTCTGTGCGGCGGCGCTCGGGGCCGGTGCTCGACGGAGACAGCTACGAATGTTCAAGGCCCCCGGTTCACATGCGCCCCAGAGATACGCATGCCACACTGCACCCTTCCCATTTTCCAAGAGCACGTCAAGGCCGTTGCGTGCGCGATGTCCAGTTGCGCACCCAATGCCGGGAGTTGAAGTGTGTGAGTGTGACGTAAAACCCAGACATACGAGAACTGCCGCCACAGGGGCGGCAGTTCCAGTTCGGTCGACTCACCGTGGGCAAGTCGACAAAGTTACTTCTCCTGCTGCTTGCGCCAGCGAATTCCGGCCTCCAGGAAGCCGTCGATCTCGCCGTTGAACACGGCCTCGGGGTTGCCGACTTCGTACTCGGTCCGCAGGTCCTTGACCATCTGGTACGGGTGCAGCACGTACGACCGCATCTGGTTGCCCCAGGAGTTGCCGCCGTCGCCCTTGAGGGCGTCCATCTTGGCCTGTTCCTCCTGGCGGCGCCGCTCCAGGAGCTTGGCCTGGAGGACGTTCATCGCGGTGGCCTTGTTCTGGATCTGCGACCGCTCGTTCTGGCAGGAGACCACGATTCCGGTGGGGAGGTGCGTGATGCGCACGGCGGAGTCGGTGGTGTTGACGCCCTGGCCGCCGGGCCCGGAGGACCGGTACACGTCGATCCTCAGCTCGCTCTCGTCGATCTCGACGTGGTCGGACTGCTCGACCACGGGGAGCACCTCGACACCGGCGAAGGAGGTCTGGCGGCGCCCCTGGTTGTCGTACGGCGAGATGCGCACGAGCCGGTGCGTGCCCTGCTCCACGGACAGCGTCCCGTAGGCGTACGGCACCTGCACGGCGAAGGTGGTCGACTTGATGCCGGCCTCTTCGGCGTACGACGTCTCGATGAGCTCGGTCTTGTAGCCCTTCTGCTCCGCCCACCTCAGGTACATGCGCTGCAGCTTCTCGGCGAAGTCGGCGGCGTCGACACCGCCCGCCTCCGCGCGGATGTTGACGAGCGCTTCCCGGGAGTCGTACTCCCCGCTCAGCAGCGTCCGGACCTCCATCTCGTCCAGCGCCTTCTTGACGGCGGTGAGCTCGGACTCGGCCTCGGCACGGGTGTCCGGGTCGTCCTCCTCGTCGGCCATCTCGAAGAGCACGGCGAGATCATCGATCCGTCCGCGCAGCGCCTCCGCCTTCCTGACCTCGGCCTGGAGGTGGCTCAGCTTGCTGGTGATCTTCTGCGCCTCGTCCGGGTTGTCCCACAGGGACGGCGCGGCCGCCTGCTCCTCGAGCACGGCGATGTCTGCCCTCAGCTTGTCGAGGTCCAGAACGGGCTCGATCGACTCCATGGTCGAGGAGAGGGACTTGAGCTCTTCGGATACATCGACGACTGCCACGCCTCCAGCGTAACGGCTCCGCCAACCGAGGATGGCCGACGGGCGTCCCCGCCCGGTCAGGTCCCGATCAGGCCGA
>NZ_JAEKKT010000135.1 GCF_019510245.1 Streptomyces sp. | reverse complement strand
CCGAAAACAGTCCTCCCACAACCACAACTCCTCAAGCCCCACCCCCTCAGCAACCCGGACCACGTCCCGCAGCCGCTCGGGGGGTAGCTGGGGGCGGAAGACTGCGCCGAGTGATGTCATGGGGGAGGTATTACCCGGGACCGGGGCCGCGGCAACTCCTTCGGACACCGGGTCGGTCGTTCACCCGGTCGCCGAGGTCGGGTCCGGCAGTCGCACTCCGGCCCGGCGGGCGCGTTCGAGAGCAGCCGGACCTGCGCCACGGGGGTCGGCGACGCCCCGCTTGTCCGTCGGGCGCTGCCGGACCACATGGAAGCGACGGGGGCCGGGAGCCGCGATGACAGCGGCGAAGCGGGGGTCGCCGGCGAACCACACCTCCCTGATCTGCCTGGTCTTCTCGGTGCTGTAGCCACGCCCGAGACGTCGTCTCCACCACATGGACCGAACGTGCGCCTTCAGGATCATGGGCAGTTTCTCGTCCGGGCGTTCCGGGTTCGGGAAGCTCAACCAAACGTCGCCGGCGGTGGCTCCTGGAACCTTTCCGATCCCGTTTTCCGGTTCCTCGAACACCTCCCAGGGATAAGCGCGCAGCAGTCGGCGCGTATGGAAGGCCCAGGAGATGTACGACGGCTGGAGAAAGGCCCGGTAGAACGAGTAAAGCAGGGGAACGAAGAAGAGCCACAGCGTCCAGGACACCGACATGACGACATACCAGGCCAGCAGCCCCAGCCACGCGGCGGGCCACAGAATCTGGCCCAGGAACGCGCAGGTGGCCAGCTTGGCCCAGGCGCGGCGGGTCGCCGGATCGTCCCAGGCCGTGGGGTGGTGTGTGGGAGCCATGTCAGTCCTTGTCATCTACGTCGTCGGACATGTCACGAAGCGGGTCTTCGAAACTGACCGTGGCCGCGATGTCCCTGAGCAGATCGCGGTAAAGCCCGGCGTGCTCGATCGCCGTTGTGGCCAGTGAGAGGATCGCGATGCGCCGGCCGTCAAGGCTCGGAACGTATGCCGTGACCTGGAGGAGTCCGCTCGGAGCACCGAGCTCAAGCTCCGGCGGATCCTTCAGACGTGTCTGAACCAGCGAGGCCGGACCGCACGGCAGGTCCAGCGTTTCGATGTGCTCGGCTCCCACCGCACCGGCGGCCGCCCGGCCCGCGAGCACACTGCGCGGAGCCCAGTCGGTATCCCGCCGGGCGAGCGTGAAGAGAGACAGCAATGGTCCACCGTCTCCCTCGTCGTCCGCGTGCAGCCCGAGGCAACAGTGCACCGCGCCGGCTTCGAGAAGCAGTTGGGCCAGTCGGAGCACCGGTCCGAGACGGGTCAGCGGGCCGCCCGCCGGTGCCGCGTCACACGGTGACGCCGCCAATTCGTCGAGCGGAAAGGGCACGAATCCCGGGGGCAACGCGAACCAGATATCGGCGTCCTCGCTCCGGGCCGAGTCGTCGATCGTGTAGGCCGCCGTACTCATGACACTTCTCCCGCACCACGCAGCAAGAAGTGGAGCGCACCCGCTGTCGCCGGAACGTCGACACCCAGGGTTCTCGGTCCGTCGAGGAGGTTGGTGACCGTCTTGGCCCTGCCGTTGTCCAGAGCATCGGCGAGGCTGCTCGCCACGCCGTACACGGCCGTGCCGGCCCCCAGGATCGTCGCCGGCCTGTCGACCTTTTCGACGACCGGCGCCAACCGCCCACCGAACACGCGGGGATGAGACAGCAGGCTCACAGCCCCCTCGGCCGCCGCGGCCTCTGTCCGGATGGAGACGCCCACTGTCCTGATCGAGGCTCCCGCCCTCACTCCAGCCTTCGCGATCTTCTGCCCCAGGGTCAGCACTCCCTCGGTCTCGCCGACGGGTACTGCTATGGCTGCCAGCAGTTCGGGGGCCCTCATGGCCCCTTTGGCCACCGCCCCCAACCCCGGCAACATCCCCAGGAAGTCCCCCGCGACGCCCAGCAGGTTGCCCCAGAAGTCGACGTCGAGTTCGCCCTTGGTGAGGCCGTCCTCCAGTGATGACAGGACCTCGGGGTCGCTGATCCGGAGGCCGAAGGCCATTCCGCTCAGCAGGCCCGCCGCCAGGAACAGCATCCAGGGCGCGACGGCCGTGAGGCCAAGCAGCGCGATCACGCCCAGCACGGCGGCGCACGCGCTGAGGATGTCGGGGAGGTTGTCCCCCAGCCAGTCGGTGAACCTGTCCCACGCGTTCGGCTCGTGCGGCGCCAGCCTGCGCGTGGCGTCGCCGATGTGCCGGGCCCGCCGGCGCGCGGTCTCCTCGTGCTCACCGGCGAGGGAGCGGGCACGCTTCAGTACGTCGTCCAGGTCCCCCTGCGCCGCCGTGACCTTGTTGTTCGCGTGGTCCGGGGCCGAGTGGTCCTCGTCCGCGTGGCCCCGGGCCCGCTGCAACGCCTCGCGGGCGTCCTTGGCCTCACCGTCGAGCTTCTTCGCGCGCCGCTGGAACTCCTCCAGCTCCGTCCCCCAGAGATCCAGTTGCCTGGCCGCCTTCGCGACGGAGTGGGCGCCGTTCCTGAGGTTGAGCGGCAGCGGGCCGCCCTCCAGTTGCGCGCGGAAGGCGACGGCCGCGTCTCCCTCCCAGTAGCTGCCGTTCATCAGCTTCGTGACCTTGGAGTGCGCCTTCTCCATCTCCCTGGCGCAGCCGGACAGCTTGCGGTGGATGTCCCGCACCAGGTCTGTGCTGCCGGGCGCCGGATCGAAGCCGAGGTGGGGGTAAGGGCTCGCGGCGGTCACTTGCCCCCGCCTCTGCTCCGCGCCTTCTCCAGCGCCTTCTCCAGGGCCACGTCCACCTCGTGGAAGTCGTCCTTCGCCCGCTGCGTGATGTCCGTGAGCTCCCCGATCTGCCCAGCGATCTCCTTCGCCCCGTGGTGCCAGTCCTCCTGGAACCGGTCGCACGCCCTGTCCAGGTCTGCAGTACCGAGGCCGCTCACCCCCGGGTCGTGCAACACCTTCTGCAACGCCGTGAAGGACTGCTGCGCCTTCTTCAAGGTCTGGAAGAAGCTGTCCAGTTCGGTGCCGTCAATCTTCAGACGGTCAGCCATGTGCATCCCCCGCCGAAGAGAAGCTGCGGTCGGCCGGCAGCAGTGCGGCAGGGAGCCGGGCAGGGCGGTTCACCAGGGGACTCCAGGTGGGGCTAGAGGTCTCTTGCCCCGTCCAACGATCTCCACGGGCTGGGGTGACACTGTCCGGTCCGCAGGGGTGGGACCGGCCGCCCGGTTTGTGGGTACGGTCGGTGCGAGCACCTGTGCTGAAACCGTGGAAGGGGTGGGGTGTGGGGCGCTGGCGAGACGGCCGAGGGACGCTGGTCGTGCACGGGGACGGGGGCCGGGTGGCCTCCCTCCCGCTGGAGGTCGCCACGTCCTATCGCGCCCGCACCAAAGGGCTGCTGGGGCGTGACGAGCTTGACGGCGCGATCCTGCTCTCCCCCGCCAGCGGGATCCACACCTTCCGGATGCGGATGGCGATCGACGTCGCCTACCTGGACCGGCGGCTGAACGTCATCGCCGTGCGGACGATGCCGCCCGGTCGCCTCGGCCGGCCCCGGCTGCGGGCGCGGCATGTGCTGGAGGCGGAGGCGGGGGCGATGGCCGCGTGGGGGGTGCGGGCCGGGGCCCGGGTCACGGTCGAGGTGGCCTGAGGCTTGCCGCCCTGCTCCTTCGCCGCCCGGGTCCGCATCACGTATACGCCCCGCCGTATCCAGCGGCGCTCAGCTCTCCGTCCGCGGGAACGTCACCTCCACTCGGCGGTTCTTCTTTCGGCCCTCCTCCGTCGAGTTGTCCGCGATCGGGTACTGCTCGCCGTAGCCGCGGACGTCGAAGGTGATGTTCGGGTCGTTCAGGTCCTGGTCGAGGACGGCCTGTACGGCGTTGGCGCGCTGGCGGGAGAGGACGTCTCCGTGGGCCGAGGTGCCCAGGTTGTCGGTGAAGCCGAAGACGCGGACCTGGGTGGGGTTCTGCTTCCTGATCTCGTCGGCGATCGCCCCGATCCGCGCCTTCGCCGCCGCGCCGAGCTTCGCGCTGTCCTTGCTGAACAGCACCTCGGCCTGCAGGGCGAACGTCACGTCCGCGTTGGTGTCCTCACGCCGTTCGTCACCGCTCTGGTCCTCCACGACCGACTTGATGTCCAGGACCTTGGGCTCGGCGAGGGTGGCGCCCTCGGGGAGTTTCAGGTCGGGGTCGGTGGGGTCGATCTTCACGGGGGCGCTGGCGGAGGCCTCGGTGCCCGGGGGGACGCTCGGGTCGCCGCCGTCGGCACGGGCGGCCGTCGCGCCGTGGAGGTGCGCGGCGAGGAGGAGCGTCGCGGCGCCCAGGGTCAGGGGGAGGCGTGGAGTGGTCACTTCGGCCTCACCCGGAGATCTTGATGGTGCCGCTGGAGAAGGTGGGGAGTTGCAGGGTCACTTCGGTGGTGTCGGCCGGTGGGGCGGGGAACTGCATGAAGACGGGGATGGTCTGGCCGGCGTCCACATTGGTGATGCCGGTGCTGGTGAGCGGTCGGCCGTCCGTGTCACGGAGGACGTAGTAACGCTTCTTGCCCTTGGAGTCCACCAAGGTGGCGCCGCCGAGGGAGAAGCCGTGCCTGGTGATCTCCGTTTCGTCACCGCTGACCTGAGCGGGGATGACGACCGAGTTGGCACCGTCGTTCTTGATGTCCCCGTTGACGGTGACGAAGCCACCCGAGTCCCGCTGAGCGGAGGTGACCTGAAGGAGCAGACCGTCCGTTCCCTTGAGTTCGGCCAACGGCGTCTCGGACTGGCCTTCCTGGGCACTCGGGTTCGATCCGCCGCTCTTCGAGGCGGAGGCCGACGCCTGGGGCTTGTCCGCCTTGTCGCCACCCCCACCACCACAGCCGGTCGCCACGGCCAGACCGGCCGCGACCAGCAACGCGACCGTCCCCCTGCGAGCCATCGCAGTGAACCGAATGCTCATCGCACCGCTTCCTTCATCACTCGTCGATTCGCTTGTCAGTCGGCCAGATGGACGTCGAAGAGGTCCTCGGGGCCCGGAAGATGCGTGAGGTCGGCCGGGTCCAGAGTCCAGTTCCGGTCCTTGCAGGTGAGTTCGGGCAGTACGCCGCCCGCACCGGACAGCGTGAACGTGCAGAGCGGTTCGATCACGGCGGTGGCGTGCGCCGTCGACCTGATGTTCTCGGTGCCAGGAACGACGGAGTCGCCCACGGTCTTGTTCGTCTCGGCGTCGACCTTGTACCTCAGCGGCGGCTCGGACGTGCACTGAGCCGTCGCGTCGTTCTGCGACGCCAGTTGGGCGGCACGCCAGCAGGAGTCGGCGACGTCCACCTTGCCGTCGAAGATGTCCTGCCACTTGGTCGGGTCGAGTACGTCCTGCACCCACTGGTCCGCAAGCTCGTCACGCGTGTTCATGGCCGCGGCGAGCGCCGCCGCGTCGGCGGCCGTCTGGGCACCGTTCCGGTTCACCGCGGCCTGGCCGACCGCGAGGTACGCGAGCGCGAGAAAGAGCAGGCCTCCCACTACCGTGATGTAGATAGGGAAGGCCTGCCCCGAGTCGCCGTAACGACGGACACGCATCACGTGATCTTGTTGATCTCCGCAGTGATCTTGGTGAGGATCGTCTGGCCGATGCTGGTACCCGTGACCGCCAGCACGATCGCCACCACCACCGCGATGATCCCCAGGTACTCGACCGCGGTCTGGCCCCGGTCGTCGGCACGGCGCTGCATTGCGACAAGCATCCTCAGCATCAGGTTGCTCATGGTGCTCCCCTCCGGGTTCGGTTCCGATCCTGGCAGCGTAGGGCGGAACATACCCTTCGGCGGAGGGTCCCGGGACCCAAATCCGGACCCAGTTCAGCCGGTTCATCTCAGGCCACCCCCAGCCACTTGGCCGTCGCCTGGGCGCGAGTGGTGGTGTGGAGTTTGGCGAAAATGCGGTTGATGTGGTTCTTGACCGTCTTCTCGCTGATGAAGCAGGCGGCGGCGATCTGCTGGTTGGTCATGCCGGACGCGATGAGGTCCATGATCTCCGCCTCCCTGCCGCTGAGTTGGAACCGGGACTGGTAGGACTGTCCCATAGAGGGTTGCAGTTGCGAAAGGGTTTGGGCGGCAAATTCCGCTGGAGGTGGCGGCCGTTCGGATTTCGTGTGTGCAGGTGCGTTGCCCCTGATGTGCGCCAGCAACGCGTTCGTCGCCGTCGGCGTGAAGTGCGGGCGGCCCCGGCCCACGTCCCGTACCGCCTGGATCAGCTGCTGTGTCGTGAACTCGCCGTGCACCAGGTAGCCCCCGGCGCCCAGCCGGACCGCCTCCTGCACGAGCTCCGTCCCGTCGCTGTAGGTCAGCATCATGACCGGGGCCACGCGGACCAGGTGGGGCAGGGCCGCGAGGCCGTCCACGCCGGGCATGCGGACGTCCAGGAGGACGACGTCGGGGCGGTGGCTCAGGGCCGCCTCGTAGGCCGCGCGGCCGTCCTCGGCCTCCGCCACCACTGTGAGGTCGTCGGCCGTGGCGAGTACGGCCGTCAGGCCCGCGCGGATCACCGGGTTGTCGTCGGCCACCAGGACGCGCAGTGTCCTGGTCCCGTCGGTCCCGTCGGTCCCGTCGGTCCCGTCGGTCGGGTCGGTCGGGTCGGTCGGGTCGGTCATGGCAGTGGCACCTCCACACGCACCTCCGTGCCCTTGCCGGTGGTCAGTTGGATGCGGGCGCCCACCGCCGCCGCCCGTTCCGTCATGCCGAGCAGGCCGAAGTGGCCGGTGCGGCGCAGGTCTTCGAGGGACGTGTCCGCAGGCAGGCCCCGGCCGTCGTCGTGGATCGTCACCACCAGGTGGGTGGGGGTGGTGGCCGCCCGTACGTCGACTCTCGTCGCGTGTGCGTGGCGGTGCGCGTTCTCCAGGGCCTCCGCCGCGATGCCCAGCAGCTGACGGGCGGTGGGGGGCGGGAGCGGAACGGGGGCGGTGGGGCCGTCGTACTGCGCGGGGAGGGCCGTGCGGGCGGTGAAGCCGGTCGTCAGGGATTTCAGTTGGGACAGTACGTCGCCCTCCGGGCCGCCGCGCAGGTCCGTCAGGAGTTCGCGGGACTCCGCCGCGGCGCGGCGCGCCGCCCGTGCCAGCAGTTCCGCCTGCTGTCTGATCAGGGCCGGGTCCAGGCGGTCCGGGGGCACGGACGCGGACGCCGCGAGGCCGTCGGCGACCAGCGCCACGCCGTACAGCGTCTTGGTCACCGAGTCGTGCATCTCGCGGGCCAGCCGCGCGCGTTCGGCGTTCGCCGCCTCGGTGGCGGCCAGGCGGGCCCGGGTCTCGGTCAGGGCCTCGGTGGCGGTGCCGAAGCGGAGCATCAGGTTGCGCAGGGCCGAGCCCATCGCGCCGGTGATGACACAGAGGCCGGGGAGGAGGAGGGACTCGGCCAGTACGGGGTGGTGCCTCAGCGTTTCCTGCACCACGAGGAGGATCAGCGACTGGAGGGACGCGAAGACCGCGGCGCCGCGCCAGCTGTAGAGGAGGCCGGCGAGCAGCGGGGTGCAGACGCTGACGTACGCGAGGGTGGTGTCGGGGCCCGCCGAGAAGAGGAGGAAGGAGCCGAAGAGGGTGTCGACCGCCAGGAGGGTGGGGTGGCGCAGGAGGAGGGGGCCGAAGCGCTGCCAGTCCCGGAAGAGGACGTACGACACCATGAACGTGACGACCACGGCCGAGCCGACCAGGCGGGCGCCCAGGCCGGGGCTGGCGTTGAGGAGGGCGGCGGGGGTCGCCACGGCGATCATCGCCAGGCGGAGGCCGAAGACCTGCCGGCACATCGCCTGGAGGGCGCGGACCTCGACCTTGAGGCCGTCCGCAGCGGTGGCGCCGGCCACGCGCACGGTGCCGGCGCCGTCGGCTCCCGACGCGCCGTCGGCTCCGGCGGTGCCGTCCACTCCGACGGCGCGGGGCGCGGTCATCTCGCCGCCCTCGCCGTCCTCGCCGTCCTCGCTGGTCGCCACGGTCGTCACCTCCGCCTACTTCCCCGTGACCGACCCGAAGTCGACCCCGGAGCCGAGCAGCAGGCCCGCGGCCAGCAGCAGCATCGTCGCCGGGACCATGAAGGTCGTGATCATCAGCGTGGCCCTCGGTACCGCCCGGGCCGCCTTGCGGCGGGCGTTCTGGGCGTCGGTGCGGCGCATGTCCTTGGCCAGCGCGACCAGGGTGTCGACGATCGGGGCGCCCAGTTCCTCGCCCTGCTGGAGTGCCGTCACGAACATCGCCACCTGTTCGGAGTCGTTGCGGCGGCGGAGTTCCGCGAAGGCCTGGCGGCGGCTCATGCCGAGGTCCATCTGGCGGAGGGTGATGCGGAGTTCGTCGGCCCAGGGGCCCTCGTAGTGCGTGGCCACCCGGTCGAGGGCCTGGCGGAAGCCGAGGCCGGCGCCGACCACCACCGCGAGGACGTCGAGGAAGTCCGGGAGGGTGCGTTCGATTACGTCCTTGCGCAGGCGGATCGCCGACCAGATGCCGACCTCCGTCCAGAACGCGCCGAAGAGCAGGAGCAGGACGGCGACCAGCCACTGGCCACGCAGGAGGAAGACCAGGAAGCCGGTGCCACCCAGGGCCCCGTAGACGGCGCGGCGGGCCGCGTAGCGGTCGATGGTCAGGCCGCCGGGGTTGCCGGCCAGGTCGATCCTGCGGCGGTACCTGGCCACCTGGCGCGGGCCCATCAGGCGCAGCACGGCGGGCGCGTACCGCATGCCCATGCGGTCGATGAGGGAGTTGGCGGCGCCGGTGCGGGTGGCGCCCACCTCCAGCGCGATCGCCAGGTCGGAGGGGAGCTTCGCGTCAGCGCGGTACATGCGGACGCCCGCGAAGACGCCGTAGACGGCGAGGGCCATGAGGAGTGCCAGGAGGAGTGCCATGTGACATACCACCTCTTCCCTATACGTCGATGCGGCTCAGGCGCCGGATGAGGACGAACCCGATGACGTACAGCCCGAAGGCGATGACCACGGCCGCCTGGCCGAGGCCGGTGCCCGTCATGCGTGCCAGGGTGCCGTCCTTGACCCCGTTCATCAGGAACAGGGCGCCGACGCCGAGGACCGGAACGGCGTACGACGTCATCGTCACCTGGGAGAGCTGGGTGCGGATCTCCCGGCGGGTCTCCTTGCGCTCCTCCAGGGTCTCGGTGAGGTTGCGCAGCGCGGAGACGACCTGGCCGCCGGCCCGGTTGGCGAGGACGAGCGTGGTGACGAGGACGACCAGTTCGCGGGACGGGAGCCGGTCGGCCAGTTCGCCGAGCGCGTCGTCCATGGCGTGGCCGATCGCCAACTGGTCGGCCACCTTGGCCAGTTCCTCGCCGGCCGGGGCCTCCAACTCCTCCGCCGCCATACCGATCGCGGTGCGCAGGGCGAGGCCGGCGTGGGTGGCGTTGGCCAGGATGCGGGCCAGTTCGGGGAGTTGGCCGATGAACCGCTCGATGCGTTTCTGCCGTTGCCAGTTGAGGAACTGGACGGCGGCGAAGACGCCGAGCAGGCCGGCGATGGGGCCGAAGAAGGGGGCGAGCGCGGCCTGGCCGATGAGCCAGAGGGCCACGACGGCGGCGAGCATGTAGACGAGGAACTCGCCGGGCGTCACGTCCAGGCCCGTGGCCGCCAGCCGGAGTTCCAGGCGGCGGCCGACCGAGGTGCCGCGCAGGCGGCGGTCCAGGTTGCGGAACCGGCGCCGGCGCCCGCCGGGCGGGGCCTGGCCGGTGTAGGAGAGACGGTCCACCAGGGCGGCGCGCTGGGCCCGGCCGGAGGCGTACGCGTGCAGGCCCACCACGGCCAGGAGACAGGCCAGCAGGGTGACGCCGGTGGTGAGGGTGACGAGGTCGTGGAGGGACATGGGCCGCCTACCGGGCTTCTCGGGTGGTGAGCTGGTCGAAGTGCTGGGCCACGCCGAAGGCCTGCGGGATCGGCTGGCTCGCCATGTAGAGGCGGTCGGCGGTGCGGCGCGGCAGCGGGAAGTACTGGAAGGCGCCGTGGACATGGCCGTCGTGGGTCATCGGCTGGGCGTCGAAGCGGGCGACCGTCGCCAGCCGGTACGGCTCGCTGCCGTGGCTGTCCAGCATCGCGATCTCGGTGATCCGGCGGGCGCCGTCCGCGAACCGGGTGAGCTGGACGAGGACCTCGACCGCGCTGTTGATCTGGTCGTGCAGGGCGACGAAGGGGACCTCGACGTCCGACATGGAGGCCAGGGTCTGGAGCCGGGTCAGCGCGTCCTCCGCGCTGTTGGCGTGGACGGTGGCCAGCGAGCCGTCGTGGCCGGTGGACATGGCCTGGAGCATGTCCAAGGCCTCACCGCCGCGGACCTCACCGACCACGATCCGGTCGGGGCGCATCCGCAGCGAGTTGCGGACCAGGTCGCGGATGGTGACCTCGCCCTTGCCCTCGACGTTCGCCGGGCGGGACTCCAGGCGGACCACGTGGCTCTGCTGGAGCTGGAGTTCGGCGGAGTCCTCGATGGTGATGATGCGTTCGTGGGCCGGGATCAGGCCGGACAGGGCGTTGAGCAGGGTGGTCTTCCCGGTGCCGGTGGCGCCGGAGACGATGATGTTGAACTTCGCCTGCACCAGGCCCGCCAGCAGGAACACCATGTGTTCGTCGAGCGAGCCGAAGCCGATCAGCTCCTGGAGGGTGAAGGAGCGCGGGAAGCGGCGGATGGTGAGGGTGGGTCCGGTCAGGGAGAGCGGCGGGATGATGACGTTGACGCGTTCGCCGGAGGGGAGGCGGGCGTCGACCATCGGGTTCGACTCGTCGACGCGGCGGTTGACCGTGGAGACGATGCGTTCGATGGTCTGCATCAGCTGGTCGGCCGAGACGAAGCGGAGCGGCAACTGCTCCACGCGGCCGCCGCGTTCGACGAAGATCGCGTCGGGGCCGTTCACCATGATCTCCGTGATCGACGCGTCCTCGAGGAGCGGTTCCAGGATGCCGAGGCCGAGGGCCT
This sequence comes from Streptomyces sp., assembly GCF_019510245.1. Taxonomy (GTDB): domain Bacteria; phylum Actinomycetota; class Actinomycetes; order Streptomycetales; family Streptomycetaceae; genus Streptomyces. The sequence continues at coordinate 75,757 of NZ_JAEKKT010000135.1, read as the reverse complement.
CGTCGACGACGCGGCGGATCAGCTGGGAGCGCTCGACGGTCGACAGGACCGGGCCCTCGCGGCTGATGATGTGGCCGAGGACGCGTTCGAGGCGGGCCCGGCGCTCGGCGGCGGCCAGCGCGCTCATCTCCGCGAGGTCGATCTCCTCCAGGAGCTTGGCCCGGTACGAGGAGACCAGGTGGCCGTCCTCGCCCCGGCTGCCGTGCTCCTCGGGGGAGTTGATGCGTGCCCGCAGGCTCATGGTTGCCGTGCTCCTCGTTCAGTGGTCGACGGGCATCGTGGCGGACTTGGTGGCGTTGCCGAGGTCCCAGACGATCTTCGGGATGTGGACCGTGGCGGTGACGGTGACCGAGTCGCCGCCGCCGGAGGTCGCGCAGCTCACGTCGATCCCGCTGCTGACCGCGGAGGAGCAGGCGGCGCCGACGTCCTGGTGCAGCGAGGCCGCGCGGGCCCCCGCCCGCGCCGCCGTCCCGGCCTGCTCGGCGGCGTAGGCGACGGCGCCGAGCTGGATGCCGGCCAGGCCGACGATCAGGAGGATCGGGAGGAAGCCGAGGTACTCGACCGCGACCTGGCCGCGGTCGCGGTGCTGCCGACGGGGCTGCATCTCAGTTCTTCACCTCCTCCACGGTGCCGGCGTGGCCGTGGACGGTGACGGGGAAGTCGATCGAGCCGGGGAAGAGGACCGGGACGCGCAGGGAGACGTCCGCGGTCACCGTGCCGGTGCCGCCGCACTCCACCTTGGCCCCCTCCCGCCAGGCGTCGGAGAGGTCCTCCAGCGCGGCGCGCTCGCAGACACCGGAGCGTTCCCCCCGGGGGACGGCCGTGCCCGCCCGTACGCCCTCGTCGGCAGCGTTCCCCGCGAGGGTGAAGGCGTACCCCACGAGGACGGCCTGCCACATGAGGACCAGGGTGAGGATGATGACCGGGGTCATGCCGAGGAGCTCGATGGAGACCTGGCCGCGGTCGCGGGCCGGGGCACCGGGTCGCTGGTCGGGTGCGGCCCGGTGGGGGTCGTTCGCGCGGTTCCCCGCGCCCCTGAAAGCAGGGAGCCACCGTGAGCGCCCCTTCAGGGGCGTGGGGGACTGCGCGGCCCGCCCCCACGCACCCGCACCCGGCCGACGGCCCACCGCACCCGCACCCGCACCCGCACCCGCACCCGCACCCGCACCCGACCCACGGCCACTCATGGAAGTTCCCTCCGCCGCCGGAACCCCACCGCCGCCCGCTCGCCGCCCCGTGCCCGTCCGGCGGCCCGGCGTGGTGGCGTGCCCTCTGCCGTGCGCACGAGGCCCAGCTCCCCCGCCAGCCCCCACAGCGCCTGCTTCACCGTGCTCCGCGCGTCCAGCTCGTGCATCCGCCCCGCGTCCACCGCGCCCTGGAGTTCCTTGAAGTTGGCGGGGATCGGGGTCCCCGCCAGGGCGGTCCCGGTGATGCGGGCGATCAGCGCCGGCTGGATCTCCGTGGCGCGCGTGTACCGGTTGACCACCACCGTCGTCTCCTCGGCCTTGCGGATCTGCAGCCGGTCCCACATCCGTACCGTGCGCTTGGCCGCGCGGACGGCGACCACGTCCGGCGTGGTGACCAGCAGGGCCAGGTCGGCGGTCTCCACGGCCGCCGCGCCCGCGCCGCCGAGCTGGGCGCCGCAGTCGACGACCACCACCTCGTAGCGGGAGCGCAGGGCGCTGAGGATCTGGCGGGCGGCGCGGTCGGTGACCTCCTCGCCGCGTTCGCCCTCGGCCGGCGCCAGCAGCAGCGCCAGCCCGGAGTCGTGGCGGAAGACGGCCTCGGCCATGACCCGCGGGGAGATGTCGCCCACCGCGGCGAGGTCGGCGACCGAGCGCCGGAACTGGACGTCCAGGTAGGAGGCGACGTCCCCGGTCTGGAGGTCGAGGTCGACGAGGGCGGTGGAGTGGCCGGAGGCCTGTGCGGCGAGGGCGATCTGGACCGCGACGAGGGTCGCGCCGGTGCCGCCCTTGGCGCCGCTGACGGTGACGACGGTGCCGCCGACGCCGGCGTAGACGTCGGCGCCGTGGCCGAGGTGGCGGCGTACGCCCGTGGACCACTGGGCGACGGCCTGGACCCGGCCGGCCAGCTCCTCGTAGCTCAGCGGAAGGCCGACCAGGCCGCGGGCGCCGGAGTCCATGGCGGCGGCGAACAGGCCGGGGCTGGTGTCGGTGGTGACCAGGACGACGCCCACGGCGGGGAAGCGCAGGGCGACCTCGCGGATCAGTTCGAGGGCCGGGACGGGGCCGATGCGTTCGTGGACGACGACGACCTCGGGGAGTTCGTCGACGGACTCCGCGGCGGACCGGGCGAGGGTGTCGACCAGTCCGGTGGAGTCGACGACAGGGGGCAGCGGTTCGGCGTCCGGGAGCTGGCTGAGCAGGGAGACCAGGGAGCGGACGGCGTCCGCGTCACCGACGGCGGGGAGGATCCTGATGGGCATGGAAGGCGCCTCTCACTTGTCCGTCGCGAGTTCGTAGGTGCGGTCCTTGTCCGGCACGGTGGTCGTCGTACCGGGCGCGACCAGGGCGAGCCGGACCCGCTGGGCGAAGGACTCCGCGTAGGTGAGGCGCTGGGCGTCGAGCGTGGACAGCGCGAAGGTGATGGGGACGGCGTCGGTGGGCTGCTGGTTCCTGTTGTCGGGGTCCACGTAGCTGAGCTGGGCTCCGACGTCCAGGACCCGGGCGTTGGTCACGATGATCTTCGACTCGTCGGGGTCGCTCTGCTGCTTGCCCTCGAAGGTGGCGTAGACGTTGACCCGCGAGCCCGGGGTGATCTTGCCGGCCACCCCGGTGGCCGCGTCGATCATGATGGCGACCTCCTGCTCGCCCGGCTTCAGCTCGGGCTGGTCGACGATCATGTCGGTCTGGAGCAGCGAGCCCTTCTTCAGCGTGGTGACCGCGATCTTGTTCTGGATCTGGCTGAGGCTGGTGACCGCGTTGGCGGAGAGCCACCGCTTGGGCAGCGAGACCTTCCTGAACTGGTTCGGGCTCAGCGTGGTGTACGGCGTGACGTCGGACCGGAGTTCGTACGCGGTGACCTTGGGGCCGACCTCGGACTTCGCGTCGTCGATGACCGAGAGCACGCCGGCGAACGCGGCGAGCGCGCAGATCACCGACAGGATCAGGAGTATCACGCCGCGGCGCTGACGGGAGTTCATGGACCGTGCGACCTCATCGGGGAAGCGGGGGAAGTGGGGGAAGCGAGGGAGCCGAGCGGTGGGTGGTGCGGGGCGGCCCGGGGTGTCAGGCGGGCGTCCGCTGTTCCAGCGCGCGGGGCGCCGGCGGGTCGTAGTCGGGCGGGGTGGCGGAGCAGAAGACGCAGCGGTCGCCGATGACGTCGATGCCGCACCAGTGGCAGCTGGTCTGCCGTACGGAGGTGACCAGTTGGTAGAGGACCGACAGGTCGGCGAGGTAGCTGGTGAACTCGATCAGCCGGCCGGTGCCCCACCACACGGACGACTCGGCGGGCAGCGGGGTCTCGCGCAGGCCGTGCGCGCCCCAGGCCTTGGCGAGGCCGCCGATCCAGTCGGACTGGAGCTGGCCCCTGGCGACCAGCATCCAGGTGCTGAACTCGGGGCCGCTCAGCACGGCTTCGGGGGTGATCCGGACCAGTTGCGGCTCGGGGTGGGCGACGACGCCGAAGTGGGCTCCGGGCATCCAGGACTTGGCGTGCGCTCTGAGGCCGACCGGGACGCGGTCCAGCTTGGCGACGGAGCCGAGGACGGCGCCGGAGTGGATGTAGTGGGTGAGCAGCCGGCCGGCCGACGCGAGCACGCCGGGGCTGAGGTCGCAGGAGGCCAGCTGCCGCAACTGCCGGGCCAGGACGGCGATGCCGAGCGGTGGCAGGTCGGGGCGGAACAGCGCGATCCGGTCGCTCTCCAGGAGGGAGCGCAGGGTGTGCAGCCGCCGGACCACGGCCTCCGGCACGGCGTCCGAGTACACGACGACCACGTGTCCGTACTGCTCGAGGAGGGTCACGAACTCGGCGAGGGTGTGGTCGAGGGGCCGCTGGTCGAGGTCCCGGAGGACGACCGCGGGCATGGTCCGCTCGTCCTGGACGGGCAGCGCCATGTCGGCACTGGTCACGGCAATGGCAGTTGGCACGCGCAGCTCCCCGCTCTTCACACCCGGCGGCCCACCGGTGTTACTCCAATGAGCCGGGACGACTTCATTGCGTGACTTCCTCAGCACTGTAACCACGCGTCTGTGACCGGAGAACAGCGTTTGTGCAGCTGTCTGGGATCCGTGACCACACAAGTGACGCCAAATCGGGACAGGTTGTGCATATGACCGGGGCTCGTTCGGCCCCACGGAGGTCCGCGCAAAGCTTTGAATTTGGTCTGGACCTATTGACACGTGAATTGGTCTGGACCACCTTGTTTGTCATGCCCAGACTCATCCCCCGGTTCGTGTCCCGGCATGCCGGACAGCGACGCATCCGCACCTGGTCGGCCGTGGCCACCCTCGCCACGGCACTCGCGATGGCGGGCCTGGCCTCCGCGCCGGCCTCCGCCGCCGACGTCAACAACGTGAAGAACCCCGGCTTCGAGTCGGGCCTCGCCAACTGGACCTGCTCCGCGGGCAGCGGGACGACGGTCTCCTCCCCCGTGCACTCCGGCGCAGCCGCGCTGAAGGCGACCCCCGCCGGGCAGGACTACGCCCAGTGCAGCCAGACGGTGGCGGTGAAGGCCAACTCGACCTACACGCTGAGCGCGTGGGTGCAGGGCTCCTACACGTACCTCGGGGTGACCGGCACCGGCACCACGGACGTGTCGACCTGGACCCCGAACACGTCCTGGACGCAGCTGTCGACGACCTTCACCACCGGTGCCTCGACCACCTCGGTGACGGTCTGGACGCACGGCTGGTACGGCCAGCCCGCCTACTACGCCGACGACGTCTCGGTCTACGGCCCCGACGGCGGGGGCGGCTCCGACCCGGCCCCGACCGTCCCGGCGACCCCGGCCGGCCTCGCGGTCTCCGGTACGACGTCGTCCTCCGCGTCGCTGTCCTGGGGCGCGGTGTCGGGCGCGACCGGCTACAACGTCTACCAGAACGGCACCAAGGTCTCGGCGGTCACCGGCGCGTCGGCGACGATCACCGGGCTCGCGGCCTCCACGTCGTACTCCTTCCAGGTCACCGCGACCAACTCGGCGGGTGAGTCGGCGAAGTCGTCGGCGGTGACGGCGACCACGACCGCGTCCGGCGGCAGCGGCGGCGGCTCGCTGCCCAAGCACGCGGTGACGGGCTACTGGCAGAACTTCAACAACGGCGCCACCGTGCAGAAGATCTCGGACGTGCCGTCGTCCTACGACATCATCGCCGTCGCCTTCGCGGACGCGACCAGCACGCCGGGCGCGGTGAGCTTCACCCTCGACTCCGCCGGGCTCGGCGGGTACACGGTCGACCAGTTCAAGGCCGACATCAAGGCCAAGCAGGCGGCCGGCAAGAAGGTCGTCATCTCGATCGGCGGCCAGAACGGCACCATCTCGGTGAGCGACTCGGCGTCCGCGACGAACTTCGCCAACTCCGTCTATTCACTGATGCAGACGTACGGCTTCGACGGCGTCGACATCGACCTGGAGAACGGCATCAACGCCACCTACATGACCCAGGCGCTGCGCTCGCTGTCGTCGAAGGCGGGCTCCTCGCTGATCATCACGATGGCCCCGCAGACGATCGACATGCAGTCGACGTCCAACGCCTACTTCCAGACGGCCCTGAACGTCAAGGACATCCTGACGGTCGTCAACATGCAGTACTACAACAGCGGTTCGATGCTCGGCTGCGACGGCAAGGTGTACAGCCAGGGCTCGGTGGACTTCCTGACCGCGCTCGCCTGCATCCAGCTCCAGGGCGGTCTGTCGCCGTCCCAGGTGGGCCTCGGCCTGCCGGCGTCGACCAGCGCGGCGGGCAGCGGCTACGTCTCGCCGACCGTGGTCAACAACGCGCTGGACTGCCTGACGAAGCTCACCAACTGCGGTTCCTTCAAGCCGTCGACGGCGTACCCCGGCCTGCGGGGCGCGATGACCTGGTCGACGAACTGGGACGCGGCGGCCGGGAACGCGTGGTCGTCCTCGGTGGGCGCCCACGTGCACGCACTGCCGTAGCAACAGGCGATGGACTCCGGCGGCCGGGCAGGCCGCCGGAGTCCGGGCTGTGGGGTGCTACGGCTGCCGCCGACCGCAGCCGTCGCACCCGCAGGTGCCGAGCTCGAACCACACGGTCTTGCCCGGCCCGTCCTGGTGGCAGCCCCAGCGCCGGGCAAGCGCATCCACCAGGTACATCCCCCTGCCGCCCTCCGCGAGGCCCGCCTCCAGCACCCGCGGCGGGCGGCGGTCCTCGTCGGCGACCTCGCAGCGCAGCACCCCGTGCGAGGCCTCCAGGGTGAGCCGGAACCGGGTCGCCGCGTGACACAGGGCGTTCGCGGCCAGCTCCCCGACCAGCAGCTCGCAGACGTAGGCCACCTCGTCCTGCTCCGCGAGCCCCCACTCCTCCAGCTGCCGCCGCACCGCCGCGCGCGCCTCGCCGGCCGCCGTGGGCCGGGGGTCGTACTCGACGCTCAGATGACCGGCCCGGGTCGGCGGCTGCGGGTACGCGGCGTACAGAGGGTCGGGATCCGGGAACCGGCTCCCGGCGGGCAGCAGCATGCCTCCCAGCCTGCCCGGGCCCGTCTTTCCGCACACGGGGAGGAATACCTGATCCCGTACCCGCGTATGGGCCACCACGGGGCTGCGCGCGTACGGCGTCTCGCTCACGCGTACTGGACGCGGATCTTCGCCCCGTCCCCCGGCATCCCGTCCCGGACATCGACGTACGCGCACACCTGGCGCGTGAACCACAGCCCCTGCCCCGGCTCCGGCTCCCCGCCGGGCGGTGGCACGAAGCCGGCCAGCGGGTCCCCCACCGCCCGGCACAGCCGCAGCTCGCAGACGCAGGCCGGGGCCTCGCCCCAGGCGAGGATCTCCACCACCGGCCCGTGCGCGGCCGCCGCCGCCCCGACGGCCCGGCCGAACAGCCCCGCGTCCACGGCCGGGAGCCCGCGCCCGGCCGCCCAGGACCGGACCGCCTCCGGCGCCGGCAGCCGGGCCGCGGACAGCGGCGGCGGGGGCAGCGGTACGGCGTCCAGCTCGCGCACCAGGACCGGCGGCTGCTCGTACACCCCCGAGCCCGGGTGGGCCCTGCGGGCCGCGTCGACGACGGCCGGGCCCGCCGTGCGGGTGTCGTACGCGCACAGGGCGGTGGTGGCGAAGGGGGCGAACAGGAGGTTGGCGAGGGACTCGTAGCGGATCCACTCGGTGCTCTCCCGCACCGAACGGCCCGCGCGCCCCGCCCAGTCGGGCTCCATGAGGAGGTGGACCCGGCCGCCGGGCCCGGCTTTCGCGGCCAGGTAACCGGCGCCCTGGGCCACGGCGTTGGCGGCCGTGCCGGTGTACCAGTCGGTGTGGTCGATGAAGCCGACGTCCCGGGCGTCGCTGCCGAGCGCGTCGCGCAGGGCGGCCAGCAGGCCGGGGGCGGCGATGGCGACGGGCGGGGGCTCGTCGGGGGCGGCGAGGCCCTCGGCGAGGAAGGGCAGGGCGGCGGCGACGAAGCCGTCGTCCGAGCCGAACACGGCCATCCGGTGGTCGAACTGCCCGTGGGCGGCGGCGGTGCGCGCACCCGTACTGGTACTCATCGGGTCTCCTGTGCGTCAGCGCCGGGCGGTCACCCAGGCGGCGATCTGGCTGCGGTTGCTGAAGCCGAGCTTGCCGAGGATGCGTTCCACATGGCCCTCGGCGGTGCGGCGGGCGATGACCAGCCGGTCGGCGATCTGCTGGTTGCCGAGCCCCTCGGCGACGAGCTCGGCGACCTGGGTCTCACGGCGGGTGAGCCGGACCGGTGCGGTCCGCAACTCGGGCTGCCGCGGCGGCGGTTGCGGCGGCTCGTCGAGGGCGTACGCCACGGCCTCCGGGAGGGCGAACGCCCCGCCCCGGGCGTACGCCCGCTCGTACGCGCCCTGGCCCAGGGCCGCGCGGGCGTGGGTCTCGCAGGCGCGGCGGGCCGAGTTGAGGGCGGTGGAGCCCCAGCGGTCGCGGTCGATGTCGGACCAGACGCGGTCGGCGCCGCCGAGCAGGACGGCGGTGCGCTCGGCGGCGCCGAGGCCGTCGGCGATCCTCGCCATCAGATCGAGGGTGAGCCCGATGCCGATGACGTCGTGGACGTCGCGCTTGCGGCGCAGCGCCTCGCGGGCGCGGGGCTCGGCGCCGCGCCAGTCGGCGCGGACCGTGTAGGCGAGGGCGAGGACGCGCAGGACGTAGGAGCGGACCCAGTCCTCGCCGTGCGCCTCGCACAGGCCGAGGGCCCGCTCGCAGACGGCGGCGGCCCGGTCGGCGTGGCCCAGCAGGGCGTACGCGCAGGCCAGTTCGACCAGGTCCAGGCCGTGCAGGCTGAGGTGCTGGCCGGGTACCGGGCCGCGGGCGACGGTGGTCTCGTAGTGGGCGCGGGCGGCGCCCAGGTCGTCGGCGAAGAGCTGGACGACACCGATGACGTAGTCGGCGTGCGCGGCCTCCGCCTGGTCGCCCAGCCGCTCGGCGAGGGCGCGGGCCTCACGGGCGCGGCGCAGGCCCCGCGTGAGGTCCTCGGGGCTGCCGGCGAGCAGGGCGGAGACCCAGAGGGCGCGGGCGCGGCCGGCGGTGGGGGCGGGGTTGGCGTCGAGGGCGCGGTCGAGCCAGTAGCGGCCCTCGCGCGGGGCGCCGCAGGCGTGCCAGTAGAACCAGAGGGTGCCGGCGAGCCGCAGCCCGGCACCCGCCTCGCCGGCGGTGGTGAGGCTGAAGTCGAGGGCGGCGCGAAGGTTGTCCCGGTCGGCACGGAGCCGGGCGACGATCTCCCGCTGTCCCGGCCCGAACCAGGCGGCTTCGCAGGCGCCGGCGTGCCGCTGGACGTGGTCGCGGTGCCGGCGCCGGATGGCGGCCTCCGCACCGGGCCGCTCCCTGAGCCGTTCGAGGCCGTAGTGGCGGAGGGTGTCGAGGAGCCGGTAGCGGGCCCCGCCGCCGTCCGGGGTCTCCTCCCGGACGAGCACGGACTTGTCGAGGAGCCCGGCGACGGCTTCGAGGATGTCGGGCGACTGCGGTTCCTGAGCGGCGGGGGCGGAGACCTGGTCGGCGGGGGCGGAGACCTGGTCGGCGGCCGCGGGTTCGTGGCACACCGCCTCGGCCGTCTCCAGGTCGAAGCCGCCGGCCAGCACCGACAGCCGGGCCCACGCCGACTGCTCGCGCGGGGTGCAGAGTTCATGGCTCCAGTCGACGGCCGCGCGGAGCGTCCGGTGGCGGGGCAGGGCCGCCGGGCTGCCTGCGGTGAGGAGGCGGTAGCGGTCGTCCAGGCGGGCGAGGAGCTGGTCGAGGCCGAGGACGCGCATCCGGACGGCGGCGAGTTCGATGGCGAGCGGGAGCCCGTCGAGACGGCGGCACAGGCGGGCCACGGCGGCGCGGTTGTCTGGGGTGAGCCGGAAGCCGGGGAGTACGGCGGCGGCGCGGTCGGCGAAGAGGGCGAGGGCCGGATGCGACTCGGCGGCGGAGAGGTCGCCGTCCGGGTCGGGGACCGGCAACGGCCGTACCTCCATGAGGTGTTCCTCGGTGAGGCCGAGGCGGTGCCGGCTGGTGGCGAGGATGCGGACGCCGGTGGTGCCGCGCAGCAGGGCCGCGGCGAGGCCGGCGCAGGCGGCGAGCAGGTGCTCGCAGTTGTCGACGACGAGGAGCAGGCGGCGGTCGCGCAGCCGCTCCACCAGCGTGTCCAGGGGCGGCCGGTCGGAGTGGTCGTGCAGGCCGAGGGCGTCGGCGGCGGCCAGCGGGACGAGTGCCGGGTCGTGCAGACCGGCGAGGGCGACGTAGCGGACGCCGTCGGGGAAGGCGCGTTCGACGCGGGCCGCGACATGGGCGGCGAGCCGGGTCTTGCCGACCCCGCCGGGGCCGGTGAACGTGACGAGGCGGGCCCTGGCCAACAGCTCACGGCCAGCGGCCTGTTCGTCTCTCCGGTCGACGAAGCTGGTCGTCTCGACCGGCAGCTGGCAGCCCCCGCGCGGCGCCGATCCGCCCATGATCAGCCAGCCCTCCTCCAGACCGTCCGACCACGTTCTCCCGGCGGACCGGAAGAACGCACACGGACGTCACGCGGGCGGATGCACTTCGGCGGGGGCCGCTTGCGGCGGCGGGTACGCGCGTACACTGCGCGGCCGGTCCACACGGCAGGCATACACGGCCGTACGTGCGGCCTCCCCTGCGCACGCCGTTGCCGGAGCCGGACGCGGGACACCGCACCGGCTCCGGCCGTGGGGCAGCCACCAGGGCCGGAGCGGCTCAGGTCACGGGCCGAAGGGGACTACTCCTTGTCGAGGACCTTGTCCCCCGCCGTGTCCTTGTCCTGGTCCCCGGCCTCGTCCCCGGCCTTGTCCTCGGCTTCGGTGTCGTCCGCGTCTGCCGCGCCGTCGTCGAAGTACGCGTCGAGGACCGCGTCCAGCTGCTCCTCCCACTCCTTGAAGCGGGAGCGGGACGTCGCCTCGATCTCGATGGGGTACCAGCGGCGCTCCGGCGTGTGGACGGTGATCGTGAACCGCTTGCCGAAACGCGGCGCCTCGGTCTCGATCGCACCGATCTCGTCCCAGCGGAACTCGCACTTCTCCTCGTCGAGGCTGAGGCGCACGCCCTCGTGGTCGGCCACTATCCGGGCGCGCCGGTCGGCGGCCTCGAAGGAGGGGCCCTCGGAGGTCTCCGTGTCGTCCGCGTCGTCCGCGTCGGCGTCAGCGGCGTCGTCCGCGCCGGACTCGTCCGCCGTCACCTCGGCATCGGCCGCGGCCACGGGTTCCGGCGCCGCTGCCGCCTCGGTCTCCTCCGGCCGGGCGTCCTCCGCCGTCGCGTCCTGCGCCTTCGCGTCCGCGGGCTCGGCGGACGCGGGTGAGGTGAGCCCGGGGATGAAGGCCGGGTCGAATCCGGCGCCCTCCAGGGGCTGGCTGTTGGCTCCTATGCGCTGCTCCACAGCGGGCAGTATGGTCCAAGAACCTGTGCCGGACACAGCCAGCCCCGGACTTCGTTATCAGACGCCTACACGAAGACGCTGAGCACGCCCGCCACCGCGAACCCCGCCACCGACAGCACCGTCTCCAGCACGGTCCAGGTCTTCAGGGTGTCCCGCTCGCTGATGCCGAAGTACTTGGCGACCATCCAGAATCCGCCGTCGTTGACGTGCGAGGCGAAGATGGAGCCGGCCGAGACGGCCATGATGACGAGGGCGACGAAGGCCTGGGAGTGGTGACCCTCGGTCAGGAGCGGGGCGACGATGCCGGCCGTCGTCACGATCGCCACCGTCGCCGAGCCCTGGGCGACGCGCAGGACCACCGAGATCAGGTACGCCAGGACGATCACCGGGAGGCCGACGCCGTTGAAGGTGTCGGAGAGGGCCTGGGCGACGCCGCTCGCCTTCAGTACGGCGCCGAAGATCCCGCCCGCGCCGACCACCAGCAGGATGTTGCCGACCGGCTTGAGGGAGGCGGTCGACACGGTCTCCAGGGACTTGCGGGACCAGCCGCGCCGGATGCCGAGCAGGTAGTAGGCGAGGACCAGGGCGATGGTGAGGGCGACCATCGGCGTGCCGAAGAACTCCAGCACCGAGCGGCCGGTGGAGGGGTCCAGGGCGATGGAGGAGAAGGTGGCGGCGAGGATGAGGACGAGCGGCGTACCGATGATGGCGAGCACCGTGCCCAGCGGCACCGGCTTCTCCTGGGGCGCCACTCCGGCCGCGCGCTGCTCGGCCACCACCGCCTCCCTGGCCTCCTCGGCCGCCTCGACCATGTCCTGCGGTACGGCGACGAAGATCCGCCTGCCGATCCACGCCGCGTACGCCCATGCGGCCAGCACCGCCGGGATGCCGCAGACCACGCCCATCAGGATGACCCAGCCGAGCTGGACGTGCAGCAGTGCGGCGGCGGCCACCGGGCCGGGGTGCGGCGGCAGGAAGGCATGGGTCATGGAGAGGCCGGCGAGGAGGGGGAGGCAGTACAGGAGGATCGACTTGCCGGTGGGGGTCCCCCCGGGACGGAGCTTGTCGGAGTCCTGGGGGAGTTTGGCCGCCGCGTAGACGAGGGGGGCCAGGACGAAGATGCCGACGTCGAAGAAGACGGGGATGCCGAAGATCAGGCCGGTCAGGCCCATGGCGAGCGGGGCCCGCCGCTCCCCGAAGAGGTTGAGCAGACGGGTCGCCAGGACCTCGGCGCCGCCGCTGACTTCGAGGATCGCGCCGAGCATGGTGCCGAGGCCGATGATGATCGCGACGTGGCCGAGGATGCCGCCCATGCCGGACTCGACGGTGGAGACGGCGTCCGAGCGCTGGACGGTGCCGAAGAGTTCGGTGACCGAGAGACCGGCGAGCAGGCCGACGGCTATGGAGACGGCGAGGAGGGCCACGAAGGGCTGGAGCCGCGCCTTGATGATGAGGAAGAGGAGCAGGGCGATGCCGATGGCGGCGACGGTGAGGAGGCCGGCGGTGCCGTCGAGGAGGAGGAGCAGGCCGCCGGTGTGGGGCGGGGTGGCCGGAGCGGACGCCGCTAGGGGGAAGGGCATGGGGGGTCCTCTGGGTGAGTACACGGTGCTTTCGGGCAGGGGGGATCGCGGCACGGCACCCGGTGCGGGTGCCATGCCGTGCAGCACGTGCGGGAGTTGACGGAACCCGTCAGCCGAGTACGGCGAGGGCGTCGATCTCGATGAGCAGGCCCGCGGGGAGGCCGACGTAGACCGTCGTACGGGCGGCGGGCGGGGCGGTGAGGCCCTGCTCCTCGAAGTAGCTGTTGTAGATGCCGTTCATCTCGGCGAAGTGGTCCACGTCCGTCAGATAGACGCGGATCATCATGACGTCGTCCCAGGAGGCGCCGCCCTCCTCCAGGATCGCCTTGACGTTGGCGAGGGTCTGGAGGGTCTGCTCGCGCAGGGTCGGGCCGGCCGGGGTCGGAGGCCTGCCCTCCTCCGCCGGCAGGAAGCCGACCTGGCCGGCGACCTGGAGGATGTTGCCCTTGCGGACGCCGTGCGAGAACTTCGCGGGCGGGGTGGTGTGGGTCGTGGGGGTGAGCGCGATCTTCTCGGTCATCTGGTGCCGGCTTCCTTGATCGGTGTTCTGCCTGAGTACTCGCCGCTGATCGCGTCCGCCGTACGGCGCACCTGCGGGAGCAGGGTGAGGAGTTCGTCGGCGGTGACGACGACGTTGGGCGCGGAGACCGACATCGCGGCGACGACGCGCCCGTCGGCGCCGCGGATGGGGGCCGCGACGCAGTTGATGGACTCCTCGTGGCCGCCGAGGTCGGTGGCCCAGCCCTGTTCGCGCACCTTGGCCAGTTCCCTGAGGAACGCCTCGGCGTGGGGCGTCGAACGGGCCGTGTACATGGGGTAGTCGAGCTTGTCGGCGAGGGCCCGCCGCTCGGGTTCGGGCAGGTCGGCGAGGAGCAGTTTGGCGACGGCGGCGACGGTGATGGCCACGGGCTTGCCGATCCGCGAGTACATGCGCACCGGGTAGCGGCTCTCGACCTTGTCGATGTAGAGGACCTCGCCCTCCTCGAGGACGGCGAGGTGCACGGTATGGCCGCAGGCCGTGTTGAGGCGGGCCAGGTGGGGGTGGGCGATCTCGCGGACGTCGAGGTTCTCCATCGCCTCCTGGGCGAGGGCGAAGAGACGGGCGCCGAGGCGGTAGCGCTGGTCGGACTGGCGGTAGACGAGCCCGTGTCCGTGGAGGGTGCGCAGCAGCCGCAGTGCGGTGGACTTGTGCACACCGAGGCGGTCGGCGACCTGGCCGAGGTCGGCGGGGCCCTCGGCGAGCAGCGGCAGGATGCTGAGCGCTCGGTCGACGGTCTGGCTCATGGGGTGCGTACCTCCTCTTCGGCCGCGTCGGCTTCGGTCCAGCCGGGGCCGAGTCGAAGTCTCTCCCACGCGCCGGTGTCCAGGGCGGTCAGCCGGTCGGTGGTGTCGCGGCCGGGGGGCGGGGCGAGGTCGGCGGGGGTGGTGAGCGCGGCGGCGGCGAAGAGGTGGCCGAGCCTGAGCATCTGCCCGACCGGGAGGCCGCGGAGGACGCCGGAGAGAAACCCGGCGGCAAAGGCGTCACCGGCACCGACGGTCGCCACGACGTCGACAGCGGGAGCGGGTTCGAAAGTTCCGGCGGGCCGGGGGGTGGGGACGCTTACCGGCGCTGCCAGGGTGCCGCTGCGCCCACCCGTGCCGCCCCAGCGGCACGACTGCCCGCAGCTGAGTGAGCCCGCCGGACTGGGTGCGTCCGCCGGGCTGAGTGCGTCCACCGCGCTGGGGGCGTCCACCGCGCTGGGGGCGTTGGCCGGGCCGAGTGCGTCCACCGCGCTGGTTGCGTTGGCCGGGCTGAGTGCGTCCACCGCGCTGGATGCGCCCACCGCGCTGGATGCGTCGTCCGGGCGAGGGGAGTCGGGCGCTGTTGTGCGAGACGCGGCTGAGGAGCGCCCCGTAAGGGGCGCGGGGAACTGCGCGACCAGCCCCCACCGGGCTGCGGCCGAAACGAAAGCCGTCGCCCCCGCTGCTGCCTGCTTCACGACCAGCACCTCCGGCTCCGGCAGCAGCTCCCGGATCGCCGTCGGTCCCCCCGTCACCCCCCACGCCTGCTCCGCCTCGTCCTCGCCGACGAACACCAGGTCCGCGCGCCGGGCAAGGTCGAGCAGCACCCCGGCGCCCGCGGACCCAGCCCACAGCCCCGCCCGGTAGTTCACGTCGAACGACACCACCGGGCGGCCTCCCCCGGCGGAAGCCGTCAGCTCGCGCAGCAGCTCCAGGCAGCCCTCCGACAACGCGGCCGTGATCCCCGACAGGTGCAGGATCCGGCCCGCGCGCACCGCCGCCAGGTCCACCGTCGCCGCCGACATCGCGGACGCCGCCGACCCCGCCCGGTAGTAGGCCACCTCGTGCGCATCCGTCGCCCGGTCCCCGGCCGTACGGAAGTACACGCCCGTCGGACGCGCGGGATCGCGCCCGACGGACGAGACGTCGACGCCGTGTGCCCCGATCGTCTCGACCAGGTGGTCGCCGAACCCGTCCGCCCCGACCCGGCTGACCCACCGCACGGTGTGCCCGGCGGCGGCCAGCGCGCAGGCCACGTTGGACTCCGCGCCGCCGATGGCGCGGTCGAAGGACGGTACGTCAGCGAGGCGCCCCGGCCGGGTGGGCAGGAACGTCACCATGGACTCGCCGAGCGCGACGACGTCCACGGCGTCAACGGCGCCGGTGGCCTTCACGATGGTGGTGGCTCCTCGTCGTCGGGGAAGGGGGCGCTGCGGGCTCCATTGACCCGGCGTTGGCGTGGATGTTAGACAGCGGTAAGCGATATACGCAATGGACGTTGCACCCTATGCAACCCACCTGATCAGGGAGGCTCCGTGTCCCTCGACACCGGCACCGAAGCGCTCGCCCGGCTCGCGGAGGAACGCGTCGACCACCGTTTCAAGGGCCTCCCGCCGGACGCCGAGGGCCTCACCGTCGGCGAACTGGCCGCCCAGCGCCGCAACCTCTTCGAGGACGGCTTCCCGACCCCGGTGCTGGCCCTCTCCGCCGAGCGCCTGGAGCACAACCTCGCGCTGATGGAGTCGTACACGCAGCGGCACGGCCTCGCCTTCGCCCCGCACGGCAAGACCTCCATGGCCCCGCAGCTGTTCAGACGGCAGACCGAGCGCGGGGCGTGGGGCATCACCCTCGCCGTGCCGCACCAGGTGCGGGTGGCGCGGGCGTTCGGCACCCGTCGGATCTTCCTCGCGAACGAGCTGGTGGACGCCCCGGCGCTCCGCTGGATCGCCGCCGAGCTGGGACGCGACGCGGACTTCCGTTTCGTCTGTTACGTCGACTCCGTGCGCGGGGTCGAGCTGATGGACGAGGCGTTGCGCGGGGCCGCCCGCCCCGTGGACGTCGTGGTCGAGCTGGCCGCCGGGGAGGGCGCCCGTACCGGCGTCCGTACCGAGGCGGAGTGCGTGGCGGTCGCGGACGCGGTGGCCGCAACGCGGACGCTGCGGCTGGTCGGGGTGGCGGGGTACGAGGGCGAGGTCCCGCAGGCGGACCCGGACCGGGTGCACGCCTACCTGCGCCGGCTGGTCGCCCTCGCCGCCGAGTTCGACAAGGCGGGCCGGTTCGCGGGCCTGGCGGAGATCGTGGTGAGCGCGGGCGGCAGCGCCTGGTTCGACGCGGTCGCGGACGTCTTCGCCGAGATCCCCGAACTCTCGCTCCCGGTACTGAAGTTGCTGCGCTCGGGTGCGTACGTCTCGCACGACGACGGCCGCTACCGGGACGTCACCCCCTTCAACCGGGTCCCCGAGGAGGGCGCCCTGGAGCCCGCCTTCCGGCTCTGGACGCAGATCGTCTCCCGTCCTTCCCCGGAGCAGGCGTTCGCCAACGCGGGCAAGCGGGACGCGGCCTACGACCTCGACCTCCCCGTCGCCCAGGTGATCCGCCGGGCGGGCACCGAGCGCCTGGCGACCGGTGTCTCGGTCACCGGTCTGTCCGACCAGCACGCCTGGCTGCGCACCGGCCCCGAGGCGGACCTGGAGGTCGGGGACTGGCTGGGCCTCGGCCTCTCCCACCCGTGCACGTCGTTCGACAAGTGGCAGCTGATCCCGGTGGCCGAGGCGGACGGGACGGTCGTCGACTACATCCGTACGTTCTTCTAGGAGGGACCGTGGAGCAGCTCGTCATCCGGGACGCGGACGTCGTCGACGGGAGCGGGGAACCCTCCTACCGCGCCGACGTGGTGATCGACGGCGGCCGGATCGTGTCGATCGTCAAGGAGGCCGCGGCGGCGGGCTGCCAGCGCCCGCGCGCGATGCGCGAGCTGGACGCGGAGGGCCTGGTCCTCTCCCCCGGCTTCGTCGACATGCACGCCCACAGCGACCTGGCCCTGCTGCGCGACCCCGACCACAGCGCGAAGGCCGCGCAGGGGGTGACCCTGGAAGTGCTGGGCCAGGACGGGCTTTCGTACGCCCCGGTAGACGACCGCACGCTGGCGGAGGTCCGCAGCGCGATCGCCGGCTGGAACGGCTCAGGCGAGGACATCGACTTCGACTGGCGGTCGGTGGGCGAGTACCTGGACCGCCTCGACCGCGGCATCGCCGTCAACGCGGCCTACCTCGTCCCCCAGGGCACGGTCCGCGCGCTCGCCGTCGGCTGGGAGGACCGGGCGGCGACCCCGGCGGAGCTGGACCACATGCGCCGGCTGGTGGCCGAGGGCATGGCCCAGGGCGCGGTCGGCCTGTCCTCCGGCCTCACCTACACCCCCGGCATGTACGCGCCGGACGCCGAACTGACCGAGCTGTGCCGGGTGGTGGCGGAGTACGGCGGCTACTACTGCCCGCACCACCGCTCGTACGGGGCCGGCGCGCTGGAGGCGTACGCGGAGATGGTGGCCCTGGCCCGGGAGGCGGACTGCCCGCTCCATCTGGCCCACGCCACCATGAACTTCGGCGTGAACAAGGGCCGGGCCCCCGAACTGCTGGCCCTCCTCGACAAGGCCCTCGCCGCCGGCGCCGACATCACCCTCGACACCTATCCCTACACCCCCGGCAGCACGACGCTCGCGGCGATGCTGCCGAGCTGGGCCAACGAGGGCGGCCCGGCGGCGGCCCTCGCCCGCCTGGCGGACGACGAGACGGCCGGTCGCATCCGCCACCACCTGGAGGCCGTCGGCTCCGACGGCTGCCACGGGGTGCCCATCGAGTGGGACACCATCGAGGTCTCGGGCGTGGGCGACCCCGCGCTGGCGGAGTTCGTCGGCCGTACGGTCCAGGAGTCGGCGGACGCCCGCGGCGAGTCCCCCTGGACGACGGCCCGCCGCCTCCTGGTCACCGACCGCCTGAGCACCACGATCCTCCAGCACGTCGGCCACGAGGAGAACGTCCGCACGATCATGCGCCACCCGGTCCACACGGGCGGGTCGGACGGCATCCTCCAGGGCACGAAACCCCACCCCCGCGCCTACGGCACGTTCCCGCACTACCTCGGCCACTACGTACGGGAGCTGGGCGTGCTCTCCCTGGAGGAGTGCGTCGCCCACCTCACCGCCCGCCCCGCGGCCCGGCTGCGCCTGCCGGACCGCGGCCTGATCCGCGAGGGCTACCGCGCCGACGTCGTCCTCTTCGACCCACGGACGGTCGCGGCAGGCTCGACGTTCGAGAACCCCCGCCGGCCGCCGACAGGCATCCCACACGTCCTGATCGACGGCCGCTTCGTGATCGAGGACGGCCACAGAACGGACGTACTGGCTGGACGAGCGGTACGAAGGGCGCCCCTTTAGGGGCGCGAGGAACTGCGCGACCAGCCCCCACGGCGCGGCACCCGAAAACGGCGCCCCCAGCGGAACGCTACGGCTTGGGCAGGGTGCAACCACTCGCACTCAGGTTCAGCACATTCCCCGTCGTGAAGCACGCCGGAATGAGGTACGTCTCCTCCGCGTAGTTGATCCCCTGCCGAACCGTGACGTTCCCGTTCGCGTCCACCTCGCACGGGTTGTCGACGGTGCACCGCTCCCCGTCCTCGTTGCCGGTGTTGTTGACGGCGACGACCTGCCCCGTGCTGGTGTCGATCACCGGCGACCCCGACGTCCCCCCGATCGTGTTGCACGCGGAGGTGTAGCGGACCGAGTCCTTCCAGGTCCAGTCGCCCTCCTTGAGCCGGTACACGAACCCGTCGATGTTGCAGCTGTAGATCGTCTTCCAGTACCCGGAGACGACCTTGATGGCGGTGCCGGCGACGGGGTGGGCGGCGCTGACGGTGAGCGGGCTGATGCCGTAGGAGCTCTTGATCGCCGCGTACGTCGTGGTGGTGCGGTAGATCGTGATGTCGGTGTCGGTCATCGTCGAGTAGACGACCTGGTTGGCGCGGAGCGTGGCGACCCTGGTGCCGGAGGAGTTCAGCAGCCCGAAGGTACGGCTGGAGGACTGGCCGGTGATGACCTCGCCGGGCTCCGGGAAGCCGGTTTCCAGGCAGTGGCCGTTGGTGAGGACCAGCGCCGGGTCGCTGTCCGCGGAGTTCGGGAAGCGGATGACGGAGCCGGAGCAGTTGCTGAGCGAGACGGTGCCCGCGAAGTTGACGGTCACCGCCGCGGCCTTGGCCGTCTGCGGCGCGGCGACCGCCGGAGCCGTGCCGATCCCGGTGATGGCCAGGGAGGCGAGCGCGGCGACGAGAGGCTTGTTCATGTGGGGGTCCCCTCTATACGACGAGGGTGACCGGAGATCTTCCGGCCACCCGCTGATTGTCATGCACATTCTCAACCCAAGCGGCCGCACGGGCAAGGAGCTGTTTCAGGAACGGCGTTGGCGGATTTCCGCGCAGGCGGCGTCGGCATGCCCGGACGTCCCGGTGGCCCAGAGCTGCCCGGCAGCCGGCCGGATCCTCTCCACCCGTCCTGCGGACCAAGTGATGTCCGACGTCACACGCGGAACGGAACGGGACGCGGGGTTCGCCGATCCGGCGGCCCGGCGGGACGGGGGCCTCTTCGACGGCTCCGCCGTGTTCTTCGTCGTCCGCCTCGACGGGCATCCGCCGGGGCCGGTGCGGGGCCGCCTCCACCCACTCGGCGCCGAGGGTGTGCGCAGCGCCGCCCGCCCGCCCCGGCTGCCTGCGTCCACGGCGAGTGTCAGCGGGGTGGCCGACCGGGAGTCGTGCAGCAGCTTCGCCGGCCGCCGGGCAGCCCGTCCGGCGCCGGGCAGATCCCCGTCCGATCCGCCGGCGGGTTCGTCGTCGAGCAGCGAGAACTCCATGCGGCCCCTTCCGCCGAAGGGGCCAACTTACCTATTTGGGCGAGGACTTGGGCAGCGTCCGGGCCCGGAGCCTTCCCTAATGGGATCTGCCGCCGCCACCCCTCCCGTGCCCCCAACCGTGGCCGCCGCCCGTCGGAGTCGGCGCGGGGGTGCCGGTCGTGGCGGTCGACGACGGCGCGGTGCTCGCCCCGCGGGTCGCGGTGGCGCTCGGCGAGGCGTCGGGGGCGACACTCGCGGACGCGGCGGACCGGGCCGGCGGGGCGGTCGTGGCAGGCGCGGCGGCCGGCGCGGCCGATGTCGGCGGGGCGGCGGACGCGGTGCGCTGGCTCTGCTCGGGCGCCGCCGCGGCCGGCGAGTCGTCCGTCGTGTGCTTCGTGCGGTTCTGGCCGGCCGGTGTGCCGTCGGCCGGCGACGAGGAGGAAGAGGAGAAGGGGAGGCCGGTGATCAGCGCGAGTACGGACGCGGCGCCCACCGCTCCCGCCGCGGCGACGACGTACGTGCCGCGCCGGCCGCGCGCCCCGCGCGCCTGCCGTCGCCGTTCCGCCCGGCCCGGACCCGGTGCGCCCGGCACGTCCGGCGCGGCGGGCGCGGCGGGCGCGGCGGGCGCGATCGTCGGCAGCTCGCGCGTCTCGTCGTAGGCGTTGAGCCAGCCGTGCGCGGCCGCCGGGTCCCGGTACCCCTCGTAGGCAGGGGCCGGTTCACCCTCGGGTCGGTAGACGCTGGGCGCCCCGGTCTCGTCCTCGGCAGGTCTCGGCATGGACGCGGATTGTAGGGAGGGGAGGGGCCTTTGAGACAGCTACCGGCGATAACAGGCCAAACCGCCGAGCCCCGCCCGGGCTCCGGCTGCCCCCCGGACGTCCCCCACCTGCATCTCAAGTGGTGGAAAACACGGGTCGGCGGGCGTTACCGCGCCGTAAGCTCACGGCATGCAGGTGATCCAGTCGACGAAGCTCGCCAATGTCTGTTACGAGATCCGGGGTCCGGTTCTGGAGGAGGCGATGCGGCTCGAGGCGGCAGGACACCGCATCCTCAAGCTCAACACCGGCAACCCGGCCGCCTTCGGCTTCGAGTGCCCCCCGGAGATCCTGGAGGACATCCTCCGGAACGTCTCCTCGGCGCACGGCTACGGCGACGCGAAGGGCCTGCTGGCGGCCCGGCGGGCGGTCGTCATGCACAACCAGACCATCGGCATCGAGACCGACGTCGAGCACGTCTTCATCGGCAACGGCGTCTCCGAGCTGATCGTGATGGCGATGCAGGCCCTCCTGGACGACGGCGACGAGGTCCTGGTCCCGGCCCCCGACTACCCGCTGTGGACCGCGGCCGTCTCCCTGTCCGGCGGCACGGCCGTGCACTACCGCTGCGACGAGCAGTCGGACTGGATGCCCGACCTCGCCGACGTCGAGCGCAAGGTCACCGACCGCACCAAGGCGATCGTCATCATCAACCCGAACAACCCGACGGGCGCGGTGTACGACGAGGCGATGCTGCGCGGGCTGACCGACATCGCCCGGCGCCACAACCTGCTCGTCTGCTCGGACGAGATCTACGACAAGATCCTCTACGACGGCACCACGCACACCCCGACCGCCGCCATCGCGCCGGATCTCCTCACACTCACCTTCAACGGCATGTCCAAGGCGTACCGGGTGGCCGGCTACCGGGTCGGCTGGATGTCCGTCTCCGGGCCCCGGGCGCACGCCGAGTCCTACATCGAGGGCCTCACGATCCTCGCGAACATGCGGCTGTGCGCGAACATGCCCGGTCAGCACGGGGTCGTGGCCGCGCTCAGCGGACGCCAGACGATCAACGACCTCGTACTGCCGGGCGGGCGGCTGAAGGAGCAGGTGGACCTCGCCTACGACCTGCTCACCCAGATCCCGGGCGTGAGCTGCGTCCGCCCCAAGGGCGCGCTGTACCTCTTCCCGCGCCTCGACCCCCAGGTCTTCAAGATCAAGGACGACCGGCAGATGGTCCTCGACCTGCTGCGGCAGGAGAAGATCATGGTCGTCCAGGGCACCGGCTTCAACTGGCCGGAGCCGGACCACTTCCGGGTGGTGACCCTGCCGACGGTCGGCGATCTGCGGGACGCGATCACCCGGATCGGCCGGTTCCTGGACGGGTACGGGCAGCCCTAGGCACCCGCCGGACCACCCTCCGTGACCCGGGTCAACTTTAGACGAAATCTAAGCTAGGATGGCTTCCTGTCAGAGCACAGGAGGCCATCTCCCATGTACGAGCCGATCCGCACCAAGTCGGTCCACAGCACGATGGCCGGCCCCTCTTCCGACTTCCCCCACCGGACGCGCGAGGAGGAGCTGGACATCCAGCTCGCCGGACACCTCGCCGCGCTGCTCGCCGTCACCGACGAGCTGCGCGCACTCACGCCGTCCACCGACCTCGACGCCGCCGCGACCCGGCTGGCCGAGCAGGTGGCCCGGCTGCGGGGCGGGCGTACGCCGGTCCGCGCATCCATGGCGGCGGCCCGGGAGCCGGCCGCGCTCCACGAGCGCGCGCATGCCGTCGCCGGCCGCGCCCTGCTGGTCGCGGCGTCCCGCGCGGACACCGCGGCCGCGATCCTCGCGGCGGAACGCATGGACGCCCACGCGGCGGCCACGGAACTCACCACGGCCGGCTGACCCACCCCCGAACGGCCCCGGTCCGCGCGCTCCCGCAGCGACGCGCGGACCGGGTTGCCACAGGACACTCCTGACGGCGCCCGGCGGACTTCGGCGCTCCGGTTTCGTTCCGGGGCGCCCCCTTCACCCCTCGTTCACCCGTTCCACCCAGGACTGAGGGATTCCGGGAGCACTCTCCCCCACGTGAGACGTATCGCGGGAATCGTCCTCGCGGTGCTGCTGATCGGTGGCGTGGTGGCTGCCGTCGTCGCAGGCCGGCAAGGGGATGACAAGGGCACGGCAACGAAGACCGTGCGCGGTGTGATCGGTTCGGAGAAGTCGGACTTCTTCGCCGATCCCGATGTGGTGAAAGCCCTCGCCGCCAAGGGCTACACCGTGAAGACGGAGGCGTCCGGATCCTGGGCCATGGAGGATCTGGACCTGAAGGGCTACGACTTCGCCTTCCCGTCCAGCTCGGCCCCGGCCGACACGCTGGCCGAGAAGTACCACGCCCGGCAGCCCCTCCCCCGCCCCTTCTACTCGCCCCTCGTCGTGGTCGCCCACCGCAGCGCGGCCCAGGTGCTGGCCGCCAACGGGCTCGCCGTACTCGACGGCAAGGGCAAGGGGACCCTGAGGATGGCCGCCTACCTGGACGCCGCCCGGCACGACCGGACCTGGCAGCAGCTCAAGGGGGCGAAGGCCCACGGGGAGCTGACCGGGACGCTGTTCATCACCAGTACCGACCCGGAGACCTCCAACTCCGGCGCGCTGTACCTCGCCGCCGCCTCCTATGTCGCCAACGGGGGAAGGGTCGTGGCGAGCGACGGCGACGTCGCGAGGACCGCGCCGCTGCTGCACCAGCTGGTCAGCGTGCAGGGGGCGCAGCAGCCCAGCAGCGACTCGGTGTTCAGGGACTTCATCAGCGGCGCCGGCAACCCGCTGGTGTGCCTGTACGAGTCGCAGGTGGTGTCGCTGCTCGCGGAGCAGCACGACGCCGGCGACCTCGTCGTCCTCTACCCGGACACCACGGTCAACAGCGACCACACCATCGTGCCGCTGGACGACGCCGGCCGGCAGCTCGGCGAACTCCTCAGCACCGACCCCACCCTGCGCAGGCTCGCCGTCAAGCACGGCTTCCGGCCCCAGGGCGACTCCGCCGAGTTCGTCAGGGACACCGCCGACCGCGCCGCCTACCTCAACCAGACACTGACCGGCGTCCGGCAGGCGCCCGTGCCCACCTCCGCGGTGCTGCACGAGATGGCCCGCCGGGCGCGCGGCTGACCCGGGGGACCCTGTGAGCAACTTCGACAAGATGAGGCCGAGCAGCGGCGAGCACCCGCCCACGCTGAGCGGCGAGGACGTCTTCACACTGACCCCGCCCGAGGCGGTCGCGCCCGTGCCGCGGGAGAAGGCCGGCGGGCTGGTGCCCGTCGACGACGGCGTCCGTACGGACATGGCGCGCAAGGCCTCCGACTACGTCCGGGACCTCGCCGCCCTGGACGCCCGCTCGCCGGAGTTCGCGAGCAAGGTCGGCGAGATCACCGGCCTCGGCGCCGGCGAGATGCGCACCGCCGCCTCGCAGTCCAACCGCATGCTGGAGCGTGCCGTCCGCAGCCTGCCCGACAAGGGCGGTGACGCCCAGGCCAAGGTGGCCGGCTCGCTGGTCGAACTGCGCAGGGTCGTCGAGGACCTGGACCCGCGCGACCTGCCCGCGGGCAAGGGCCGCAAGTTCCTCTCCCGGCTGCCCGGCGGCAACAGGCTCCGCGACCACGTCGCCAAGTACGCCTCGGCGCAGGGGACGTTGAACAAGATCGTGGGGTCGCTGCGCGGCGGCCAGGACGAACTGCGGCGGGACAACGCGGCGTTGCAGACGGAGCGGGTGCGGCTCTGGGAGACCATGGGCAAGCTCCAGGAGTACGTCGTCCTCACCCAGGCCCTGGACACCGCCGTCGAGCAGCACGTCGTCCGGCTCACGGACCCCCAGGAGGCCGACGCGGTACGGGCGGACGTGCTCTTCCCGGTCCGGCAGAAGCACCAGGACCTGCTCACCCAGCTCGCGGTGTCCGCACAGGGCTACCTCGCGATGGACGTCGTACGGCGCAACAACGACGAGCTGATCAAGGGCGTCGAGCGCGCCGCCACCACCACCGTCTCCGCGCTGCGGATCTCGGTCATGCTGGCCTCCGCGCTGGACAACCAGAAGAAGGTGATCGAGCAGGTCAACGCGTTGCGCGGGACGACCGAGGACCTGATCCGGGGCAACGCCGAGATGCTCGCGACCCAGAGCGGGGAGATCCAGCGCATCGCCGCCGACCCGGCTGTGGGCGCCGAGACGCTGCGCGCCGCGTTCCAGCAGATCTACCGGACCCTCGACGCCATCGACACGTACAAGGTCCAGGCGACCGAGGCGATGGCGAACACCGTGCAGTCCCTCACGGACGAACTCCACCAGGCGAGCGCCTACCTGGAGCGCAGCCGCTCGAAGAGCGCGCTGGAGGGTGGCCTCGCATGAGCAGACGCCCGCTCCTCGCCCTCCTCGCGACGGCGGCCGTCGTCCTCTCCGGCTGCACCTCCGAGGACCACGGCGACGACTCCACGGCCCCGAAGCCCGGCACCCTGCGGGTCCTCGCCTCCTCCGAACTCAGCGACATGACCGCCGTCTTCGACCGGGTCCGCAAGGACACCGGGGTCACCGTCCGGCCCACCTACATGGGCACCCTGGACGCCATCGACCTGCTGGCCAGGGGGAAGGCGGACGGCAGGTACGACGCGCTCTGGCTGTCCTCCGACGACTACCTGCGGCTGCGCCCGGAGGCGGCGAGGAAGGTCGTCTCCGAGACGTCGATCATGTCCAGCCCGGTCGCGATCGGCGTGAAGACGGCCACCGTCCGGTCGCTGGGCTGGAAACCGGCCGACGTCACCTGGTCCCAGGTCGAGCAGGCCGTGGAAGCGGGCCGGCTGACGTACGGCATGACGGACCCGGCCCGTTCCAACTCCGGCTTCGCCACGCTGGTCTCGGTGGCCTCCGCGCTCTCCGGGGCCCAGTCGGCGCTCACGGACGACGACGTCACCAGGGCGACTCCCCGGCTGAGGAAGTTCTTCAAGGGCCAGACCCTGACCTCGGGCTCCTCCGGCTGGCTGGCCTCGGCCTACCGGCGGCGCGGCAACGTCGACGCCCTGCTCAACTACGAGTCGGTGCTCCAGGGCATCTCCGGTCTCACCGTGATCCGTCCGAAGGACGGCGTGGTCACCGCCGACTACCCGTTCTCCTCCCTGGCCTCGACCTCCTCCGCCACCCGTGAGGACGTCCGCAGGGTGACGGAGGACCTGCGGACGGCGGCCGTGCAGAAGCTCATCACGGACACCACCCACCGCCGCCCGGTCGTGGCCTCCGTGGCCCCGGCCGCCGGCCTGGACACCGGCCGCCGCCGCGAACTCCCCTTCCCCGGCACCAGGTCGGTGGCCGACGGGCTCATCTCGGCCTACGAGAACGACCTGCGCCGGCCCTCCCGCACGGTCTACGTCCTGGACACCTCGGGCTCCATGGAGGGCGACCGCCTCTCCCGCCTGAAGGCGGCCCTCACCGGCCTCACCGGCGACTTCCGCCACCGCGAGGAGGTCACCCTGATGCCGTTCGGCTCGGACGTGAAGAGCGTCAGCACCCACGTGGTCGCCGACAAGGCCGACCTCGCCGCGATCCGCAAGGACACCGACGCCCTGCACGCCGACGGCAACACGGCGATCTACACCTCCCTGGAGAAGGCCTACGCCCAGCTGAACCCCTCCGCGGATACCTTCACGTCGATCGTGCTGATGACCGACGGCGAGAACACCACGGGCGCCAAGGTCGGTGACTTCGACGACTTCTACAACCAGCTCTCCGCCGACCGGCAGCAGATCCCCGTCTTCCCCATCCTCTTCGGCGACTCCTCCCGTGCCGAACTCCAGCACATCGCCGCCCTGACCGGCGGCCGTCTCTTCGACGGCCGGCAGGGCTCCCTGGACGGCGCCTTCGAGGAGATCCGTGGCTACCAATAAGGCCCTCGCCTACCTGGAGTCCCGCAAGAACCTCACCGGTTCGGCGGGCGGCCTGCTCGGTCTGGTCCTGACGTTCACGGGCGTGGCCGGCCCGTACTGGCCGGTGGTGGTGGCCGGCCTGTACGGCGCGGGCGCGCTGATCGCCCCGCCGGAGCGCCCCCCGCTGCCGGACTTCCCGACGCCCTCCGCCCAGCTGGCGGAGGTGCGGGCCGACTTCCGCAGACTGGAGACCTACCTGGCGGAGGTCGGGCTGCCGGCCGCCACGGAGACCCGGCTCACCGAACTGACCGACCTGCTCACCGCGTTGCTGGACCCCGGCCGGCCCGCCGAACTGCTGGCCCAGGACCCGGAGGGCGTCCACGTCCTCTCACGGACCGTACGGCAGGACATCCCGGAGGCGGTCGACAGCTTCGTACGCACAAGGTGGTGGACACGCCTGACACCGGGCCAGGAGCCCCCGGAACGCCACTTGGAACGCCAGCTCACGATCCTCAAGGAGGAGGCGGAGCACTTGGCGACGGCCCTGAGGGACACAGAGGCCAGACGCCAGGAGACACATACGCGCTACTTGGAAGAACGCGGCAACTGAAGAAACTCAGTCCGGTCCGCCCTGGCCGGCGGCGACGATCCGGCCGTCGGACTGCACCGCCACGTCGGCGGCGGAGTCGTCGCCGCCGAAGTCGGTTAGGACCGTGCCGTCGCCGGCGAAGGCGGTGTCCAGGTCGCCGGGGGCGGCGACCGCGGTACCGGGCAGGGCCAGGAGCAGCGCCAGCAGGGGGCGCTGCCACGGTTCCGGCCCGGGCCGTGCGCGATCGAGCACCAGGTGTGAACGATCGAACCCGAGGTGTGAACACGGGCGACAGCGTTGCGACGCCGGTCCACAGGTCGGCTCGCCACGAGCCGTCTTGCGCTCACCGGCCGCAGGAAATCACCCCGGCGGGCGACCGCGGGCCCACCCGCACAGGCGAAGGCCTGCCGTCGCCGCGTCCGTCGGGGCGGACGGATGCGGACGACGGCAGGCCTGGGAGCCGCACACGCCGTTGTGCGCGGCCTCGCCGGTTCACACCGCGGCCGGTCGTGACGATCGCTGGTCAGGGCACATCCAAACCGGCCGCGGAGTCCTTACGGAGGGCGGCTTATCCCAGTCGCTCCACGAGCGCCCGGTACTCGGCCCACAGCTCCTTCGGCGTGTGCTCGCCGAAGGTGTTGAGGTGGTCGGGGACGAGTGCCGCCTCCTCCCGCCAGACCTCCTTGTCGACGGTCAGCAGGAAGTCGAGGTCGCTGTCGTCGAGGTCGAGCCCGTCGGTGTCGAGGGCGTCGCGCGTCGGCAGCACGCCGATCGGCGTCTCCACACCCTCCGCCTTGCCGTCCAGGCGCTCCACGATCCACTTCAGGACGCGGGAGTTCTCGCCGAAGCCGGGCCAGACGAACTTGCCCTCGTCGTTCTTGCGGAACCAGTTGACGTAGTAGATCTTCGGCAGCTTGGCCTGGTCCTTGTCCTTGGCCACGTCGATCCAGTGGGCCATGTAGTCGCCCATGTTGTAGCCGCAGAACGGCAGCATCGCGAACGGGTCGCGGCGCAGCTCGCCGACCTTGCCCTCGGCCGCGGCGGTCTTCTCGGAGGCCACGTTGGCGCCGAGGAAGACGCCGTGGTTCCAGTCGAAGGACTCGGTCACCAGCGGTACGGCGGTGGCGCGGCGGCCGCCGAAGAGGATCGCCGAGATCGGCACGCCCCGGGGGTCCTCCCACTCCGGCGCGATGATCGGGCACTGGGCGGCGGGGACGGTGAAGCGGGCGTTGGGGTGGGCGGCCGGGGTCTCGGAGCCCGGCGTCCAGTCGTTGCCCTTCCAGTCGGTGAGGTGGGCCGGGAGTTCCTCCGTCATGCCCTCCCACCAGATGTCGTCGTCGTCCGTCAGCGCGACGTTGGTGAAGACCGCGTTGCCCCACAGCGTCTTCATCGCGTTGGCGTTGGTGTGCTCACCGGTGCCGGGCGCGACGCCGAAGAAGCCGGCCTCCGGGTTGATCGCGTAGAGGCGGCCGTCCTCGCCGAACCGCATCCAGGCGATGTCGTCGCCGATCGTCTCGACGGTCCAGCCGGAGACGGTGGGCTCCAGCATGGCGAGGTTCGTCTTGCCGCAGGCGCTCGGGAAGGCTGCGGCGACGTACTTCGACTCGCCCTGCGGGGGCGTGAGCTTGAGGATCAGCATGTGCTCGGCGAGCCAGCCCTCGTCGCGCGCCATGACGGAGGCGATGCGCAGGGCGTAGCACTTCTTGCCGAGCAGGGCGTTGCCGCCGTAGCCGGAACCGTAGGACCAGATCTCGCGCGACTCGGGGAAGTGCGAGATGTACTTGGTCTGGTTGCACGGCCAGGGGACGTCGGCCTGGCCCGGCTCCAGCGGGGCGCCGAGGGTGTGGACGGCCTTGACGAAGAAGCCGTCTTCGCCCAGCTCGTCGAGGACGGCCTGGCCCATGCGCGTCATCGTGCGCATGGAGACGGCGACGTACGCCGAGTCCGTGATCTCCACGCCGAGGGCGGACAGCGGCGAGCCGAGGGGGCCCATGCAGAACGGGACGACGTACATCGTCCGGCCCTTCATCGAGCCGCGGAACAGGCCCTTCTCGCCCGAGAAGATCTCCCGCATCTCGGCGGGGTCCTTCCAGTGGTTGGTCGGGCCGGCGTCCTGCTCCCGCTCGGAGCAGATGAACGTGCGGTCCTCGACCCGGGCGACGTCGGTCGGGTCGGAGGCCGCGTAGTAGGAGTGGGGGCGCTTGATCGGGTCGAGCTTCTTGAAGGTGCCCTTCGCCACGAGCTCTTCGCACAGTCGCTCGTACTCGGCCTCGGATCCGTCACACCAGACCACGCTGTCCGGCTGCGTCAGTTCGGCGATCTCGTTGACCCACGAGATCAGTTCCTGATGTTTGGTGGGGATGACGGGGGGAGCCGCGATGTCGCGCGCCACGATTGCTCCTAAATGAGGGATTTTTGATCTTGTGGCCCTGTTTCAGGCCTTGTTGCCCCGTGGGGGCCGCGACCCGGATGCTTCGTAGCCGCTCATCCGGTGCCGACTGCACTCATTTGATCCTCCGACCCGATCACCCATCTGTCCAGAGGGAGTCACAGATGAGCGACGTGAGGAAGGCCACGGTTTCTGCGCCCACCTGCGTTTCTTTGCGTCCATATTGAGTTCGCCTCAAGGTCTTTTTGTTCACCGATGTGAGCGCAACCGAGGCTCCGTGAGACGATGGCCACTCCGTGACGGCCATCGAGCGAGACTGATCCGTAACTTACGGTTCCGTAGGTACGATGCTCTTCATGACTGCGTCCGTCCCCGACGCGCCCACGGAACCGCCGGCCGCCGGCCGCGGTCCCGCTGCGCTCTCCTCCCTGTCGCAACAGGTCAAGCCCAAGCTGCGCGGATGGCTGCACCTGGGCATGTTCCCGGCCGTACTCGTGGCGGGTCTCGTCCTCACCGCCCTCGCCGACTCCCCGCGCGGCCGCGTCGCCTGCGGGATCTACGCCCTGACGGCGTGCCTGCTGTTCGGCGTGAGCGCGCTGTACCACCGGGGCAACTGGAGCCCGCGCATGGACGGCATCCTGCGCAGACTCGACCACGCCAACATCTTCCTGATCATCGCGGGCACGTACACCCCGCTGACCCTGCTGCTCCTCCCCGCCGCCAAGGGCCAGTGGCTGCTGTGGGGCATCTGGGCCGCGGCGGCCGCCGGCATCGCCTTCCGGGTCTTCTGGGTCGGCGCGCCGCGCTGGCTGTACACGCCCTGCTACATAGCGATGGGCTGGGCGGCGGTCTTCTACCTGCCCGACTTCATGCGCACCGGCGGCGTCTCGGTCCTGGTCCTGGTGATCGTCGGCGGCCTGCTGTACAGCGCCGGCGGCGTGATCTACGGCATCAAGCGCCCGAACCCGTCACCCCGGTACTTCGGGTTCCACGAGGTGTTCCACTCCTTCACGCTGGCCGCGTTCGTCGTGCACTACGTCGGCATCTCCCTGGTGGCCTACCAGCACGCATAGCCCCACCGCCGCTCCTCGAAGTGGCCACGGCTCCCGAGCCGTGGCCACTTTTTCGTGCCCGCAGCCCACGTTACGACATCGACTCGCCATTGACAGTCCCTAGATTTTGAGAGTTACTTTCATTTCATGGCTACTGTCACTCCTCTTGAAGAGGGGCACCAGAACCCCCGCCGGTGGTGGGCCCTCGGCGCCCTGGTCGCGAGCATGCTGGTGCTCGGCTTCGACACGACGATCCTCAACGTGGCGCTCCCGACGATGGCCGGGGAACTCGGCGCCACCACCAGCCAGCAGCAGTGGATGGCGGACGCGTACGTCGTCGTCTTCGCGTCGCTGATGCTCCCCGCCGGACTCCTCGGCGACCGCTTCGGCCGCCGCCGGATGCTCGTCGTGGGCCTGCTGGTCTTCCTGGCGGGCTCGGTGATGGGCTCGCTGGCCGGCGACGTGAACTGGGTGATCGCCGCCCGCGCCGCCATGGGCGTCGGCGCCGCGCTGGTGATGCCGCTCGCCATGTCCGTGCTGCCCTCGCTGTTCGGGCCCGCCGAGCGCACCCGCGCCGTCGGCATCGTCTCGGCCGCCTCGGCGCTCGGCCTCCCGCTCGGCCCGATCATCGGCGGCTTCCTGCTCAACCACTTCTGGTGGGGCTCGGTCTTCCTGATCAACGTGCCCATGGCCGCCATCGGCGTCGCCGCCTGCGTCTTCCTGCTCCCCGAGACCAGCGACCCCGCCTCCCCCAAAGTCGACGCCCTCTCCACCGCGCTCACCGCGATCGGCCTCGGCGCCCTGGTCTACGCGATCATCGAGGCCCCCGACCGGGGCTGGGCGACCCTCCCCCACAGCCCGAAAGGCGTGGGGGGACCCCCAGCGGTCGCCCTGTTCGCCGTCGCCGTCGTCCTCGTCACCGCTCTGGTGCTGCGCGAACGCCGGGCCGAGCGCCCGATGCTCGACATGGAGCTCCTCAGCCACCGCGGGTTCCTGCTCAACACCCTCGCCGCGACCCTGGTGATGTTCGTGCTGTCCGGCCTGATGTTCGTGCTGCCGCCCTACCTCCAGACGGTCCTCGGCAACGACGCCTTCGGCACCGGCCTGCGCCTGCTGCCCATGATGGGCGGCCTCATCGTCGCCGCACGGGCCGCCCAGCCGGTCGTCGCCCGCTTCGGCGCCCGCGCCGTGGTCGCCGCGGGCCTGGTGGTGCTCGCCTTCGCGGCCCTGCTCGGCAGCCGTACCTCGGTGAGCGACGGCTACGGCTTCACCGCGCTGTGGCTGTCCGTCGCCGGCCTCGGCTTCGGCTTCTCGGTGGTCCCCTCCATGGACGGCGCCCTCGGCGCCCTGCCGGCGGACCGGGCCGGCAGCGGCTCCGGGCTGCTGATGACGATGCGCCAGGTCGGCGGCGCGATCGGCATCGCCCTGCTCGGCAGCCTGCTGGCCGGTGCCTTCCGCGACCGCCTCGACGTCACCGGGCTGCCCGCCCCGCTCGGCCACACCGCCGGCGAGTCGGTGGTCGCCGCCCACCTGGTCGCCGCGAAGACGGGCTCCACCCGCCTCGTCGCCTCCGCGAACGCGTCGTACGTCCACGGCATGGGCCTGGTCCTGCTGGTGTGCGGCATCGGCGCACTCGTCACCGCCCTGCTGGCCGCCGCGTTCCTGCCGAACACCCCCCTCGCCCGCCGAGCCGAAGGGAACGAGTCCCCTGACGTGGCTCCGGCCACCGCAGATGCCGGACAAT
Organism: Streptomyces sp.; assembly: GCF_019510245.1. Taxonomy (GTDB): domain Bacteria; phylum Actinomycetota; class Actinomycetes; order Streptomycetales; family Streptomycetaceae; genus Streptomyces. Next base: position 43,578 of record NZ_JAEKKT010000135.1, on the reverse strand, counting down.
GACCGGCATGACGGCACCGCACACCTCCCCCCGGCCCGGCCTGCGGGAACGCAAGAAGATCAAGACCCGCGAGGCGATCCGCACCGCCACGTACGCGCTGGTCGAGGTGCAGGGCTGGGACGCCACGACGATCGAGCAGATCGCGGAGCGGGCCGAGGTGTCGCCGTCGACGGTCTTCCGGTACTTCCCGACCAAGGAGGACATCGTCCTCACGGACGAGTACGACCTGGTCATCCTGGAGGAGCTCCGGGCGCGGCCCGCGGACGAGCCGTGGCCGGTGTCCCTCCGCCACGTGATGCACCGGGCGATCCGGCTGGGCGTCAAGGACGATCCGGTGGTCTCCCGGCTGCGCACCCGGCTGATGGTCGAGGTCCCCTCGGTGCGCTCCCGGATGATGGAGAGCATGTCGTCCACCGGCCGCCTGCTCTGCCAGGCCATCGGGGAGCGCAGCGGCCGTGACCCCGACAGCCTGGAGGTCCGGGTCTACGCGATGTCCTTCGTCGGCGGGCTGATGGAGGTCTCGATGTACTGGGCGGAGAACCAGCACGAGGGCGACTTCGAGGCCCTCGTCGACCGCGCCCTGGACGTCATCGAGCACGGCCTGCCCCCGGAAAACCACTGAGGTCACGGCCGTCCCCCGTGCCATCCTGACCAGGTGAACGCTTCCCAGATCCAGGTCGAAGTCGCCCCCGAGCTGGCCCTGTTCGTCCCGCACGCCCGCCGCGTCGGCGTCCACCCCCTCACCGTCGACGGCGTCTCGACCCTCGGTCACGTCATCGAGTCCCTGGGCGTCCCCCTGACCGAGGTGGGCGCCCTGGTGGTGGACGGCCGAGAGGTCCCCGTGGCCCACATCCCGGCGCACGGCGAGCGGGTGGCCGTACGCCCGGTCACCCGCCCCCAGCGCGTCCCCGGCGCCCCGCTCCGCTTCCTCCTCGACGTCCACCTCGGCACCCTCGCCCGCCGGCTGCGCCTCCTCGGCGTGGACACCGCGTACGAGTCGACGGACATCGGCGACCCGGCCCTCGCCGCCCGCTCGGCGGCCGAGAAGCGGGTGCTGCTGAGCCGCGACCGGGGCCTGCTGCGCCGCCGCGAAATCTGGGCGGGCGGCTACGTCTACAGCACCGGCCCCGACGACCAGCTCCGCGACGTCCTCGACCGGTTCGCCCCGGATCTGCGCCCCTGGACCCGCTGCACCGCCTGCAACGGCCTGCTCAGGGAGGCGACCAAGGACGAGGTTGCGGACCAGCTGAAGGGCGGGACACAGAAGTCGTACGACGTCTTCGCGCAGTGCGCGGAGTGCGGCCGCGCGTACTGGAAGGGCGCGCACCACCAGCAGCTGGAGGCCATCGTGGCGCGCGCCCTCGCCGAGTTCGCCTGAGCCCGAACCGGCCCGGGCCCGTGGTCAGTTGCGGCCCAGCGCCCGGTACTCCCAGCCGGCCGCGCGCCACTGGGCGGGGTCGAGGGCGTGCCGGCCGTCCACGACCCGGCGGCGGTTGACCACCGCGCCCATGGCCTCCGGGTCGATCTCCCGGAACTGCGTCCACTCGGTGAGCAGGACCACGACGTCGGCGCCGGTGGCGGCCTGCAGCGCGTCGGTCCCGTACGCCAGCTCGGGGTGGACGCGGCGGGCGTTGTCCATCGCCACCGGGTCGTAGACCGTCACCTGGGCGCCCGCCCGGTGCAGGGAGGCGGCGACGTCCAGCGCCGGGGCGTCCCGGATGTCGTCGGAGTTGGGCTTGAAGGCCGCCCCGAGCGCGGCCACCTTCGTCCCGGCGAGATCCCCGCCGACCAGCTCGCGGACCAGGTCGACGGTGCGGGCCCGGCGGCGCTGGTTGATCGCGTCCACCTCGCGCAGGAAGGCGACCGCCTGCGCGACGTCCAGTTCCTCGGCACGGTGGATGAAGGCCCGGATGTCCTTGGGCAGGCAGCCGCCGCCGAAACCGAGACCCGGCTTCAGGAACCGGCCGCCGATCCGGTCGTCGTAGGCCAGCGCCTCCGCCAGCCGGTGCACGTCGGCACCGGTGGCCTCGCAGACCTCCGCCATGGCGTTGATGTACGAGATCTTCGTGGCCAGGAAGGAGTTGGCGGCGACCTTGACCAGTTCGGCGGTCGGCAGGTCGGCGACCACCACCGGGGTGCCCTGGGCGATGACGGGCGCGAACGCGGCGCGCAGCTGCTGCTCCGCCCACGCGGACTCGGTGCCGAACACCAGCCGGTCGGGGTGCAGGGTGTCCTCCACGGCGAAGCCCTCCCGCAGGAACTCGGGGTTCCACGCAAGCTCCACGGCGTCCCCCGCCGGGGCGGTGGTGCGGACCAGCTCCGCGAGGCGGGCCGCGGTGCCCACCGGCACCGTCGACTTCCCGACCACCAGGGCACGGCGGTTCAGGTGCCGGGCCAGCTCGGTCACCGCGCCCTCCACGTAGGTGAGGTCCGCGGCGTAGGAGCCGGGCTGCTGCGGGGTGCCCACGCAGACGAAGTGGATGTCGCCGAACTCCGCCGCCTCGGCGAGGCTGGTCGTGAAGTGCAGCCGGCCGGATTCCTGTGCCTTGGCCAGGAGTTCGGGCAGTCCTGGCTCGAAGAACGGTACCTCCCCGGCTCTCAGCAGCTTGATCTTGCCGGGGTCCACGTCGACGCCGAGCACCTCGTAGCCGAGCGCCGCCATGCACACGGCGTGCGTGGCGCCCAGGTACCCGGTGCCGATGACCGTGAGACGGGGAGCGTCGGTGCCGACGGTGCCGTGGGTGGCGGCGGGAAGAGTGTCCATGATGCCTCCGAGGGGATTTCCGGGCCGAAAGCGCGCATGCCGAGGACGCGCGTGGGTGGAGTGGGTGAAGGAGAGGGAGCCGCGGCCGTACGGGGCCCGGGTGCGGGCCGGGCCCCGTTGGTCACGTCACGTCAGGAGGAGCAGGCGACGTTGGCGAGGCCCTTCGCCGCGTCGGTGACCTTGTTGTCGCAGGTGACCTTGTTCTTCTCGACGGGTGCGAAGTGGAAGCCGTAGCCGGGGCCGTCCACCTGCGCGGTGTTGTCCTGGAACACGTTTGCGGTGCCCCAGCCGTCGAGGATCTGGTGGGTCTGGAAGCCGTCCTCACGCGAGTGGCTGCCGACGTTGCCCTTGATCAGCCAGTCGTTGCCCTTGACGTCGACCCAGGAGTCGTTGTGGCCCCCGCTGAGGGCGGCGCCGTCGAAGGTGTTGCCGATGAGGGAGCCCCCGGTGGTGCCCTCCTTGATGTCGACGGACTCCGCGGTGGTGTCGCTGACGTGGTTGCCGCGGATCACGTTGTCGTCGCTCTTGTCGGGCTTGCAGTCGGTGACGGTGCACCAGTTGGACTGGGCGGACCCGACGTAGATGCCCTCGCCGAACTGCTCCTTGCGCTTGCCCGTGGCGCGGACGGTGTTGTCCTCCACCACGTTGCCGGAACTGAAGTCGCGCAGGTGGATGCCCTCGTCGCCGATGTTCTCGACGGTCAGGCCCTGGATGACGCTGCCCTGGACCTTGTCGGCCATGACCCCCTTCTGGCCGTTGCGCACGGTGAAGCCGATCAGCCGCCAGTGGCTGGCGCCGTCCAGGTGGAAGGCGTAGCCGCCGTCGACGTCGCCGGCGTCGATCACCGCGCCGGGGCCGCCGCACAGGAAGATCGGCCGGTCCGCCGTACCGGGGGTGGTGGCGGTGAAGCGGTCCGAGTAGACCCCGTCCGCCATCTTGATGACGTCACCGGGCCGGGCACGGTCCAGCGCGTCCTTCAGGGACTTGGCATCGCTGACGGTGACGGTGGCGGCCGGGCACTTCACCGGCCCTGAGGCCACGGCCGCGGCCGAGCCGGTCGCGGTGGGGGTGGGGGTGGCCGACCCGTCGGTGGCCGCCGTGTCGCCCGGTGCCGGGCCGGAGGCCGTGGCACCGGGGTCGCCGGTGTCGTCCCCGTCGTCCGTGGGCTCGGCGACCGGGATGGTGGGACCGGCGGTGGGGCCGGCGCCGTACACGACGGCCCGGTCGTCGCCTGCCGAGACCCCCGCCACGATCAGCGCCACCACCGAGATCACCAGGGCGGCCGAGGCCACCCACAGCGGAGGCCCGCCGGCGAGCCAGATCCGGCGCGCCCGCTCCGCGACGGACTCGCCCGTCGCGGAGCCGCCGCCGACGGCCGTGGAGCCGCCGTCACCCTGGCCGCTGCCGCCCGGACCACCGTCGTCCGGACCGCCGTCACCTGGTGCGGGCGTGTGGGGGGTGTCGTCGCTCATTCGCTCATCACCGGCTCCCGGCGGCGGCCTGCCACGGCGATCTCGTCCGGCGGCGGGGAGGGCAGCGGCGCCTTGTCGGAGTACGGGTGCACGATGGCCGCGCCCCGCCCGCCCGCCCGGCGCCTGCGCCGGCCCATGGCGGCCGAGAACAGGATGAGGAGCAGGATGCCCGTCCACAGCAGCGTCATCGGGCTCGCGTAGTGCTTGACCCTGACCCAGAAGGAGCTGGTGTCGTACCAGGCGAAGGTCTGGTTCTCCTTGATGTCGGCACCGCCGTGGGAGCGGATGGAGTCCAGCGCGCTGGGGCCGACCCCGCCGATCACGTTGTAGGAGACCGTGGTGCCGTCCACCCCGCCGACCAGGCTGACCCCGTGGTTGGTGGCGTCCTGGACGGTGTTGCCGCGTATCTCGGCGGCCGAGTCGCGGACGTACACGCCGGTCTGCGGCCCGTCGATGATGTTGCCGGTGACGGTGGCGCCGGTGACGCCGTCGCGGACCGAGATGCCCTGCCGGTTCTGGCCGGTCAGCCGGTTGCCGGTGATGGACACCTTGTCCGCCGCCAGGCGCGCCACGATGCCCATGTCACCGCCCTCGATGCGGTTGTTCTGCACGCCGACGTCGAAACCGCCCAGCACCTCGACGCCGTAGCGGCCGTTGTCCTTGGCCACGCTGTTGGCGACCGAGTTGGAGCCGTAGCTGTCGACGGCCTGCCCGGAGGCGGAGGGGCCGTCGGCGAGGGGCTTGCCGCTGAGCGTGTAGCCGTTGCCGCCGTTGCCCTCGGCGGTGCAGCCGCTGACCCGCACCTGCTGGGTGGCCCGGGAGAGGATGAAGCCGTCGCCGCCGTTGTCCTTGGCGACCGTGCGCTGCACGAGCGAGCTGGAGACGAACCGGTGCATGACCACCCCGTCCTCCAGGCTGTTCGCCACGGTCGTGTCGCTGATCTCGATCCCCGTCGCACTGGAGATGAAGATCCCGAAGGCGTTGCCGGTGATGGTCGAGTGGGTGATCGACCCGGAGACGTAGGAGAGGCCGCCGGTCGAGAACCGGGCGTCGGGAGTGGTCAGTTCGCCCGACGGCATGGCCGTGACGTCACCGCTGCCGGTGCTCTGGTCGTCCTGCTCGCCCTGCCGGTCGGCCCGTTCGCGCGCGGTCTTGCCGTGCACCTGGCCGGTGTCCTCCAGCGAGCCGGTGTTCGGCCGGTCGGTGCCGGTGAGGCTGAGCCCTCCGGTACGGCCGCTCCAGAACCCGAGGCTCGCGAGTTTGGCGTGCGTCATCTCGAACTGGCCGCCGATGGTGCGGATGTAGGCGCGGCCGTCCCGGACGTCGCTGTCGGCCTTGTTGGCCTGCGGGTCCCAGCTGGTGATGGTCAGCGGCGCCTGGGCGGTGCCCTGGAGGGTGAGTTCGCCGCCGAAGGAGACGATGGAGACGAAGCCGGTGCGGTTGCTGGCCATCCGCAGGGTGAGGCCGCCGGGGTTGGACAGCTTCAGCTTGGCGCCGACGTTCAGGTAGATGTTCTCGGTCAGCAGATACGAGCCGTCCTTGCGCCGCACGAAGGTCTGCGGGGCGAGTCTCAGCAGGTCGGCGATGGTGTAGGCGTTGCTGCGCTCGGTGAGGACCAGGGTGTAGCCGTTGTCGGTGTCCAGCCGGTACGGCACGGTCCACTTGGTGCTCTGCAGGGGCGCCACCGACGTGAACGCCCGTACCTGGTTCAGGCGGTGGTCCTCGTCGGCGACCAGCGCGGCCTGGGTCTCCGCGTCCTCGGCGGCCAGCTTCTGCTTCTTGTCGGCGTCCCCGTCGGCGTGGGCCGTGGCCGAGGCGCCCAGCAGCAGCGTCGCCGCCACCGCGAAGGCGCCCAGCAGGGCCGCCGTCCTGGCGCCGGCCCGGCGCAGCCGGCTGCCGGGGCCGGGTCTTCTCTTCGTCGTGGGGAGCGTCGTGAGGGTGGCCACGGCGTCAGATCACCTCGGGCTGGAGGGCGGAGTGGCTCTGGCCGCCGCCGGCGGTTCCGGAGAGCGTGGCCGCGCTCTGGCCCTCGCCCCCGATGCTGCTGCTGGTGCGCGTGAGCCAGCCCTGCTTGTTCATGGTGACGAATGCGTAGAGCTTGATCGGCAGCGAGATCATGATGACCACGAGGGCCGTCAGCGGCAGCAGGAGGATCTCCTGCGGGTGCCTGCGCAGGTGCGAGTAGCCGCGGACGGCCCGGCCCAGCAGCAGCCAGATCAGGGTGAGGACGACACCGCGGGCACTGAGGTCCAGCCGGCTCGTCAGCAGATAACCGAGGGCCATGCCCATGGTCACCGGGGTCAGCAGGATCTGCAGCACCGTTATCTTGGTGACCAGCGGGACCCGCCACAGCCAGCCCTTGTACAGCGCGGTCAGGTAGCACCGGTAGGAGTTGCGGCTCCACCGGACACGCTGCTTCACGAAGGCCCGGAAGGACGACGGGAACATGGAGACCGCCCGCGCGGAGGACTGGTGCACGGTCCTGTATCCGGAGGCGAGCACCAGCCAGGTCAGCCGGCCGTCGTCGCCCGCCACGCAGCGGCGGCCGAGGAAGAACTCGTTCTCCAGGTTCTCCAGCACCGGCACGACCGCCTCGCGGCGGTAGGCGGCGGTACGGCCGGAGAGGCAGGCCACGGCACCGGCCCGGCCCATGGCCGGAACGTAGTCGTAGTAGCGGAGGTTGACCAGCCAGTCGGCGATACGGCGCCAGACGCTGGTGGTGCGCTGGTAGACGTTCTGCTGGGTGCCCACCCCGCCGACGGCCGGGTCCTCGAACGGCATCTGGACGGCGTCCAGCAGCCCCGGCTCCCAGCGGGTGTCGGAGTCCACCAGGACGAGGAGCTCACTCGTGGCGGCTCGTATGCCGACCCCCAGGGCGGAACGTTTCCCCCTGTGTTCGAAGGCGAGCACCCGGACCCGGGGGTCCTCCACCAGCGACAGCCGGTGCAGTACCTCGTGGTCCTCGACGTCAGGAACGATGATGATCTCGGCCGGGTCCTGGGCGAGCCAGGTCTCCAGGCACTCCAGCAGGATCTCCGGGTCCTCCCGGTAGGCCGGGACCACCACGGAGACGCTGGTACGGAAGGCGTTCACGACCGGCTTGGCGAACCGGGAGAGCACCGCTCGGTACAACCACAGGGCCCAGACGAACAGTCCGGCCAGCCCCAGCGGCATCAGCTCTCGCCACGACGTCTCCCCCACAGCCTCGACGATCCACGACCAGAGCTGGTCGAAGAACTCGGACAAGTTGCGCTCTCCCCCCACATGACATGACTGCCACGGTCCGAAATGCGACAGAACCGGGCACTGCTCCAGCGATGCTAGGGGCTTGCGGGTGAACGCCGATCACACAAAGCGCAAATTTCACTTACAAAGTCTTCACACCCATCCCGCCCCAACCGTGACGGCAGGTCACACCTGTCACAGCACAGGGTGGATCTTATGAGGGTGATGTGAAGAGCGTGAACTCGGCCGATAAATGGCATGTTTCAAGACAGCGAACGCAGCGCCCCGGCAGGGGCGCGGGCTCGGCGGACTTCAGCCGCCGAGTGCCGCCCTCAGTCGCTCCGGATCGGTGGTCGGGGCGTCGCAGGTGAAGTTGCGGCACACGTAGGCGGCCGCCTCCCCGCCGACGAGCGGTCGCCCCGCGAGCAGCGGGAACTCCTCGCTCTCCGGCGTCCCCACGGCCACGACCGCGCCGGGCGCGGTGCCCAGAAGTGCCGTACGGTGCAGGTCGGCCGTGCGGGGATCCGTCGCGTCCGGTCCGACGACCGCGACCTCGCGCGGACCGTCCAGCAGCGCCTCGGCGACGGCGAGCCCCCACCCGACGAAGCGCGGCACGCGCGGCCCGAGCGCCCCGACGATCCCCAACGCCCTTTCCGCCGCGGTCCGGTGACCCTCGGCACCGGTGTGGGCCGCGTAGCCGAGCAGGGCACCGGCGGCGGCGGTCCAGCCCGACGGCGTGGCGTTGTCCGTCGGGTCCTGCGGCCGGCGGATCAACTGCTCGGCGTCGGCGGCGGTGTCGTAGAGGGCGCCGGTCTCCGGACTCTCCCGGTCGGTGAAGCGGTCCAGGACATGGTCGAGGAGGAGTCCCGCGAACTCCAGCCAGACGCCCTCGCCGGTCACGGACGCGAGCGCGAGGAAGCCCTCGGCGACATCGCCGTAGTCCTCCAGCACGCCCGCGTTGGCGCCGACCCTGCCGTCCCGGCTGGTGCGGGCGAGCCGCGCACGGTCGTCCAGGTGGAGCCGTACGAGGAGATCGGCGGCGCCGACGGCGGCCTCCACCAGGTCGGGGCGGTCGAAGTAGGCGCCGGTCTCGGCGAGCGCGGCGACGGCGAGGCCGTTCCAGGCGGCGACCACCTTGTCGTCCCGGCCCGGGGCCGGGCGTCCGGCCCGCGCGGCCAGCAGACGCCGCTTGACCGACTCGATCCGCTCGGCGTCGAACACGCCCTCCTGCTGCGGGAGTTGCAGCACGGACTGCCCCTCCTCGAAGGTGCCCTCCGCGGTGACCCCGAAGTACCGGGCGGCCAGGTCAGCGTCGTCCTCGCCCAGGACCTCGCGGAGCTGGGCGGGCGTCCACACGTAGTACGCGCCCTCGACGTGCCGTCCGCTCCCGTCGTCGCTGTCGGCGTCGAGCGCCGAGGCGAACCCGCCCTCGGGGGTGCGCAGTTCGCGGACCATGAAGTCGGCGGTCTCCAGGGCGACCCGGCGGGCCAGCTCGGACCCCGTGGCCCGCCACAGGTGGGCGTAGACCCGGCAGAGCAGGGCGTTGTCGTACAGCATCTTCTCGAAGTGCGGCACGATCCAGTCGCGGTCGACGGAGTAACGGGCGAAGCCGCCGCCGAGCTGGTCGTAGAGGCCGCCCCGGGCCATTCGCTCACAGGTGTCCACGGCCATCTGCAGCGCGCCCTCGGAACCGGTGCGGGCGTGGTGCCGGAGCAGGAACTCGATCACCATGGACGGCGGGAACTTGGGGGCACCGCCGAATCCGCCGCGCTGCGGGTCGTACTCACGGGTGAGCCCGAGCAGCGCCTGGGCGAGTTCCTGCTCACCGGGCGGCCGGCCGCCCTGGTGCCCGAGCTCCCGCTGGGCGAGGTCCCGGACGATCTTCCCGGCCACCTCCGCGACCTCGTCCCGCCGGTCGGCCCAGGCGGCCCGGACCCCCTCCAGCACCTGCCGGAAGGAGGGCATGCCGTGCCGGGGGGCGGGCGGGAAGTAGGTGCCGAAGTAGAAGGGTTCGGCGTCGGGGGTGAGGAAGACGGTCATGGGCCAGCCACCCTGCCCGGTGGCGGCCTGCACGGCCTCCATGTAGACGGCGTCGACGTCCGGCCGCTCTTCGCGGTCGACCTTGATGCTGACGAAGTGCTCGTTGAGGTATCCGGCGGTGGCCTCGTCCTCGAAGGACTCGTGGGCCATGACGTGGCACCAGTGGCAGGAGCTGTACCCGACGCTCAGCAGGACGGGTCTGTTCGCGGCCCGGGCGGCCTCGAAGGCTTCGGCCGACCAGGGCCACCAGTCGACGGGGTTGTCGGCGTGCTGGAGGAGGTACGGGGACGTCTCATGGGCCAGTCGGTTCACTTTCCCACTCTCCCACGGGCTCGGGCACCGCGTAGAAACGCATGCCGACCGGGCGCGCCCCCTCGGTGGCGGTCTCGCGGGAGTGGGCGTAGCGGCCGAGGAGGGCCTGGTACTCCTGCATGAACGCGAGGAGTTCGTCCTGGGTGAGCCAGGTGCCGTACCGCTGCACCTGCGCCCACCCCTGCGGACCGCGGTACTCGCGGTGGGCGCGGCGGAACAGCTCGGTGTCGACATCGATCTTGAGCGCGGCGAGCTGTCTGGCGGCGGCGTACTCGTCCGGGGCCATCGTCGCGGGGTCCGGCGTGGTGTGACTGAAGGGCACGCTCCGCCACCAGCGCTCCCGGCCGCCGGACTTCTCCGGGATCTCCGCGACGAGGTTCTGCTCGGCGAGTTTGCGCAGGTGGTAGCTGGTGGTGCCGGAGCTCTCGCCGAGTTCGCGGGCGAGCACGGTGGAGTTCGCCTCGCCGTGCCGGCCGAGGTAGTCGAGGATCCGGCGGCGCAGGGGGTTGCCGAGGGACTTGTAGAGGGCGGTGCGCTCCAGGCCGGTCAGCTCGGCGGGTGCGGCGGGCGTCCTGCCGGCGGCGGCCTTCTCGGCGGGTGCGGCGGGCTCGGGTGTTCCGGCCCCGTGGGGCGTGCCGTCGGTCATGCGGTCACCGTAACCCTGAGAACCCTGAGACATCCCTGAGCCTCCCCGACTCTTCCCGGAAGTCTGCCGAATTTCCTTTGCAGAATTTCCTCTGCGGTCTAGCGTAAGGGCAAGGGCGGGGACCCCGGGCGATTCACAGGTTCCACAGCCACGCATCCGGAACAAGGCGAGGGGGATCAGGTGTTGGACCGGTCAACGGTGGTGCAGACCCGAGAGGCGAAACGGATGAGGCGGCTGAAGCGGTGGGCACTGATCCTTCTCGGATCGTCCGCCGTGCTGCTCGTGCCGTGGATGGTGGTGCTGGCGCTGACGCTGCCCACCAAGACCGAGGTGCACAACTGGGCGGTGGCCTGGATCGGTCTGGACGTCCTGATGGCGGCGGGGTGCGCGGCGACGGCGGTACTCGGCCTGCGCGGCGACGCCCGGGCCCGGCTCACGGCGTCGGCGACGGCATCGGTGGCGGTCCTGGACGCCTGGTTCGACATAACGACGTCGGCAGTGGGCACCGAGTTGCTCGTGGCGCTGGCCAGCGCCGTGGCGGAGGCGGGCCTGGCGGCGGCCTGCGTGTACCTGGCCCTGTCCAAGGGGTGGGGCCGAATCGCCGCCCAGCCCGGTCCGGCCGCCCGGTGACCCGCGGCCACCACCGAACCCTCACCCACCCCTGATCGCCGCCCCCTCGCCATCGCGACCCTTCGCAAGGACACTTGTGGACAAAGGAGTTGCCGCTGGAGGGGGACGGGACATGCGGGACGCCCATCGGGCGGAAGCCGATCGGCTGCTGGTGCGGGCCGTGGAGGAGGAGGTCCGCCGTTCGGGCGGCCGTGTCGACGGGCAGGTGCTGCTGTCCCGGGCGCGCGGCGGGCTGGCGGAGATGGAGCGCACGGCCGCCGAGGAGTACGCGGCGTACACCCACGCCCTCGACGAGACGGAGGCGGGCCGGCCGAGCTTCGGCCGGCGCTACGCGAAGGAGGGTTCCGGAACGCCCCTGCTGGTCGCGGCCGTCGCGGCGGTCGCCGCCACCGTCGCCGACCTCTCCCTGGGCACCGGAGCGGCCACGGCGCTCGGCGCGGGCGTCGCCGTCGGGGTGGCCGGGGCGGCCGCCACGGTCGTCAAGGTCGCCGGCTCCCATCTGCCCGCCGCTCATCACCACGCCGGCGCGGCCGGTCAGCCCGGCGGCCCCGAGCAGCTGCGGCTGCAGTGGCTGACCGCTTTGGAAGTGCGGGGCATCCGGCCGTTCCTCGACCAGCAGCGGGTGCTCAGCGCCTCCACGGGACCGAAGAAGCAGGGACCGGGGCTGCGCGGCACGGACAAGAGCGCGGCGGCCCGCAGGCGTACGGTGCTGCAGCAGTCGTTCGGCCAGCTCCCCGACGCGGACGGCCCGTTCGCCGGCCGGCACCAGGAGCTGGCGCGGATCCGGCAGTGGGCGCAGGCGGCCCGGGCGGCCACGGAGACCCGGCCGACCGTCGTGGTCCTGCACGGCGAGCCCGGCTCCGGCCGTACCGCCCTCGCGGTCCGGGCCACCCACGAGCTGAAGGACCTCTTCCGGGGCGCGGTCGTCGTGGACCTGCGCGGCGCCAGCCGGGAGGAGCCGCCGCTGCCCACCCGGGACGCCCTGCTGCATCTGCTCAACCGGCTGGGCGCACCGCGCGAACAGCTGCTGTTCCGGGAGCGTTCCTCCGCCGACCAGCAGGTCAAGCGGCTGAGCGAGCTGTACCACCAGCACCTCACGGGACTCCCGGTGACGATCGTGCTGGACGACGCCTCGGATCCGGAGCAGGTGCGCACGCTGGTGCCGGAGCGTTCCGACAGCCTGGTCCTGGTCACCGCCCGGGACCAGCTCGACCTGCCCGCCGACCTGCCGGCCTGGGTGCACCGGCTGCCGGTGGCGGCGCTGGACGCGGCCGGCGCGGAGGAGTTGCTGGACGCGGTGGCCGAGGACGCGTCGGGGCCGTACGACGCGCAGTCCGCGGACCGGATCCGGGAGTTGTGCGGCGGGCTGCCGCTGGCACTGCGGGTGGCCGGTTCGTCGCTGGGCTCGCGTTCACCGCTCCAACTGGCCACGGACCTGAGCGCGTACGGTCCGGTCGGGCCGGTGGAGCGCGTGCTGTGGCTGCGCTACACCGACCAGTCGGAGACCGCGCGGCGGCTGCTGCGGAGGCTCGCGCTGGCGGGCCGGGCCTCGATGGGCGCGGCGGCCGCGGCCGCCCTGCTCGGCGCCGACGAGGCGGAGGCCACCCGCCATCTGGTCGCGCTCACCCGGGCCGGCCTGATCGACCACGTCCGCGGCAGCCGTTACCGCCTGCACGACCTGGTCCGTTCCTTCGCCCAGGCCCGTCTCCTCGACGAGGAGACCCCGGCCGACCGTACGGCGGCGCAGGAGCGGCTGATCGTGAACTACGCGGAGCTGGCCGACTCCGTGCTGCGGCTGGTCGACGGCAACATGTCGACCCGCTCGGACCGGTTCAGCCCGCACGGCTTCACCTCGCTCGACGAGGCGCTGCGCTGGCTGGACGACGAGTCGAGCTTCATCACGGCGGCGCTGCGGCACGCCGAGGGCGTCGACCAGGCGGCCGTGCAGAACCTGCTGGGCGCGCTGTGCGACTACTGCCTGCTGCGCGGCGACCTCTACCGGCTCGGTGAGATCAGCGAGCTCGCCCAAGCCGTCGACCAGGGTCTGCTGGTGCGGTCGGTGCAGTGGCGTACCGGTATCGCGGCCCGCCAGCTGGGCGAGCTGGACAAGGCCCGCACCACCCTCACCTCCGTCGTCGACCTCTACCTGGAGGCGCATCACGACGCCGGTGCGGCCCGCGCGCTGTGCTCGCTCGGGATCACCCTGCACCACCAGGGCAACCTCACCGAGGCCGCCGCCAAGCTCCAGGAGGCCCTCGACCTGCAGGCGGCCCCCGAGCTGGCGACCGACCGGGCGTGGACGATGCACGCGCTGGCGGCGGTGCAGCGCGACCGGGCGAGGCTGGCGGACTCCCTCGACCTGCTCACCCGCTCGCTGGTCCTGCACCGGGAGGGCGGCTCGGTGCACGGCGAGGCCTGGGCGCATTTCCAGCTCGGCCAGCTGGCGCTGCGGATGGGCGACGTGGCGCGGGCGGAGCGGGAGCTCGGGGCCGCACTGGACCGTTACGGCCGTACCCGTGACGCCCGTGGCGAGGCCTGGGCGCTGACCCAGCTGGCGCGCGCCCGGCTGGTGGCCGGTGAAGCATCCGAGGCGGCCGACGGACTGCGGGCGGCGGCGGCCCGGCACCGGGAGAACGAGGACGCGCGCGGCGAGGCCTGGACGGTGTACTACCTGGGCCTGGCCCTGGAGGAGACCGGCACCCTGGACCAGGCGGTCCGCGAACTGGAGCGCTCGCGGACGATGTTCTCCCGGATGCGGGACGTCTACGGCCTGGCCTGCGCCCGCCACCACTCGGCCCGGGTGACCCGCGACCAGCGGGCGGCCCAGACCGGCTCGCTGCGCAACTCGGGATTCGCCCGCCAGCTGCTGGTCGACGCCCGCGCCGACTTCCAGCGCATCGGTGTGGTCCACGGCGAGGCGTGGACCTGCCTGGAGCTGGCCGTCGTCGACGCCGGCAACACCCGCACCCAGCAGGCCCTCGCCCTGTGCGACGAGGCGGTCGCCCTGTTCACGTCGTACGGCGACCGGCGCGGCGAGGACTGGGCCCGCTTCCTGCGCTGCACCCTGCTCCCGTACGCCGCGCCCGGCGGGGTGGAGGTCGGCACCGCCGTCGCCCAGGAGGAGCTGGCCCAGCTCGCCCGCGCCGAGCACCCCCTGCGCGACGGGAAGCTGGCCGAGTACGTCGCGGCGTACGGCCTGCTCCTGGAGCGCGGGGTGCAGCTGGAGGCGGGCTGGCAGGCCTGGCGTCTGGGCATGGTGCCCAGCCGGCACGCCCGCGAGGTGATGGGCGTGCCGGTGCCGGCCGGGACGTGACGCCGGTCAGCCCTTGGGGTCGGCCGTCGGCGCCTTGGAGTCCGCCCCGGACTGGGCGGGCTCCTTGAAGTCGACCTTCTGCATGTGCTTGTTCATGGACTTCATCAGGCCCCAGACCGCCAGGGCCATCACCGCGAAGACGATGAAGCCGAGAACTCCGGGGGTGACCTTGTTCTCGTCGACCTCCTTGGCGAGGGGGACGAGGTGCGTCAGTGCCAGGCTTGCGCTCATGTCAGGCATTGTCGCGGATGCCCGCAAAGAGGTCGTCCTCGGGGAGGGAGGTATCGACGAGCGACTTCGCCAGCTCGTACTCCTCGGTCGGCCAGACCTCCTTCTGGACCTCCATGGGCACCTTGAACCAGCCGCCGTCCGGGTCGATCTGCGTGGCGTGCGCGATCAGCGCCTTGTCACGGATCTCGAAGAAGTCCGCGCAGGGGATGTGCGTGGTCAGGGTGCGCTCGGTGCGCTCGAACTCGTTCCACCGCTTCAGCCAGTCCCCGTACGGCGACTCCAGGCCGCGCTCCAGCATGGCGTTGTGCAGCGCCTCGGTGCGCGGGCGGTTGAAGCCCTGGTTGTAGTACAGCTTCTGCGGCTGGAAGACCGGCCCGAACTCGGCCTCGGGGTACTTCTCGGCGTCGGCCGCGCCTTCGAAGGCCACCATCGAGATCTTGTGGGTCATGATGTGGTCGGGGTGCGGGTAGCCGCCGTTCTCGTCGTAGGTGGTGATCACCTGCGGGCGGAACGCGCGGATGCTGCGCACCAGCTCGCCGGCCGCCTTGTCGACGTCCTCCAGGGCGAAGCAGCCCTCGGGCAGCGGCGGCAGCGGGTCGCCCTCGGGCAGACCCGAGTCGACGAAGCCGAGCCACTCCTGCTTGACGCCGAGGATCTCGCGGGCCTCGTCCATCTCCTTCTTGCGTACCTCGTGGATGTGCTCCTCGATGTACTTGTCGCCCTGCAGCTTGGGATTGAGGATGGAGCCGCGCTCCCCGCCCGTGCAGGTCACGACCAGCACGTCCACCCCCTCGGACACGTACTTCGCCATGGTCGCCGCGCCCTTGCTCGACTCGTCGTCGGGGTGGGCGTGGACGGCCATCAGTCGCAGCTGGTCAGTCAAGACTCAATCCTTGGTAAGTCGGCGCCCCGGTAGCTCAGGGGCAATCGGCGGCTTCTATAGTGACCGAATCGGAGGGCGAATAATTCCGGGGTCCGGAGGACGATCATGAGTACCGCGAGCACGCGGCTGCCCGAGGGCCGTTACGGCACCTCCTCGGACGAGCGCGCCGACCGCAAGCTCAGGGTCGCCGGTGCGCTGCTGGGCGCCCTGCTGCTGGTCCTGGTCGGCTACTGGGCCTACCACTACGTGGTGCAGAACAAGATCAGCGCCCAGGTCATCACCTTCGACGCCTCCAACAGCGCGGTCGAGGTGCATCTGGAGGTCCACAAGGACTCCGGCACCTCCGGTTACTGCACACTGCGCTCCCAGGCGGCGGACGGCTCCGAGGTGGGCCGGGCGGACTTCCGCTTCACCGGGTCGGCGACCGAGATCGACCGTGTGGTCACGCTGCGTACGACGGCCCGGGGCACCACGGCGGAGCTGCTCGGCTGCCACGCCGACTGACATCAGCCGGAATACGTAGGCGCTGACCTGCGTTGACGTGATTCTGATGGCTTATGTCCTCCCCCTTCTGCCGTTGAATTGTTAGGCTCGTGGTTTCGCCCTTCCATGAAGGAACATGCTTCCGGGTAGGGCGATGCTTTGTATTCCCAGTACCGACGAGGAGCACCTGTGACCCAGACCAGCGAGAACGTCACCTGGCTGACCCAGGAGGCGTACAACCAGCTCAGGGCCGAGCTGGAGTACCTGTCTGGTCCTGCGCGCACGGAGATCGCCGCCAAGATCGCGGCCGCGCGCGAGGAGGGCGACCTGCGCGAGAACGGCGGGTACCACGCGGCCAAGGAGGAGCAGGGCAAGCAGGAGCTCCGTGTGCGCCAGCTGACCCAGCTTCTGGAGAACGCCAAGGTCGGCGAGGCCCCGGCGTCCGCGGACGGCGCCGTCGCGCCCGGCATGGTGGTGACCATCGCCTTCGACGGCGACGAGGACGACACCATGACCTTCCTCCTGGCGTCCCGCGAGTACGCCAGCGCCGACGTCGAGACCTACTCCCCGCAGTCCCCCCTGGGCACCGGAGTGATCGGCCACAAGGTGGGCGAGGATGCGGAGTACGAGCTCCCGAACGGCAAGAAGGCCTCGGTGAAGATCCTGAAGGCCGAGCCCTACTCGGGCTGACCCGCACAGACACCCGCCCCGGCGTCCGCCTGACGCCGGGGTACCACCGCGCCGGAGCCGCACGGCACGCTCACGTTCCACACCGCACCTCGGCTGTGCTACTTGGACACGTCGCGAACGGTGTCAGTCACCCAGACTGCCCTCCACCCCGTTTCTTCTGGGCCTCGATCTCCTCGAGCGTGGTGATGACCGGGCGTCTGCGCGACGAGCTCTTCCTGGCCGGCGCCTTCGCAGGCGCCTCCTCGGCAGGCTGTTCGCCGGCCAGCTCCCGGATCAGCGCCTCGATCGGTTCCGCGTGCCTGGCGCAGAGGTCCGCCTTGACCGTCCTGCCGTCACTCACGGTGATTTCATAGGTCCGAGCGGGGACTTCGCGGTCCCTGTCGCAGGCGATGACCTGGATCTTCATCGGGCCCCCAAGCTGTGCGTCGTGGAAGTGTAATCAACGATCAAGATCATCAATGGCGGGGAATCACGTGGCAGCCAGAAAGATCCAGAACGAGCAGGAGGTCATCCGCTGGTTCGAGGAGGGGCGGACGTACCAGTGGATGATCGACGAGTACAGACGCAAGTACGGAATCGACACCGTGCCCTCGATGTGGGGGAACTTCCGGCGGCGCCGTGGGCTCGAACGGCGGATCGTGCGCAACGACGACCTGATCCCGTGGGAGGTCAAGGAGGAGCACCGGTGGAAGTACCCGGTCACGATGCTCCGCCTGGAAGCGCGCAGGCGGGAGGGGCGAGAGCTGAGCGAGGCCGAAAGAGGCCGACTGGAGTCGTGGCGCGGGATGCTGGAGGGAGCGAATGCAGTCGTGCACGGTGACACGGATCTCATCCATCAGCCAAGAGAGAAGACCACCAAGCGGCGGAACGCAGACAACAGGTAGCAGACAGCAGCCCCCACGCACCGGGAGCGCACCGACGAAGCCCCCACCTCTCAGTGGGGGCTTGTTCGTGCCTTTCCGCGGGAGGCGCGATCAGCCGGCGGCACGCCGGTACTTGCGGACCGCCAGCGTCCGGAACAGCGCGATGATCAGGACCGACCAGATCAGCGAGGCCACGACCGGGTGCTGCATGGGCCACGCGTCGGACGCCTGGAAGCCCGGGGGGAGGTTGCCGAACAGCTCGCGGCTCGCCTGCACGGTGGCGCTGAACGGGTTCCACTCGGCGATGTGGCGCAGGAAGGCCGGCATCTTGTTCGCGTCGACGAAAGCGTTCGAGATGAAGGTCAGCGGGAACAGCCAGATCAGGCCGCCCGAGGTCGCCGCTTCGGGGGTGCGCACGGACAGGCCGATGAGCGCGCCGATCCAGGAGAACGCGTACCCGAGCAGGAGCAGCAGGCCGAATCCGGCGAGCACCTTGCCGAGGTTCTCGTGGGTCCGCCAGCCGACGATCAGGGCGACGACCGCCAGGACGACGAGGGTGAGCGCCGTCTGCACCAGGTCGGCGAGGGTGCGCCCGGTCAGGACCGCGCCGCGCGCCATGGGCAGGGAACGGAAGCGGTCGATGAGGCCCTTGTGCATGTCGTCGGCGATGCCCGCACCGGCGCCCGCCGTGGCGAACGTGACGGTCTGGGCGAAGATGCCGGCCATCAGGAACTCGCGATAGGCCTGGGTGGAACTGGAGCCGCCGACCTGGATCGAGCCACCGAACACATAGGTGAACAGCACCACGAACATGATGGGCTGGATCAGCCCGAAGATCAGCATCTCGGGAATCCGGGACATCCGGATCAGGTTTCTCCTCGCCACCACCATCGAGTCGCGGAACGACTGGGTCAGGGCGTTGCCGGAGGCGGCCGGCACCCGTGCGGTGTCGCTGACGGCACTCACTTCACGGCCTCCTTGCGGCTGTCCTTGCGGGTGTTCTTCTTGCTCTGCTCGCCGCTGCCCTCGGGCTTCTCCTCGGCGACGTGTCCGGTCAGGGACAGGAAGACGTCGTCGAGGGTGGGGCGGCGCAGGGCGATGTCGTCGATCTCGATGCCCCGGGAGTCCAGCTCGCGGATGACCTCGGCGAGCAGCTTGGCGCCGCCGGTGACGGGGACGGTGAGCTTGCGGGTGTGCTCCTCGACGGTGGTGTCGCCCTTGCCGAACCCGGCAAGCACCTCCGCGGCGGTCCGGATGTGCTCGCGCTCGTGCACCACGACCTCGACGCGCTCGCCGCCGGTGCGGGCCTTGAGCTCGTCGGAGGTGCCCTGGGCGATGACCTTGCCGTGGTCGACGACCGCGATGTCATGGGCGAGGTGGTCGGCCTCCTCCAGGTACTGGGTGGTGAGCAGCAGGGTCGTGCCGCCGGAGACCAGTTGCTTGATGACCTCCCACAGCTGCTGGCGGTTGCGCGGGTCGAGGCCGGTGGTCGGCTCGTCCATGAACATCACCGGCGGGGAGACGACGAGGGCGGCGGCGAGGTCGAGGCGGCGGCGCATGCCGCCGGAGTAGGTCTTGGCGGGGCGGTCGGCGGCCTCGGTGAGGTTGAACTGCTCCAGCAGCTCGACGGCGCGGTCCTTGGCCTGCCTGGCCCGCATCTGGTAGAGCTGGCCGACCATCTGGAGGTTCTCGCGGCCGGTGAGGTATTCGTCGACCGCCGCGAACTGTCCGGACAGGCCGATGGAGCGGCGTACGGCGTCCGGCTGCTTGAGTACGTCTATGCCTGCGACGACAGCCTTGCCGCTGTCGGGGCGGAGCAGGGTCGTCAGGCAGCGGACGGCGGTCGTCTTGCCCGCGCCGTTCGGCCCGAGCAGTCCGAGGACCGTGCCTTCGGGGACGTCCAGGTCGACGCCGTCCAAAGCCCTTACGTCGCCGAAGGTCTTGACCAGACCTTCGGCATAGATGGCGCCTGGCATGTGGGTCTCCACGTCGTCGGGGATGGTGCGCAAAAGGCTAGGTATGCAGCCGTCGGTCCGCCTATGGTTTTCCACCGGCGCGACGGCGGGCAGGGGCAGCAGCGGTGGCCACGCGACACACCATAACGCGATGTATCGCGTTCGTCGACGGATTTCCCCGAACGAGTGAGGAACAGGCGGTGAACTGGGCTTTCCCCGCCCCGAGCGGCCGCAGCCCTCAGTCGATGACCGTATAACCGGCCTCGCGCAGCGAGTGGCCGACCTCCGTGCAGTGGGCGGGGCCCTTGGTCTCCAGGTGGAGCTCGACCTCCGCCTCCGCGAGCCCGAGGCGGGGGTCGGTGCGGACGTGGCTCACGTCGAGGACGTTCGCGTCGACCCCCGACAGCACCGCGAGCAGGGTGGCGAGCGCGCCCGGCCGGTCGGTCAGCCGCAGCCGTACCGCCAGGTAGCGGCCCTGCGCGGCCATGCCGTGCCGCAGCACCCGCTGCAGCAGCACCGGGTCGACGTTGCCGCCGGACAGCACGGCGACGACCGGCCCGGCGAAGGCTCCGGGCTCGCCCAGCAGCGCCGCGACCGGGCTGGCCCCGGCCGGTTCCACGACCATCTTGGCCCGCTCCAGGCAGAGCAGCAGCGCGGCGGACAGCTGGTCCTCGCTGACCGTGCGGACCTCGTCGACCAGCTCCTGGACGAGCGCGAACGGCACGTCACCGGGCCGTCCGACCCTGATGCCGTCGGCCATCGTCGCCGGGTTCGCCACCGTGACCGGGTGCCCGGCCGCCAGCGAGGGCGGATACGCGGCCGCGCCCGCCGCCTGGACGCCGACGATCCGCACGTCCGGCCTGACCGCCTTCACCGCGACCGCGATCCCGGCCGCGAGCCCGCCGCCGCCGATCCCGACGACGATCGTGCCGACCTCGGGGCACTGGTCCAGGATCTCCAGCCCCACCGTGCCCTGACCGGCGATGATGTCCGGGTGGTCGAAGGGGTGGATGAACACCGCGCCGGTCTCGGCCGCGTACTCCTGGGCGGCGGCCAGCGTCTCGTCGACCACCTGGCCGTGCAGCCGCACCTCGGCGCCGTACTCCCGGGTCGCGCTGATCTTGGGCAGCGGGGCACCGTTGGGCATGAACACCGTCGAGTGCACGCCGAGCAGCGACGAGGCCAGCGCCACGCCCTGCGCGTGGTTCCCGGCGCTCGCCGCGACGACCCCGGCGGCGCGCTCCTCGGGCAGCAGCCCGGCGATCCGGACGTAGGCGCCGCGCAGCTTGAAGGAACCGGTCCGCTGGAGGTTCTCGCACTTGAGGTGCACCGGCGAGCCGACCAGCTGGGACAGGTGCCTGCTGCCCTCCATCGCGGTCGCCCGCGCCACGCCCGTGAGCATCTTCTGGGCGCCGCGCACGTCGTCGAGGGTGACGGGGCGCAAGGAGTCAGCCGTGCGGTAGCTCATGACTCAAGTCTCGCAGTTCACAGGCCGACGGCGCGGGTGTGACCAACCTCCGAGACCGGTTTGCGCAGCGCCGGTACGGCTCGCCCCCTGTCCGCGTACTCTGTCCCCCACCACAGCACTCTTCATGAAGTGAGCCCCCCGCCATGCCCACAACACCTGAAATGTCGATGGACATGACGACCGTCGGTGACAGCGGTCTTCTCGACACGCTGCAGCACGAGGTGGCGGTGTTCGCCCGACGTGCCGAACAGACCCGGCTCGGCGGCGTCGGCCAGGTGCGCAACTCCATGGACCGCGCCGCGTACCTGCTGCTCAACCGCCTCGACAAGGAAGGCCCCATGGGGGTCAAGGCGCTCGCCGCGAGCATGGGGATCGACTCGTCCACGGTCACCCGGCAGGTGGCTCCGCTGGTCGACACCGGGCTCGTCAAGCGCACCTCGCACCCCGAGGACGGCCGGGCCGTGGTGCTCCAGCTGTCCCCGCGCGGGCTGTCGCGGCTGGAGGAAGTGCGTTCGTCGCGGCGCCAGTTGATGGCGGAGCTGACGCAGGACTGGGAGCCGGCCGAGCGCGAGACGTTCTGCGCGCTGCTCACCCGCTTCAACAGCGCGCTGTCCGCGCGGATGGCCGTGCCGCCGGGCTCGGACACCCCGCCGGCCTCCTGACCGCCGACGAACACGGACACCGCCGGGGCGTCCCGCACTCGGGGGCGTCTCACAGCTCCCGGGCGTCCCGCACCTCCAGGGCGTCCCAAATCTCCGGGACTTCCCGCAGGCATCCGCCGTATCCGCCACGTGCGCGTGGCGCGCGGCTCTTGACCGTGGGCCCGACCCTGGCCTCATATGAGACCGGGCCCCGGCGTACCCGTGTCCGGGCCCCCACAGTCGGGGAGGGACGGTGCGTGATCGGCAGGCGCTGCAGGACGCCCGCCGGGCCCGGGAGTTCGAGGCGTTCGTCGCGGGCGCGGCGGGACGGCTGCTGCATGCGGCCACCCTGCTGACCGCCGAGGCCCCGGACGCCAACCCCCGCGCGCGGCGCCTGCTGACCCTCGCGCTCGCGCAGACGTACGCGTGCTGGGACCGGCTGCGCGGCGAGGACCCGTACGACCGGTCCCGCCAGCACCTCGCCCTGCGCTTCGCGAACTCCGCCTGGCACCAGTACGGCGGCCCGCTCAGCCGCACCCGCCCGCACCCGGGCAGCGTCCTGGCCGGACTCACGCCCCGGGAGCGCCTGATCCTGGTGCTGCGGCTGTACGAGGGGGTCGCCGAGGAGCAGACGGCGGCGCTGCTCGGCCTGCCCGCCGAGCGCGTGCACGCCCTCTGCGAGCGGGCGACGGCCACCCTGCTGCATCCGCCGCGGAAGGCGGCGCCCGCGGTGCTGGGAGCGAAGGTGGCGCCGTCGTGAACCGTGTCGAACGCGAGGCCGCGGCCCGGCGCGCCATGGAACGCACACCGCCCCCGGTGCCGCCCGACCTCTACGGCGAGGTGCTGCGCCGGGGCGGCCGGATGCTGCGGCGCCGGCGCAGGGCCCGCCGCCTGCTGTGGCTGCTGCTCTGCGCCGCGGCCGTGGCGTTCGCGGTCTGGGCGGCAACGGTGCATCCGTGGGTGGAGCCGCCGTCCACGACGACTCCGCCCATCGTCAACTGGTGAAACCGTCAGCCGAGCGCCTGCTGGAGGTCTTCCAGCAGGTCGTCGACGTTCTCGATGCCCACGGACAGACGCACCAGGTCGGCGGGCACCTCCAGGGCGGAGCCGGCCGCCGAGGCGTGGGTCATGCGTCCCGGGTGCTCGATCAGGGACTCGACGCCGCCCAGGGACTCGCCGAGGGTGAACACCTTCGCGCGGTTGCAGACCTCGACGGCCGCCTCCTCGCCGCCCGTGACCTGGAAGGACACCATGCCGCCGAACGCCTTCATCTGCTTGGCCGCGGTCTCGTGCCCGGGGTGGTCGGGCAGGCCCGGGTACAGGACCCGCGTCACGCGCGCGTGCCGGCTCAGCATGTCGGCGATCTTCGTGGCGTTCTCGCTGTGCCGGTCCATGCGCACCGCGAGCGTCTTGGTGCCGCGCAGCACCAGCCACGAGTCGAACGGCCCGGCGACCGCGCCCATCGCGTTCTGGTGGTAGGCCAGCTCCTCGCCGAGCGCCTGGTCCGACACGATCAGCGCGCCGCCGACCACGTCCGAGTGGCCGCCCATGTACTTCGTCAGCGAGTGCACGACGGCGTCCGCGCCGAGCGAGAGCGGCTGCTGGAGGTAGGGGGTGGCGAAGGTGTTGTCGACGACGAGCCGGGCGCCGGCGTCGTGGGCTACCTGGGCGACGGCGGCGATGTCGGTGATGCCGAGCAGCGGGTTGGAGGGGGTCTCCACCCAGACCGCCTTGGTCTTCGGGGTGATCGCGGCCCGCACGGCGGACGGGTCGCTGGTGTCGGCGACGGACCACTCCACGCCCCACCGGGAGACGACCTTCGCGAACAGCCGGAACGTGCCGCCGTAGGCGTCGTTCGGGATGACCACGTGGTCGCCGGGGCTGAGCAGCGTGCGCAGCAGTGCGTCCTCGGCCGCCAGCCCGGACGCGAACGCGAGCCCGCGCCGCCCGCCTTCCAGGGCTGCGAGGTTCTCCTCCAGGGCGGTCCTGGTCGGGTTGGCGCTACGGCTGTACTCGTAGCCGCCGCGCAGGCCGCCGACGCCGTCCTGCTTGTAGGTCGAGACCTGGTAGATCGGCGGTACGACCGCACCGGTGAGGGGGTCCGCCGTGTTGCCCGCGTGGATGGCGAGCGTCTCGAAGTGCTGACTGATGTGGTGCCTGTCGCTCATGGTGGACGAGCCTAGTGCTCCGGCGGCCCCGGCGCGTTGTCCACAGGCCCGCCGTCGGTTGTCCACAGGTCAGGGCACCGGTTGGCCAATTGTCGGCGCCGTCTGGTTCGCTTGACGCATGGCGATTCTCTGGGCCCTGATGGCGCTGCTCCTGCTGAGCTTCGCGCTGCTCCCCGTCCTGCGGCGGCGGCGCGGCATGATCGAGCAGGTCCACCCGAGCCACCCGGACGCCGCCGACCCGGCGGACTACGGCTTCGTGCGCGAGGAGGACCTGGACATCCGCATGCCCGGTCCCGACCAGGACCTGCTGGACGTCCTCGACGTCGTGCAGCACACCCAGGACTACCGGGCGGCCTCGCAGCTGCTCGCGGGCACGGAGACAGCGGGCGAGCTGCGCTGGCAGCGCGTACAGGCCTTCGCCGGCGCGGCGGCGCTGGAGCTCAAGGAGCGGCCGGGCGGGGTCAGCGAGACGCCGGGCGGCCAGTGGCTCCGCGTCTGGCGGGCCGAGCAGCCCAAGGACGCCGGCGGCGCGGCCGTCCACGCGGAGTTCCTGGTGCAGCAGGCGTGGCGGACGTCGAGGCCCGGCACCGACGACTTCCGGATCATCATGGAGGAGGCCAGGGACGCCTGCGGGCAGGCGGCGCTGCTCTCCCCCGGCGACCCGGTGCCGTACATCATCGAGCTGTCGGTGGCCCGCGGGCTGAACTATCCGCAGCCGGAGTTCGAGCAGCTGTGGCTGAAAATCCTGGACCGCGCTCCGACGCACATGGGGGCGCACCTGGCGGCGCTGCACTACTGGTGCGAGAAGTGGCACGGCTCGCGCGAGCTGGCGTACTCCTTCGCCGAGGCCGCCGCCGCCCGCGCCCCGCAGGGCTCGCTGCTGGCCGCGATGCCGCTGTTCGCGGTCTTCGAGCACCTGCCCGAGGTGAACCTGGTGGCGAGCTTCTACCAGAGCGAGGTCGTCACCAAGGCCGTGCACGGCGCCCTGCACGCGGTGCACTCGGCCCGCCAGGACGACCCTATGCTCGCGCACGTCCGTCACCTGCTGGTCTTCTTCCTGGTCCGCTCGGAGCGCTGGGCGGAGGCCATGGGCGAGCTGATACGCGTCGACGGGCACGTCGGGGCGCTGCCCTGGACGCTCTCGGCGAACCCGGCCGGCGAGTTCGCCCTCTTCCGCGCCCTGGCGGTGGCGGGCTACGAGGCGAACGGCGGCAGCCCGGCGACGCTGCACAGCTGAGGGCACCGGCAAGGGAGACGGCCGCCTGTGGAGTGCGGGCCGGTGGGGGTCGCTCGCGCCCGCGTGGCGGCAGCCGCACAGCGGATGCAGCCCCGCGCCCCTTTGGGGCGCGGTACCGTCAGGGCGCTGAATTGCCCTTCTGACCTGCGGTGCGGCATACTCCGGCGTCCCCCACTCCGCACCACCCGTGCGCGGCGCTGTCATGCCGCCTGCATACTCCCGTTCGTCTTCCGTTGGTCGTAGTCGGCCCCGTTGCCCGGGGTCCTGTGGGGGGATCTGCCCGATGGGCGCAACTCTGCGGGCGCTGCGCGCCCTTGTTCTGCTCTGCGGTTTCCATCTGCTGAGCCTCGTCCTGCTGGCGGTGGCGGCCGTCGTCGACATTGCGGCGGTGAAGTGGGCGCCCGACGCCTTCGCCGGGAAGATCGTGATCGTCTCCCTGCTGCTCGCGATCCCGGTCGTCAGAGGCATGTTCATGCTCCGCACCCCCAGGGGCGAGGATCCGCCCGGCCTCCCGGTCACGGCGGCCGACGAGCCCCGGCTGTGGGCGCTGGTGCGGGAGCTCGCGGCGGCCACGGGCACCCGCGCGCCGAGCGACGTCGTCCTCACCGGTGACGTCAACGCGGCGGTCAGCGAGGAGCCCCGGCTGCTCGGCCTGCGCCCCGGGCCGCGCCGCCTCTACCTGGGCGTGCCGCTGCTGACCGGGCTGACCGAGGCCGGGCTGAAAGCCGTACTCGCCCACGAGTACGGCCACTTCACCGGCGGAGACACCCGGTTGTCGGCGCTCGCCGTGCGCGGCCGGGTGCAGATCGCGCGGACCGTCGAGCACTTCCACGCGCGGGCCGACGGCAAGGAGGCCGCCGAACGCGCCCGGCAGGAGAAGGCCGCCGCGAGGCGCACCGCGAAGGGCAGACAGGCCAAGAAGATCGACACCGCCGGTGCCGGCCTCACCTACCGGCTCATGGCGGCGGTCTACACGGCGTACGCGAAGCTCTACATGCGGGCCACGCTGTCGACGGCCCGCGCGCAGGAGTACGCCGCCGACCTGGCCGCCGCACGGATCGCCGGCCGGGACGCGACGGCGTCGGCGCTCCGTGAGATCCCGGTCCTGTCCGCCGCCCACGGCTTCTACCTCGACGCGTACGCGACCCTCGGCCTGCCGGCCCGGCAGCTTCCGCCGCGGGGGCAGTTCTTCGGCGGCTTCGGCCGGATGCTGACGGCCCGCGAGACGGAACTGGCGGGGCTGCGGGAGAAACTGCCGACGGAACCCGGCTCGCCGTACGACTCCCATCCGCCGATCGCCGACCGGGTGCGGCGGATCGAGGAACTGCCCGCCGACGGCCGCGGCGCGGACGACGACGGCCCGGCCCTCGCCCTGCTCGCCGACCCGGCCCGGACCCTGGCCGCGCTGGAGGACGCCGTGCTGACCGACGAGGTACGGCAGTTCGAGCGGGCCCGGGAGTGGGAGCAGTTGCTGAGCTCGTCGATGGCCGCGGGGCTGGCCGCGCTCGACACCCCGCTGCACCGGGCGCTCGCCTCCCACACCGAGGACCGGCCGACGCTGCCCGCGCTGCTCCGGCTGATCGACGACGGCCGGCTGTGGCAGCTGGCGGAGCGGCTGCCGCGGTCGGAGCAGGGGGCGGCAACGCAGGACGCGGCGTTCCGGGAGTCCGTACGACCGGTGCTGCGCGACTCGCTCCAGAGCATGGTGCTGGCCGAGTTCAGCGCGCGGTCACTGCTGCACTGGGAGTTCTCCTGGTCGCGCCCGGCTGCGGTACGGCTGCCCGGTTCCGCGTCCGACCTCGACGGCGAGGCGGGCACGGAGGCCGCGTTGCACGCCGCGGTGGCCGCCGCGCTGGCCGACCACCCCGACACGGGCCCGCTACGGGCACTGCTGCCGCCGACCCCTCAGCCGGCCTGACCCGGCCGCGAGCGCGTACCCCACCGCAGGGCTTCCGCCAGGGCAACGACGTCGGCACCCAGTACCGCTCGGGTCGCCGGCCTCCTCACTCAGGAGACCCTGCGGATTGCCCGGGAAGCGGGCAAGGACGGTGGATCTCACCTCTCGACCGGATCGTGCGGCAGCGAACCGGCTCCACGAAGTCTCGGCTTCCGCCGACCTGACTGGGGCGCGTCCCCTCCGAAATCAATGGCCGACAACATCTGCCGGCCGCAAGCCGATCCCCGGAGATTGGCGTGTCCGCGGTTCGCCGGTCCCGTTTCCACGCATGGAAACGGGACCGCGTGACGTGGGTCATCAAGCCGCGTTGACAGACCCTTGCCCGTCACCGACGTCGAAGAGCGAGGACCGGAGGGCGCGCGGGGGGCCGTGCCATCCCTCCCGGTAGCTGTCTTCGACCGTGCGTTAGCCTCTCGACCCATGTCTGACCTGCCCGACCACTCCAGTGCGATCATCGACGCGATAGTCGATCACGTCGGCCGCTCGACGCTTCCCTTCCAGCAAGCCCACCGAGAGGAACAACACGCGACGGCCTTCTGGTTCAACGAACTGGTGGAGACGACCTCCGAAGGCGAGGTCATCCGGCAGTACCTCGTGACCGCCAGTGAGCCGGCGCGAGTCGAATTGGCTGAGTTCACTCTGCGCCCCGCACTGTGCGCACCCGTGATGAGCGCTGAGAAGCTGATGATGCTCGACTTCGCGGAGGGGTGGACTCATCTCGGCGATGTGGGGGTGGCGGTCATGCCCTCCACCGGGCTGCACGCGCACGGCGCCCGCAAGGGCTGGCACTGGACGACCGACGAGATCACCGACGGCATCGCCGCCACGGAAGAGGACATTGCCTCCCTCGGTGAGTCGCCGGTCGCGGCCTACCTGCTGGGTCACGTCAACGACGGGGACGGTTCCCGAGAGCAGGCTGTCGTGATCGGCCGGATCGTACGCTCAGGCGACGGCGGCATCCGGTGGATCGGAGACCTGCCGCAAGGGTGTGTGGGCGCACCGGTGTTCATCGGCGCACCCCTCGGCGAGGACAGTTTCAAGCTGGTGTGCGTCGGAGTGGCACTCCCCGCCGGCGACCACCACACCATTGCCGCCTTCGACCGCATCCGCTCCGCCTTGAAAGCCTTCCCGCCGCACAGCACGTCAGCCCCTGATGGGGCCGGAACCGGTCCTCGGGCAGGCGAGCAGAAGCGGCGCTGGTGGCAGCGACGCAGCTGACGCCGCACTGCACCGTCGGGCCACGAACAGCCTGAACACCGCTGGACGGAAAAGTCTGTAACGCAATCAGCTTGCGTTATATCTACGGTAACCCGGGCACCCGGGATAACGCACGTGATGTGCGTTACGCTCGGTCGCATGCAATCCCGCGCACGCTCCGCTGAAGCGAAACGTTCACGTGCGGAGGATCTGCTCAACGCCGCACGATCGCTGGCGGCCGACCTGGGCGGGGTTCGCCACCTGACGCTGGCCGCCGCCGCCCGGGCCGCCGGGTTGCACCCCTCCGCCATCCGCCGCTACTTCGACAGCAGGGAGGAATTGCTGCTCGAACTAGCCGAACGCGGCTGGGAGCAGTGGCGGGAAACGCTCACCGCCCGCCTGGCCGGCGTTCGAGACCTCACCCCGGCCGACACCGCCGCCGCGGTGGCCGCCACCCTCACCGCACAGCCGCTCTTCTGCGACCTGCTCATCCATGTGCCACTCAGTCTCGAGGGCGACGTAGGCACCGACCGCGCTTACCGGTACAAGACGAACGCCTCCGCCGCGCACGACGCCATCATCGACGCCCTGACCGCCTCGGGCACGATGTCCGCAGACGCGGTCCGCGACCTCACCACCGTCGCGCTGGGGCAGACCGCGTACCTCTGGCAGGTCTCCCACCCCACCCCTACCCTCGCCGAGCTGTACACCCGGCACCCGCGCTGGGGGCACTTCGCTGCCGACTTCGAGCCGCGCCTGACCCGGCTGCTCCAGGCCACCGCGACCGGCCTCGCCGCGGGTGGCGCAACTACGGAAGCCATGTGATGTCTCTGCTCGGTGTGAGTGCGCCCCGGCACCACCAGCCCTCCGGGCCGTTGCCCGGCTGCTGGAACTGTGTCGGGCGAAACCGCTGCGGTATGGATCACGGCTGTGCGACGAAGTGACCTGGACTCGTCCGACCGACTGCTGCCCCAGGAACACGCCTGTCCCGTTGAGGACGCATTCCTTGCCCATCTACGGGGATGACAGCCTGATCCGTCTGTCCGCACTGTGGCAGCACCGGTTCCCCAAGCGGCACCAGCAGTACCTCGACAAGAACCCGGCGGGCTACTGCGGGGTGGCCGGGACGGGGGTCAAGCCAATTGACCCGTTCGGGACCAACCAGGGCGCGTCTTGCCCGACGGGGCCACCTCCGGTTCCCGCGGATGACCGATTCCCTTGCCGATGACCGTGTCAAGCGCTCGTCGCGCTGGTGACTTCAGCTCCGGGGAACATCTGGAGCTGATCAGGACACGGCCCGGCGTACAGCCTGGACGGCTCCTACGGCAGCCGCGTCATCGGACGATGAACAGAACCAGACGGCGGTCCATGCCCTCTTCCGGTTCCTCGGACTGCTGCTACAGGACCGTGACGCGGAACGCGACGGACCGCGAAACGCTTCCGCGACCACTCGTTGTGCTTCGCAGAGTCATCCTCGAACCAGCTACGTACCCGTGGCGTCGTCGGCTCCGCCTGCCGACGAACCGACGAACACCGCCAGGTAGCGGAACTCTCCGCCTGCTCCGCTCTGCTCGGAGTAGGTCTCCCACTTGAGGGGGTATGTGCCCCGCAGACTGCAGGTGTTCGGCTCGTAAGTCCCCTCGGCCCAGAGCAGCGTCCCCTCCAGACCCCGTCCGTGGTGAATCCGGAAGTCGTGATCCCGGGTACGTCGGCGACCAGGATGCGGCGGGGCCCACAGGGACGCCTCGTTGGACAGCATGAGGTGTTCGCCTCCATGATGCGCACACAGGTCGCCCCTGCCCTGCGGGCGCTCGCGCTCAAGGGTGCAGGGCGGCGGGCGGAGGCGTCTGCCCCCGCCCGCCGCCAGGTGATCAGGGAGCGTCGATGAGGCCGTACTTCGGCACGGTCACCGTGCGGGCGCCCGGCGTGCCGCCGAGGACGACCTTGCGGTAGGTGACGTTGTTGGCCGTGCTCTGCTCCTTGAGCCGCTTGTCGGGGTTGGCGATGACCTGGATGTAGTAGGTGCCGTTCGGCAGGTCCGTGACGTCGAAGGACTGGCCGGGGCGGTACTGGCTGTAGGTGTCGCCGTTGCCGACGTCGAGCACCTCGCGCACCGAGACGGCGGTTTCCTCACCGCAGGCGGTGGCGAGGTCGGTGTTGTACGGGTGCCAGTTGGCGTTCTTCACCGTGTAGTCGATGGCGTCGGTGTTGGCCAGACAGAACGCCTCCTTGCCGCTGCGGACGATCTCCTTCTTGTCCGCGCCGAGCAGCCGGTAGCTGGCGAAGTCGCTGAAGTGCCAGTGCTGGTGGCCCTCCCGCGGGTCCCACTCCATGGTGCCGGTGGGTGTGTACCCGACCTGCTTGCCCTTGGCGTCGTAGAAGTACTGGTACGCGTCCATCTTCTCCGCGCCGGGCTTGCGGAACCCGTCCACGACCAGCGGCGAGGGGCCACCGTTCCAGACGGTGGCGCTGAATGCGAGGTAGTCCTTGCCGGCGACGGCACCCGCTCCGCCCTCGGCGCCGTCGGTGATCGCGATGCCGTACGCGGGGAGGGCGCGCAGGTCGGGCTTGGGCATGTCGGCGGCGACGGCCGGCTTGCCGACCGGACGCCTGGCGGCCGGCTTCGGGCTCTTCGACGCGTTCTTCAGCCCGCGCTTGGCGCCGGCCAGGCCCTCGCCGCCGCCGGAGTCCTGCTGGCGGACCGTCACCTTGATGGTCTGCGTCTTGTTCGGTATTCCGAACAGGTCACGATACTTCTTCGCCACCGACACCTTCGCGGTGTAGACGCCGACCGGCAGGTCGACCACGTCGTCGCCACGGAAGCCCTGGGATGTGGCGGCCGCCCAGCCCTTCTCGACACCCCACACACCACCGAGCGCGAACGGGTTGTCGGAGCAACCGTCGGGGTACTTCGAGGTGGCCGGGGCATCCGGCCGGATCCGGCCCGCCCGGTTGTTCGGGCAGAACGACTGCGTGGTGTCGACCTTCTTCGCGCCCGACGCGTCGCTGATGCTGACCTTGAGGAAGCCCGGCAGGCCCGAGAAGTCGTTCACCAGGCCCTTCGGCAGGGTCTTGGTGACCGTCCGGCCGCCGGAGTGGATCACCTGCGACGCGACGACGGGGTCGTTGTAGGACTTGCGCGTCACCCGAAGCTCGAACGGTCCCCCGTCGACCGTGATGTAAGTGCCGAGGTCCAGGTAGACCCCCGGCTCGCCCTCCCATCGGTCGACGGTCACCGCGGGGGTGGCGGCGATCAGTTCGAGCTTCGGCGTGCCCGCCGGTGTCGCCGCTCCCGCGCCGGGCGCGGCGAGGGTTCCGGCGGCGCCGACGGTGAGGGCGGCAGCGGCGATGACCGCCGAACGCCGTAAGGCATTGGGGTGGTGTCTGGTCATGGGTGCTCTTTCTGCGTCTGGTCGGGACGAGTCGTGCACGTCTTGCAGGCACGGGAGGAGGTGCTTGTGTGCCATCTGTGAAAAGGGTAAGAAGTCGGCTCAGGTTGCCTGGCAACCGAAAGTCGCCCTGAATGTCGGCCCGTCGCCGCCGTCGACTCGGTGATCGACGACCGCCTGCCACTCGGCCGGGCCGGAGAAAACACGCAGACCAGTGCGCGGTTTCCGCGCCGCCGGACCGTTCCCTGGGCAGGGAACACTCGCCGGCGCGTGCACAGGACACGCTCTCGGACTCATGGCACTGCACGAGAGGCGCCGACAGCGCCGTCTGCGAGGGCTGGGGTTGTTCACCGGCGCATGAAGGACTCTCATACGCCGGACGCCCTGTTGGGTCACGAGCGGATCCCGCTCGCCGCGCGCGTCCCGCGTTTCCTGCTCCGCGTTCGGGATGCGTCTGCCCACTGTTCGGCCCGCCCTGGCCGGGCGCGGATCGAGCCAACGTTGCACGGTCCCCGCGTGGGCGGCTGGGCGAAAGGTCTATGAGCGCGGCTGGGCCGCCGAAGCGTGAATCATGGCTGCGTGAGGAAGCGGACGAAGAAGCAATCTCTGGTCGAGCAGCCGGACCGGGAGCCGGAACTTTCCGCGTACCAGCAAGCAATGCGGAAAAGGCTCCTCGCGGCCCCCGTGGTGCCGGCGCCCGAGCCCTGGCAGCGCATCGCCTACGCCCCTGTCGGCGGACTGCTCGGGATCGGTTTCGCGTCGCATCCGGACACCGGGGACGATTTGGTGATGGTCGTCTCGCACGACGGTCACGGCCTCTTCGACGCCGTCACGGGGGAGAAGACTGCCCGGGACCGCGACCCCGCTCCCGAGGACAGCGCTCCTGACTCAGACGCCGATCTGTCGTGTCCTGGTCTGGGACCGGTTACCGGAAGCAGAGTGCGCATCGCCGGGCTCTACGGGGGAGGACTGCACACCACGACTGCGGGGGGCTGGCGTCTGGAGGTCGTCGCCCCGGCCTGGCCCAACGAGCGTGTCCTGCTCTCCCGTGGCAGCGGACTCCCCCACTCCGGTCCATACGGTGAGCGGTGGTGGCACATCTTCCACTCCAACTACTCCGAACTGCGTGCCGTCGGCTTCTCGCCCTCGGGGCAGACCCTTGCCATAGCGACCAGCAGTGACCTGTCGCTGTGGACACGCCGAGCCGGCCGTAGCCGCAGTAGCAGTGCTGAAGCCTGAGTGCTGAACTGGGCTCAACTCGCGGCGAGCCGCGGCGCTACGCTGCTGTGCCATGCGGGAGACGCGCCTCGACACTGCTCGGATCCGGGCGGCTCGCCGGGTGATCGACCCGATGTTCCTCGATACTCCGCTCTACCGCTGCGAGGCGCTGGAACCCGGTCTCGGGTGCACGGTGAGCATCAAGCTCGAGACGGCGAACCCGGTCCGCAGCTTCAAGGCCCGGGGCACCGAGGTCGTCGCAGCCCTGCTCGCCGAGCAAGGATCGCCGGCCGTGGTGTGCGCCAGCGCGGGCAACCTCGGCCAGGCCCTCGCCTGGTCGGGTCGCGGCCGGGGGCTCGACGTCACCGTGGTCGCATCCCGCTTTGCGACAGTGGCCAAGCTCGATCGCATCCGCGCGCTGGGCGCCAGGCTGGAGCTGGTGGACGGCGACCACGAGACGGCTCGCGAGCGGGCGGCGGCCCTCGCGCGCCGCGACGGCATCCGGCTGGTCGAGGACAGTCTGGACATCGAGACCTGCGAGGGCGCGGCAACCATAGGCCTGGAACTCGTTGACGCCGCGCCGTCGGTCGACGCCGTCCTGATCGCCCTGGGCGGCGGGGCGCTGGCAACCGGCGTAGGACATGTACTGAAGGCCTTCGCACCCGATGTGGAGGTGATCTGTGTCCAGCCGCTGGGCGCGCCGGCGCTGACACGCTCGTGGCACCGGCGGCGCGTCGTCACCACCGACTCGACCGACACCATCGCCGACGGCGTCGCCGGCCGGCATCCGATCCCGGCCGTCCTGGACGACCTCCTCCTGGTCGCTGACGACGCCGTCCTGGTCCGGGAGACCTCGATCATCGCCGGTATGCGAATGCTGCTCGACCACGCCGGTCTCGTCGTCGAACCGTCAGCCGCGCTCGGCGTCGCGGCGATCCTGGAGAACCGCGACCGCTTCGTCGGCCGGCACGTGGTCACCATCGTGTGCGGCAGCAACGTCGACATGGCCGCCTATCACCGCTGGGTCGGTGCAGGTCCGTTCCGCAGGCCCTGACAGTTGCTCCGAGCCCCTGCCGGTGCCCTCGCGGGGGTCTCGGTCGCGATGGGCGACCGGCTCGGGATCGGTGTCGAGGGCATCGAGTACTGCGTCGCCGTTCGCCCTCGCCCACTCGGTCGGCACGTGGATCGGATCGATCAGCGTCGCGCTGAGCGGGGTGAGTTCGTACTCGACGCGGGGCGGCGCCTCGGCGTAGGCGTGGCGGCGGATGAGTCCGTGTGCCTGGAGCCGTCGGAGGGTCTGGGTGAGCATCTTGCGTCGACGTCGTGCTCGACACGATCGGCGGCGACACCGGCCGTAATTCGCTTGCCCCGACCACGGGTCGGCGCTGCACTGTGGCCGGACACCATGCGTCGTGGTGCCGGTATCCCGAGGAGGCAGCGGCAACGATGGAGATCCGTCCCACGACCGACGAAGATCTCGACGTCTTCGTCGACACGGTGCACTCCGCGTTCGGGCTCTTCCCGGAACCTCCGGTCGAGGGCGGCGGGCTCTGGTGGTCGGCGCTGGAAACGGACCGCTGTCTGCTCGCCGTGGCGGCGGACGGGCGGCCTGTCGGCACCGCGGCCACGCACGCCTTCGAGCTCACCCTGCCCGGTGGGACCCTCGTCCCGGCCGCCGGGGTGACCGCCGTCGGCGTCCTGCCCTCGCACCGGCGCCGGGGCGTGCTCAGCGCGATGATGCGGCACCAGCTCGCCGACCTGCGGGCCGGCGGGGAGTTCCTTTCCGTGCTGCTGGCCTCCGAGGCGCCGATCTACGGCAGGTTCGGCTACGGACCGGCGACGTACACGGGGCGGCTGACGGTGCCGCGTCACCGTGCCGCCCTCGCCGTACCCCGGGCGCACGCAGGGGCCGACGCACCGGCGCCAGGCTCGGCCGGCGGCCCGGACAACAGCCCGGACGACGGGGCGCCGGACGACGGGGCGGTCGAGGTACTGCGTCGTGCCGAGTGCGGCGAGATCCTGGAAGAGGTGTACGACCGGTACCGCCGCGCCCAGCCCGGCGCACTGTCCCGGCCGCACCGCTGGTGGGCGTTGCGCGCGGGACAGCCCCCGATCTCGCCGGCGCCGCGCTACCTCGCCGTCCACCGGGGCGCCGACGGCGTCCCGGACGGGTACGCCAGCTACTCGATCGAGTCCGGCACGCTGACGGTCGATGAGACCATCGCCGCCGACGACGCCGTCTTCACGGCCCTGGCCCGGTTCGTACTCGGCCACGACCTGGTCTCCCAGGTCGTGTTCAAGCACGTCCCGCCCGGCCACCCGCTGCGCTGGCAGTTCGCCGACTTCCGGGCCGGCGAGGTGAGCGGCGACACCGACTGGCTCTGGGTACGGCTGCTGGACGTCCCGCGTGCCCTGACCGCGCGCGGCTGGTTCACGGACGGCGAGCTCGTCCTCGACGTCAACGACCCGTTCTTCGGCGAACACGGCCGCCACCTGCTGACCGTCCGGGACGGCAAGGCCGACTGCGTCCCCACGGACCGGCGGCCCGACCTCTCCCTGGACGTGCGCGACCTGGGCTCCCTCTACCTCGGCGGCACCGCCCCGAGCACGCTCGTACGCGCCGGACACGTCCAAGCCCACCACCCGGACGCGGCCGCCCTCGCCGACGCCCTCTTCCGCGCCGACCGCCCACCGCACTGCCTGCACTGGTTCTGACCACACGCTCCCCGGCCCGCGCGCTCCCCGACCCCGCGCGGGTCCCGTCGGCCCGTCGTCCGGACGATCAGGCTCGCCGCACGTCACACCATGGGGGAAAATGGGAGTTCCGCGCCGGGTGAGGTGATGGCGATGCCCGCTTGGCATCTGCGTGACTATCACGACGACGATCTCGACCAGGCCATCCAGATCTGGGACCAGAGCCGGCAGGCCGACGAGCACCGGGTGTTTCCGGTCTCCGAGGTGATGGCCGCGGCCAAGGCCGGTCAGACGGCGGTGGTCGCGGTGGTCGGTGACCAACTGGTGGGCATGGCCGTGGCGCAGGCCCACGACAAGCGGGGATGGATCCTGCTGGTGGCACTCGCCGCACGCTGGCGGGAACGCGGGATCGGCAGCGCGCTCCTCACCGAGCTGGAACGGCGCCTGCGGGCACTGGGCGTGCGCCACGTCAGCGCCCTGTTGCCGGCCGGTGCCGCCGGGACGAAGGCTCTGGAGAACTCCGGCTACCGGTCCCGCGCCGACCTGACCTACTTCGAGAAGCTGGAGCCGCCCGGCACCGCCAACGCCGACGTCCTGACCGCGCTGGGCGGCCGCATGCTGCCCGAGGGGCTCTGGGACGCCATGGCCGGCATGGACCGGGAGAAGCAGATCGTCGAACGCCGGGTGGTGCTGCCGCTGACCGAACCGGCGCTGGCAGACCGCTACGGCGTCGTACCACCCAAGTCGATCATCCTGTTCGGTCCGCCCGGCACCGGGAAGACCAGTTTCGCCAAGGCAGTGGCCTCGCGGCTCGGCTGGCCGTTCGTGGAGCTCTTCCCCTCCCGGCTCGCGGCCGACACGAGCGAGGGGCTGGCCGCGGCGCTGCGGGAGGCCTTCGCGGACCTGGCGGAACTGGACTCCGTGCTGCTCTTCATCGACGAGGTCGAGGAGATCGCCGGCGTGCGCTCGGGGAAGGCGGTCGACCCCGGGCACGGAGTGACCAACGAACTGCTCAAGCTCATCCCCGTCTTCCGTGAGCACGACGCGCGGCTGCTGGCCTGCGCCACCAACTCGGTGCGCTCCCTCGACGCGGCGTTCCTGCGGCCGGGCCGCTTCGACTACGTCATCCCCATCGGCCCGCCGGACCCCACCGCCCGCGCGGCGATCTGGGCCCGCTATCTCAGGTCCGCGGGCGACTCGGTGGATCTCGGCCAGCTGGTCGGGGCCAGTGAGCTGTTCACCCCCGCCGACATAGAGTTCGCCGCCCGCAAGGGCGCACAGGCGGCGTTCGAGTACGAGGTCACGCATCGCCAGGGGCGAGCGGCCACCACCGAGGACTACATGGCCGCCATCGCTGACACCCGGCCGACTCTCACCCCGCACACGATCGAGGAGTTCACCGAGGACATCGACAAGTACAGCCGGCTCTGAGCACGGACAGCCGCGTGATCGCACGCGGAAAACCCGGCGACGTCCGTGGACGTCCCCGGGATACTGGTCGGCCATGGATGAGGTCAGAGTCGTCGTCGCCCATTCCGAGCGCGCGACTCTGCGCGTCGGCGACGTGTTCCTGAAGGTGGACGCCGATCAGGCGCGTGTCGATGCCGAGGTCGAGGCGATGGCTCTGGCGCCGGTCCCGACCCCGGAGGTGCTGTGGCGCAAGCCGCCCGTGCTCGCGCTCGCCGCACTGCCCGGGACGACGCTCGGGCGCCTGGGCGGGCCGTCGACCGGCTCGCCGGCGGCGTGGGCCGCGGCGGGTGCCGCCATCCGGGAACTGCACGAGGCGCCGCTGCCGGCCCGGCCCGGCCGGGCCGGCCGGAGCATCGTCGCGCTGGCGGCGGAACTCGACGACGAGTGCGAGTCGCTCGTGCGCAACGGCATCCTGCCCGCCGGCCTGGTCACCCGCAACCGCCAGGTCGCCGAGGCCGCTCTGCGGCCGTGGCCTGCGGTGTTCACGCACGGCGACCTGCAGATCGCGCACGTCTTCGTCGACGGCGAGGAGGTCACGGGCATCATCGACTGGTCCGAGGCGGGCCGGGGCGATGCCCTGTACGACCTCGCCACCTTCACGCTCGGCCACGAGGAGCACCTCGGCGACGTCCTCGCCGGCTACGGCGCCGACGTCGACCTCGACGTGATCCACGCGTGGTGGTCGTTGCGCAGCCTGCTGATAGTCCGCTGGCTGGCCGAGCACGGCTTCGACCCGTTCGCGCCGGGCTGTGAGGTCGACGTGCTGAGATCCCGGATGTGAGGCCGCGCGGGCCCCCACCGCCACCTACGGTTTCCGGCGCGTCGAGCAGAGAGTCGCGGGCGGAGGGCACGGGGAGGACCATCGAAGGCACGGAGGCAAGGTGGTGGTCATGGGGATGCCCTCGACGCATTTCAGCGAGAGTCCCGAGGACCCGTTCGCCCTCGGGCGTGGGGCCTCGGCCGTGCTCGACGATCGAGGCACCGTGGTCGGCTGGAGTGCACGCGCGCAGGAGTTGCTGGGCTATCCGGCCGGGAAGGTACTCGGCCGGGCGTGGCAGGACGTCCTGGTGGACGCCGTCGACCTGCCCGTCGTGCGGTCCGTCGTCCTGGACGCCGTGAAGGCGGGAGGCTGGTTCGGTGTCCTGCCCGTCCGGCACCACGACGGACACCGTGTGCGGATGGGTTTCCGGGCCCGTGCGATCACCCGGGAAGGGGGCGGCAGGGAGTGGCTCCTGGTCGGCGCGCCGGCCGCGGAGGTCATCGCCTGGCAACGGGACCGTGCGCTGCTGGACGGCCTGTACCGGCGCTCCCCCATCGGCCTGGTCACCTACGGCCCGGACCGGACGGTGATCCGGGTCAACCGTGCGATCGAGAAGGCGAGCGGCGTTCCGGCCGAGGCACCGGTGGGCCGCCACCCCCGCGAGTTCATGGTCGACGAGGACGCGGGTCCGGCCGATGAGCGGGTACGGCACGTCCTGGAGACCGGCGAGCCGTTGATCTTCACGGAGCAGTCCGCCCGGGCACGCCACGATCCCGGCCGGGAACGGATCGTGTCCGTCTCGGCGTTCCGGATGGAGGACTCCTCGGGCCGGGTTCTCGGCGTGGCGGAGACGATCCAGGACATCACCGACCGCCACCGGGCGCAACGCAGGCTCGCCCTGCTGAACGAGGCGAGCAGCCTGATCGGAACCTCGCTGGACGTCACGCAGACCGCCCGGGAGCTGGCCAGGGTGGCTGTCCGCGGCCTGGCCGACCACTGTTCGGTGGACCTCCTCAAGCCGGTGACGCTCGGTGACGAACCCGTTGCGGGCGCGGCAGGTCCGCTGCTCCGCGCCGCCCTCGCGCCACCGGAACCCCGGGTTCCGTTCCAGGAGGGAGAAGTGGTCCCGCTGCTCCCGGAATCCGCGCAGGCGCGGTGCCTGGCCGAGCGTCGCCCGATCCTCGAAGGCCTGCTGTCGCTCCGCCCCGAGTGGTACGCCATGGACCGGCGGCGGATCGAGATCGCCTCCGGTCTCGGCGTCCATTCGCTGATCGCGGTGCCCCTGGTCGCGCGCGGCCTCGTCCTGGGGGTGGTGAGCCTGTGGCGGTCGCGCCATTCGGAGCCCTTCGAGGACGACGACGCCGCGGTGGCCCAGGAGTTGACCTCGCGGGCGGCCGTCTGCATCGACAACGCGCGCCGCTTCACCCAGCAGCAGAGCGCCGCTCTGACCCTCCAGCGCAGTCTGCTGCCCAGCGTGGCGTCCGACCTGCCGGCCGTGGAAGTGGCCTGCCGGTACCTTCCCGCCAGCGGTGAACCGGGGATCGGGGGCGACTGGTTCGACGTGATCCCGCTGTCGGGGGCCCGGGTGGCCCTCGTCGTGGGAGACGTGGTCGGCCACGGCATCCACGCCGCGGCCTCGATGGGCCGTCTGCGGGCCTCCGCACGCACCCTGGCCAGCCTCGACCTGGAACCGGACGAGGTGGTGGCGCGCCTGGACGATCTGGTCAGCCTGCTCGCCACCGAGCTGGAGGCGAACGCCGAAGACAACCACACGGCGATCGAGCAGGTGCTCGGGGCCACCTGCCTCTACGCGGTCTACGACCCGATCTCCCAGCGCTGCTCCCTGGCCCGCGCCGGCCACCCGGCGCCGTTGATGTCCAGCCCGGACGGCGAGGTGACCGTGCTCGAGCTGCCCGCGGGGCCGCCACTGGGCCTGGGGGGCCTGCCGTTCGAGACGTACGAGGTCGACCTCCCGGAGGGCAGCCTGCTCACGCTGTACACCAACGGTCTGCTGGAGGCCCGCAACGGCGACGTCGACGCCGCGCTGAAGAACCTGCACGCGTGTCTCACCTACGTCAGTGAACCCCTGGAACAGACCTGCCACACCGTGGTCGAAGCGCTGCTGCCCAAGGACCACCGGCCCAACGACGACATCGCGCTGCTCATCGCCCGCACCCGGGTGCTGCAACCGGAGAACGTCGCCTCGTGGCAGCTGCCCCTGGAAGCGACCGCCGCCGCCCGTGCCAGGGAGCTGACCGCGGCGAAACTGACCGAGTGGGGGCTGTCCGAACTGGCCTTCACCACCGAGCTGGTGGCCAGCGAGCTCGTCACCAACGCCTACCGGTACGCGACCGGCCCCGCCACCCTGCGCCTCATCCGCACGCACTGCCTGATCTGCGAGGTGTCCGACACCAGCCACACGTCGCCCCACCTGCGGCGGGCCCTGAGCACGGACGAGGGCGGGCGCGGGCTCTTCCTGGTCGCGCAGCTCACCGAGCGGTGGGGCACGCGGTACGCCCACGACGGCAAGACCGTCTGGGCGGAGCAGCCTCTGCCACCCGCATGACCGCGGCCTCCACCACCGCGCGCTGATCGTTCCGACCGTCCGGCCCCGGACTGCGGCAGGCCGCGGACCGGCTGCCGACGGGCCTGCCGGGGCGCCCGGGAGCTGTCCCCGATCGTGCTCCGATCGTGCGTCGACCTCTCGATCCATGTCTGACCTGCCCGATCACCACGGTGCGATCATCGACGCGACAGTCGATCACGTCGGCCGCTCGACGCTTCCCTTCCAGCGAGCCCATCGGGAGCAACAGCACGCGACGGCCTTCTGGTTCAACGAACCGATCTGGGGGTGCCGGTCATGCTCTCCGCCGGGCTGCCCCGACCTGTCAGCAGTGGGCAACCCCGCCGCTAGGCCGGATGCCGTCTTCGGGGTGCATGCCGGGGCATCCCGGCACAGGATCCTGCTCATGCGGACATCTGCTGAGATACGGCCCTGTTCTCCTCCGGCGCGGCGCGGCGGTGCGCGCCACGCCATATCCGTGGCTCTCGCCTGCGGTGCGCTGCTGGCCGGCACCGCGGCATGCTCCGGAACCGACGGGCGCAGCATTCACGTCGGCGCCCCGGGTGTCAACAACCCGGCGGCGTCCGGCTCGCCGGGTTCGCAAGCGGGCCCGCGCCTTCCGGGCGTGGGCAGCCGCATGGGCAAGCGCGTACCGGCCGACGCCCGCCAGGCCGTGGTCGTCTACGGCACCGGCCCGGACTCCGCCGAGAGCACCGTCGTGCTCTACGAGAAGAAGGGCACTGCCTGGAAACGCACGGGCAGCTGGCCCGCGCACAACGGCAGACTGGGCTGGACGACCGACCACCGCATGGACGACGAGCGCAGTCCCGTCGGGGTGTTCTCGCTGACGGACGCGGGAGGGTCGCTCGAGGATCCGGGCAGCCGCCTGCAGTACTGGTACGACGACAACGCCTTCGCCTCCATGATCGCGGACGGCGACGACCACGTCCACGACTTCGACTACGTCATCGCCATCAACTACAACCGGCTCACGGGTGTCCCCCCGTTCGACTGGAGTCGTCCCGACGGAGTGGAGAAGGGCGGCGGCATATGGCTGCACCTGGACCACGGCGACGGCACGTCCGCCTGTGTCACCGTTCCCGAGTCCGGCATGAAGGCCCTGCTGCGCACCCTTGATCCACGCCTCCACCCGGTGGTGGTGATGGGCGACCGGGAGCGGCTGAGCGCCTGACGAGCGGCCCCGGTCCGCTACCGGTTCGCCGTCGCCCTGGTGCCGTCACCGCACTGCGGATCGGCGGGCCTGTCCTTCCTGGGCGGCCGGGTGCCGTTCCTGGCGAGCGGCCGGAAGCAGTGGTCCAGTGCCCAGGCGGCCACCCGGGCGCCGGCCCGGCAGCCGGTCACGTCCGCGGTGCGGGTGTGGTCGGCTACTCGCCGGTGGCGCCGTCGATGGCCTCGCGGAGGAGATCCGCGTGGCCGACGTGGCGGGCGTACTCCTCGGTCACGTGCTCAAGGACGAACCGCACACCGGTGTCACCGAATTCGGGGTTCGGCACGATGCGCGCGAGGTCGGCGGTCGCCTTCGCGAACACCTGCCGCGACTCCTCGCACGCCGCGCGGGAGTCGTCGTGGACCTCGCCGCCCGGCGTGGCGTCCGACTCGTCGTACCACTCGCCGCCGTGGCGGTGGCGTAGGTGCGACAGGGAAAGAACCGAGGCGTGGTACCGGCCAGTGTCCGCTGGAACCAGGCCCGCTCGACCCCCTGCAGATGGCGCATCAGCCCCAGCAGGGTCAATGCCGGCGACCGCACGGGACGCAGCCGCAGTTGTTCGTCCGAGAGGCCCTCGCACTTCCGGCTGGACCAAGGACAGCTCCTGGTCGTCGAGCAGCGTCTCCTTCACCCTGGCCGACCGGGACCGGCCGGCCCCGGGGAAGGTCCTGTACGACGACGTCTCGGACGACGGGGGCGAATCCGCGGTCACCGTCTCCATGGCGCAGTTCCGGGCCAGGGCCTGCCGGGACGCGTGACGCCACCGTGCTTCCGGTCGCCCGCGGCAGGTCGCCGGTCACGCGGAACGGTTCTCCGCGCCGACCATCCACGCGTGCTTCTCCAGGGACTCGATGATCCCGTGCAGCAGGTCGGCGGTGGCCGGGTCCTCGCCGTCGACCTGGCCGTGGACGCGGCGCAGCGTGTCGACGGCAGCGCGCAGCCGTGCGGTGACGAGGTCCACCACGGCGCCCACGCTCTGCTCGTCCGCGGGAAACTGCGGGAGGGTGGTGGTCGCCGCCACGGTGTCGGAGCGCCCGTCCGGGCAGGAGCCCAGGGCCCGCATCCGCTCGGCGATCGTGTCGGCCGCCTCCCGCGCGTCGTCGACGATCTCGTCCAGCTGCAGGTGCAGGTCACGGAAGTTGGGCCCGACCACGTTCCAGTGGGCCTGCTTGCCCTGCAGATGCAGTTCGACCAGATCGGCCACGATCTCCTGCAGGCTTCCGGCGAGCTCCGCCGAGCCCGTGAACTGCGGGGCGGCGTCCTTGCGACGGCGGGAGGCACCGTTTGCGCTGCTGGGGGGCATGCCTTTGCTCCTTCGACGGGAAAGTCCGCGCTGTCCTGGATCCGACGAGTCCGATGAGGCCCGTTGCAGGCCGGTGCGGGCGGTCGAGCCCGTTGGGCCCGGTGCGGGCCGGTGACCGGTCGGATTCAGCCTGAGGAACGGTGTCCGTCGCCGCCATCCGGGGCGTCCATCCGCGTCATGG
The DNA here is from genome assembly GCF_019510245.1 of Streptomyces sp. GTDB lineage: Bacteria > Actinomycetota > Actinomycetes > Streptomycetales > Streptomycetaceae > Streptomyces. The sequence continues at coordinate 597 of NZ_JAEKKT010000135.1, read as the reverse complement.
CACGGCCCGGCACCGCGCGGAGCCTCGTGCGATGGCTTCCGCGGGTACCGGGCCGCCGTCCCGTCTTCTCGTCAGCCCTCTGTGCGGACGGGCAGCTTCCAGCCCGGGCGCGGGAAGTGGCAGGTGTAGCCGTTCGGGTAGCGCTCCAGGTAGTCCTGGTGCTCGGGCTCGGCCTCCCAGAAGGGGCCGACCGGCTCCACCTCGGTGACGACCTTGCCCGGCCACAGCCCGGAGGCGTCCACGTCCGCGATCGTGTCCTCGGCGATCCGCTTCTGCTCGTCGTCGACGTAGTAGATCGCCGAGCGGTAGCTGAGGCCGATGTCGTTGCCCTGGCGGTTCCTGGTGCTCGGGTCGTGGATCTGGAAGAAGAACTCCAGGAGCGCGCGGTAGTCGGTCTTCTCGGGGTCGAAGAGGATCTCGATGGCCTCGGCGTGCGTGCCGTGGTTGCGGTACGTCGCATTCGCCACGTCCCCCCCGGTGTATCCGACCCGGGTCGCCGTCACGCCCGGCTGCTTGCGGATCAGGTCCTGCATCCCCCAGAAACATCCGCCCGCCAGCACGGCCCTCTGCGTCTGCACGGTCATCGCGACCCCTCCA
>NZ_JAEKKT010000029.1 GCF_019510245.1 Streptomyces sp. | reverse complement strand
GACCTCTCGGCGCAGGAGGCAGAGGCCTTCGTCCGTATCGCCTACGTCATAGCCGACGCGATCAACAGCTCTGCTGCTCCCCGGGAAGAGTCCGAGTAACTCCCCTCGGCCTGCACCCCAGTTCTGGCGAAGTGCGAATCCTTTCCGGCAGGCAGGCGGCACTCGTCCGGGGCAACACCCCTCTCACGGGGATGTCGAGCCCCTCCCCGCCGCCCGCCGGCCGCACATCGAGGACGGCGCCCGGTTCACCGTCGATCCCGCAAGCTCCTGCGGACCGGCGGTGACCCGCCCCGCAGATCCATCCCTCACAGGCCCGCCCCTTGAGCAACCCGGGGCGACGGCGCCCACGTCTGCGCCACCTCATCCCCACTCCTGACCTGATGGAAAGTGAGACCGCCATGACCACCACCCTCCCCGTCCTCGTCGTCGGTGCGACCGGTTCCCTCGGCGGCAAGGTCGTCGACGAACTGCTGGGGCGCGGTAAGAACGTCCGCGCCCTGGTCCGGCCGACCACCGACGCGGGCAGGCTCGAAAAGCGGGGTGTCGAGATCGCCCGCGGCGACATGCTCGACCTCGACTCGCTCGTCGCCGCCATGACCGGAGCCGATGCCGTCATCACCACCGCAGCCGGCTACACCCGCGGCGGCAAGAACGCGCACGACATCGACACGGTCGGCAACGCCAACCTCGCCGAGGCCGCTCACCGCTCCGGCATCCGGCGGTTCGTCCTGACCAGCATCCTCACCAGCGACCGGACGCCGCACGTCCCGCACTTCTGGCACAAGAAGATCGCCGAGGACAAGCTCGAACAACTCGGCGTCCCCTTCGTCGCACTGCGCCCGGGGGCGTTCCTCGACCAGATCGCGACCATGGCGGGCAACCCGATCGACAAGGGCCGCCTGATCTGGATGGCGAAGGCCACCGTCCCGCTGACCTTCGTCCGCACCTCCGACCTCGCGGCGTACCTGGCGGCCGCCGTCGACGCCGACGCCGCCAACGGCGAGCGCATCGACATCGGCTGGGACCGCCCCGTCAGCATGCGAGAGATGGCCGACCTGATGGGCAAACGGGCCGGACGGAAGATCAAGGTGTGGGCCGTCCCGTCCGTCGTCGTCCGCGCCGCAGGAGCCGTCGTCGGCCGGTTCAACCCGGTGGTCAAGGACATGGCCGCGATGTTCGGCTGGTTCGACACCGGCCGCTACGTCGCCGACACCCGCCGCCAGGAACAACTCTTCGGCCCCGTCCCCACGGCCGACGACACCCTCGCCCGGTACACCGACGAACTGCGCGCTGTCCACCACCCGCAGCCCTGACCGGACCGGGGAACTGCGTCCTCCTCGGTGAACCGCCTGCGTGTTCGAGTGTGGACGTCTGCTGCGGGGTTACATGTGGTTGCGAATGTCCGTTTCGGGTTTCTCGATTCGTCGGCCGACGCAAGGCCTCTCGGGGCGGCGGGTCGGTGGGGGTGGCGGCTGCGGGAGGCCCCCGGCTGTCAGGTTGACCGCATGACTTCGCTCGAGGACTCGGCCCGCATGCTCCACGCCTTGCTGCGGGGCAGCCACCTGTCAGCATTTGAGGAGCTGCCGGCCCTGGTGGCCCACCACGCCGACGAGGCCGGGTTGCGCCGGGTAGGTATCTACGTGGCGGACATCCAGGAACTGGTGCTGCGGGAGGCCACCGGGCGGGGCCTGGACGCCGGAGCGGGCGGCCGGGAGATGCGGATCGACGCCACGCTGGCCGGCCGCGCCTTTCGCGATACGCAGTCGTACTCAACGCCCGTCGACGACCGACTGCAGCACTGGTTGCCGGTGCTGGACGGCACCGAACGCCTCGGTGTCCTTCGAGTCGAAACCGACGATGAACCCGACGAGCCCACGCGGGCGGCGATGGAGGGCCTGGCTTCGCTCGTGGGCCTGCTGCTGGTCTCCAAGCGTCACCACAGCGACTCCTACGCCCGCCTCACGCGTATCAGTCCGATGACGGTGTCCGCGGAGATGCAGTGGACGCTGATGCCTCCCCGGGCGTTCGCGAACAAGCGGGTGACCATCGCCGCGACGATGGAACCGGCCTACGCCACCGCCGGTGACGCCTTCGACTACGCCCTGGCCGGCGACACCGTTCACCTTGCGGTCTTCGACGCCATGGGACACGACACCTCCGCCGGACTGACCGCGAACCTCGCCATGGCCACCTGCCGTAACCAGCGACGCCAGGGCAACAGCATCACCGAAGCCCGGGACGCCATCGAAGCCACACTGATAGAGCAGTTCGCCCAATCCCGCTACGCCACCGCGCTTCTGGCCGACCTCGACCTCAACACCGGTGTCCTGACCTGGATCAACTGCGGCCACCACTCGCCCGTCCTGATCCGCGGCCGACGCTGGACCACCCATCTGACCAGCACCCCCACCCACCCGCTCGGCACCAACCTCGGCCTTCCCGCGATCTTGTGCCGCGAGCACCTGGAGCCCGGCGACCAGCTGCTGCTCTACACCGACGGCATCGTCGAGGCCCGTGACGCGAAAGGGCGTGAGTTCGGCCGTGACCGTTTCGTCGACTTCGTCCTCCGCCACCAGGCCGACGGTCTTCCGGCCCCGGAAACCCTGCGCCGTCTGGTGCGGGCCGTGCTCGAGCATCACGACGGCCACCTCAGTGACGACGCCACCGTCCTGCTGTGCGAGTGGCACGGCGCCTCGGAACCGGCTGCACCCGTCGAGAACCATCGCACGTCCAACCCGACCTCGCCGATGATCTGAGCGAGGTGCGGGCGCCCAGGTGAGACGGCTCCACCCGGGGAGTCCTGGCCTTAGAACTCCAGGACCCGACGCCTGGTAAGGGTGGCCGCCAACCGTTGCCGACATGATGCGAAATCGACGGTGGATCCGGTCGCCGGGGGTACTCGCGGCTGACCATCAACCCTCAGCCCATTATGGGAGGTGGCGGGAATGACTACCTCGCCTCACTCGTCTATGGAAACCCACCCCGACATCCTCGACATGCACTGGCGCCACGAGATGGCGGAGCGTGCCACCACTACTCCGCAGGCACAGGGCGTCGAAGCAATGGCGTTCCTCACGGGGGTGTACCTTGCGGCCTCCCCGTGGATCGCGGGGTTCAACGGCCTGTCGACGCTCGCCGTCAACAACCTGATCGTCGGCATCGCCTACGCGCTCCTGCTGAGCGGAGGCTTCGGCCGCGCCTACGAACGCACACACAGCATGGCGTGGGCCGCCTGCGCCCTGGGTGTGTGGACCATCATCGCCCCGTGGGCGGTGGCCGGTGACGTCAGTACCACCAGGTCGGTGGTGAACAACATCATCGTCGGTGCCGTCGCCCTGCTGCTGGGCCTGGCAGCCAGCGCGCTCGCCGGGCGAGGCACACCGTCCGGCGCGGAGCGGGGCACGTCGGCGACGTACGGATCCGGCCGGAGCTGACCCGGCCGGATCCAGCGCCTGGGCAAGCGCCTGGGCGACCAACACACATAGGGGCCTGGGTGCTTGCAGAAGGCGTGCGGCGCCCAGGCACCAAGCGGTTGAACAGGACACAGGATGGGACCGCCTACCGCCCGGTTACACGCTCCTCACCCCCACGGTTCGTTTCGTCGAAGACGCGGCGGGCACCCGGCACGCCCACACGAGGATCCGCACGTCACCGCATACCCGCGGTCGGGGACCGGTCCCAGCGCTCGTGCCCGGCGGATGACTCTGTTCGTGACGCCGGATGATCCTGGAGGGGCCCCGATGACCGAGTACACACCTTCCCAGGCCGAGGGCGACCGGGACGACGACATGTCGACCGATCCCGCAGGAACCCGCCCCCTCTCCGATCCGCCCCGGACGACCCCCTCTCAGGCAGAGGGCGAACGCGAGGACGAAGCCGACGAGGAACGACCGCTGCCCGACGGCCCGGACCGGTACGCCCGGGCGCGCAGCGAGGAGGAGCCGGGAGCCCACTCCGGTGGCGAGAGCCAGGCACACAACCGGCTTGTGCCGGGTACGGCGAGTGCCGTCGAGGGCTACGGAACGCGGGGCGGTACCGCCGACGACGAGCCCCTGGCCGGAGTCGAGAGCACCGGCCGCCGGCCCGAGACGCCCGGTCCGGTCACCCGTGACCACGTACGAGAACTGCTCGCGGCGCCCGACTCCTCCACACTCGTGGTTCTCGAGGGCCGTGCCCAGGTGATCGCCACCGACGAAACGGACTCCGACCGGTACGCGGGAGCCATGGACATCCTCTCCGGCGAGGAACTCGCCCGCCGGATCGACACGGACCCTCCGACGGACCGGGAACTCGACGCGCTGGCCGGCACGCTGAACACCATGGTGGCCAAGCTCGGGGCCTGAACCAGCAGCGGCGGCCCCCGTCATTCACCAGCGTCGAGACACTGCGCGTAGCGGCGCGGCAGTGGGGCGGGGACGCCGGACACGAGACCCGCGGTGCGGTCAGGAGACCCTCGGCACGGCACCCGGCGCGGCAGCTATCCGCGCGCGCTGCCCGTGACGGCAGTGGACGAGTCGTTCGCCGAGCCCGGCGGCGTCGACCTCGGCGAGGAACGCGTCGAGGGGGGACCGCATCACCGTGTAGTCGTGGTAGTGGACGGGGAGGATCAGCCGGGGGTCGAGGCGCCGGGCCAGTTCCGCTCCCTGGGCGCCGTCCATGGTCACCACGAAGCCGCCGGGCAGGCGTGTGCCGCCCAGGTGCAGCACCGCCAGATCGGCGGCCGGGAAACGCCGGGCGATCTCGTCCAGGCCGTCGTACACCAGTGTGTCGCCCGAGATGTACAGGCGCAGACGCGGCGGGCTTCCCGCGGGGCCGAACTCGAGCATGCTGCCCATCACCGGGGGCAGCAGACCGCGCAGCAGGGGATGTCCGGCGTGACGGCCGGGCAGCGCGGTGACACGGACCTGTACGTCGCCGCGCCGGAGGGTGTGGCCCTGCCAGGTGCGCAGCCCCGCCGTGCGCCGGAAGCCCTGCAGCGTCCTGAGACGGCGGGCGGCGTGCGGCGTGGTCAGCACCGGAACCGTGTGGTCCAGGTGCCGTCGGGCCCGCCGGTCCCAGTGGTCGCCGTGCAGGTGGGACAGGACGACCGCGTCCAGCCGGGGGAGGTCGCCGATGTCGAGGGCCGGTTCTGTCAGGCGGCGGCTGAGCAGCCCGTAGCCGAGATGGGCGTACTGGCCGCGGTGCAGGAAGTTGGGATCGGTGAGCAGGGTGAGATCGCCGTAGCGCAGCAGGACGGTCGCGTTGCCGATGAAGTGCAGATCGACCGCGTCGTCAGTGGGGTCGTCCATGATGTCCTCCGGAAGGGTCCCTGGCGCACAGGTACCGCAGTTGCCTCGATGTGCGGACGGCAAACTCGACGGCACGCAACAGCCCCGGACGGCTTGGGGGAGGGCCGTCCGGGGCTGTCAGAGGCGGACTGGGGAAGGAGGATCGCCTCTCGGCGATGGATCCGGCCGCTTAAGTGGTCGATGGCGCCACCTCCTCGGTCAGGTGCTGCTCCGGCTCGCGGGCGGGAGGCGGTGCGAACATCAGGCGCAGTCCCAGGACGGCGCAGAGCGGGCCGAGGGCGCACATCGCGGCGGCGCTGACGAAGGCGGCGCCCAGATTGCCCGCGTCATAGCCGAATCCGCCGAAGTACGTGGCGAAGGTCGACGCGAAGCCGAAGAACATTCCCGGGATGAGAGCGAACGGCTTCAGCCGGCCGGTCGCCAGCAGGGTGCCGTTGACGAAGAAGATCACCACACCCAGTGCCAGGGTCTGGGCGAACTCCCCGGTGCCGAACATGGTGCCCGTCTCCCGGTTGAGGAGCACGGCCGCCACCGCGAACCCCGCGCCCGTCGTGGTGGCGGTGATCATGGAGATGGCGTTGGCGATGCTCGGACCGCCCTGCAGGAACGTCCCGGCCCAGGTGATGAAGATCGCCCAGGTCGGCATGTGGAGCGGGCTCAGGAGCAGGAGGACCGTGGCGAAGGCGACGATCGAGGCGCTGACCTCGTGTGGCAGTCTGCCCTTCATGACTAGGCCAACCCGCCGGGCTTGGCGAGCAGTTCCCTGATGCCCGTGTCGATGAACTCGGTGTCCTTCGGGCTGCTGCCTCCGCCGGCGAAGTGGCCCCAGATGCCGGGGATCACGCGGAGTTCCGCGCCGGGTATGTGGCTGACGGCCCAGGCCTCGTCCTCCGGCGGGAAGTAGAGGTCCTTCTCGGCGGGCATGTCGAGCGTGGTCGCCTTGATGGAGCCGAGCGCCGCCTCGGTGTCCCCGCCGAAGCCTGGGGTGAGACCGACGTCGCCGTTCTGCCAGGTCCACAGCATGGTGAGCAGGTTGTTGGGGTCGCGGCCGTCGAGGAAGAAGCCCTCCCAGAAGCCGATCAGGAAGTCCTCGAGGGAGGTGTAGCCGAGCTTCTCGTACTCCTTCTCCCAGTAGAACGCCTGCGAGAAGCCCCATCCCGCGTACACCCGGGCGAGCGCCCGCAGTCCGGTGGTCGGCCACTTGTCCGCCTCGTACCAGCCGCCGTTGAAGACCGCGTCGGCGGTCAGCGCGGCCTTGACGCCCTCCAGGAAGACCTTGTTGTGGGCGCTGGTGCGGGGGGAGCCGCAGAAGGGGCTGACGGCCCACTGGAAGGTCTGCCCGGCGCCCATCGACCAGCCGGTCACGAGAGCGATCTTCTCGACGCCGAACTCCTCGGTCACCAGTTTGTACTGGGCCTCGATCTGGTCGTACACCGTGATGTGCGGGAAGCGGGCGCGGTCGTACGGTGGCGGGGTGTTGCTCGGCGAGGTGGACAGGCCGTTGCCGAGCATGTTCGGGACGATGATGAAGTACTCGGCCGGGTCGAGGGCCATGCCGGGGCCGATCAGCCATTCGTTGTCCCAGTGGCGGCCGGAGTACCACGTGGGGTAGACGATCACGTTGGACTTGTCCGCGTTGAGTTCGCCGTACGTGGTGTAGGCGAGGTGCGCGCCGCGCAGGGTGGCGCCGTGCTGGGTGGTGAAGTCGCCCAGCTGGAAGGTGAGATGGTCGCTCATGGGCTTGCCTTTCGGAACGTACGGGGCTTTCAGGAGGTGACGGCGCACTGGCCGCGGTCGGCCTTCCGCGGCCCTTCGGCCGTCGGCCGGATGTCGAAGTCGAAGATCGCCGTGGGGAGGTAGAGGGTGCTGCACGCGTTCGGGATGTCCACGACGCCGCTGAGGCGGCCCTCGATCGGGGCGGAGCCGAGCAGCAGGTAGGCCTGTTCACCGCTGTAGCCGAAGGTCTTCAGGTACTCGACGGCGTTGAGGCAGGCGTTGCGGTACGCCATCGTCGC
>NZ_JAEKKT010000497.1 GCF_019510245.1 Streptomyces sp. | reverse complement strand
TACAAGATCATCCGCGGCTCGCTCGACACCCAGGGTGTCAAGAACCGCAAGCAGGCCCGCAGCCGCTACGGCGCCAAGAAGGAGAAGTAAGAATGCCTCGTAAGGGCCCCGCCCCGAAGCGCCCGGTCATCATCGACCCGGTTTACGGCTCCCCTCTGGTGACCTCCCTGATCAACAAGGTGCTGCTGAACGGCAAGCGCTCCACCGCCGAGCGCATCGTGTACGGCGCCATGGAGGGCCTGCGCGAGAAGACCAGCAACGACCCGGTCATCACGCTCAAGCGCGCGCTGGAGAACATCAAGCCCACGCTTGAGGTCAAGTCCCGCCGCGTCGGTGGCGCCACCTACCAGGTCCCGGTCGAGGTCAAGCCCGGCCGTGCCAACACCCTGGCGCTGCGCTGGCTGGTCGGCTACTCCCGCGCCCGTCGCGAGAAGACCATGACCGAGCGCCTGCTCAACGAGCTTCTCGACGCTTCGAACGGCCTCGGTGCGGCCGTCAAGAAGCGCGAGGACACGCACAAGATGGCCGAGTCCAACAAGGCCTTCGCGCACTACCGCTGGTAGTCGCTACCCCCATCGAGACCGAGAGAAGACCGAAGCCTTATGGCTACCACTTCACTTGACCTGGCCAAGGTCCGCAACATCGGGATCATGGCCCACATCGACGCGGGCAAGACGACCACCACCGAGCGGATCCTGTTCTACACCGGTGTGTCGTACAAGATCGGTGAGGTCCACGACGGCGCTGCCACCATGGACTGGATGGAGCAGGAGCAGGAGCGTGGCATCACGATCACCTCTGCTGCCACCACCTGTCACTGGCCGCTGGAAGACGTCGACCACACCATCAACATCATCGACACCCCGGGCCACGTCGACTTCACCGTCGAGGTGGAGCGTTCGCTGCGCGTGCTCGACGGTGCCGTGACGGTGTTCGACGGCGTCGCCGGTGTCGAGCCGCAGTCCGAGACGGTGTGGCGTCAGGCGGACCGCTACGGCGTTCCGCGCATCTGCTTCGTCAACAAGCTCGACCGGACCGGTGCCGAGTTCCACCGCTGCGTCGACATGATCTCTGACCGCCTCGGCGCTCAGCCGATCGTCATGCAGCTCCCGATCGGTGCCGAGGCCGACTTCCAGGGCGTCGTGGACCTCGTCCGCATGAAGGCGCTCGTGTGGTCCGCCGAGGCCACCAAGGGCGAGATGTACGACGTCGTCGACATCCCGGCCACCCACACCGAGGCTGCCGAGGAGTACCGCGGCAAGCTGCTCGAGGCCGTGGCCGAGAACGACGAAGAGATCATGGAGCTGTACCTGGAGGGCGAGGAGCCCTCCGAGGAGCAGCTGTACGCCGCGATCCGTCGTATCACCATCGCGTCCGGCAAGTCCGACGGCACCACCGTCACCCCGGTGTTCTGCGGTACCGCGTTCAAGAACAAGGGCGTTCAGCCCCTGCTCGACGCGGTCGTGCGCTACCTCCCCTCCCCGCTCGACGTCGAGGCCATCGAGGGCCACGCCGTGAACGACCCGGAGGAGGTCGTCAAGCGCAAGCCGTCCGACGACGAGCCGCTGTCCGCGCTGGCGTTCAAGATCATGAGCGACCCGCACCTCGGCAAGCTCACCTTCGTCCGGGTCTACTCGGGCCGCCTGGAGTCCGGCACCGCCGTGCTGAACTCCGTCAAGGGCAAGAAGGAGCGCATCGGCAAGATCTACCGCATGCACGCGAACAAGCGTGAG
>NZ_JAEKKT010000240.1 GCF_019510245.1 Streptomyces sp. | reverse complement strand
GCGCATGGGCATCCTGCTGACGGAGGGCGCCCGCGGTGAGGGCGGCATCCTCCGCAACAAGGACGGCGAGCGCTTCATGGAGAAGTACGCGCCGGTCATGAAGGACCTCGCGTCCCGTGACGTCGTCTCCCGCTCCATCTACACGGAGATCCGCGAGGGCCGCGGCTGCGGTCCCGAGGGCGACCACGTCTACCTGGACCTCACCCACCTGCCGCCGGAGCAGCTGGACGCGAAGCTCCCGGACATCACGGAGTTCGCGCGCACCTACCTGGGCATCGAGCCGTACACGGACCCGATCCCGATCCAGCCCACCGCGCACTACGCCATGGGCGGCATCCCGACCAACGTCGAGGGTGAGGTCCTCGCGGACAACACCACCGTCGTCCCGGGTCTGTACGCGGCCGGCGAGGTCGCCTGCGTCTCCGTGCACGGCGCCAACCGCCTGGGCACCAACTCGCTCCTGGACATCAACGTGTTCGGCCGCCGGGCGGGCATCGCGGCCGCCGAGTACGCGCACGGCCACGAGTACGTGGAGCTCCCGGAGAACCCGGCCGAGCTCGTCGTCTCCCAGATCGAGCGGCTGCGCTCCTCGACGGGCAACGAGCGGGTCGCCACGCTCCGCAGGGAACTGCAGGAGACCATGGACGCCAACGTCATGGTGTTCCGCACCGAGCAGACGATCAAGACGGCGGTCGAGAAGATCGCGGAGCTGCGCGAGCGCTACAAGAACGTCTCGATCCAGGACAAGGGCAAGCGGTTCAACACGGACCTGCTGGAGGCCATCGAGCTGGGCAACCTGCTCGACCTCGCCGAGGTCATGGCGGTCTCCGCGCTGGCCCGCAAGGAGTCCCGCGGCGGTCACTACCGCGAGGACTACCCCAACCGCGACGACGTCAACTTCATGCGCCACACCATGGCGTACCGCGAGGTGGGCGACGACGGCGCCGAGTCCATCCGTCTCGATTACAAGCCGGTCGTCCAGACCCGCTACCAGCCGATGGAGCGTAAGTACTGATGGCAACCCCCGTTCTGGACAAGGCGGACGCGGCCGGCCAGCCCGAGCCCGGCTTCGCCGACTCCCCCTACATCACGGTCACCTTCCGGGTCCGCCGCTTCAACCCCGAGGTCTCCGCGGACGCGGTCTGGGAAGACTTCCAGCTGGAGATCGACCCGAAGGAGCGCGTCCTCGACGGCCTCCACAAGATCAAGTGGGACGTCGACGGCACGCTGACCTTCCGCCGTTCCTGCGCGCACGGCATCTGCGGCTCGGACGCGATGCGGATCAACGGCAAGAACCGTCTTGCCTGCAAGACCCTCATCAAGGACATCAACCCCGAGAAGCCGATCACGGTCGAGCCCATCAAGGGCCTGACGGTCCTGAAGGACCTGGTCGTCGACATGGAGCCGTTCTTCCAGGCGTACCGGGACGTCATGCCCTTCCTGATCACGAAGGACACGAACGAGCCCACGCGCGAGCGTCTCCAGTCCGCCGAGGACCGTGAGCGCTTCGACGACACCACGAAGTGCATCCTCTGCGCGGCCTGCACGTCCTCGTGCCCGGTCTTCTGGAACGACGGCCAGTACTTCGGCCCGGCCGCCATCGTCAACGCGCACCGCTTCATCTTCGACAGCCGTGACGAGGCGGCCGAGCAGCGCCTGGAGATCCTCAACGACCGCGACGGCGTCTGGCGCTGCCGCACGACCTTCAACTGCACGGACGCCTGCCCGCGCGGCATCGAGGTCACCAAGGCGATCCAGGAGGTGAAGCGAGCGCTGATCACGCGCCGCTTCTGACCGGACGCCGGTAACCCGGCGAGGGGCCGTTCCTTCCGCAGTACGGAAGGAACGGCCCCTCGGCTTTTGCCCGGCGCGGTCCTTCCGCGTGTCGGCCCCCGGTACGGGTGCGCGGTTCTAACCTGACGGTATGTCAGATGACGAGTCGTACGAACTGCTCGGGTTCGACAACGTGGTGATGCCCGTCGGGAGGCTCGCGGACGCCGTCGCCTTCTACGAGCGGGCCGGGTTCACGGTGGGGTTCCGGTTCGACGAGGGCGGGATCGCCCTGCTGAAGGTCGGGGGCGAGACGCCAGGGATCCTGTTGCGGGCCGAGGAGGGGCTGGGGCACCGGCCGGCGGTGTGGGCGTCGCCGCGCGTGTGGCTGGAGGTGCCGGACGCGCGGGGCGCGGCCAGGCGGCTCAAGGAGGCCGGGATCGCCGTGCTCGACGAGCCGTTCTCCGTGGCCACCGGCTGGACCGTCGAGCTCGCCGACCCCTGGGGGAACATCCTCGGCTTCACGGACTACAGCAAGCGGCCGGAGCTGGCGCGGCGCGCGTGAACGGGGTCACTCCACCGCCGAGTTGAACGTGTTCAAAACCAGGTCTACAGTCATCCCTGTCAGCGTTTTGAACGCGTTCAAGAAGGGGTGGGGCATGGACCGTACGGTCATCGCCTACGTCATCTACCTGCTCGTCAGCATCGGTCTGACCATCTGGGTGGCGCGCACGCTCAGCCGCAACGGGCGGATCTTCCTCTCCGACGTCCTGCACGGCAACGAGCAGCTCGCCGACGCCGTCAACCACCTCCTGGTCGTCGGCTTCTACCTCGTCAACCTCGGCTTCGTCGCGCTCTACCTGCACACCAGCGACACGGTCGAGGACACCCGGGGCATCTTCGAGGCGCTGTCCGCCAAGCTCGGCGTCGTGCTGCTGGTGCTCGGCGTGATGCACCTCGGCAACGTCTACGTGCTCAACCGGATCAGGCGCCGCGGGATCATGGAGAAGGAACAGCTCCCGCCGGTCCCCCCGCAGGGCTGGACCGCTCCGGCGGCCGGGGCGTGAGCGCCGTGACCGCGACCGCCGACCGGGGCGCCGTGCGCGTCCCGGTCCGCGGGCTCACCGTCCTCTACGACGCCGAGTGCACCCTCTGCACCCACCTGCGCGACTGGCTCGCCCGCCAGCCGCAGCTGGTGCCGCTGGAGCTGGTCCCGGCGGGCTCGCCCGAGGCCCGGACCCGCTTCCCCGAACTCGACCACTCGGCCACCCTCGACGAGGTCACCGTCGTCGGCGACGCGGGGCAGGTCTACCGGGACACCGCCGCGTGGATCGTCGTGCTCTGGGCACTGCGGGAGCAGCGGCCGCTCGCCCACCGGCTCAGCACGCCGGCCGGGGCCAGGCTGGCGCGGGGCGCGGTGCTCGCCGCCGCCTGGTGGCGGGGCGGACTGGGGAACGGGAAGACCTTCCGCCGGGAGGACGGATGGGTTTACGAACCCGGTATCGGGTGGATCTACAACCCTCCGGGCTGTGCCGGCGGCGTCTGCGCCACTCGTTAGGCTCTGTCCGTGTCCGCGAAGAACGACGGTCCCGTCGAGGCCGCTGCCCAGAGCAAGTCCGAGCAGACCCGCGCACTGATCCTGGAGACGGCGATGCGCCTGTTCCGGGAGCGGGGCTACGAGAAGACCACGATGCGGGCCATCGCCACGGAGGCCGGGGTCTCCGTCGGCAACGCGTACTACTACTTCGCCGGCAAGGAACACCTGATCCAGGGCTTCTACGACCAGCTCGCCGCCGAGCACCGGGTGGCGGTCCGCGAGGTCCTGGACAAGGAGACCGACCTGGAGGCGCGGCTCGCGGGCGTGCTCAAGGTCTGGCTGGACATCGCCCGGCCCTACCACGAGTTCGCGGTCCACTTCTTCAAGAACGCCGCCGACCCCGACAGCCCGCTCAGCCCCTTCTCCCCGGAGAGCGAGCACGCGCGCGAGGAGGCGATCCGCGTCCACCGCGAGGTGCTGGCGGGCGCGAAGACGAAGGTCGCCCCCGAACTGCGAGACGTACTGCCCGAGTTGATGTGGCTCTCGCAGATGGGGCTGGTCCTGTACTGGATCTTCGACCGGACCGAGGGGCGGGAGCGGAGTTACCGGCTGGCCGAGCGGGGGGCCCGGCTGACCGCGCGAGGCGTGCTGCTCGCGCGGTTCCGGGTCCTGCGCCCGCTCGTACTCGAGGTGCACGAGCTGTTCACGGACTTCCTGCCGGGGATGACACGGGTGCTGCCGGACCCCGGGGGCAGGGCCGGACGCTCGGCTAACTGACCGCGTCCACCTCGTCCCCGGTCAGCTCCACGTCGTACACCAGCGGCCCGTCCACCACCGTGACGTGCCGGGCCTTCGAGCCGTACGACGCGGACGCCACCGCCAGCAGGTAGGCCCCCGGTGCCGGGACCGACACGATGTAGGAGCCGTCCGCCAGGGAGGTCACGCGGTCCAGCCGACGGCCGCCCTCGGACATCAGGGTGACCGAGGCCGCCTCCACCGGGTCGCCGTCCGCCGTGCGGACGAAGCCGTGGACGGCCGTGGCCGGACCGGTGGGCGCGGCCGGCTCCGGGGCCGCCGCCTCCGAGGGTTCCACCGCGAGGTGCGGGAGCCGCTTGTCCAGCCAGGCCGGCAGCCACCAGTTGGACCTGCCGAGCAGGTGCATCGCCGCCGGGACCAGGGCCGTACGGAGGATGAAGGCGTCCAGGGCGACCGCGGCCGCCAGGCCCACGCCCGCCATCGCCGCGCCCGAGTCGCCGCTCAGGACGAAGGCCAGGAAGACGCAGACCATGATCAGGGCCGCGGAGTTGATGACGCGGCTGGTCTCGGCGAGACCCACCCGGACCGCCCGCGCGTTGTCCCTGGTGTGCACCCACTCCTCGTGCATCCGGCTCACCAGGAACACCTGGTAGTCCATGGAGAGGCCGAAGAGCAGGGAGAGCATGATGACCGGGAGGAACGCGTTGATCGGGCCCTCCTTGCCGAGGCCCAGCAGGTCCAGGCCCCAGCCCCACTGGAAGACCGCCACCAGGACGCCGAAGGAGGCCGCCGCCGCGATCAGGTTCATCAGGGCGGCCGTCAGCGGGACGACCAGGGAGCGGAAGGCGACCAGGAGCAGCAGGAAGCCCAGAGTGATGATGGTCGCCACGAAGAGGGGCAGACGGTCGCCGGTGACGGAGGCGAAGTCCTTCGACACCGCCGTCACACCGCCCACGTGCGCCTCCGCCCCCGCCTTCGGGATCACCCGGTCGCGCAGGGTGTCGATGAGGTCGTCCGTCTCCTTGGACTGCGGGGAGGTGGTCGGGACCACCTGGATGACCGTGACGCCCTGCGACGGGGGCAGCTCGGCCACCTGGGCGACGCCCGGGGTCGACCGCAGGCCCTGGACCAGCTTCGCCGTGTCGCCGCCGGCGCTGACCACCTGGAGAGGGCCGTTGAAGCCGGGGCCGAAGCCCTCGGCGAGCAGGTCGTAGGCCTTCCTGGTGGTCGTGGACGCGTCGTCGTTGCCCTGGTCGGTGGCGCCGAGGCGGAGGGAGAGGACCGGGATGGCCAGCACGGCCATGACGACCACCGCCAGCGCGGCGATGCGGCGCGGCCGCTTCTCCACGTTCGCCGACCAACGGGCCGCGAGGCCGCTCGCCTTCTCGGGCTCCGGACCCTCCGCGGCCAGCCGGCGGCGCTGACGGCGGCTGAGGACGCGCGGACCGAGGAAGCCGAGCAGGGCGGGCAGGAGGGTGGTGGCCGCGAGGACGCTGAGGACGACCGTGAGGGAGGTGCCGATGACCACGCCGTCCAGGAAGCGCAGCCGCGTGACCAGCATGCCGGCCAGCGCGATGCAGACCGTGCCGCCCGCGAACAGCACGGCCCGGCCGGAGGTGTTGAGGGCGGTGACCGCCGACTCCTCCGGGTCCAGGCCGCGCAGGATGCCGCGCCGGTGCCGGGTGACGATGAACAGGGCGTAGTCGATGCCGACGCCCAGGCCGATCAGGGAGGCGAGCAGAGGCGCGATGTCGGGGATGTCGGTGGTGTGGCTGAGCAGCTGGGTGGAGAACAGGCCCATGCCGACGCCGAAGACGGCGATCGCGATGGGCAGGGTCATCGCGAAGAACGAGCCGAAGGCGAGGAACAGCACGACCGCCGCCGCGATGATGCCGACCATCTCGGACAGGCCCTGCGGCGGTTCCTGGACGCGCTGGATGGCCTGGCCGCCCAACTCGACCTGGAGACCGGACCGTTCGGCGTCCCGGGCGGTGTCGAGGACCTTCTGCACCTGCTCCTTGGGTATTTCGTTCGCCCGCTTGGTGAAGGTCAGCTGGGCGTAGGCGATCGTGCCGTCCTTGCTGATCTGCGCCGACCCCCGGGCACCAGCGTACGGGCTGGAGACCGCGCCCACGCCGGGCAGCTTGGCGATCTTGTCCAGGGCCGGCTGGACACGGCCCTGGACCGCCCTGTCCGTCACCGAGCCGCTGTCGACCTTCCACACCACCGTGTCCGTGTCACCGGAGGTGTTCGGGAAGGCCTTCTCCATCAGGTCGTACGCGGTCTTGGAGTCCGTGTCGGGGAGGGAGAAGACGTTCGCGTAGTTCGTGCCCGCCGCCGAGGCCGAGAAGCCCACGCCGACGAGTGCCCCCACCCACAGCAACAGGACCACCAGCCGGTGCCGATAGCACCACCGTGCCAATGCCGTCACGATCAACAGCTCCTTGTCGTAGATCACTTCGGTCGGTTGGTCCCCCCAGGTCCTGGGCAACAGGATCCGCAGCGGGCCGCGCGCCGGACACGGGGCGCGCATGACTCTCAAGGAACTCCAAAGCTGCGCGCCCCCGGCTGTCGGTGGCGGCGCCGATACTGGGGGCATGACGGCTCCAGGCAGCACCGTGCTGATCGTGGAGGACGAGCCGAGCATCGCGGACGTCCTCGCCATCGCCCTGCGCTACCACCGGTTCGAGGTGATGGCGGCCGGCACGGTCCGGGACGCCCTCGCGCTGGCCGAGCGCACCCGGCCGGACGCGGCCCTGCTCGACGTGATGCTGCCGGACGGCGACGGGCGGGCGCTGGGGCGGGAGCTGCGCGCCCGGCAGCCGGACCTGGCGCTGGTGTTCCTGACCGCGCGGGACGCCCCGGCGGAGATAGTCGGGGCGCTCGGCTACGGCGACGACTACATCACCAAGCCGTTCAACATCGACGAGGTCGTCGCGAGGATCGGCGCCGTGCTGCGCCGCACCCGTCCGGCCGACGTCATCCAGCAGCGCCCGCCGCTGCGCTACGGCGACCTGGAGCTGGACGAGACGACGTACTCGGTGCACCGCGCCGGCCGCACGGTCGAGCTGACCCCGACCGAGTACGCGCTGCTGCGCTTCCTGGTGCGCAACGGCGGCCGGATCGTGCCGAAGGAGCAACTGCTCAGGCATGTCTGGCAGTACGAGCACATGCCCTCCGAGTCGACGGTCGTGGAGACCTACATCAGCTACCTGCGGCGCAAGCTCGACGCCCTGGGCGCGCCGGTGATCACCACCCGGCGGGGCGTCGGGTACGGCCTGACATGAACCTCGGCGAGCACCGGCACCGGCACGGACTGCACTCGCTGCGCGGCAAGCTGACCCTGACCAACGTCGGGCTGCTGGCCGTCGGCATCGTGGTGGCGACCACCGTGAGCATCATGGGCATGCGGCTGTACCTGCTCGACCAGGTGGACTCCGAACTGCTCAAGACGCGTGTTTCGCTGGGGAGTTCGGGACTGACGCTGCGGCAGGTCGACTCGCTGAGCGCGCTCGGCGTGGTCCGTGAGCGGATCACCCCCGCCGAATCCGACCCGACCCCGGACTCGATCTTCGCGGTCATCGACACCAAGGGCGACGCGATCTCCGTCTTCGACATGAGACCGACCGAGGCCCAGCGCTCCCTCGCCGCCGCCGTGTCCGACCCGCGCGCTCTGGCCGCCGCGCCCGACCCGCACGACGTCGACGTGCACGGCGCGTCCTACCGGGTGACGGCGACCCGGCTCGCCGACGGCCCCTACATCCTGCTGGCCACCTCGACCGAGCTGCTGCACAAGGGCATCGGCAAGGCGCTCAAGCTCGACTTCGCGGTCGGCTCGCTGCTGCTCGCACTGCTGTGCTGTCTGACCATGTACAGCGTGCGGCAACGGCTGCGGCCGCTGGAGGACATGGTGGAGACGTCGTCGGCGATCGCCGAGGGCGACCTGACCCGGCGGGTGCCCTCCAGCCGGCATCCGACGGAGGAGGTCGAGCAGCTGCGGCTGGCCCTCAACGCCATGCTGCACCAGGTGGAGACGGCGTACCGGACCCGCGAGCGCAGCGCGGCCCAGCTGCGCCGGTTCGTCGCCGACGCCTCGCACGAGCTGCGCACGCCGCTCGCCGCCATCCGGGGCTATCTCCAGCTGTACGAGAAGGGGATGCTGAGCGAGCCCGGGGAGCGGCGGCGGGCCTGGGACCGGATGCACGGCGAAGTGGACCGGATGGGCCGCCTGGTGGACGAGCTGCTGCTGCTCGCCCGGCTCGACCAGCGGCCGGAGATCCGGTTCCGGAACGTCGACGTGAGCCGGCTGGTGCGGGACGCGGCGGAGGACCTGCGGGCGCAGCAGCCGGGGCGGCCGGTGGCCGTGGAGGCCGACGGGGCGGTGCTGGTGCGGGCGGACGAGTCGGGGCTGCGGCAGGTGCTGGGAAACCTGATGGCCAACGTGCGTGTCCATACGCCCGGTGACGCCGCCGTGCGGCTGGGGGTGGAGCGTGCGGACGGGGTGGTGCGGGTCTGCGTGGCCGACGAGGGACCGGGGCTCGGGGAGGAGGACGCGGGGCGGATCTTCGACCGGTTCTTCCGGGTGGGCAGTGCGGAGGGGAGCGGGCTGGGGATGGCGATCGTGCAGGGGGTGGTGGAGGCACACGGGGGTGAGGTGTGTGTGCGGACCTCTCCGGGGGAGGGGCTGGCGGTGACGGTGACGTTGCGTTGCGGCTGAGTTCCGGGTGCGGGTGAGCGGGGGCTGGTCGCGCAGTTCCTCCCCCAGGCTTCGGCCGGGGCCCCCAGCGCCCCTGAAGGGGCGCGCACCGCGGCGCCCTTCTTTAGGGGCGCGGGGAACTGCGAGAGCAGCCACGACGGCGCCGCAGCCGTACACGGCTACGGGTCGACCGAGATCAACGCCCACACGGTTCTGCCGTGGGCTCCCCTGCTCCACACCCCCCACGCCGCCGCGATCGTCTCCACCAGGTGCAGGCCCCGGCCGGTCTCGTCGTCCTCCCGGACGATCCGCAGGCGGGGTTCCGCGCGGCCCTCGTCCGAGACCTCTATCAGGCAGGAGCCGTCGGCCAGGGCGGTCACCGCGACCTCGAACTCCCGCTCCCGCAGGGGGCCGTGGCGGACGACGTTGGTGGCCAGTTCGGAGAGGAGGAGCAGGGCGTCGCCGACCGCCGGGGTGTCGGGGCCGTGGCCCCACGCGGCCAGGTGGTCCCGGACCCGGTGCCGGGCCAGGCCGACGGACGCCGGGTGCCGGGGCAGCCGGAAGGCGCTGCGTCTGAGCACGCCCGTCAGATCCAGTTCAGACTCCACAGGCGGAAGACGCCCGTGCTGTCGTTGAGGTTCTGGGCTCCGCCCACGTCCTCGCTGCTGAGGACGTAGTCGGTGCGCTGCCACAGCGGGATCAGCGGGACGTCGTTCGCCACGTCCGTCTGGACGGTGCGGAAGTCCTCCTCGGCCCGGCTGCGGTCGGCGTACTGCTGGCTGTTCCGGAGGAGGCTGTCGACGGCCTTGTTGCTGTAGCCGGTGCTCATCACGGAGTCGCTGCCGACCAGGGAGGCGCCGAAGGTGTCCGGGTCGGGGTAGTCGGCGACCCAGCCGACCGCCCAGGCGTCCATCTTCCCCTCGGCCCACGACTTCTGGAAGTCGGTCCACTCGTAACCCTTGACGTCGACCTTGAACAGGCCGCCCGCCTCCAGCTGCTTCTTCAGCGCGGCGGCCTCCTCGGCGCCCGCGCCGTGGCCGATGCCGTAGCCGAAGGTGAACTCGACGGGCGTGCTGACGCCGGCCTCCTCCAGGAGCGCCTTCGCCTTGGCGACGCTCTGGGTCGGGTAGGTGTCGAAGAAGGACGTGGTGTGGCCGGTGAGGCCGCTCGGGATCAGCGAGTACAGCGGCTGGACCGTGCCGTCGTACACGGTCGAGGCCAGTTCCTCGCGGTTGACCAGCCAGGCCATGGCCCGGCGGACCAGCACGTCGTACAACGGCGACTTCTTGCGGGTGTTCAGGTACAGGTTGCGGGTCTCGGAGCTGTCCGACTCCAGGACGCGCTGGTCGGGGTCGCTCGGCGACAGCTTGGAGACCATGCCGGGCGGCAGCGTCCGGGTCGCCACGTCGACCTGCTTGGCCTTGTACGCGGTGGCGAGCTTGGCCGAGTCGGCGTAGTAGCGCAGCTCGACGGGGCGGCCGGTGCCGCTCAGCTCGCCCTTGTAGCTGCCGTTGGGCCGCAGGGTCGCCTGCTTGTCCTTCGTGTACGACGTCAGGATGTACGGGCCGGTGCCGTCCACCGAGTCGTCGGTGCGCAGCTTGTCCGCCGGGTACTTGTCCTTGTCGACGATCGCCCCGGCGCCGGTGGCCAGCTTGAACGGGAACGTCGCGTCCGCGGACGACAGGTGGAAGGTGACGGTCCTGCCGGTGGCGGTCACCGAGCCGAGCGTCGAGAGCAGGGAGGCCGGGCCGACATCCGAGTTGATCTTCTTGACCCGGTCGAAGGAGTACTTCACGTCCTCGGCGGTCATCGCCCGGCCGCTCGGGAAGGTGATCCCGTCGCGCACCACGCAGCGGTACGTCCGCAGGCCGGAGTCCGTGAACGCGCAGCTCTCGGCGGCGTCCGGCACCGGCTGGACACCGCCGGGCGCGAAGGTGAGCAGCGTCTGGAAGACGTTGTTGAACAACGCCCAGGAACCGGCGTCGTAGGCGCCGGCCGGGTCGAGCGAGGTGACGGCGTCGGTCGTACCGACGGTGATCGTCTTGTTCTTGTTCTCCTGCGACGGCAGCAGCTGCCAGCCGCCGATCCCCACGACCACCAGAACGACAAGTGTCACGAGAATCCGCATGCGAACAGATCGCATGGTTGGTGCCCTCCCCAGGACCAGCACGGGTCCGTTCCAGGCCCTACCCAGGCCCTCCACAGGTGCCACTCCCCTAAGTGACGCGGCTCACCTAACCACAGGAGTTTCATGTGGGGGAAGAGTGATCTGACTAGATGAGGAAGAACTTACCGATGGCTTGTTTCCGCCGGATTTCACAGCTCTTCCACAGCGAGCGCGCGGCGGTTCGGGTCAGGCCTGCTTCGACGCGAGTTCGATGACCGTGATGTCGGACGGGGCGCCCACCCGGGTCGGCGGACCCGGGTGGGGCGGGCGCCTGGGCTCTTCCCTGTCCGGTTTCTATGACGTACGGCGCAGTGCGCGGACTCCGCGCAACCCGATGACCCCGATGACCGTCCCCAATACGAAGGACACGACGGCCAGCGTCAGGTGGATCCAGAAGTACGCCGTGGGATGCCCGTCGTCGAAGGCGAGTCCGCTGCCGTCCTTGACGAGGTTTTTGACGAAAGTGATCCAGATGAACCAGCTCCACACCCCGAACGCGAGCAGGAACCAGGAGACCGGACGGCTGAGCTTCATGGACTCAGTATCGCCGTCCGCTGTCCGGTTCCGATTCCGGGGTGGAGTCGGTGACGGGACTTCGCCCTCCGTGGCGGGTACGTTCTCGTCCGTGCCCGCTCCGAAGCCGAAGGCCAGCCGCGCGCTGCTGGTCGCCTCTGCCGCCCTGCTGTCCCTGTCGTCCACCGCACCGGCCGCGCTCGCCGCGCCGACCCCGTCCACGACTCCGTCGGCCACTCCCCCGGCGAACATGTCGACGGTGGGGGGCACCCGGCTCGGGCAGCCCGGTACCCAGGTGAACCTGGCCGCCGGGGTGCCGGTGCTGCCGAAGGACATCACGGGGCGGTCCTGGATCGTCTCCGACGCGGAGTCGGGCGAGGTGCTCGCCGCCCACGACGCGCACTGGCGGCTGCCACCGGCGAGCACCCTGAAGATGCTCTTCGCGGACACCGTGCTGCCCCGGTTCCCGAAGTCGACCCCGCACAAGGTGGTGCCGGCCGACCTCGCGGGCATCGGCGCCGGTTCCAGCCTGGTCGGGATAAAGGAGGGCCAGACCTACACGGTCCACGACCTCTGGCTCGGGGTGTTCCTGCGCTCCGGGAACGACGCCGTGCACGTGCTGGCCGCGATGAACGGCGGGGTCGAGCAGACGGTCCGGGACATGCAGGACCACGCGGACGAACTCCAGGCGCTGGACACCCACGTGGTGAGTCCGGACGGGTACGACCAGCCGGGGCAGGTGTCGTCGGCGTACGACCTGTCGCTGTTCGCGCGTTCCGGACTGCAGAAGAAGGACTTCCGGGAGTACTGCTCGACCGTGCGGGCCAGTTTCCCGGGCGACACGGCGAAGAACGCGAAGGGCAGGCCGGTCCGCGGGTCCTTCGAGATCCAGAACACCAACCGGCTGCTGAGCGGTGACGTCGACGTCCCGGTGTACCAGGGCATCGCGGGGGTGAAGAACGGCAACACCACCAACGCGGGCGCCACCTTCACCGGGGTCGCCGAGCGGAATGGCCGGGTGCTGCTGGTCACCGTGATGAACCCGGAGAAGAAGGAGCACAACGAGGTCTACAAGGAGACGGCCAAGCTGTTCGACTGGGGTTTCCAGGCGGCCGGCAAGGTGACTCCGGTGGGTGAGCTGGTGCCGCCCAAGGGGGCCGTGGCCTCCAGCGCCTCGCCGCGGGCCAGTGCCGTCGGGAAGGACGGGGCGGCGAGCTCGAAGCCGGTGGCCGCCTCCTCCGCCAACGGCTCCGGCGGGGTCGGGGTGGCGCTGGGGATCGCGGGCGGCGCGGTGCTGCTGCTGGTGGGCGCGGCGTACCTGGTCAACCGCCGTTGGCCGCTGCCGGATCTGGTGCGCCGGCGGACTCGTCCCTGAACTCGGCGGTGGTCTCCTCCGCCGTCCAGGCGGCGCAGTACAGGACTATCCTGGCGGTGAAGTTGATCCACAGCAGCAGGGCCACCGGGACACCGAACGCACCGTACATGCTCTTTCCGGCGATGCCCTGGATGTAGCCGCTGAGCAGCAGCTTGAGGAGTTCGAAGCCCACCGCGCCGATCAGGGCCGCGACCAGCAGGCGGCGGCGCGGCGGTTCGACGCCGGGCAGCAGGGTGAGGACGTAGAGCAGGAGCAGGAAGTCGGCCACCACGGCGACGAGGAACGCGGCGGTCCGCAGGAGCAGGCTGCCCCAGCTGTGTTCGGCGATGCCGAGCTGCCGGGCCGTCCAGCCGACCGCCGCCGAGGCGAGCGTGGAGACGGCGAGCGTGACGAGCACGGCGCCGCCGAAGCCGATCAGGATCACGCCGTCCTTGGCCTTGGCGAGGATCGGGTTCTGGTCCTTGTCGGGCAGCTGCCACACCGCGCGCAGGCAGTCCCGCATCTGCCCGACCCAGTTGATGCCGGTGAACAGCAGGACGGCACCGGCGATGAGACCGACGGTGCCGGCGTTCTGGACCAGGGAGTGGATGTCCAGCTGGTCGGAGATGCCGGGCACCTGGTCGGCGATCTTCTTCTGGAGGTCCTGCTGCTGCGACCCGCTCAGCGTGGCGGCCCCGATCGCGGCGCCGACGGTCAGCAGCGGGAAGAGCGAGACGAAGCTGATGAAGGTCATGGCGGCGGCGAGCCGGGACCACTTCACCCGGTCGAGCCGCTCGTACGACCGCCACGCGTGCGTCGTCATCAGCCAGCCCACGAGGGGGCCGACGACGGGGAGTTTTCTCAGCCAGTCCATGATCCGACTCTGCCCCCTCCGCGGAACACCAATGTCCGGGTACCCCAGAAGCGCAGGATCGTTGCCAGCGCCATGCCGACGACCGCGCCGGAGACGGTGTCGGCGCGCTGGGAGGTGAGGCCGAGTCCGTAGTGGCTGACGGCGAGGCAGAGCAGCTGGACCAGGGCGCCGGCGAGGTTCACGGCGAAGAAGACGGCGTAGGGGCGTACCCCGGCCGCGCGGGTGTGGCGGTAGGTGCCGCAGGCGTTGCCGAGGTAGGCGACCGTGCAGCCCGCCACGAAGGACAGGGACTTGGCGGTGAGCGGGTCGAGGGCGGCCGGGCCGCGCAGCCAGCTGAAGAGGCCGAGGTCGGCGGCGTAGGCGAGCAGGCCGACGGTCGCGAAGCCGATCAGCTCGCGCGCGGGCGCGGTCACCAGTGGGCCACCGCGAGGCCGTACATGGCCAGCCAGGCCAGGCCGATCAGGGCGAGGGCGCGGTCGCCCAGGACGACGTCCTCGGGTTCGCCGGCGGTGCCGCGGTCGGCGAAGACGGCGTACCGGAGGATCGCCAGGATGAAGGCGACCATGGACAGCTGGCGCCAGGGCAGCAGGCCGGCGCCGGGCCCGTCGTGGCCCTCCAGCGCCCACAGGCAGTAGGCGAGGACGGCGACTCCGGCGGCCAGCTGCCAGACGAAGCGGAGGTAGCCGGTGGTGTATTCGGTGAGCAACGCGCGCGTGGCGCCCGCCTTCCCGGTCATCTGCACGGCCTCGGAGTAGCGCTTGGCCGCCACCATGAAGAGCGCGCCGAAGCCGGTGGTGATCAGGAACCAGCGGGACAGCGGGATGCCGAGGGCGACCCCGCCGATCATCGCCCGCATCAGGAAGCCGGTGGTGACGACGACGAGGTCGACGACCAGGACGTGCTTCAGGGCGACGCAGTACGCCAGTTGCATGCCCAGGTAGGCGGTGAGGAGGACCGGGACGAGGGGTGGGGTGAGACGGGCCGCGAGCAGGGGTGCGAGGACGGCCAGGAGGCCGCCTACGGCGTAGGCGACGGGCACCGGGACCTGTCCGGCGGCGACCGGGCGGCGGCACTTGACGGGGTGGGCGCGGTCGGCCTCGGCGTCCCGGGCGTCGTTGATCAGGTAGACGGCGGCGGCGCAGGCCGTGAAGAGGGCGAAGGTCAGGGCGAGGCGGCCGAGCGCGGGCACCGAGAAGAGCCGGCCGGCGGCGGCCGGGGCGGCGACGACGAGGGTGTTCTTGACCCACTGCTTGGGGCGGGTGGTCCGCAGCAGGCCCGTGAGGAGGCCGCCGGGGGTGACCCGCGCGGGTGCCGGTCCGTGGGCCCGGGAGGGGTGGGCGCGCTGTTCGCGCAGAGTCGTTTCAGCAGCGCCCTTCGCCGGGGCCGTCGCGGCAGCCCGCTCCGCGGGCGTCGGTTCGGCGACTCCCTTCGCGGCGGCGTGCGCGGTCTCAGTCACGGCCGCCTCCGCTCATCCAGCGCGCCCCGGCGCGGGCCGTGAGCGCCCCGAGGGCCGCGCCGGCCGCCACGTCGGACGGGAAGTGCACGCCGACGACCAGCCGGGACAGGCACATGGCGGCGGCGAGGGGCGCGAGGGCGGGCACCCCGAGCGCCCCGAAGGCGACGGCTGCGGCCGCGGCGGAGGTGGCGTGCGAGCTGGGGAAGGAGTGCCGGCCCGCGGTGCGCATCCGGGGCCGGACATGCGCGGGGCGGGCCCGGCGTACGACCCGTTTGACGCCCATGCTGCCGAGGTGCGCGACCGCGACGAGCGCCGTGCCGCGCAGCCAGGCGCCGCGCCGCCCGCCGTCCACGGCGGCCCCGGCGAGGCCCGCCGCGAGCCAGAGCGCGCCGTGCTCACCGGCGAGGGAGAGACCACGCGCGGCCGACGCGACGCGTGGATCGGCGCCGCAGGCGTGCAGTGCGGAGAGGATCCGGTGGTCCATGTCGTCCATTGGACTCACTGTTCACCCTCACCCCGCCAAAGCTACGACCATATTGAGCGACATTCGGATAATCACCCGTTTCGGGGAGTCAGGCGATCCCTCGTGGCCAATAGCGCTAATTGCTCATAACGGGCGTTACGGTCACCGTATGTCTGGAGAGACCGTCCCCGTCACCGGCTGGGGCCGCACCGCCCCCACCGCCGCCCGCCTGATCCGTCCCCGGACCTATCAGGAGGCGGCGGACGCGATCCGCACCTGCGGGGCGCGCGGCGGTATCGCGCGGGGCCTCGGCCGGGCCTACGGGGACGCGGCCCAGAACGCCGGCGGCGCCGTGCTCGACATGACGGGCCTGGACCGCGTCCACGCCATCGACGCGGACGGCGGCACCGTGCTGTGCGACGCCGGGGTCTCGCTGCACCGCCTGCTGGAGGTGCTGCTGCCGCTCGGCTGGTTCGTCCCGGTGACCCCGGGGACCCGCCAGGTGACGGTGGGCGGCGCGATCGGCGCCGACATCCACGGCAAGAACCACCATGTCTCGGGATCGTTCTCCCGTCACGTGCTGTCCTTCGAACTCCTCACCGCCGACGGCCAGGTCCGCACGGTGAGCCGCGGCACCCCGCTGTTCGACGCGACGGCCGGCGGCATGGGTCTGACCGGAGTGATCCTCACGGCGACCGTCCGCCTCCTCCCCGTCGAGACGTCGTACATGAGCGTCGACACCGAACGCACCGCCGACCTCGACGACCTGATGGCCCGCCTGACCGCGACCGACCACCGATACCGCTACTCGGTCGCCTGGATCGACCTGCTCGCGCGCGGGGCGGCGACCGGGCGCGCGGTGCTCACCCGCGGCGACCACGCGCCCAGGGAGGCGCTCGCCGGGAACACCCGCGCCGGGCGCGCCCCGCTGGCCTTCCGCCCCCGCGAGCTCCCGCCCGCCCCCGCCCACGTCCCCGACGGCCTGCTGGGTCCCGCCACCGTCGGCCTCTTCAACGAACTCTGGTACCGCAAGGCACCCCGCGCCCGGACCGGCCAGCTCCAGCGCATCTCCGCGTTCTTCCACCCCCTGGACGGCGTCCCGCACTGGAACCGCGTCTACGGCCGGACCGGCTTCGTCCAGTACCAGTTCGTCGTCGGACACGGCCAGGAGGCCGCCCTGCGCCGGATCGTGGCCCGGATCTCCGAGCGCCGCTGCCCGTCCTTCCTTGCCGTCCTCAAGCGCTTCGGCGAGGCCGACCCGGGCTGGCTCTCCTTCCCCGTGCCCGGCTGGACCCTGGCCCTCGACATCCCCGCCGGGCTGCCCGGCCTCGGGGCATTCCTCGACGAACTGGACGAGGAGGTCGCGGGCGCCGGCGGCCGCGTCTACCTCGCCAAGGACGCCCGGCTCCGTCCCGACCTGCTCGCCGCGATGTACCCACGACTCGCCGAATTCCGTGCCCTGCGCGCGGAGTTGGACCCACGCGGAGTGTTCGTCTCCGACCTGTCCCGCCGCCTCGGTCTCTAGCCCTCCTCCAGCCCTCAGGAGTTGCCGTGAAGGACGCCTTCGGAATGCCCCAGTCCCTGCTCGTCCTCGGCGGTACGTCGGAGATCGCGCTGGCCACCGCGCGCCGGCTGATCGCCCGCCGCACCCGCACGGTCTGGCTGGCCGGCCGCCCCTCCCCCGCCCTCGACCAGGCCGCCGAACAGCTGCGCGCCCTCGGCCCCGACGTCCACACCGTGGCCTTCGACGCGCTCGACCCCGAGTCCCACGAGACGGCCCTCGGCAAGGTCTTCGCCAACGGCGACGTCGACCTGGTCCTGCTCGCCTTCGGCATCCTCGGCGACCAGGCGACCGACGAACGCGAACCGGTCAACGCCGTGCGCGTCGCCCAGACCAACTACACGGGCGCCGTCTCGGCGGGCCTGGTCGCAGCGCGGGCCCTGCAGAGCCAGGGCCACGGCTCCCTGGTCGTCCTCTCCTCGGTCGCCGGGGAACGCGCCCGCCGCTCCAACTTCATCTACGGCTCCAGCAAGGCCGGCCTGGACGCCTTCACGCAGGGGCTGGGCGACGCGCTGCACGGCACGGGCGTGCACGTGATGGTCGTACGGCCGGGGTTCGTCCGGACGAAGATGACGAGGGGCCTGGAGGAAGCCCCGCTGGCCACCACACCGGAGGCGGTGGCGACGGCGATCGAGCTGGGCCTGCGGCGACGGTCGGAGGTGGTGTGGGTGCCGGGCGTCTTGAGGGTGGTGATGTCGGGGCTCAGGCACGCGCCACGTTCGGTGTTCCGGCGATTGCCGATTTGAGAGAAGGCTGCCGATTTGATGCCGGCCCGCGGCCTACCGACTCGCGATGCTCCCCCGCTCCGCATGCCCCACCTGAGGAGGCACGACAGAGCTCCCGAAAGCGTAGTCACGCAGCCTTCGCCACACCCCGTCCGCACCCTGCTCGTACAACGCGAACCCCATACAAGGCCACTCCGCCTCGAAGTCCGCGAGCTCGGCGAACGCCCGGTCCATCGCGGCCTCGTCGATCCCGTGCGCGACGGTCACGTGCGGGTGGTACGGGAACTGCAGCT
Source organism: Streptomyces sp. (assembly GCF_019510245.1). GTDB lineage: Bacteria > Actinomycetota > Actinomycetes > Streptomycetales > Streptomycetaceae > Streptomyces. The sequence goes on along the minus strand of NZ_JAEKKT010000240.1, from coordinate 4,725 downwards.
CACGGTCGAGCGGCCCGGACGCGTCCCGGACCCGCTGCTGCAGCCAGGCGCAGTCGTCCGCGCCCTGGACCACCCGGACGTACACCACCGGTGACAGCGGCCGGAACGTACCGGTCCCGCACAGCCGCATCGGGAACGGCCGGCCCATGGCGGCGACCTCGCCGAGATAGGCCTCCACGGTCGGCAGTTCGGCGGAGCCGATCTCCGTGGGCGGCAACAGCGTGACGTGCGTGGGGATGCCATGGGCCGCGGCGTCGCCGAAGCCCGCGCGCCGCTCCTGGAGCAGGCTGCCGTGAGGCTCCGGGACCGCGATCGAGACGCCGATCGTTACGGTCCCCACGTCATCTCCCGTCGGTCGTGATGGGCGGACGCATGTCGGGTTCGTACCCGGCCGTCCGGCTATCGACTGTACGGCCACGGCCGCCTCCCGGGCAGCCGTGGCCGAAGTGATGTGCAGCGCTTCGCTTCGCCGCGTGCTCGACTCAGTGCTTGGCGGGCAGAAAACCGACCCTGTCGTAGGCCTGGGCGAGGGTCTCGGCCGCGACCGCACGCGCCTTCTCGGCACCCTTGGCGAGGATCGAGTCGAGGGTCTCCGAGTCGTCCAGGTACTGCTGGGTGCGCTCGCGGAACGGCGTGACGAAGTCGACCATGATCTCGGCCAGGTCCGTCTTGAGCGCGCCGTACATCTTGCCCTCGTACTCCTGCTCCAGCTCGGCGATCGACTTGCCGGTGAGGGTGGAGTGGATGGTGAGCAGGTTGGAGACGCCCGGCTTGTGCTCGGCGTCGTAGCGGATCACGGTGTCCGTGTCGGTGACCGCGCTCTTGACCTTCTTCGCGGTCGCCTTCGGGTCGTCGAGGAGGTTGATGAGGCCCTTCGGCGTGGACGCCGACTTGCTCATCTTGATCGCCGGGTCCTGGAGGTCGTAGATCTTCGCCGTCTCCTTGAGGATGTACGGCTTCGGGATGGTGAAGGTCTCGCCGAACCGGCCGTTGAAACGCTCGGCGAGGTCACGGGTGAGCTCGACGTGCTGGCGCTGGTCCTCGCCGACCGGAACCTCGTGGGCCTGGTAGAGCAGGATGTCGGCGACCTGGAGGATGGGGTACGTGAACAGGCCGACGCTCGCGCGGTCCGTGCCCTGCTTGGCCGCCTTGTCCTTGAACTGGGTCATCCGGCTGGCCTCGCCGAAGCCGGTGAGGCAGTTCATGACCCAGGCGAGCTGGGCGTGCTCGGGGACGTGGCTCTGCACGAAGAGGGTGCAGCGGTCGGGGTCCAGGCCGGCCGCCAGCAGCTGGGCGGCGGCGAGCCGGGTGTTGGCGCGCAGGTCGGCCGGGTCCTGCGGGACCGTGATCGCGTGCAGGTCCACGACCATGTAGAAGGCGTCGTGGGTCTCCTGGAGGGCTACCCACTGGCGGACGGCGCCGAGGTAGTTGCCCAGGTGGAACGAGCCGGCGGTGGGCTGGATGCCGGAGAGCACGCGGGGTCGGTCAGAGGCCATGTTCACCATTCTCTCAGAGGGGAGGGGGGTGGTCGGCCCATGAGGGGTGGGTGGTTTCGGAGCGCGGGGGACTGCGGGCCGGTGAGGGCCGTTCGTGCAGTCCCCCACGCCCCTGGAAGCAGGCCGGCTCAGCCCAGGTCGATCTCCGGGTACAGCGGGAAGCCCGCGACCAGGTCCGTCGCCCGCTGGGCGATCTCCGTCGACACCTTCTCGTCGAGGACGTGGGAGGCCTTGCTCGGCACGCCCGACTTCGTCGTGCCCGGCTCGGTCGTGGTCAGGACGCGGTCGATCAGGCCCGCGACCTCGTCCATCTCGGCCGTGCCGAGGCCGCGGGTGGTGAGCGCCGGGGTGCCGATGCGGATGCCGGAGGTGTACCAGGCGCCGTTCGGGTCGGCCGGGATCGCGTTGCGGTTGGTGACGATGCCGGAGTCGAGGAGGGCGGACTCGGCCTGGCGGCCGGTGAGGCCGTAGGACGTCTCGACGTCGATCAGGTTGAGGTGGTTGTCGGTGCCGCCGGTGACCAGGGTGGCGCCCCGGCGCATCAGGCCCTCGGCCAGCGCGCGCGAGTTGTCGACGATCCGCTGGGCGTAGTCCTGGAAAGCGGGCTGCCGGGCCTCGGCGAGGGCGACGGCCTTGGCGGCCATGACGTGCGGGAGGGGGCCGCCGAGGACCATCGGGCAGCCGCGGTCGACCTGGTCCTTGAGGGAGTCGTCGCACAGGACCATGCCGCCGCGCGGGCCGCGCAGCGACTTGTGGGTGGTCGTGGTCACGATCTGGGCGTGCGGGACCGGGTCGAAGTCGCCGGTCAGGACCTTGCCGGCGACCAGACCGGCGAAGTGCGCCATGTCGACCATCAGCGTGGCGCCGACCTCGTCGGCGATCTCGCGCATGATCCGGAAGTTCACCAGGCGGGGGTACGCCGAGTAGCCGGCGACGATGATCAGCGGCTTGAAGTCGCGGGCCTGGGCGCGCAGCGCGTCGTAGTCGATCAGGCCGGTGGCCGGGTCGGTGCCGTAGGAGCGCTGGTCGAACATCTTGCCGGAGATGTTCGGGCGGAAGCCGTGGGTGAGGTGGCCGCCGGCGTCCAGGGACATGCCGAGCATCCGCTGGTTGCCGAAGGCCTGCCGCAGCTCGGCCCAGTCGGCCTCGGTCAGGTCGTTGACCTGGCGGACGCCGGTCTTCTGGAGGAAGGGGACCTCGACGCGGTCGGCGAGGACGGCCCAGAAGGCGACCAGGTTGGCGTCGATGCCGGAGTGCGGCTGGACGTAGGCGTGCCGCGCGCCGAACAACTCGCGGGCGTGCTCGGCGGCGAGCGCCTCGACGGTGTCGACGTTGCGGCAGCCGGCGTAGAAGCGGCGGCCGACGGTGCCCTCGGCGTACTTGTCGCTGAACCAGTTGCCCATGGCGAGCAGGGTCGCCGGGGAGGCGTAGTTCTCGGAGGCGATCAGCTTGAGCATCTCGCGCTGGTCGGCGACCTCCTGGCCGATGGCGTCGGCGACCCGCGGCTCGACGGCGCGGATCACGTCGAGGGCGGCGCGGTATGCGGTGGACTCGGGGGACAGGGGCGCGGACTTGTCTGACATTCGGGACCTCCGGACATGGCGTTCGGCATTCACGGTTCGGCCCAGGCGCACGGCACTCGGTCACAGCACGAGCCGCTCCCCGATGGTCGGTCCCATCCCAGCGCGCCAGTCACGGCCCGTGGATCACATTACCGGCCACACCGGGCCCGAGGGCCGTGGCGTCCACCAGTCGGGCAGGGGCAGAAGGTAGGAAAGGGGGCAGTCCTGCCGCGTTCCCTGGAGTCGCCGTGACCACTACGGAAGCCCTCGTCGCCGCCGCCGACGCACACGGCGCGCACAACTACGACCCGCTGCCGGTGGTGATCGCGACGGCCGACGGAGCCTGGATGACGGACGTCGAGGGGCGCCGGTACCTGGACCTCCTGGCCGGATACTCGGCGCTGAACTTCGGGCACGGCCACCCGCGTCTGATCGCGGCGGCGAAGGCCCAGCTGGAGCGGGTGACGCTGACGTCGAGGGCGTTCCACCACGACCGGTACGCCGCGTTCTGCACCGAGCTGGCCGAGCTGTGCGGGATGGAGATGGTGCTGCCGATGAACACGGGCGTGGAGGCGGTGGAGACGGCGGTGAAGACCGCCCGGAAGTGGGGGTACCGGGTCAAGGGCGTGCCGGCCGGGAGGGCGAAGGTCGTGGTGGCGGGCGGGAACTTCCACGGCCGTACGACGACCGTGATCAGCTTCTCCACGGATCCGGAGGCACGGGCGGACTACGGGCCGTACACGCCGGGGTTCGAGATCGTTCCGTACGGCGACCTGACGGCCATGCGGGCCGCGGTGACCGAGAACACGGTCGCGGTGCTGCTGGAGCCGATCCAGGGCGAGTCGGGGGTCGTCGTGCCGCCGGAGGGCTACCTGGCCGGGGTGCGGGAGCTGACCCGCGAGCGCGACGTGCTGTTCGTCGCGGACGAGATCCAGTCGGGGCTGGGGCGGACCGGGCGGACGTTCGCGTGCGAGCACGAGGGAGTCGTACCCGATGTGTACGTCCTCGGGAAGGCGCTGGGGGGGCGGGGTGCTGCCGGTGTCGGCGGTGGTGGCGAACGCGGAGGTGCTCGGGGTGTTCCGGCCCGGGGAGCACGGGTCCACCTTCGGCGGCAATCCGCTGGCCTGTGCGGTGGCTCTGGAGGTGATCGCGATGCTGCGCACCGGGGAGTTCCAGGAGCGGGCGGCCGAGCTGGGGGAACTGCTGCACCGGCGCCTGGCGGAGATGACCGGCAGCGGGCGGGTGACGGCCGTACGGGGGCGGGGGCTGTGGGCGGGGGTGGACGTGCATCCCGCGGTGGGGTCGGGGCGGGCGGTGGCCGAGCGGCTGATGGAGCGGGGGGTGCTGGTGAAGGAGACGCACGGGGTGACGGTCCGGGTGGCTCCGCCGTTGGTGGTGGCGGAGTAGGATCTGGAGTGGGGGGTGGAGCAGTTGTGGGGGGTGCTCAGCGCGTAGGCGGCACAGTCCCGTGCCGCGTGCGGGGCGCTCCCGTGCGGGGCGCTCAAAGGATCACGTGTGGCAGAAAGCGGGCGTAATCGTCCGTCACCAGGCCCTGTGACTCGCGGATGCCCAGGCCCGCCGCCTCCTCGCCCACCACCCACGCGCCCAGCACCACGTGATTGCCGTCGAAGTCGGGCAGCGGGGCCAGTTCCTGGTAGCAGCAGGGT
>NZ_JAEKKT010000028.1 GCF_019510245.1 Streptomyces sp. | reverse complement strand
CGGAGCCCTCAAGTACTTCCTGGACCGGGGCGCGGTGGACTCCCGCGGCCTGCTCACCCTCGGCTGGCACGGCCCCGACCCCGCTGTCCTGCAGGGCTACTCGGGTCCGGCGTCCCCGTACTGGGCGAGCAAGGGCTTCCTCGGCCTGCTCCTCCCGGCCGACCACGAGGTGTGGACGGCGGTGGAGGAGCCGGGCCCGGCCGAACGCACCGACGCGGTCACCTCGATCACCGCCCCCAACTGGCTCCTGCAGTCCACGAGTTCCGACGGCCTCGTCCGCCTCCACAACCACGGCAGCGAGGACGTCCGCTACGACCCGTACTACACCCGCCTCGCCTACTCCACGGTGACGGAGCCCTCGACGTCGTACGACAACAGCGTGATCGTGGACGGCGATCCGAGCCGTACGGAGATCGAGCCGCTTGGGGTGGGGGAGGGGTGGGCGGCCTCCCGGCACACGGCGGCCGGGGGTACGCGGGTTACCAGTGTCGTGCTCGCGCAGGGAGCCGTGGAGGTACGCGCCTTCCTCGTGGCCGGGGCCGAGCCGGGAACGTCGGTGCGGGTGACGGGGTGGGCCGCGCGGGAGGGCGTGCGGGATGGCGTGCGGGCCGAACTGCTGCCCGCCGTGGGCCTCGACGACGAGCTGAGCGGAGTGACCGGGGAAGGGGACACGCTGTTCGTCGCGCTCGCCCGACTCAGCGGTGACGCGGATGCCGTGCCGTTGGAGGAGGCGGTGACCGTACGGGCAGTAGGGACCGGTGAGTTGACGGTGGCGTGGAGCGGGGGCACCGAGGCACGGGTTCGGCTGCACGGCTCCGGAGTGGAAATCACCGCCGGGGACTGAGCCGTCTCGGGCAGTATGAGGATCATGAGTGGCGCAGACGAACTGGTCGAACTGCTGGGCCGGGCCGGGTTGGAGGTCGTGGGGGAGCGGCGGGTCGAGGAGGTGTCGCCGCCTCCGGTCCTGTGGCGGCATGTCATCGGGTCGGAGACCGAGCCGACCGTGGCGGTCCAGGACGACCGGCCGGATCTGGTCGCCGAACTCAACGCTCAATGGCACCAGTTGGCGTCCGACGCGGGGATCCTCAGTGGCGACGGGGTGTTCCTGATCGACTTCTCCGGTAACCAGGACCGGAGTTGGGTGCGGGTCCGGCTCACCGACGGCTGGGATCTCGCCGGAGTCCTGGGGCCGCGACCCGGGCAGCCGGAGTTCCTCACGCTGTCCCTGGACGGGGAGACGATGGTGGGCGCCACCACTGAGGAGTATGCGGTCTGGCTCGTCGCGGTCGACCGGCTGAGGGAGCGCCACGAGGAGGCCGCACGGGCGGCCGGAGCGGAGACACCGGAGGAGCGGGCGGCCGCGTGGGTGTCCTTGTTCGAGGGGCCGAAGCCCCTCGGGAAGCTGCTGGACGCATGGGCGGACGGACTCTCGCTCAATCCCGAAACCCCGAGGGATCTGTGGCCCCTCCTGGTGGGGCGGTCGTCGTACGCGCTGTACCGCGTGCTGCCGGCGGACGCCGTGGACGCCCTCCTGGCCCACCCGGACCGGGAGCTGCGGATGCGGGCGCTCGAGCTTCAGCCGAACATCACGCCCGAGCAGTGGGGCCGCGCGATCCTCGCGGAGCGGGATGAACGACAGCGGTGGATCCTCACCATGCTGGCCGCCGACTGCTCGGCAGAACTTCCCGAGGACGCGTGCCGGGGACTCGCTGCCGACCCGTCCCCGCGCGTCCGCTCCGAGACCGCCCGCCTCAAGGGTCTGCCCGCCTCCCTGTCGGTCGCCCTGGCCGCCGACCCCGACGGCGGCGTGCGCTACGCGGCCTGCACGGCGGCCTGGCCGCACCTCGACGCCCGGGCGCGGGGCGCGCTCCTGGCCGATTCCCACGACTTGGCGCGGGCGCGGGCGCTACTGATGCACCATCAGGAGCACCCGATGCCCCGGTCGGTGTTCGAAACACTGGACGTCAAGACGGACGCACTGGAGACCTGCCTCCTGGAGCGCGAGCTCGCCGAGCACGTGGCACGGCACGGGGAGTCGGCCGAGCGCCGCTCCCTGGCCCGCAACCCGGGGCTCGCCCAAGACCTGATCGGTCTCCTCGGTGAGGATCCCGACGCCGGCGTGCGGTTCGAGATCTCGACGCGAGCCGACCTCACCGAGGAACAACGGGCCCGAATCCTCTACGACTTCGATCCGGGCGGCCACTATTTCCCGCTCGACTGGGTCGTCGCCCTGCACGACGACCGGGACGCCATGCGCCGCCTGGCGGCCTCCTCCCACCCCCTGGTCCGCAGAAGCGTCGCCCGGGCACGGCACCTCCCAGCGGACGCCGTGGCCCGTCTCGCCGACGACGAGGACCGTGTCGTCCAGCTCTTCCTCGCCGAGTCCTGCGACGACGCGCCCGCCGACATGCTCATGCGGGTGTGGCAGTGGTGGGACGGCAGCCTCACCAGCCCGGACCGGCCGCGCGGCCACCCCAACTTCCCCCGCCACGACCTCCTGCGCTACGCCGACGACCCGGACCCCCGCATGCGCCGACTGGCCCTCGACGACCCGGAGTCCACGCCCGAGCTGGTCGAACGGTTCAGCCGGGACAGGAGTGAGGAGGTGCGCCGCCGGGCCGTCATCGACCCGCGGCTCTCTCCAACGGCCGCGGCACGACTGCTGGAGGACCCGCACGAACACATCCGTAGCGCGGCCGCTCGCCACCCCCACCTGCCGGCCCGCCTCCTGGTCCGGTTACTGCGGCAGGGCAACGGCTCCGCGGAGACCGCCGCCCGGAACCCGGCACTGCCGCCGGAGGTCATGCGGCGCATGGTCGAGCGGCTCGCACCACCCAGGGCTTGAGGCGGGCGATCCGCAAGCCCGTCGAGGTCGGTGACGCGCCCGTCAGCGGCTTCGCGTAGGACGGTATGACCGGGACGTACGCCCAGGTCGGCGTGCCGGAACGGGAGGACTGAGGCGGCCCGTGCCCGTCGGGGGACAACCACACTTCGGCCGGCACCGAAGCGACACCCGCCTAGCGTGCCCGCATGACCGAACACCCGCAGCAGACGCCCGACCATGCCGTGACCGGCATGGTCCACCACGTGCTGGTCCTCGCCGAGACCTGGACCGCCTGGGACGGCAGGCCCGTCCATGCCGACGACCGTGTCCACACCCCGCACAAGGCGATCCGCCGGGTCGCCGACCATCTCATCGACCACCTCGCCGAGTTGGAGGCGCGGCTCGCGGGCGAGACCCCGCAGCCCGACCACTGGCACGCCTCCACGACGACCACCGCGGCCGACCTCGCGCCCTTCACCCAGGAGGATCTGGACGAGGCCCGCAGCCGTCTCACCCGGCTCGCCCGCATCTGGGCCAACCGCCTCGATGCCCTCACCGAGCACCAGCTCGACCACTCACCCGGTGCGGGCTGGACCTTCCGCGAACTCGCCCTGCACCTCAGTGAATCCACGTACTACGCCGACGCGCTCGGCGACCTGTCATGACCGCACGCCGGTCCCGAGCAGCGTCCGCGTGAGCAGGTCGGCGAAGTCCGACGGGTGCTGGAGTATGCCGAGGTGACCACCGGGAAACTCGACGAAGTCGGCCTGTTGCGCCTTCGCGAGGAACTCGGCGGTTCGGTGGAGGAGGTGACCGCGGGAGTCGGTCCCGGCTCCGACGGTGAGGCGGGCCTGCGAGGGGCCCGCTTCGGGGACGTACGCCGTGAAGGGACCGAGGACATGCGCGAGGGCGAGCGCCATCGGGTTCACCAACTCCATCTCGCGACTCAGGGGTTGGCCCTCCGGAAGCTCCCCCACCGCCCGGTCCTCCAGTACGGCGGTCATCAGGGCGCCCGCCGCCGCGAGCCCCTTGGCCCGGTAGACGTCGCAGATCTCCCGGAACGCGGCCTGCTGCCGCGCCCCGTCCGGAAGCACCCCCACACACGGCGGCTCGTGCGCGACCACGTGCCGCAGCCGCTCCGCGTGCCGGGCGAGCAGATCGAGCGCGGCGATGGCCCCGGCGCTGGTGCCGAGGACGTACGCCGTCCCGCCCTCCGGAAGCGTCGCGTCGAGCACCCGCCGCGCACCGTCGCTCCAGTCCTGGACCCGCTGGTCCTCGACGGGTTCGCCGAGGCGGCCGTGGGCGAGGCCGAGGTGGTCGTAGGTGACGACGGTGAAGTGCGCGGCGAGCGACTCCGTCATCGGGCCGAGGCCCATCGGGTGTCCGGCGCCGCCGGGGAGCAGCAGCAGTAAGGGGCCGTGGCCGGTGATGTCGTAGTGCGGGTCAGTCATCGGTGTTCTCCTCTTGAGGCCAGTTCTCCAGTGCCACGTGCAGGGCGTCGACCGCCCTGTCCCAGGACTTCTGTACGTCGCGGGGGGCGCCGAAGCCGCCCGCCGACTCCAGGGCGCAGAAACCGTGGAAGGTGGCGCGCAACAGGCGTACCGCGTCGGTGAGATCGGGTTCGGCGAGGCCGTAGGCGCGGAGCATGCCGTAGGTGATCTCGGCGGTGCGGTGCAGCGCGGGGGTGCCGGCGATCAGTGACTGGTCGATCCGGATCTGCGTGGCCGCGTACCGCCCCGGTCGCTCCAGCGCGTACGCCCGGTAGGCGCCGGCGAAGGCGGCCAGCGCGTCCTTCCCGGCCCGCCCCGCCACCGCGACGGCGATCTGGTCGATCAACTCCCCGCCGGCGAGCAGGGCGAGCCGGGTGCGCAGGTCCTGGAGGCTCCTGACGTGCGAGTAGAGGCTCGCGTCCTTCACGCCGAAGCGTTTGGCGAGGGCGGCCAGGGTGATCTTCTCGAAGCCGATCTCGTCGGCGAGATCGGCGGCGGCCTCGGTGAGGCGGTCGGCGGTGAGACCTGCGCGGGGGGCCATGCGTACTCCATAAACCTAGGGCTCCTAGGCATAGTACTTGTCCCCATAGGAAAAGGCCCCGGACTTTTGGAGTCCGGGGCCTGGGCGTGCGGCGGCGGGCGGGAGATCAGGAAGCCGTGAACGCCGTACGGAGCGTGCTGACCGCCTGGGCGATGGCTGCCTCGGCGGCGTGGGTCCCGCGCAGGGCGTTGAGCATCACGAAGTCGTGGATGATGCCCTGGTAACGGACCGCGGTGACCGGAACTCCGGCCTCGCGCAGCCTGTTCGCGTACGCCTCGCCCTCGTCGCGCAGGACGTCGGCCTCCGCGGTGACGACCAGGGCCGGGGGCAGGTCGCGCAGCTGGTCGACGGAGGCGCGCAGGGGGCTCGCGGTGATCTCGGCGCGCTGCTTCTCGTCGGTCGTGTACTGGTCCCAGAACCAGTGCATGGCGTCGCGGCGCAGGAAGTATCCCTCGGCGAACTGGTGGTAGGAGCCGGTGTCGAAGCTCGCGTCGGTGACCGGGTAGAAGAGGACCTGCTGGACGAGCGGGACGTCCCCGCGCTCCTTGGCCATCAGGGTCAGCGCGGCGGCCATGTTGCCGCCGACGGAGTCCCCGGTCACGGCGATGCGCATGGCGTCCAGTCCCTTGGCAGCGCCCTGCTTCACGACCCACTGGGCGACCGTGTAGTTCTGCTCGACGGCGACCGGGTAGCGCGCCTCGGGGGAGAGGTCGTACTCCGGGAAGACGACCGCGGCGCCGGTGCCGACGGCGAGTTCCCGGACCAGCCGGTCGTGCGTGTGGGCGTTGCCGAAGACCCAGCCCGCGCCGTGGAGGTAGATCACCACGGGGAGGGGGCCGGTGGCGCCCGCGGGCTTCACGATCCGCGTCCGGACGGTGCCGGTCGGGCCGCCCTGGACGGTCACCCACTCCTCGTCGACGGCGGGCTTGGTGATCTCGCCCGACTGCACCTCGTCGACCGTCTTGCGGCCCTCGACGGGGCCCAGGTCGAAGAGGTACGGCGGGTTCGCGGTGGCCTCGGCGAAGGCCTGGGCGGCGGCTTCCAGTACGGGGCGGGGGGTGCTGTCGGTCATGACGATCTCCTCGGATCGGGTGCCGGGGACGCGCTCAGTCTGCGGGTTCGGCCGAGTGGCGGCATGTCGAGAACAGTAGCGCGCTATTCAGTCGTGCACAACTTGTTAGGGGTCGATAGAATCGAGAGGACTCGAAGCCGTACGGTGGAGGGCCCCGCGAAAGGAGCCGTTTCCGTGACCACATCCGCAGGCAGCAGGCCCGAGCAGACCCTGCTCCTTGACGACCAGCTGTGCTTCGCGCTCTACGCGGCGTCGCGAGCGGTCACCGCGCGCTATCGCCCGCTCCTCGACGAACTCGGGCTGACCTATCCCCAGTACCTGGTGATGCTGGCGCTCTGGGAGCAGGACTCGATCTCCGTGCGCGATCTGGGCACGGCCCTGCAACTGGAGTCCAGCACGCTGTCCCCGCTGCTGAAGCGCCTGGAAGCGGCCGGCCTCCTGCGCCGCGAACGCCGGCCGGACGACGAGCGTTCGGTGGCCATCCGGCTCACCGAGGAGGGGGCGGCACTGCGGGAGAGGGCTCGATCGGTGCCGTCCGCGATGGGGGACGCGATGGGGCTGACGCCGGAGCAGGATGCCGTGGTGAAGCAGCTGCTCCGGTTGATCACCAGCAATGTGATGGCCGACTGACCGTCACGGTCACTGTCCACTCCGTGACTCGTGTGCCTGGCCGACTCCCCTCCCTCCCGGGACGGTTGGGGCATGCACGCAGAGACCGATCTCCAACCTCCGGCCGTCGTCGGCACATTCACTCAGCTCTTCGCCTGTATCCCGCCCGGTGCCCGGCGGGCCCGGCGGCTCGTCTCCAACCGGATCGACGTCCGGGGGTACGCGCACGGCGGCGAACCGAACGAGGACGTCAC
>NZ_JAEKKT010000239.1 GCF_019510245.1 Streptomyces sp. | reverse complement strand
CGGCGGGAACGGCCGCGCTTGACATACTTCAGGTCGCCAGTGGCCATCAGCTCGTACACAGTGGAGCGGCCGAAGCGGAGGACCTTGGCGGCTTCCTCCGGGGTGTAGAGCAACTGAGTGTGGACCAGTGCGGGGGTACTCATCGGGGCGTACTCCTCCGGTGCTCTGGGGCTCTGGGGGATCCGCAACATCCGCCACGCCGCAACACTGCTGGTCAGCGGCTTGAATCTGTGGCGGATGCCGTTTGTGTTGCGGATAGCTGCCGCCACGCGGGGCGCGCGGCGGCACTGTGGGGTGCGGCTGGTCAGCCGACGCTGCGGAGGGTGCGTGTGTCGGATTCCGCGAACATGTGGCGGGTCTCGGAAGGGGTATCCGCCACAATTTCACCCCCGTTGACCTGCGGTGTTGCGGCTGTTGCGGATGTTGCGGATTCTCCGGGGGGAGGGGGGCAGTAGCGGGCCCACGCGTCGCTGAGATCCTCCGCGTAGTACCCCTTCGGAGTGGTGCTGCCGACGCGGATTCCCTTGGGCTTGATCGGGGTGTTGTCGGGGCGGACGTACTGGCTCAGGAGCTTGGCCATGGCGCGGGCGGTGAGCGGCTTGATCTGCTGCCCGTCCTCGCTCATGTCGGCCCACGGCGCGTCGTCGATGCCGAGCAGGACTTCGAGGATGGCGGCGGTGGGCAGCTTGTCGACTCCGCAGAACACGCGGTCGCGCAGGTCGGTCAGCAGCCGCACCCCGAGGGAGGCCTCGTCGCCTTCCCGCGCGGCCTTGATGAGGGCGACGCAGGCGGAGCGGGCCCGTTCGGGCCAGTGCCCGCCGGCCGCGTCGGCCACCGCGAGCAGGGGTTCCCACACGTCGGCCGGCCGGTCCGTGACGCCCTCGGGCATGTCCGGCCAGGCGTTGGCGATCTGGTCGTGCAGGGGGGCTGCCCAGTCGGCGAGCCGGTCCCGCAGAGCGTGGCCCTGCTTCTCGTGGACGCGGCGCCGGTAGGGCTCGCACTTCTCGTTGGGCGCCTTCTTGCGCATGCGGATGATGACGGACCTGGTCAGGATCGTGTCCGGAAGCGAGCCGAGTCCGGCCATGGCGACCGCGCAGAACGACGGGAGGAACGCGGCCTTCTGGTCGGATCCGTCCCCGATGCAGCGCAGGGACTTGGCGCCGCGCCGGTAGCCGGAGTTGAGGAACCCGCGGACTTCCTCGTTCCCGCCCGCCTTCGGCCCGAACACGGTGTCGATCTCGTCAAACAGCAGCGTCGGGGTGCCCTCGTCAGCCGAGACGAGCCGGAACAGGGCGTTGGCGGACGCGTTGACGGTGGTCGCGGAGCGCGGGGTGAGGGTCTCGATGATCTCCAAGGCCCGTGACTTCCCCGAGCCCGGTTCGGGGCTGAGGAAGGCGATGCGGGCGGTGCCGTCGAGCGCGTCCATCAGGTGCGCGTGCGCGTCCCACAACGCGATGGCGACGTAGGCGTGTTCGGTGGGGAAGACGTTGAAGCGGCGGTGGAAGGCTTCGACCTCGTCGAGCAGGGCCGCGCCGTCGATGGACGGCTCGGGCGGGGTGGTGCTGGTCATGCGGCGGTCCTCCCTTCACAGGGGCGGGGCAGGCTCACGGTGTGGTGAGTCGGCGGGAAGAGCTGAAAGGACGCCCTTCGGGCGGCCTTCTTTCGGCCGCCCACGGCGGTGGCACCCCGGGCGGGCGGGGCGTTGTGCGGCCCGGACGGGGTCAGGGGCAGGCAATCCAGGCGGGGGGAGCGGGAGGTGGTCATGCGGCTTCCCGGGGTGTGGCGTGGGCGAGGATCCACTCCATGGCGCTGCGGATCGTCGTGCGGCACTCGGCAGCCGACAGGCCCGTCGACTCCCCCGCCGCCTGGATTGCCTCTTCGACCGTGTGCCGGGGGATGTGTCCCCAGGCGACGAACCGGGCCACCTTGCACGCGCTCTCGTGCAGCGTGTTGTTGCGCCCCTTGTCTCCGCCCTCGGTGGCCGCGGCCACGACCGCGCATTCGCGTTCCAGCGCGGTGCGGGCGGCCTTGGTGCCGTCCCTGACCGGGGCCAGGGCGGGCGGGTGCGCCGGTTTGGCGGGTTCGGTGAGCAGGTCGGCCAGCCACCCGGGCAGGGGCGCCACGACGGCCGCTTCGGCGACCTCGTAGGCGCCCTGCGGGGTGGTGCTGCCCGCGGCGACCACGTAGCCGCCCCAGGCCCGGGTGTCGATGTGCGGACCGAGCTTCTTCACCGTGCACTTCAGCCGGGCGCCGGGCGGGGTGGTGAAGTACAGGTGCTGGCCCCCGCTGGGGGTCCGCACCCGGTAGGTGAGGGGGAAGGGCTGGCCGGCGCGCTCGCAGAGCGCGTTGAAGGTAGTGGCGCCGTCAGGCGCTCCTTCCTGCTCTTGCGGTTTGGGCACGTCCAGGTCGACCACGAGCAGACCGGCCGGGCCGGTCGCGATCCCCACGTTGTAGGGCCGGTTGGCCCATGCCGCGTGAATCAGGTCGGGGTTAGTGGTGGCGCGCTGTTCCGGGGTGCGGTGCCCGCCCGCACACCGCCCGCTACGCGGGCAGTCGCGTTCCGGGTGGCCGGAAGGCCGTTTGGCGCCCGGGTGCAGGGGGATGACGGGCCAGCCGCGCTCTGCGGACAGCAGGGCGGCGGCGAGCAGGTGCAGGTTGTCCAGGGACACGGTCACCGGTTCGCTCATGCTGCCCACCAGTGGTGGATGCGGGCGGTGTAGGCGTCCAGCGCGCTGTCGAATGCGGTGGGGTCGTCGCTGTCGAGCGAGGCAAGCAGCGCGGCGGCCTCGGGACGGGGCCCGGGGTCGGCAATGCCGTGCAGGGCGCGGGCCAGGTCGTGGAACAGGAACCGGGTCAGGTAGTTGTCCAGCTCGAAGAGGTGCTGAACGAGGGTGTAGGGGGCATCACCGACGGTCAGCAGAGCCAGGACCGTGCTGCCGTCAGACCGGGGCTTGATCCGGTAGAAGACGGCTGTTTCGGGTGCCTCGGTTGGTGGCGGGACGGTGGTCGGGAGGGTCATGCTGGAGTTCTCCAGATCTCTTGGATGGGACTGGACTGCCGGGGCGACCGCGTGTCTTTGGCGAGAGAGGCGGTCGCCCCGGGCGCAGCTAGAACGGGGGTTCGGCGTCCGATCCGGCGGCGGCGGAACCGTTGGCCGTGGCCCACGGGTCGGTGCCGGCCGGGCCGGACTGACCGGTGCGCTTGGCGTTGACGGTGACGGTGGTGAAGCGGACCGACGCGCCGATGTCGTCGACTTCGACGGCGAGCATGGAACGCTTCTCGTTCTGGTCGGTGGTCCAGTCGTGCTGACGCATCCGGCCGGTGGCCACGACCCGCGAGCCCTTGCTCAGGGATTCGGCGACGTGTTCGGCGAGGGTGCGCCAGGCGGCGCAGCGGTAGAAGGCGGTGGTGCCGTCCTTCCACTGGTTCGACGTGCGGTCGAAGCTGCGCGGGGTCACGGCGATCGTGAACTTGGCGAGCGCGGCGCCGCCTTCGGTGAACTTCAGCTCGGGCTCGTCGGTCAGGTTGCCGACGAGGGTGATCGGGGTCTCTCCGAACGACATGCTGATGTCTCCTTGGATGTGAGTTAGGCAGCGTTGAGCAGGGGCTGTTGCCAGGCGGGTATGGCTGCCAGGACGCGGGTTCGCCAGCTCAAGGCGTATTCCAGGCAGTTGGCGCAGTTCTTGTGCGTATGGCCGGCCATCGGGGGTCTCTTGCGGGCGTGATAGCTCCAGGCCGCGGAGTCCGCGGAGGCGAGCAGGTGGCCCACCTTCTCCAGTCCCAGGGTTTTGAAGCCGAAGCCGTGCAGCTTGAAGCCGTGCGCGGCCATCGCGGTGACGATCGCGGCGCCCTTCTGCGTGGACTGGAGCCGGCATACCGAGCCCAGTCCGACGACCGGTTCGGCCCGCAGGTCCACGCCGGCCTTCTCGTACAGCTCCGCGCACCGTTCGTAGGCGGGCACGTTGTCGCCTTGAAGGACGGGAGCGATGCGCAGGTCCGGGGCGCGTGAGCGCAGTTCGAGGAAGTTGGCCACCGTGCGGCGCTGGTGCTCTTCCACGCTGAGATGGGTACCGGCGAACACGTTCGGTCCGGCCGTGCCACCGTGGATGATGAGGTCTTCGCACATCCAGTCCTGCGGGGCGGCCCAGTCGTAGGGGCCGACGCATTCCCAGATGCGGCGCAGGTCGTCAACGTACTGGCGGGGGGTGCGGGTCCACTCGCCGTGGCGCTGGAGCTCCGAGAACCCGCCGGAGTCCACGGCGTACGGGCCGAGCGCGGGAGTCAGTTTGGCCGCCTTCACGAAGTGCTCGGACTTCAGGAACAGCGGCACCCGGGTCAGCCGGACCCAGTGGCGTTTGTGAGTGGTCAGGTAGAAGCGCAAGGCGGCTCCTGCTCAGGTGTGGAGTTCGTTGCGGTTGCGGGCGATCAGCCCGTACGCGGGTGCGGTGATCTGGTTGGTCTCCTGCCGGACGGGTCCGGCGTAGTGGTGGTGCGTTTCCGTGCGGACACCCCGCAGGGAGCGCAGGGCCGATCCGACGGCGGCGACAACGGCGGCCACTCCGGCGATGGGGAGGGTGACGAACAGGACGCTGGTCAACGTGACGGCGGCGAAGCCCTGGCAGGCGAGCCAGATCCCGCAGCCGAGTCCGACGCACGTGGCGCCGACGCCGATACCGGCCACGGCCATGCCCGCGGCCCACGCGGGCACGATCCTGCGGTCGGGCTGCGGGACGGGCGGGGTGGTGCCGTAGGCGGGCAGGGGGCTGGTGTCGCGATAGGCGGTCGGCATCTCGGGGGCGGGCCGGTAGGCGTCGGCGATGATGCGACGCGCTTCCGCGGTGGCTTCGGCGTCACTCATCCGCGGCGGCCAGGCCGCACTGTGGTCGTACTCGGGCATGACAGTGGCTCCTGGCGGGGGTCAGGTGAGGTGGCGGGCGGCGTCGGCGAGCGCGAGGCACATGGCCCGGACGGGTCCGGCGGCGCCGGTGCCCGCGGTGAAGAACCCGAAGAGAAAGAGCACGAGGGCGCTGAACGGGCCGAGGTAGCGGCCGCGCAGCAGGACGAAGGCGAGCACTCCGAAGAGTGCGACGGCGGACAGGGTCACGATCACGAGCGGCCTCCCGGAAAACGAGGCGGGCAGCACCCGGTTGCCGGGTGCTGCCCGCTGGTGGCTTGTCGCGTTGCTTGTCGTCTGTCTTGTCGTGTGGCTTGTCGCTTGTCTTGTCTTGTCGCTTGTCGCCTCCCAGGTCACAAGCCGTTTCCGGACCCGCGGGGGCGGCCGTGGCGGCATGTGTCGGGGTGGCGCGACAAGCGACAAGTGATCACTGCTCGGGGGGTGGTTGGGGTGCGTGGCGGTGGTGGACGTAGCGGGCCTTGGTGCCCTCCCCGACCCGGACGGCAGTGCCGTCCGTGACCCACGTCTTGAGCCAGCCGACGACCGTTTGACGGGTCGTTCCGTACTCGTCGGCGAGTGCGCGGGCGATGGCGGATGCTCCGGTGCCCTCGGTGCCGGCGGCGAGCAGCAGGGCGAGCGCGGCCTGTTGGGCGGGGCTGTCCTGCTCACCCCGAAGAGCCGACAGGTTCAGCCCACCCGAGGCCGGCGGGGCCTGCTCGGTCGGAGCGTGCGGGTCCGCGGCGGTGCCGAACTGCGCGTCGATCTCCGCCCGGAAACGGGCCAGCATCTCGTCTTCCGGCGAGACCTCCCCCGCCCCCGCGTCCAGCGCGGACAGCTTCAGCCCCGACGCCGGTTCGTACGCATCCGCGTCGGTGCCGTTGTCGGGGGTCTGCTCGCGCATCCATGCCGTGCGCTCCGCGTCCCAGCGTCGCGCGTAGGCGGGCCCGGCAGCCTTCACGGACACGTCGTCCAGCGTGGGGTGGCGGTCGGAGGTGGCGGCGATGATGTCCCGGATCTGGTTGGGCAGGATCCGCCACGCCTTGAACAGGGCGGCCGGCGATTCGGGGGTGCCATGAACCCGGCGCCCTTGTAGGGGGCCTGGTCGACGCGCAGGCCGCGGGTGCCGGGGAACATCTTGCTCAGGTCCATGCCCTCGGTCTCACCGCCGGTCAGCGCGACGCGGACTTTGGCCTCCCGGCGGATCATCAGGTTCCCGAGCACGCTGCCGGTCGCCCCCAGCGCGGTGAGGACGGTGCGCAGGCCCATGGCGCGGGCGATGCGGATGACTTCGAGGATCTTCTCCGCCATCTTGCGCATCTGCCGGTCCGGGCTGGCCAGGATCTCCGCGCCCTCGTCGATCACGAGCATGATCTGAGGGATCCGCGAACTGATCGGCAGCAGGTCGGTGTTGGCCCTGGCCAGCAGATCCTGGTAGCCCATCTTGCGCTGCTTCGCGACCCTGACGGCTGTCTCCAGCATGAGCATGGCTTCGTCGAACGTTCCGGCGAGCCAGTCCACGCCCGGCCGCACGGGCTTGCCGTCCTCGGTCTGGATCTGCCCGTTGAGGGCGGGCAGCACCCAGGGCAGGCCGGCGGATCCGGCGTTCAGGTCGATCACCCAGGTCAGCACGTCCTCGGCACGGGCGAACCCGGCGAGGATCGCGTGGACCATGTTGGTCTTGCCCGATCCGGTGGGGCCGACGACCAGGGCGCACTGTTCGCGCAGGTAGGCGAGGATGTTCTCCGCGTTCGTGCGATAGCCCCACGGGATCCCGGACATGACGGAGAGCGGGCTGTAGTCGGTGGGGTAGGTGCGCTCTTCTTCCAGGACGTTGACCGTGGTCACGTCGATGATGACCCGCCCCTGGTGGACGCCGGGGGAGGCGGTGGCGGTGCAGCCGTGGGGGAGGCGCGCGTCCGCGGACAGGCGGGCGGACTCGGAGGCGATTTTGGCGTAGGTGGCGCCGCCGGGCGGGAGTTCGGCGTCGATCGAGAACCCGGTCCCGGTCTCCCACATCTCCACCCCCAGCACCCGCACGGTGATCGAGCACACCCGCTGGATCCGGTCGACCCATTCCGCGGCGATGGCCCGGCGCTCCGCGGACAACTCCGCGGCGATCTGCCGGTGTTCGGCGGCGATGGCTTCCTCTTCGCGGGCCTCTTCGTACAGGGCGGCGCTGCGGGCGGCGGCGCCGATACCGACGCCGACGGTGGCCAGGGATCCCAGCGCGGCCCAGGTCAGCGGGCCGTGGGTCATGGCCCAGGTGGTCCATCCGGCTCCGATGAGCCAGGACGCGGCGCGGGTGGCCAGGGTCCGGCCGGCGTTGCGCACCCGCAGGCCCACAACCGTGTGCCCCAGGGCGCCCGCGGCGCCGACAGCGAGTGCCCAGCCGGGCGGCATGGCAGTGGCGGCGCCGGTGGTGGCGACGGCGAAGGCTCCGGTGGTCGCGGACAGGGCGCCGGTCACGGGTCCGTGACCGGCCGCCCAGTCCAGCACCGGGCCACTACCGGCGTTCTTGGCGGTGGCGGTGCTGCTCATCTCAGACGTTCCAGCCCTTCTCAGCGTCGTGCCCGTTGCGGGGGTCCTCGTGACGGGCGATGTCCTGCTCGTGGACCTGCCGGAACAGCGGACCCATGTCTTCGGCGACCGCAACCGCGCTCATCAGCGCGCCGAAGATGTCGTTGAAGCCGTCCGCGATCTCCTTCTCCAGCGGGAACTCGCTGTCGGAGCGCTCCGCGAGGATCTTCATCACGTTCGCCACGCTGCTCAGCGCGGCCGGGAGCCCCTCGACCATGGCGAGGATCTCCATGGCGTTCTCGGGCTCGTAGGCGTTGGCGGCCTGCTCCATCTCGGCAGCGGCCTCTTCGAACCGGAAACCGGACACGTACTCTCCTTCACTGACCTCGGGACTCGTGCTCGTGGGGACCTTGGTAACGGGTCGTTCGACGCTGTCCGCGATGCCCTCGGTGCCGTCCTCGGTGGCTTCCGCGTCCGCGGCGGCTTCCTGCTCGCGCAGGTCCTCGCGGGTGATCTCGTCCCGTTCGGCGCGCTGCTGCGTGGCGGTGCGGACCATGGCCCAGAACAGGCGGCGGCCGGGGTACATCAGCCACGGGATGTCGAACTTGCGGCCGATCGGGGTGGTCAGGCAGCCCAGCAGGCCCACGGGCAGGGCGAGCAGGGCAGCGAGCAGACGGCGCCCGTGGAAGCGGGCCGCGGAGCGGCGCAGGGCTTTGCGGGCGGCCTTGCGCGCGGGGGCCTTGCGGACCGCGGCACGCTGCGCGGCCACCGTGGCGCCTGCCTTGGCGTCGTGCTTAGCACGCTGTTTGGCGATCGCAGCATCGCGCGCGGTGCGGGCCTTGCGGGCGGCGCCGCCCAGCAGGCGGCCGGTCAGACCGGCACGCTTGCCCAACCCGGACTTGCGGGCGGGGGTGTTGGCGTTGCGGCGGGCGTCGGCGACCGCACGCCGTGCGTTGTTGGTCTGTGCACGCTGTCCGGCCCGAGTCCCGGCGGCGGCCTGTTGCGCGGCTCGCAGGGCCCGTATCTGCCCGACCCTGCCCGCGCCACCGGCCGCGTGCTTGGACGCACCCAGGCCGGTCGTGCCGCGGGTCTTCGAGCCGGTGGCGGTGCTGGCGTGGCGGGCCGCCAGCCCGCCGCGGCGGTGCTGGCCCGGCACACCGCCCGACCTGCCACCCGCGCCACCGGCACGGGAGCCGGCCGAACGGGTTCCGGACCTGCCACCCGCGGTCATCCCGCCCTGGCGCAGGCCCGCGCTACGGGCGGCAGCACGGCCGGCAGTGCGGGCCGCTTGCCTGCGGGTGTCGCGGCGGGCGTTGGGCTTGCGGGAGCGGGTGGCGGCGACGGTGCCGAGGACCACCATGCCGGTGGCGGCGACCATGGCGGCGATCGGGCCGCCGGCCAGGGAAGCGGCGGCGACCATGCCGACGGTGCTGTTCGCCCCGGTCAGGGCGAGCGGGACGACCGGCCACCCACCGGGCGTGTGCTCCACCTCCTTCCCATCCTTCGCCGTGGCCGGCGGAGTCTCGGGCGGCGGGGGCGGTGCGGTCGGTGCCGTCTCGACGGCTACCGGCTCAGTGCTGAGTTCCGTCATGCTGTGAGCACTCCTTTTGGGGAGTAGGGCACAGGCCCGGACGCGTGCTTTGGACGGCTTGGCGTCCGGGCCTGTGCGTGTAAGAAGGTGCTGGTCAGAGCTGGTCAGGCGTCGTCCGCGCGGTCCTGCTCACACGGGTCGCACATCGGTACGCGCCAGTCCTCGTCGTTGACTTCCGCGGCGAACGGGTCCTGCCGGACGCTCACGTCCGGCCCGTCCTCGTTGCAGAATTCGCAGTTCACGGTGCTGCTCCTTGCTCGAATCGGGTGGATGCTGCGTCCGCTCGCCGGGTCTGCCCTGCGGGTCTGCGAGAGTGCCGCTCGTCGGGGCTCACCGGGTCTGCTTCACTGGTGCTCGACTGCTTTCGGCAGTCGCAACGGCGGCCAGCCCAATTCCCGTGGGCTGGCCGTCATTGGTGTGTGCCGGACGCTCGGTTAGGGCTGTGCGTCTTCCGCGTCGATCAGCGCGGCGTACGCCTTGCGCACCCGCTCCTCCTTCGCGGAAAACCCTGCTGCGCGGTACGCGGCCAGGGCCTTGCGGTAGGACAGCGGCGGATTCTCCGAGTGGCGCAGCCACCGCAGCACGGCCGTGAGCTGTTCCTCGGTCAGCGGCTCACCCGGCTGAGGCGTGGCGACACCCGCCACGGCCGCCACCCCGGCCAGCGCCGCCCAGTCGAGCGGGGTGTGTCCCGCACCCTGCGGGGCGGGGAGTTCGGGTGCCGGGGACACGGGGCCGACCTGGAGGGACACGGGGGACACACCCGGGGACACACCCTCCTGTGTCCACTGCCCCAGCACCTGTGCCAGGTCGTCATCCGAGAACAGCGCCGGGACCTCGGGCACGTCGTCGTCGACGGGGTGCTCGGTGGTGAGCTTGGCGAGTTCCTCGGCTGCCTCGTGGCGGACCTTCTGTGCCTTGCCGCGGGCCTTGCGCTCCTCGCGCTCCAGCACGGCCGCGGTCGTGTGCCGGTCGGTCTTGGCGCGGGTGACGGCGCGGCCGATGGCGACCTGGTCCCGGGTGGCACTGCGCACGGCGTCGATCTGCTGCTGCGCACGGGGGGAGATCCGGGTGGACTCGCGTTCCACGGCCATGATGAGGGTGGCTTTGGCGGCGGCGGGCACGACGGCGCCGATGATGGCGACGGCGGGGGTGGCGTACATGAGGCCGTGGGTGAACAGCACGGCGACCGAGGTCACCAGGAACACCCAGCCGAGGACGGCGGGCAGGGTGCCCTTGGAGCCCTGGCGGCGGTGCGCGGTCTCCATGGCCAGCGCGTACAGCCATACCGCGTCGTAGATGCCGGCCACGGTCATGGCGAGTGCGGTCGGTGCCTGGTGGGAGAGGATCTCTCCCACGGCGTAGACGGTCCATCCGAGCGACATGCCGGTCAGGGCGACCGGCAGGCTCCAGTGAGCCGCGCGCCGTAGTACGTGCTTGGCTTCCATGTTTTTCACTCCGTTTCTACTGGTCATCGGGGTAGGCGCAGGGGACGCAGAGCCCCAGCGATGCGGGGATGACGTATCCGGCGTCCGTGCGGCACTTCGGGCAGGTGCGGCGCGCTTTCATCGCGCACTCCAGCGCGCGCCGCCTGGCCGGGGTCATCGGCCGGACCGGCAGGGCTTTGTCGAGTCGGTAGAGGTAGGCGACCAGCGGCCCACGCCGGTAGCGCGGGCGCAGGATCTGCCCTACGACCGGCTGCCCGCCGGGGCGCAGGCCGCGGGCCCGTAACTGCCGTCTGGTCGCGAGCCCGGACGGGGCGCAGCGCCAGGGGTAGGTGGGGATCCCGAACCGGGCGCCGTTCGGGTCGAAGCACTTGCCCCATGACGCCATCAGGCCGCGGCCTTGACCGGCGCGGGGGCGGGTAAGTCGCCGAAGCCAGTCAGGTCCAGCGCGGCGCCCGCGTAGTCGACGGACGCTTTCAGCACGCAGGTGTCGCCGCTCTGCTCGCGGTAGGTGACGTCGTCCGGGGTGATGCCCAGCGCGTGCCGCCAGGTCTCGAAGCCGGCCAGGTCGTCATGGAACCTCAGCCCCAGCCGGTCCGGGAACACAGTCGACAGTTCGATGTGCGGGGCGGGCAGGTGCCCGAAGTCCACGGCGAGCAGGCGCAGCACCCGCAGCGGCACGGCCAGGCCGTCCAGCGTCAGGTCCTGGTTCATGCTGCGGCCCCCCGGCGTACCGGACGGCGGCGGGCGGGGCGAGGCAGCGGGACCACGTTGAACAGCTCCGGGTGGTCGTCGACCACCTGCGCGGCCAGCCGGATCAGGTCGTCCGGCCCGCTCGCGAACTCGGGGTCGGTCAGGATGTCGCGGGCCGCGTCCAGACGCGCCGCACGCTCCACCTCGCTCTCGCCATCGACCCCGAGCCACAGCTCAACCGGGGTGCCGAGGGCGAGTTCGAGGAAATCCTGTGGACTGTCGGCCCGGTGGCCAGACACGAAAGAACGCATGGGAGCTCCCAGCTCGAAGGGAAGGAAGAGGCCGGGCCGCAGAACAGTCGGTCCGGCGTCGGCGGCCACCACCGCGAGCGCGGCGGGCCACAGTGCCCCGGCCGGGAGTCGAACCCAGCCTTACGACCGTCGGGGCGGTTGAAGCAGGTCAGCGGCGGAAGGCCCACCGGGTGAGCGCGGAGAGCTGGTCGGTGACGTCGGTGACGTTGCCGGATTCCAGTTCGTCCGCGCGGTCCTCCAACTGCCGGGCCCGCTGCTCGTTGCCGCGGTCGCGCGCCCACACGGCGGCCTGGCGGTTGTCGTCGGCCTGGCGCCGCATGCGGTCGGTGATCTCGGCCATGTCGGGTTCCTCTCAGGTCTGCGAACAGGTGGCGGTGCGTGCCCCGGGCCGGATTCGATCCGGCGCCCATCACGGCTGGTTACCGGGGCTGTAGAGGTGGTGGTGGGTGTTAGCGGGGCTGCTCGGTCAGGTGAGCCGCGTCCTCGTAGGCGGTGCGGATCTCCTGCTGCTGCCAGGCCAGCTCAGCCGCGGCCGGCACAGGGTCCTGCCGACCGAGGTCAGCGGCCCACGCGTCGGCGCTCGCCTCCAAGTGCCAGGCCGCCGGATCGGTCGCCATCAGCACGCCCCCTCGAACGCGGGGCACGCGACCGTGTGACCGGCCGGGTAGGGGTGCGGGCCACGGGGCCGAGGGGGCAGCGGGTCCTTGGTCTTCTCGTGCTCGGAGCCGGCCATCAACGGCCACCCCGAGCCCGGGCGTTGTCCTCGCTGCGCTTGTTCGCTTCGGCGTTCTTACGCGACAAGTCGTCGCGCTCCTGATCTGTCAGACTCAGCACCACAGATGCCTCCCAACAGGCGTCTGTATGCGGTCCCTCGGGTTGCCCCCCGGGGGATCGCCCTCGTTAGAGTCGGCGGAACTCCGGCTCCCCGCGCCCCCGCCCGTCCAGCACTACGCGAGGCAGGCTGTACGGGCGGGAGAGGCAGCCGGCCGCAACGCGAGGCGCTGCGGAGCCAGGAAGTGGACCGGAGAGTTGAGCGGTCGCCGCCATCCGGTCCGGTGCGGCGGCGACCTTGGTATGTCGTCGGTCCATGACCGACCTCCCGCTGATCGCAGGGATACGGCTTCACCGGCCTGCCGTTGCTGCGGCGGACCGGCCCCGAGCCGAGATACGTCGGGTGCGTCATCGTCACTGCTCTGACGCCAGCAGGGCGGCGCGTACCAGGTGGCGCGCCCGGAGGTCGGTTCCCACCGATCCCCGGGGCGTTTCTCCAGAGCCAGCACGCAAAGAAGTGGCCGCCGGCGGTCTTCACCCATCCGCCACGGGGACGGGGACTCACACCCCGTCGAACTTGACACCCTGTTGAGTTCTCAAGCAACGCATGCGCTTCCTTCGAGCCCCCTTCGGAGCCCTCCGGGCGTCTGTTGCAGTACCTGTTTTACAGGTACTGCATGGTGGTCCGTCAAGTCTGCCGACGGAGCCTCTTGGCTTTGCGCCTGGACTTCTTGGCGCACATTCAGAATCGCCGCAGGTCAGGGGAGTTGGTCACCCCACACGTAGACAGCTAAGGGCCTTCTGGCTACGGTCAAGAAGTCCAAGAAGTCCCTACGGGGGTGCAGATGTCGAACGAGCGTTTACGGTCCGCCCTCCTCGCCCGCGGCATGACCGTGCAGAGCCTCGCCGAAGAGATCGGCGTCATCCCGAAGACCGTCGAGCGATGGATCACGCAGGGCAAAGTGCCGTACCGGCGTCACCAGTACGCAACGGCGGCGGCGCTGAACGTCGACGTGACGACGCTCTGGGATGACGGGCGCGCTGTCGAGACTGCGACGGATCTGACCAAAGCCGAGATTGTCGCTGTCTACCCGCATCGGCACACGGTGCCGTCCGGCCTCTGGCGTGACCTCTACGCGCGGGCACAGAACAACCTGGACGTTCTCGTCTACTCGGGGCTCTTCCTGTCCGAGGATCCCCTGTTCCACGATCTCCTGAAGGGGAAGGTGGAAGGGGCAACCCAGGTGCGCATCCTGCTCGGCGACCCGGACTGTGAAGCCGTCCGTCAGCGCGGCATCGACGAAGGGCACCGGATCATGGACGGCAAGATTCGGAACGCCCTGGTGAACTATCGTCCCCTCGCCGAGAGTCACCCTGAAATCGGCTTCCGACTCCACGCAACGACGCTCTACAACTCCATATACCGGTCCGATGACGAGATGCTCGTCAATCCGCACGTCTACGGCATCGGCGCGTACATGGCACCGGTCTTTCACCTGCGGCGCATGCCGGGCGGCGGCCTGTTCGACACCTACGCGAATAGCATCGAACAGACTTGGGGCGGCGCCCGCCAAGTCACGGACCGAGACTTCACAGGAGCCTGAACATGGGACGCATCGACTACCTGCATGACCCCGACGCCCCGCCGGCCAACTCGGTTGTGCCGTCCGTCGTCGCGTTCGTGCAGAACAACGCGGGTGAGGTGCTGATGATCCGGCGGTCGGACAACGGCCGTTGGGCACTGCCCGGCGGTGGTCACGACGTGGGGGAGTCCATCAGCGACACCGTCGTCCGGGAGGTCTGGGAAGAGACCGGGATCAAGGCGGAAGTCCTGGACATGTCCGGGATCTACACCGACCCGGGGCACGTCATGAAGTACGACGACGGGGAGGTCCGGCAGCAGTTCAGCATCTGCTTCCGGGCCCGTCCGGTCGGCGGTGAGGTGCGTACGAGCAACGAGACGACAGAAGTCCGCTGGGTCACCCCGGCGGACCTGTCTCAACTCGACATCCATCCCACGATGCGGCTCCGTATCGAGCACGCCATGGACCGGGCGCGAACCGCCCCCTACATCGGCTGACGCTTGGCGGCGGCCACCCGTTCGAGCACTCGCGAAGTGCTGGCGAGGATCTCCGGTTCGGCTCGCCGGATGAACGTCCCGATCAGGCTGCCGGGCCCGTACCGTCCGGTGATCTCGTTCACCCGGTCGATCGGGTTCGTGGGCGTGCCGTCCGGTGTGGTGTTCATGTCGCAGAAGCACAGCGCGTCATTGAGGTGCGCGTGTTCGCGGTGAAACTCGCCCTCCAGCTCGTCACGCAAGCCTCGCGCGTCCGCCTCCATCCATGAACACGAGTGGTACGCAACGAGGTTGATGACTCGCTCGTCAGCCTTGGCGACGTCTCGGAGGTAGCGGGCGCCGTCAAGCGGGTGAAAGCCGGTCTTGGCAAGGTCGGGGGAGTACCCGATGTCATGCAGGACGGCCGCGGCTTCGAGCAACGCGGCGTCCTCCCCGAGGATGGGCGCGATCGTGCGGGCCCGTTCGGCGACGCCCTGCGAGTGCCGCCATCGGCGCGGCAGCGGCTCAGCCAACAACGACTCGGCCAGGGGATATGCCCACTCCGTCAACTCCGACAAGCTAGGAACGCTCCTCTCGAATCGGCACGGCGCGGACTGTCCGCACCTTGCCCTGCCCCTCGCTCGCCAGCACGCCGGCAGACTCCATCTTGTCCAAAGCCTTGGTCACTGTGGGGCGTGAGACCCCGAACCGCGTAGCCAGCACGGAGGCACTGGGGAACGCTTCCCCTACTTGCAGCTTCTCAGCCGTGATGATGTCCGTGATCTGCTGTTCCAGCGGACGCCGGTCCACAGGGGCGCCGGGTCGTACTACTCGCCAGCGCCCGCCCCTTGCCGGTTCGGCCACGCCTTCCTGACGCAGGACGCCGAACGCGCGGACTGCGACCCCCCGCGAGACCTCGTGATCGCGCATGATCTCTGCCAGTGACGGCAGCTCCGTCATGCTCGGGTCATCCTCGATCTGCCTTTTCACCGCGTCGGCAATCTTCAGGAAGGTTCCCCGAGGGTTGGCCTGCTGCGACACCCGCTCTCCCTCTCCGTTTGCTCGTCGTAGGTACCAGCCTCGCATGCTGTGTATGGGAAGAGGTACCCCGCTCCACTGCTTCCCTGGA
Source organism: Streptomyces sp. (assembly GCF_019510245.1). Lineage (GTDB taxonomy): Bacteria > Actinomycetota > Actinomycetes > Streptomycetales > Streptomycetaceae > Streptomyces. Next base: position 7,557 of record NZ_JAEKKT010000239.1, on the reverse strand, counting down.
AGCCCTGCGGAAGTACCTCGACCTGCGGGATCTTGGCTTGATGGATGGTGGAATAGCGACACTGTGGGCGGCTGTGATCGGCCTAGTAACAGGTGGCGGGAGCGCGCTCCTGACCGGTGTTCTGGCGTACAAGGCGGGCCGTCGCCAAGTCAGTGACCAAGGGTTGTCAACACACCGCCTGTGGCTGTGTCAGCAGCGCCAGGAAGTCTATGTGGGCTATTTGGGAGCCTGCGACGCCTTCATCGAGGCTCTCGACAACTGCTTTCTAGCCCTCGGAACTGCCGAAGCTACAAACGATCTCTCGTTCTATGAGGGAGCCACTGAGTGTGTCGACATAGAGGTGTACCTCACGGCGCAGGCGCGGGAGGGGGACATGGACCATCATCTCGGCAGGATGCTGATGCTGGGACCTGCAAGGGTCTCGGAGCAGGCGAATACCTTGCGGGCAGCCGCGCTCGCTGCTCGGAAGGACTTGGGCCACCTGACGGAAGCCCTGATCCCCGACGCATCCCCGCCCCCCGAACTCGAACCACATGATGACTGGTGGTCCAAGGTCGACCGCGCAAGAGATCAGGTTGTTGCGAGCCGTGCAGGCTTCGTCTCAGTTGCCCACGCAACACTCACCGATCCCCGGGAATTGAGCTGGGCGTGACGGTCTCAGTTACGGTCTCAATCGGTACCGAATCCACCCTCGTCCGCCGCTGTCTACTGGCGTCTGGAAGTGCCTCTGAGCACGCGTGATGTCCGCTGCCCGTACGTCTGCGGACGTCCCCGGACCAAGATCGGACAACTCGTAATGCGTAGGTCTCGGGTTCGAATCCCGAAAGCGGCTCCACGGAAGGCCAGGTCAGACTCTGTCTGACCTGGTTTTTTCGCGTTCCCTTGATCGGCTCGCGGTCTATACCACTGCCCTGTGAGGCTCATACGACGGCTAGATGGGTCCGAGGTGGGCCCGGGAGGGCCTTACGCATTTGTAATGCGTAGGTCTCGGGTTTGAATCCCGAAAGCGGCTCCACTGAAACCCAGCTCATGGCACTGTCTGAGCTAGGTTTTCTCGTTCAGCGGATGCGGCGGCGACGCTGCGCGCGGGCGGCGCGGCTGTCGCCGGTCTCAGTTCTGGTCTCAGTTGGGGGTTCCGGCGCGGGGTCGGCGGGGACCGGGCGGGCATGTAGTGGTCGCCCATGCGCCACATCGCGTCCTTCGAGAGATGCGACCGACCCTGTACGTACCGCCGGATCTGACTGATCTGGGTGTGCCGGAGAATCTCCACGATCGTGGGCATGTCGACCCCGAGTTCGTTCAGGATCGTGCCGGCGGTTTGACGGCTGCCGTCGTAGAGGCGGCGGTCGTCGATCCCGGCTTCCGCCAGCAGCTCCTTGAAATTCTCCCAGTCCTGCCGGGGTAGATGGGTCGGTTGGCGACCGCACCGTCGCGGATCTGACCTTCACGTTCACGCAGTCGATAAAGACGACCGGGTAGGCGCTGTCCAAAGGACAGTTCTGCCATTCCGCCATGCCGGCCATCACGCTGTCGGTGATCGTGAAGATCGTGGACTTGGAGATCTCCACCCCGTACACCTCGGCGAGATGCGCGAAGATCTCCCATGCGTCAGCCCTTTGGTCGACAGCCACAGGACCATCTAATAGCTCGTCGGTGGGCCTGTGCGTGAGAGTGCAAGGGCTCCCGAGCCGTGCGATGCAGGCCTACCGCCGTTCCGGGACGAAGATCCCCAGGGCTAGACCGGCCACATCCACGGCGGCGTCGCCTGGCGGAGGCCTGAGGACCATTCGGGATGTGATCCCCGAGACGAGACAGGCCCTGCCCGGCGCCGCTTGCTGCGGCGGTTTCATGTCCTCAGCCCGCCGACAGGGGCCGACCTCTCAGACGTTCGCGAGCCGAGAGCTCTCCAGCAGACCGAGGTCGCTGCCGGTCGCTGGAGACACGAACGGCTCATGAGATGGCGTGCCCCGAGCACTTCTATTAGAGCGCCGCGTGCTCCGCACGGACTCGCGCACACGCGCCGACGAGCGAGGAGAGAGGGAACGTTGACCATGATGTTCTGCGGCATCGACTGGGCGGAAAGCCACCACGACATAGCGCTGGTCGACGAGGCCGGCGACCAGGTGGCCAAACTGCGGATCAGCGACGACAGTGCAGGCTTCCATGCTCTGCTGGAGCTGCTGGCTCGCCATGGCGACTGCCCGGAGGATCCAATCCCCGTGGCCATCGAGACGCCCCGGGGCCTGCTGGTCGCCTGCCTGCGCGCCACCGGCCGCAAGGTCTATGCGATCAACCCGCTGGCCGCGGCCCGCTACCGGGACCGCGGCAGCGTCTCCCGCGCGAAGTCTGACGCCGCCGACGCCCGCGTCCTGGCCAACATCCTGCGTACCGACATCAAGGCTCACCGCCCGCTGCCCGCCGACAGCGAACTCGGTCAGGCCATCGCCGTGCTCGCCCGCGCCCACCAGGACGCGATCTGGGACAAGGGACAGCTGGTCAACCGGCTCCGCTCCCACCTGCGCGAGTACTACCCGGCCGCGCTCATGGCCTTCCACGGCAGCGGCAAGCTCGGCCTGGACTCCGCCCACGCCCGCGTCATGCTCGCTGCGGCACCGACCCCGGCCGACGCTGCCAAGCTCACCCGAAGCCAGCTCCGCGCGCTGCTCAACCGGGCCGGGCGCCTACGCCGCTCGCTCGACGACGAGGTCGAACGCCTGCGGGAGATCTTCCGTTCGGAGCAGATGCGGCAACTGCCACTGGTCGAGCAGGCCATGGGCCACCAGACCACGGCCCTTCTGCAGCAACTCAATGCCGCCTGCAGGAGCAGCGACGACCTCGCCGACGCCACCGAGGCAGCCTTCCTGTCCCACCCGGACGCTCAGATCATCACTAGCCTGCCCGGCCTGTCGGTGATGTCCGGTGCGCGGGTGCTGGCCGAGATCGGCGACGACCGCACCCGCTTCGCCGACGCCAAGGCTCTCAAGGCCTACGCCGGCGCCGCACCGGTCACGCGGGCATCAGGCCGTAGCCGCATGGTGGTCGCTCGCACCGTCAAGAACCGGCGTCTGGCCGCCGTCGGCTACATGTGGGCCTTTGCTGCCCTGCGATCGGCAGAGCCACGCAGCCACTACGACCGCCGCCGGGACACCGGTGAACGGCACACCGCAGCCCTGCGAAACCTGTTCAACAAGCTCCTGGGCTGCCTCTACCACTGCCTGCAAGCGCGCACCCTCTACGACCCCGAGCGTGCTTTCGGGCGTTCCCTCGCGCTGGCTGCATAGCGAACTGTTCGACCTGCACGACACACCGGCCCCCGTCGTTGACGAGCGCGCGGTCAGCAGACCCACGGCCCAGGGAGCTCTGCACGAATGGTTTCGAGATCGGCAGGCGTGCGTCCACGCGCGTGAATCCAAGACTGGTCCTCGATGCCGTCCCGGCGGATCAGCCGGCCGGGAGCCGCGTACCAGCGCACCGGCGAGTCGTCTTTGCTCGCCCACATGGGATGGTCAGGTAGGTCCACCCGCGCATAGCGAGCGTGAAGGTTCGGCATCAGTGTGTCCGGGAGCTCGCAGGCGTCGTAGAGGCTGCCCGCCCCGAAGAGCGACTCGCTCAGGACGAGTTCCACCCAGGCCAAGGACATCCGATCGAGGAAGGGAATCCAGCCCTCGTGTGATTCCACCACCACCGGCGGATCCTCCTGCTCGATCTCGTCCAGCCACCGTTCAAGGCGTCATCGACGTAGAGCTCAGTCGGCCGGACCAGAGGATCCTGCTGTCGGGTCAGGTCGTCCCGTCGACCGAAGAGCGCAAAACCCTCACGCAGGGCAGCCGGCAGCTCGAAGCCCAGATCAGCCTTCGCAGCCGCCAACTCGTCTTCGACGCACCCGGCTTCCAACCGCAGGGGGCAATCCATCCATGCGTCGGCGTACCAGCGCACGAAGTCCCACGCTTGCGAGCGAGTTTGCACCCCGCCTCGCAGCACCACCGACACGTCAAGGCCGTCCAGCATGCCGAGGACGCTACCGCCTCTCACGACGACCCGACCGTGCGGGAGGCACGAGCGGCCCAGTCTCATGATCGTTCGCGACTCGACTTGACCCACCGACGACATGAGATGTCTCGTCCACCCCGCCCTGCCGTCGCTGCCGCTTCCTGACCAGCTGGGGCTCGAAGGACCCGGCCCGGTCCCGCGGCACTTGGATCTCGACCGGCCCCGACTCTGTGATCACCGTCTTGGAGCGGTGCCCGGTGCGGTAGTCGTCCCGGCCGCCCTCGGCCCCGCTCACCGGGGCTCGTGCCCCAGCGCGGAGGTCGAAGCGCAGGTGGGGGATGTGGCGGCTGCTCATCGTGGTCACCCGGCGCTCCCGGGGTTCTCCAGATGCCTCAGAGTGTCTCGTTTTCCTGCTGCGGCCTGGTTCGTCTCCATAGGCCGCGAGACGCACGCCGTTCGCAGCAGCATGACCACCCGCCTCCCAGTCCTTCGAGGGCTGCCGATGCACCTCCGAGATCAATATATCGAACACAAATCGAACATCGCGAGGAACTCGATATTGCGCAAGCGGCTAACCGGGAACTGAACCAGGCCCGCTCACGCCAACTGCGCGGCCGCGGCGTCCTAAGCAGCACCGTCTGTTTCAGCGGCCCGCTCGTCAGCGCGCGGTGTAGTCCGCGGCGAGCCGGTCGAGGAACGTCATGAGCTTGGCGTTCATCTCGGTGTAGTCGTTGGCGCGCAGCTGGTCGGGCTGCTGGACAAATGGCCGGTCGGTGAGCGCGGCCAGTTCCTTCTCGCCGTGCTCGATCAGGGCCTCGATGCAGTCGGGGGTGAACTCCATGTGGCACTGGAAGGCATACACGTAGCGGCTGTAGGCGACGATCTGGCGGGGGCATCCGGCGCTGGTGGCCAGCACGGTCGCGTGGTCGGTGAGGCCCGGCATGTCGTTGTGCCAGTGGCCGGTGTGGAAGGAGTCCCCGAAGCCTGCGAGGAAGGGGTGCTCGCGGCCGGCGTCGGTGAGTGTGACGGGGAAGGATCCGATCTCCGTGTTCGGGCTGGGCGCCCAGGCGGCGCCGAGGGACTCACCGACGAGCTGGGCGCCGAGGCAGATACCGATGACGGCCTTGTCCGCCTCGATACAGGAGGAGATGAGGGCCTTCTCCGCGGCGGCGTCGAAGTGCGCGCACTCCTCGACGGTGGTGCTGGGCTGCTGGGGGCCGCCCATCACGATCAGCAGGTCGATGTCCTGTCCGGACGCGGGCAGCGCGTCCCCCTGGTAGACCCGCGAGAAGCTGAGGTCGTGGCCCCGGGCTCCGGCCCAGTCCTCGAAGGCCCCCGGGGCCTCGAACGCCTCGTGGACGACGATGTGGGTACGCATGACTGTGCTGGCCTTTCGGTCTGTGTGTGTGATGGGAGCGGTGCGCTGCGGTAGCTCATGCCGCCGACGGCATGGCAGGGCCGGGTCAGGTGGGGTGGACGGGGAGGACGGCGGCGAGGTCGTCGGTGAACTCGCGGGCCTGCTGCCTGGTGAGCGTGGAGGTGGTTACCCGGATCTCCTGGCTGGTGCCGGTCTTGGCCGCGAAGAGGTGGCCGGGCTGGACTGCCCACCCTCGTCGTGCCAGTGCATCCGCGATGGGGCGGGCCCCCGTGCCCAGCGGCACCCAGACGTTCAGGCCGTCCGGCCGGTAGCCGGGCGGACGGCCGATGCCCCGCTCAGCCAGCTCGGCCAGCAGCAACGCGCTGCGCTCGGCATAGGCGTCGCGCGCGCGGGCGGTCAGCTCGTGCACCTGCGGATCACTCACGAGCCGGTACACCGTGTGCTGCAGCAGTCGGCTCACCCACGTCGTCCCAGTGTTCAGCCGCGTCTGCAGGCGCTCGGCGCTCTCCTCGTCCGTCGCGACGAGCGCGAGCCGAAGATCCGGCCCGAGGAACTTCGACACCGAGCGCACCAGCGCCCACCGGGAGACCTCGGACGGCGTGATCCGGTGGTACGGCGCGTTGGAGACGGCCCAGAAGTGGTCGTCCTCGATGACCAGGACCTGGGGATGCGCCGCAAGGACCGACCGCAGTTCGGCGGCGCGCTCGCCGGTGACGCTCACACCGGTCGGGTTGTGGGCCCGGGGCGTGCACACCACCGCCCGTACCCCGCCCTCCAACGCCGCCCGCAGGGCCTCCGGCCGCATCCCTGCCTCGTCGACCGGGACCGCGACGGTGCGCAGGCCGTTCAGCCGCAGGGTACCGATACTGGCCAGGAAACACGGATCCTCCACCGCGACCGCGTCGCCCCGGGTGAGATATGCGGTCAGCAGCCGCTCCGTGGCGTCGACCGCGCCGTGCGTGACCAGAATCCGGAAGCCGTCCGTGGCCACGTCCGGCGCGAACTGTTCGGCCGCGCAGCTGGCGAGGTCCGGATCGACCGACGGTGCGCCGTAGAACGCGGGCCGGTAGTCACCGCTCCGGAGCGCCTGCAGTGCATCGGGGATCAGTTCCGGATCGGGGTTGCCGCTGGCAAGATCGATCAGGCGGCCGCCGAACCACGCGCCTTCGCTGGCCAGTTGCGGCACCCCTGTCACGACAGTCCCGCCGCGGCCGCGGGTCTCCGCCTCGCCGGCAGCCACCAGCTGGCGGTACGCCGAGGCCACCGTGTTCCGGTTCACCCCCAGCTCCTCGGCCAGCTTGCGCACCGGCGGGAGCAGGTCCTGCGGCGCCAGCCGACCCGACGCGATCAGGTCCCGCACACTGCTCGCGATCTCTGTCGCCGTCATCCCGCTGATTTGCACCGAGCACCACCTCCGCCCACGACCATAACGTTCGGCATAGGCCATAAGAAATATGTCCTATGCCAAAGAAGGGAGCTCCCGACCGTGCCTGACCAGCGAGCCGTTCATCCGGGCGACTCAACCGCGGCTACGTCAGGCCGGCTCTCAGGCGCCCTGGGAGGTAGGGAATACCTCGTCGACGGCACGGTGGGAGTTGGCGCGTCCACGACCTGATGCGCACCCCACTCCCGGATCTGAGGTGGGGAGATCATCAGAGCCCGTGTGCCCGTCTGCTGAGCACCCGGTGGGATTCCCCTGGGTTCAGAGGTGAGCCCAAAAGCCGCCACGAGATGATCTTGGAGTCCTGAAGGTGGCTGCTCAGGATGCGGTAGGCGGCGCGCGGGCGAGCGGCGCCAGGTTTCCGTACGGGGCGGCGTACAGGGCGACTGCGAATTCACGGCCCCGGCCCTCGACTCCCTCGCCTCAAGCCCGTTCACGGCGGCTCGCCCCGGATGCACCGCTCCACCGGGCGAGGCGTCTGCGCGCGATGGCCCCACAGGGGGAGGGCTGCCAGGTCGTGGTCCTGTGGGTCTTGCGCGAGAACCATCGTTCCCGTACGGTTCTGCTTATGGAGAGAACGTTCGTTCTCGCGACAGTGCACCCACGCCAACGGAACCCACACCCTGCCGGCGGCGATGCCGCACAGACCCGAAGGAAGCGACATGAGTCACGAACCGCGCCCCCCGTTCCCGCCGTTCACCCGGGAGACCGCCATCCAGAAAGTCCGCCTGGCGGAAGACGGCTGGAA
>NZ_JAEKKT010000509.1 GCF_019510245.1 Streptomyces sp. | reverse complement strand
AGATGATCGTCGGTGGGCAATTGCGTCCCGGCGACCGGCTGCCAAGGGAGGCCGATCTGGCCCTGCAGCTCGGTCTGTCCCGCAACTCGCTCCGCGAGGCTGTGCGAGCGCTGTCGCTGATCAACATCCTGGACGTGCGGCAGGGCGTCGGCACCTACGTGACCAGCCTCGAACCGCACCTGCTTCTCGATGCGCTCGCCTTCGTCCTCGACTTCCATCGCGACGACCGGGCGTTGGAATTCCTGCGAGTACGTCTCATCCTCGAGCCGGCGGCGGCTTCCATGGCCGCAGAACGGGGGGATGAGACCATCGTCAGCAGCCTGCGAGCCGTGCTCGACGCGACCAGGCCCGATCTCTCGTCGGCCGACCTGCTCAAGCACGACATCGAGTTCCACCACAAGCTGGCCGAGGCGTCCGGGAACTCGGTGCTCTGCTCGCTCATCGACTCCTTGGCCGATACCACCCACCGGACCCGGATCTGGCGGGGACTGACCGAGGAGGGTGCGCAGCACCGCACGATCGCCGAACACCGCGGCATCATCGCCGCGATCGAGATCGGCGACGGTGAGCTGGCCCAAGCGCGCATGCTCGTTCACATCAGCGGGGTGGAGCAGTGGTTGCAGCGGGTGCGGATCCCGAAAGACGGGTGACCACGCGCGTTCCGCCGGTTACCAGCAGATTTGGCCGCTGATCGTGCCTTCAGCCATCGACAAACGTCTCCAGCCGCTCCAGTGCTGACACCAGGTGGGCACGCATCGCTTCCTCGGCCCGTTCGGGATTCTTCCGGGCGACCGCACCGACCACCGCCAGGTGCTCGTGCTTCGTCACCGAGTGCAGGCCAGCGTGGTAGTAGAGCCGGTAGGTGTGCAGGTGGGGGCGCAGTCGGGTCAGCATGTCGCTGATCACCTGGTTGCCGGCGAGGTCGGCGACCATGGCGTGGAAGGTGGCGTCGTAGACCATGTCCAACCGGTTCGCCGCAGCCGTGATCTCGGCACCGGCTCCGCCGGACCGGGCAACGCGGCGCAGCTCCTTGATCTCGTTCGGCTCCGCGTGGGCAGCGGCCTTGGCGGCCAACGCGGGTTCGACGAGTAACCGGAGCTCGATGAGCTCGCGCACCTGCTCGATGCCCATGAGGGGCGCCACCGTGTAGCTGCGCCCTGGCTGCTTCGTGATCAAACCGTCGGCCTCGACGCGCGCCAGGGCCTCGCGCACCGGTGTCGGCGACACGCCGAGGGTGCGGGCGAGTTCTTCGATGTTGAGGCGGGCGCCCGGTTCGAACGCGTGCGTCATGAGCATGTCGGTGACGATTTCGTACACCGAACCAGGCAGCGCCTGGCGTTGGGCCAGGCGCTGTCCGGCGGCGGACTCATGGATTGCTTCGACTTGATAACGGTCCATCTCGGCCTTCGCGTGTCGAGTACCTGCGGGGTTACCGTACAGCATTCCAATCTTCCATATCCTATAGGTTCTAGGATATGGTGCCTCGGCAGCCGAGCCGATGCTGAAGGACCGATGCTGAAGGAAAGGGGGCGCGACGTGATCGACGACCAGTCGGCGAGTCGGGTCATCAGCGTCGACGCGGCGACCCCTCAGCCCGAGGTCCAGAAGGGGTCGGATGCGAGCAACGACCGATCGTCCCGCGCGATCAAGGGTGTCCTCCTCGCGCTGAAGGCCGGCCCGCTGTTCATCCTGGCGCTGATGGTGTTGTTCCTCTGGGCGGCCACCGACGGCCACGTGTTTCT
>NZ_JAEKKT010000508.1 GCF_019510245.1 Streptomyces sp. | reverse complement strand
CCGTCACGGGATCAGCGGCGTGCAACCGCGCCGCCCTCTGCCGGAAATAGCCGACAGCCAGCAGCACCAACAGCACAGCGGCGGCCAGCCAGACCACCGTCGCGGCGTTCCGCAGCCATGGCCAACCCCGCGGCAGGGTGACCGCCGCGTCGGCGACGATGCCGGTGCCCATGACGGCCGCAAACCAACTGGGGCCGAGCAGTGGACGTGTCGGCCTCGTTGTCGTCGGCGACGGAGGACGAGCGAACGCAGAGAAGATCATGAATCGAACCCTAGGGCGGGTTTGAGGCGGATCCCCAGCAGATGTCCCGATGTGAGGGCCGCTTGGCACACAGTGGAGGGGGCCCGGTGCGGGCGTGTGACTCTCGTCGTCTTGCGGCGTCCGTACGCGGACCACCGACCCACCGACCTACGGCTCACCGACTCACGGTGCGAGGCACACCGCAGGGGTGGTGGTAGGTCCACCCCTGATTCCGGTGATCGCAGGCTTCAGTTGTCGGCGGGAACGAGCACGAACACGCGGCCGCCGGCTCCGAATCCGCCACACCGAGAGCTCGGGGGATCCTCATGTCCGAAACCGCCGCCCGGCGCCTGACCGGCCTTACCGCCGTCATCGCCGCGGTCGCCCTCATCGTCCAGGTACCGCTGTACTTCCTCTACTCCGGTCCGCCGCCGGACGCCAACGTCCTGTCCCGGCTCCTCATCGGAATCGTCGCGCTCGCCTCCTTGATCGTCTTCGTGACGGGCTTCCGGGAGCTGGTCAAGCGGGTCAGCCCGGCGCATGAATGGGTCGGCTCGATCGCCTTCGCCACGGGCCTCGTGTACGCGACGATCACCCTCGTCTCCATGGGTCTCGAGGCGGGCGCGGTCATCGCCGTCGACCATCCGATCGACCCGACCATCGACGTGAGCGGGACCTACATCCTGTACGGCTCCATCTCCCGGCTCATGCTGGCGCTCTTCCTGACCGCGCTCGGCCACGCCGTGATCCGCACCCACCTGCTGCCGCGCTGGACCGGCCGCTCGGCCTACGTCCTGGCCGGCCTCAGCCTGGCCTTCGTGCCGTCACTGTTCTTCGGCAACGACCCCTCGTTCTTCTACGCGGCGAACGGCTGGGGCACGACCGCCCTGATGGGCGCCATCCTCAGCTACTGGCTGCTGGCCCTGGGCATCTGCACGTACCGCAGCGCGGCACGCGTCGTCACCCCGGCGGCAGACGCGGCGGCACCGGGTCACTGAGCGAACAGCGGGCATGCGTCTCCGCCGACGGCAGGACACACCCGGCCGTCGGCGGCTGACCGCCAACCCATCGGGCGGCTGCGGACTCCGGACCGTCCCCGCAACCGGTACGAAAGGCAGTCGGCCGCGCGGAGGAGTACAAACGAGAGATGAAGAAAAACACGGAGACACCGCATGGGGTGGACGAGTGGGCCGATCGCGTTCAGGGCCTCTCCGGAGCCCCGGACAGCCAGGCCGCCAAACAGATGGTCAGCGACATCTACCGAAGCGCCCAGGACGAGCTGGACGCCCAGCGGGCGCAGGCGGAGTTCGAACGCGAGGAATGATTCCGGGACCAGCCGCGCGCTGGATCCGCGGCTTTGCCGCGCCCGGGGCAACGCCGGACAGGGCTGCCGCCTCCGGGCGTCGCGCAGGGTCCGGCTCGTCGCGTCCGCGCGGGCAGCCTCGTAGCACACCCGACCTGCGCTCTTCGGCCCTCGCCCACGCCCCTCGTCCCTCGCCTGTCGCCTGTCGCCTGTCGCCTGTCGCCTGTCGCCCGAAGATCCACCGCCGACACCGCAATACCGCACCCCTCCCCCTGTGCCAGGACCACCCGGAGATGCTCATGACTGCAGCCGTGGACCCGGATCGCTCGACCTGGGATGTGATCGTCCTCGGTGCGGCCGCTGCGGGCGAGAACGCCGCACAGTACGCGAGCCAGTTCTCGGGCCTTTCCTCGGTGCTCGTCGAGGACCAGCTCGTGGGCGGCGAGTGCTCGTACTGGGCGTGCATGCCCAGCAAAGCCCTTCTGCGTCCCGTGGAGGTGGTCGAGGCGGCCGCCCACCTGCCCGGAGTGTCGGCGCGGCTCGATCGAGCCGGTGTACTTCAACAGCGCGACCGTGTGATCAACGACCTGGACGACACCTCACAGGTGACGTGGGCGCTGAAGACCGGGATCGACGTGGTGCACGGCTACGGGAGGCTCGCCGGCGAACGGACGATCGAG
>NZ_JAEKKT010000027.1 GCF_019510245.1 Streptomyces sp. | reverse complement strand
GACGGCCGCCATGGCCGCCGAAGGGTCAGGGTAAGTTCCCGCGGGTGAGTGGATGATCTGGTCGATGGCTGTGAGGTCGGCTACGAGGCGTCGGTAGTCTTGCCGCAGGGACACACCGCCCCAGATGACGGCCGCCAAGGGCAGAAGACCGCCGCAGATGGTCATCAGGGTCAAGGTCGGTTTCATGTCCAGGCCCGGCTCCTCTGCTCGATGACGTGGTTGGCGATGCTGACATCCACCACTGACATCAACGTCGGCGGACGGGGGCAGACAGTGACCGCTCAGTACGACTAAGGTCACTGGCCGGTGACCCTGGTCACCTGCGGAACCTTCACTGTTATGAGAATGGGATGATGTCGTTTATGAAGGGACGAGTCCTTGTCGTCGACGACGACACCGCACTGGCCGAGATGCTCGGCATCGTGCTGCGTGGTGAAGGTTTTGAGCCGTCTTTTGTAGCCGACGGCGACAAGGCGCTGGCCGCTTTCCGTGAGACCAAGCCCGACCTGGTGCTTCTGGACCTGATGCTGCCCGGTCGGGACGGTATCGAGGTGTGCCGTCTGATCAGGGCGGAGTCCGGGGTGCCGATCGTGATGCTCACGGCGAAGAGCGACACCGTCGACGTGGTCGTGGGCCTGGAGTCGGGTGCGGACGACTACATCGTGAAGCCGTTCAAGCCGAAGGAGCTGGTCGCCCGGATCCGGGCCCGGCTGCGGAGGTCGGAGGAGCCGGCGCCGGAGCAGCTCGCCATAGGTGACCTGGTCATCGACGTGGCCGGGCACTCGGTGAAGCGGGACGGGCAGTCGATCGCGCTGACCCCGCTGGAGTTCGACCTGCTGGTCGCGCTCGCCCGCAAGCCCTGGCAGGTGTTCACGCGTGAGGTGCTCCTGGAGCAGGTCTGGGGCTATCGGCACGCGGCGGACACCCGTCTCGTCAATGTTCACGTCCAGCGGCTGCGCTCCAAGGTCGAGAAGGACCCGGAGCGGCCGGAGATCGTGGTGACCGTCCGTGGTGTCGGATACAAGGCGGGACCGAGCTGACATGTCCGGGGACAGTGCCGCTTCGGCCCCCGGCCGGTCCGGGGACCGTCCGGAGCGGCCTGTCGGCGGGAAACGGTTCGGTTCGCGCTGGCGCCTGCTCTTCGAGGGCGGGCTGCTCCAGGGCGGGGTTCAGGGCAGTCCGGTGCTGCGCCTGTTCGTACGCTGGGTGCGGCGGCCGCTGCTGCCGGTCATGCGGCTGTGGCGGCGCAACATCCAGCTCAAGGTCGTCGTCACGACCCTGCTGATGTCGCTGGGCGTCGTCCTGCTGCTCGGCTTCGTCGTCATCGGGCAGGTCCGCAACGGTCTGCTGGACGCGAAGGTGAAGGCCTCGCAGAGCCAGGCCACCGGTGGTTTCGCGGTGGCCAAGCAGAAGGCCGACGAGGCCGCGACCGGTGCCGGTGACACCGCGGAGTCGGCGGACGGGCGCCAGTCGCCGAACGTCACCTCGTGGATGAGCGACCTCGTCGAGTCCCTCTCCAGCGGCGGCCAGGGCGCCTTCGACGTGGTCACCCTCCCCGCCGGCGACAACAACAGCGGCGGCGGGCGCACGCGGGCCTCCGGGCAGGTCGACCCGACGGCCAGCGTGCCCGACGACCTGCGCGCGCGGATCAACGGCAATACGACGGCCGCGCAGAGCTATACCCGGATCGTCTACACGGACGACAAGGAGTCGCAGCCCGCGCTGGTCATCGGCAAGCAGGTCAGCGACCCGAACAACGACCCCTACGAGCTGTACTACCTCTTCCCGCTCACCCAGGAGGAGAAGTCGCTCAGCCTGGTCAAGGGCACGCTGGCGACCGCCGGGCTGTTCGTCGTCGTCCTGCTCGGGGCCATCGCCTGGCTCGTCGTGCGGCAGGTCGTCACACCGGTGCGGATGGCGGCCGGGATCGCCGAGCGGCTGTCGGCGGGGCGGCTCCAGGAGCGGATGAAGGTCACCGGCGAGGACGACATCGCGCGGCTCGGCGAGGCCTTCAACAAGATGGCGCAGAACCTCCAGCTGAAGATCCAGCAGCTGGAGGACCTGTCGCGGATGCAGCGCCGGTTCGTTTCGGACGTCTCGCACGAGCTGCGGACGCCGTTGACGACCGTCCGGATGGCGGCCGACGTCATCCACGAGGCCCGCGAGGACTTCGACCCGGTGACCGCGCGGTCCGCGGAGCTTCTCGCCGACCAGCTGGACCGGTTCGAGTCGCTCCTCGCCGACCTGCTGGAGATCAGCCGCTTCGACGCGGGTGCGGCGGCGCTGGAGGCCGAGCCGATAGACCTCAGGGAGGTCGTACGGCGGGTGGTCAGCGGGGCCGCGCCGCTCGCGGAGCGCAAGGGCACGCACATACGCGTGTTCGGCGATCTGCAGCCCGTGGTGGCCGAGGCGGATGCCCGGCGGGTGGAGCGGGTGCTGCGCAACCTGGTCGTCAACGCCGTCGAGCACGGCGAGGGCAAGGACGTCGTCGTCAAACTGGCCTCGGCCGGCGGGGCGGTCGCGATCGCGGTGCGCGACTACGGTGTCGGGCTCAAGCCCGGCGAGGCGACCCGGGTCTTCAGCCGCTTCTGGCGGGCCGACCCGGCACGCGCGCGTACCACCGGCGGTACGGGCCTGGGGCTTTCGATCGCCCTGGAGGACGCGCGGCTGCATGGCGGCTGGCTGCAGGCGTGGGGGGAGCCGGGCGGCGGCTCGCAGTTCCGGCTGACGCTCCCCAGGACGGCGGACGAGCCGTTGCGTGGCTCGCCGATACCCCTGGAGCCCAAGGACTCCCGGCGCAACCGGGGGCTCGGCGAGGCCGGCCTGCCGAGCAGCGGCGAGGACAAGCGGGCCACGGTGCCGGTGCAGCCGGGCGGCGGCCAGGCGTCGTCGCTCGCGCCGATGACGCAGCGGACGGCCGCCGTGTCCCCCACCGCCGATCCGACCGCGCTGCCCGGCAACGGGGCGCGTGTGGTGCCCCGGCCGGCGCAGGGCGCCCGGCGCCAGGAGGGGACGCCCGAGACCGGCGAGGGCGACGGGGCGGACGAGTCGAACAAGCCAGGGGAGGCATTTCGTGGGCGCTGACCGCGAGGGGAGCGCCCGGTGCAGGCCGGCGCGCGCGGTGGCGTACGCCGCCTGCGGGGCCGTACTGCTGGCGGGCTGCGCCTCCATGCCCGACAGCGGCGACCTGCGGGACGTCGAGTCGACGCCGCGGCAGGACACGCAGGTGCGGGTCTTCGCCATGCCGCCGCAGCAGGACGCCTCGTCCACGGAGATCGTGCAGGGTTTCCTGGAGGCCCTGACCAGTGACGATCCGAACTACGACACGGCGCGCAAGTACCTGACCAAGGCTGCCGCCAAGACCTGGCAGCCCGAGTCGCAGGCCATGGTGCTGGCGAACGGGCCGAGTATCCAGACGGATCCGCGGCCGGCGGGCCGTGAGGGCGCGAGCAGCATCACCTACACACTGCAGGGCAGCCGGGTGGCCACCGTCGACGCGCAGCAGGCGTTCGCGCCGGCGGACGGGTCCTACCGCAGGACGGTGCATCTGACGAGGGACGCCAAGAGCGGGCAGTGGCGGATCGACTCGCTGCCGCAGGGAGTCGTGATGGGCAAGTCCGACTTCCAGCGCAACTACACGTCTGTCGACAAGTACTACTTCGCCTCGGACACGTCGGCCGGGGAGACCGGGCAGCCGGTGGCGGTCGCCGATCCCGTCTTCGTGCGCAGCCGGGTGGATCCGACGACGCAGCTGGTGCGTTCGCTGCTCAGCGGTCCCACCACCTGGCTCGGCCCGGTGGTCCGGTCGAGCTTCCCGACCGGTACGGCGCTGAAGAAGGGCGTGTCCGGGCTGGTACCGGACGACCAGAACCGGCTCACGGTGCCGCTGAACGTCAAGGCGTCCCGGATCGGCTCCGTCAAGTGCGGGGAGATGGCGACCCAGTTGCTGTTCACGCTGCGCAACCTGACGCCCACCGTCGACTCGGTCGCGCTGCAGTCCGTCAGCGGTGCCCGCATGTGCGACGTCAGCGAGGAGCAGGCCGAGGCGACCGCCTGGCGTGCCTCCACCAAGCGTCCCGACTACCTGTACTTCCTCGACGGCAAGCACCGGCTGGTGCGCATGGCGACCAGCGGCGCCGAGGCGGTCGCGGTACCGGGCCCGTTCGGCGCGGGTACCAAGCCGCTGCGGTCGGTGGCGGTCGCCCGCGACGAGCGGACCGCGGCCGGGGTCACCAGCGACGGCAAGTCCTTGTACGTCACCTCGCTCGCGTCGGACGGTTCGCTGGGCGATGCCGTGCTGACCAGTCACGGTGCGACCGAGGACGACCGCCTGACCGCGCCGAGCTGGGACGCCCGCGGTGACCTGTGGGTGGCCGACCGCGACCCCGCCAAGCCGCAGCTGTACATGCTGGCGCAGGGCGTGGGCCAGCCGCTGGCCGTGCAGATCCCCGAGCTGAACGGCCGGATCGAGGACGTGCGGGTCGCCGCGGACGGGGTGCGGATCGCGCTCGTCGTCGACAAGGACGGCAAGCAGTCGCTGCTCGTCGGGCGGATCGAGCGCACCAAGTCCGACGACCAGCAGGAGGTCTCGGTCCTCGAACTGCGCTCCGCGACCCCCGGATCCGAGGAGGTCACCGCGATGTCCTGGGCCGGGGACAGTCGGCTCGTGGTGGTCGGGCGGGAACAGGGCGGCGTGCAGCAGACGCGGTACGTCCAGGTCGACGGCTCCACACCGGACGGGCCGGCGCCCGCGGCGCTCACCGGCGTCCTCGCCATCGCCGCGTCCGAGGACGACCGGGTGCCGCTGGTGGCCAAATCACAGGACGACGGGATCGTCCGGCTCCCGTCCGGGGACCAGTGGCAGAAGGTGGTCAAGGACGGGTCGGCGCCGGTCTATCCGGGCTGAGGCCCGAGCCGTGTGTGAGCGGCCGTCCCGGTCCGGCGTCGAGCCGGCGGGGCGGCCGTTTTCGTCGGCTGCGGACGCGAGCTGTCGTGGGCCCCGGGCAACCGTCCCCGGTACGGCAACGCTCCTTCTCACCCGTGTGGGTGACGCGCTGTGCGTGGCGCAGGTAGTCGTCCACAGGCGGTAGTCCACAGGGGTGGCCGGTCGGGCCGCTCGTTGGCACAGTGGGCACATGCGGGGGTGGTGGCAGGACCTCACCGACCTGGTGCTACCGGCCGAGTGCGGAGGCTGTGGGACGCCTCGCACGGTGCTCTGCGACGAGTGCCGTGCGGCTCTGAGCGGGCCCGTACCGCGCCGGGTGCGACCGGTGCCGGAGCCGCCCGGGCTGCCGGCGGTGTACGCGGCGGCGCCGTACGCGGACGAGGTGCGGGCGGCTCTCCTCGCCCACAAGGAGCGCGGTGCGCTGACGCTCGCCGGGGCACTGGGCACGGCGCTGGCGGGAGCGGTGCGGGCCGGGCTTCGGGACGGCCGGACCGTGCGGATCGTCGCCTCGTATGGCGGTACGGCGGGTGGCGCCGGCGGGTCCGGGCCCGTGCTGATCCTCCCGGTGCCGTCCGCGCCGTGGGCCGTGCGGGCGCGGGGGCATGACCCGGTGCGGCGGATCGCTCTCGCGGCGGCCGCGGAACTGCGGCGAGCCGGGGTCTCGGCCCGGGTGGCCCCGGTGCTGCGGCAGCGGCGGGCCGTCGCCGACCAGTCGGGGCTCAACGCCCGGCAGCGGTTCGCGAACCTCGCGGGCGCGCTGGAGGTGACGGCCGGCGGTGCGCGGCTGCTGGCCGGGGGCCGGGTCGTCCTCGTCGACGACCTCGTCACGACGGGCGCCACCCTCGCGGAGGCGGCGCGTGCGGTACGGGAGGCTGCCGGGGCCGAAGGGGCAGGAGAGGCGACAAAGGCTGTGTATCGGCGCGCGGCTTGGGAAGGAAGGGAGGAACGGAAGGCCGAACCAGCGGAAGAGCGGGCGAAGTGGGCACGGAACGTACCGGGAATGGCCGAGGTGAACGGCCTCGCAGGGCCGATCCGTGCCGCTGTGGTCGCGGCCGCACCGGATTCTTTCGAAATGAACCGGAACTGACCGGGAACGAGCGTCGTTGCAGGTAGTGACGGGGTCAATTCGCCTGAATGGAGGTACGCATCAGTAGAGGGTGACGACATCCGTCCGGGCGAGATATGTTCGGTTGTGAGGGAGAAAGCCGCAGGCCATGTCTCCCCTATCCGAATGCCGTGCCGCGGGTTTTCCGCAATCATCGCGGTGCTGGGGTGCAGATCTTGCCCATGGGGGAGGAGGAGGTGAAGTCGCCGAGTCCGAGGCTCCGGGGTTCACCGGAGCTGGGTGCAAAAAGGGAGTTGCTCCGCAGTGCAGCGGAGTGATCCGGGAACGGAGTTCTGCGTGGACATCGTCGTCAAGGGCCGCAAGACCGAGGTGCCCGAGCGGTTCCGCAAGCACGTGGCCGAGAAGCTGAAGCTGGAGAAGATCCAGAAGCTCGACGGCAAGGTGATCAGCCTCGACGTCGAGGTGTCCAAGGAGCCCAACCCCCGACAGGCCGACCGTTGCGACCGAGTGGAGATCACGCTCCGCTCCCGCGGTCCGGTGATCCGGGCGGAGGCAGCGGCCAGTGACCCGTACGCGGCGCTCGACCTGGCGGCGGAGAAGCTGGACGCGCGGCTGCGCAAGCAGCACGACAAGCGGTTCTCGCGCCGCGGCGCACGGCGGATCTCGGCGGCCGAGGTCCCCGACCACGTCCCGGACGCGGCGACGCTCAACGGGAACGGCAGCCCCGTCCACCCCGAGGACGCGGACGGAGTGCCCACCAAGAAGATGGGATCCCTCGAGGTGCAGGGCGAAGGCCCCCTCGTC
>NZ_JAEKKT010000026.1 GCF_019510245.1 Streptomyces sp. | reverse complement strand
GGTTGGCGGGGCTGGTGTGCGCGTTCGGCTGGTCGGTCTGCTGGCTGCTGAACCCGGAACGGGCGAGGTAGCGGTCGAGCAGGCCGGGTGCGACGGCGTTCGCGATGAGGGTCAGGGCGGTGGTTTCGCCGCACCAGTACTCGCGGCGCTGCGGGTGCTCGGCGGCGTACACGACGGTCCGGGCGATGACCTCGGGCTGGTAGATCGGCGGCACCGGCTGCGCCTTGTGCGACAGCTTGTTGACCACCCAGTCGAACTGCGGCGTGTTCACCGCTGGCAGCTGGACCATCGTGGTCTGCACCCCGGAGCCCTCGTGCAGGAGCTCGCAGCGCAGCGACTCGTGGAAGCCCTGCGTCGCGTGCTTCGCGCCGCAGTACGCGCTCTGCAGCGGGATGCCGCGGTACGCCAGCGTCGAGCCGACCTGCACGACGGCGCCGCGGTCGCGCGGGAACATGTGCCGCAGGGCTGCGCGGGTGCCGTTGACGAAGCCGAGGTAGGTCACCTCGGTCACGCGCTGGAACTCGTCCGGGTCGACGTCGACGAAGCGTGCGAAGACCGCGCTGAACGCCACGTTCACCCAGATCGTGATCGGCCCGAGCTCGTCCTCCACCCGTTGCGCGGCCACCTCCACCGCGCGCCAGTCCGCCATGTCGGTGGGCACCGCGAGCGCGCGCCGGCCGCGCTGCTCCACCTCCGCTCCCGCGGCGGCCAGCCCGGCGTCGCCGCGGGCCAGCAGCGCCACGTCGTACCCCTTGTCGGCGAAGGCTCGGACGCAGGCCCGTCCGACCCCACCGCTCGCACCCGTCACGACCACCACGTCTGTCATGACTGGCCTGTCACCGCACCGGCAAGCCGTCAAACGAGGTCTGTCTGATCCGTGCCCGAACGGGCACAGGCCAGGCATGGCCGAGACCGAGACCAGCAGGCTGTCGGCTGCCGAGATCTACGACCGCGTCACCTCCGGGGCCGAGGAGGAGCTGGCGCGGCCGTGGCACAACCTCGGGTTCTCCGCGGTCGGCGCCGGCCTGTCGATGGGCCTGTCGGGCCTCGGCGTCGCTGTCCTGCAGACCGCGAGCCACTCGACCGCGCCCTGGACGTACACGGCGTACCCCCTCGGCTTCCTCGTCGTCATCCTCGGCCGGATGCAGCTGTTCACCGAGAACACGCTGTTCCCGGTGGCCCTGGTGCTCTCCACCCGCCGGCACCTGGCCGCGACCGCGCGCCTGTGGGGGATCGTGCTGGCCGGCAACCTCGTCGGCACGCTGCTGTTCGCGCTGCTGGCGACCACGACGCCGGCCGTGGAGCGGTGGCGCCCGACGCTGTCGGCACTGGGCAACGAATCCGGAGAGCGCGGCTTCTCGACGCTGTTCTGGACCGCCGTCGTCGGCGGCTGGCTGGTCGCACTGGTGGGCTGGCTGGTGACCGCCAGCACCGACACCGTCGGGCAGGTGCTGCTCGTGGTCAGCCTGACGTTCCTGGTCGGCGTCGGGCACTTCACGCACTCGATCGCCGGCAGCGGCGAGGTGCTGACCGCCCTGCTCCGGGGCGACCTGTCGCTGTCGTCGTACCTGACCTGGTTGATCGCCGCCGTCCTCGGCAATGCCGTGGGCGGAGTGCTCATCGTCGCGCTGCTCAACTACGGGCAGGTGCACGTCCCTGGAGGTGACCGTGACACGTCGTGACCGCATCGCTGACCCGTGGGGCGGCCGGACCCCGTTCGCGCCCGGCCAGGAGTGGCCCGCGCGGATCGACAGCTTCGTCGTCGAGGAGCCCGACCGATGGGTGCAGAGCGCCTCGGTGCTGCACAGCAACGGCGACGCCATGGACATCGGGGTGAAGGACGGCCGGATCGTCGGCGTACGCGGCCGGGCCGTCGACCGCGTCAACCGCGGCCGGCTGGACCCGAAGGACCTCTACGGCTGGCAGGCCAACGGCTCCCGCGACCGGCTGACCCGCCCGCTCGTACGACGTGACGGCGCGCTGGTCGAGACCGACTGGGACACCGCGATGGAGCTGGTCGTCCGTCGGACGGAGGAGCTGCTCGACGAGCAGGGCCCGTCGGCGCTGGGCTTCTACACGACCGGTCAGCTGTTCCTCGAGGAGTACTACACGCTCGCGACGCTGGTCCGGGGCGGGCTGTCGTGCAACCACCTCGACGGCAACACCCGGCTGTGCACCGCGACGGCCGGTGAGTCGCTGAAGGAGACCTTCGGCGCGGACGGGCAGCCAGGCAGCTACGCCGACGTCGACCACTGCGACACGCTGGCGCTGTACGGCCACAACGTCGCCGAGACGCAGAGCGTGCTCTGGATGCGGGTGCTCGACCGGCTGGAGGGATCGGACCCGCCGCGGCTGCTCGTCGTGGACCCGCGGCAGACCAAGGTCGCCGAGCGGGCGACAGTGCACCTGCGGCCCCTGCCCGGCACGAACGTCGCGCTGCTCAACGCCCTGCTGCAGCAGCTGATCGAGCACGACTGGGTGGACCACGACTTCGTCGAGTCCCACTGCGTCGGGTACGAGCAGCTGGCCCAGGTCGTCGCGTCGTACACCCCCGCCCGGGCAGCCGAGATCTGTCAGGTACGTGAGCGCGACATCGAGCGGGCTGCCGAGCTGCTGGGCTCGGCGCAGCGGCTGCTGTCGACCGTCCTGCAGGGCGTCTACCAGTCCAACCAGGCCACCCTGGCGGCGATGCAGGTCAACAACCTGAACCTGCTGCGCGGCATGCTCGGCAAGCCGGGCTGCGGCATCCTGCAGATGAACGGCCAGCCGACTGCGCAGAACACCCGCGAGACCGGGGCCAACGGTGACCTGGCCGGGTTCCGCAACTGGCAGAACGACGAGCACGTCGCCGACCTGGCGCGGGTGTGGAACGTCGAGCCGACGAAGATCCCGCACTACGGGCCGCCGACCCATGCCATGCAGATCTTCCGGTACGCCGAGCAGGGCTCCATCCGGTTCCTCTGGGTCAACGGGACCAACCCCGCCGTCTCGCTGCCGGAGCTCGGCCGGATCCGCTCGCTGCTCAGCCAGGAGCGGCTGTTCCTGGTCGTGCAGGACCTGTTCCTCAACGAGACCGCCGAGCTGGCCGACGTGGTCCTGCCCGCGGCCACCTGGGGCGAGAAGACCGGCACGTTCACCAACGCCGACCGCACCGTGCACCTGTCGGAGAAGGCGGTGGAGCCTCCCGGTGAGGCGCGGCCCGACCTGGACATCTTCCTCGACTACGCGCGGCGGCTGGACCTGCGCGACAAGGACGGCGGCCCGCTGATCCACTGGTCGACACCGGAGCAGGCGTTCGAGGCGTGGGTGGAGTGCAGCAAGGGACGGCCGTGCGACTACAGCGGCATCAGCTACGACCTGCTGCGCGACGGCTCCGGCGTGCAGTGGCCGCTCGGCCAGGAGCGGCTCTACACCGACGGCATCACCTTCGCCGCACCGGACAAGTGCGAGTCCTACGGCAAGGACCCGGTGACAGGAGCACCGACCGAGCCGACCGAGTACAAGGCCACCAACCCCGAAGGGAAGGCGCTGCTGAAGGGAGCCGAGTTCGTGCTGCCGCACGAGGTCCCCAGCTCGGACTTCCCGCTGGTGCTGACCACCGGCCGCACCCTCTACCAGTTCCACACCCGCACCAAGACCGACCGCGCCCCCCAGCTGCACAAGGCGGCCCCCGACGTCTGAGTGGAGCTGTCGGCCGGCGACGCGACCCGGCTGGGGCTGGAGGAGGGTGACCTGCTGGAGGTGGCCACGCCGCGTGCTGCCGTGCAGGCGCGGCTGCGGATCAGCGGCATCCGCGACGGCGTCGCGTTCCTGCCCTTCCACTACGGCTACTGGGACGGCGCCGGCGAGCCCCGGGCTGCGAACGAGCTGACCCTCACCGACTGGGACCCGCTGTCGAAGCAGCCGATGTTCAAGACCGCCGCCTGCCGGGTGCGGCTGCTCACCCGCGACGGGCAGCCGTCGCCGGCGCCGACGACCACCGCCTCCGCGCCGGTGGCGCAGAACCTGCCGGCGACGTGCGGTGGCGCCGAGGCCGAGGTGGAGGAGGTGCTCGTATGACCAAGGCACTCGAGGCCGTCCTGCGCGAGCTGCACGAGGGAGAGGTGGAGCTCGAGAAGGAGCTGCACGTCGTCGCCGACCGGCACAGCGTGGAGCACGAGGTGCGGCACGTCGCCGTCGACCTGGCTCGCTGGTCGCTGCAGAACCGGGAGGCGCTGGAGCCGATCCTGGCCCGCTTCGGGACCTCGGCAGAGACCGAGCCCCAGGCCGGCGCCACGACGGGCCAGCAGCTCCGCGAGCGGACGGCCGAGCTGCTCGGCCGTCGTCCGGAGCCGGGCCTGCTGCTGATGCGCGACGTCCGGCACCTCTACCTGCTCGCCTCCGGCAACTCCGTCCTCTGGACGGTGCTGGGCCAGGGGGCGCAGGCGACCAAGGACACCGAGCTGCTCGAGGTGGTGACCGCCTGCCACGAGCGCACCATCCGGCAGACCGTGTGGTGCAACAGCATGCTGAAGGTGCTCAGCCCGCAGCTGCTCGCGGCGGTGTGAGGCTCAGGCGAGCCGGACGCCCCAGGACAGGTCGAGCCGCTCCTCCGGCGCCAGCACGACCAGGTCGGTGCCGGTGACGAGGGCGTTCGGCGGCGCCGTCATCGGCTCGACGCCGAGCCCGCGGCGCCGCCGCTGCGGCGCGAGCGTGTCCCCGGTGAACACCTCGATCCAGCCGTAGCCGGCACCGCTCCACAGCTCGATGACCTGCCCGTCGGGCCGCTCGAGCCGGACCACCGGGTTGTGCTCGACGTCGCCGAAGGCCGCGTCGACCTTCAGGTCCCCCAGCCGCCGCGGCTGCCGGAAGTCGTGGTCGCTGCCGTCGACAGGCACCCGGTCCAGCGGGATGCCGCGGTCGTCGGTCGGCAGGTAGCTCGCGGCCGGGACGGTGAGCACGCAGTCGTCGACCAGCCCACCGCCGGCCGACAGGTAGGGGTGGGCGCCGGCGGCGACCGGAGCGGGTCGAGGACCCAGGTTCTCGAGCGAGGTGTGGACCGTGAGCTCGCGGTCGGTGAGGGCGTAGCGCAGGTCGCAGCGGATCGGGAACGGCCAGCCCGGCTGCGGGTGCAGGCGGAACCGCAGGTGCACGGCGCCGGCGGCCAGCTCGACGAGCTCCCAGTTGGCCCACCGGGTGAGGCCGTGGATCGCGTTGCCCTTGTCCGGCTCGGTGAGCGCCAGCTGCTGCTGCTCGCCCTCCCACGTCCACCGCCCGTCCGCGACGCGGTTCGGCCACGGCAGCAGCGACTGGCCACGGGCGCCGTCGCAGACGGCGTCCTCCGCGAAGCCGTCCAGGACCTGGACCTCGCCGATGTCGAACGACCGGATCCCGCCGCCGACCTCGGTGACGACCGCGACGGCGTCGCCGGAGCGCAGGACGTGCTGCTGCCCGGACGGGTTCTCCACCTCAGCCCCCGATCTCCGACATCGTCCGCTCCGGCTGCTGGAACCCCGGCAGCCCGATGCCGTGGCCCGCGCCCTTGCGCGCCAGCGTGGCGTGCAGGAACTCAGCGAGCGCGTCGTCGCTGCCACCGCCGCGCAGCAGCGGACGGAGGTCGTCCTCGTCACGGGCGAACAGGCACGACCTCAGGTGCCCGTCCGCGGTGAGGCGCAGCCGGTCGCAGTCGCCGCAGAACGGCCGCGTCACGGACGCGATCACCCCCACCGGCGGGCCGCTGCCGTCCAGCTGCCACAGCTCCGCGGGCGCGCTCTCGCGGCCGTCGAGGGGCGTCACGGCGTACGCCGAGCCGAGGACCTCGAGGACCTCCTCGGCGGTCACCATGTCGCTGCGCTCCCAGCTGCCCTCCGGGCCCAGCGGCATGTGCTCGATGAACCGCAGCTGGAGCTCCTCCGCGCGCGCCCAGGCGACCAGCTCGAGGATCTCGTCGTCGTTCACGCCACGCATCAGGACGGTGTTGACCTTCACCGGTGTGAGGCCGGCGGCGCGGGCGGCGTACAGGCCGTCCAGGACGGCCTCGTGCCCACCGCGCCGGGTGAGCATCCGGAACCGGTCGGGGCGCAGCGTGTCCACGCTGACGTTGACCCGGTGCAGCCCGGCGGCCTTGAGCTCGTCGGCCAGCCGGGCGAGGCCCATCCCGTTGGTGGTCAGGCTCAGGTCAGGGACGTCGATGGCGGCGACGATGTCGACGATGTCGCGGCGCAGCAGCGGCTCGCCGCCGGTCAGCCGCACCTCGGTGATGCCCTCGCGCACCGCCACCCGCACGACCCGGGCGATCTCGTCGGCGGTGAGCACATCCTGCGCCCAGGGCAGCCCCTCCGCCGGCATGCAGTAGGTGCAGCGCAGCTGGCAGCGGTCGGTGAGCGAGACCCGCAGGTCCCGGTGCACGCGGCCGAAGCCGTCGGTCAGCACGAGCCCACCCACTCGTGGGTGCCGTCGGTGAAGACCTGCTTCTTCCAGACCGGCAGGGAGTGCTTCACGTCCTCCACCAGCTGGGCGCAGTGGCGGAAGGCCTCGGCCCGGTGCGCGGTCGCGACGACAGCGACCAGCGCGACGTCGCCGACCACGAGCCGGCCGGTCCGGTGCGCGACAGCCACCGTGAGCACCTCCGGCTCGGCCGCCACCTTCTCGGCCAGCCCGCGCAGCACCTCCCCCGCCGACGGGTGCGCGGTGTACTCGAGCTCCACGACCTCCCGGCCACCGTCCAGGTCGCGGACCCGGCCGACGAACGTCACCACCGCGCCGGAGCCGGCGTGGGCGCTCTCCATCGCGGCCGCGTCCAGCGGCTCGTCGGTGACGCGGGCGACTACCTCCACAACAGGTTCCTCTCCCAG
>NZ_JAEKKT010000507.1 GCF_019510245.1 Streptomyces sp. | reverse complement strand
TGGCCGCCAGGGCCAGGGTGAACAGGATCAGCAGGAGCCGGTCGAACCAGTCACCCCCGTCGCGGTTTCGCAGCAGCACGCTGGCGGTGACGACGATCGCCGTCCACACGGCGACGAACGTCGTCTGCCGGACCGTGCCCAGCGCCGAGGCGGCGCCCGGCAGGAACACCAGGAGCCCCAGGAGCCACACCTCGGACCCGGACAGCGTGCCGAGGACCTCGACGAGGCCCGTCACGGTCACCACGCCGGCGACCAGCTGGGCGTTGCCCGGGGGCTCGATGGCGTCGAAGGTGTCGCCAGGTCTCTTGCGGCGGCTACCTGTCATGCGTGCTCCCGGGCAGGTGGTGATCTGGCCCTACGTTATGCAGGCCCGCTCCGGCCCGGTAGCACGCCCCGCCGTTGCGACCCCGGCTACCCGCCCAGCTCCTTGCTGATCCGGTCCAGCATGAACGCCGAGGACTCGTGCGCCCGCTCCTCCCAGGCGAAGACACAGGCTGTCGCCACGCCGTCGAAGTCCAGCTCGCGCAGGGTGCCGAAGAAGGCGTCCCAGTCGACCTCGCCCTGATCGATGTCCAGGTGCTGGTGGATACGGGCCGTGGTGCCGGGCGGGTTGAGGATGTAGCGCAGGCCGCTCGACCCCTTGTGGTTGAAGGAGTCCGCGATGTGCACGTGCTGGAGCTTGTCACCCGCGTAGCGCATCATCTTCGCGATGTCCGCTCCGGCCTCCGAGGCGCCCGAGAGGTGGAAGGTGTGCGGCGCGCAGTACAGGTAGTTCACCCAGGGCTTGTTGATGGCCCGGACCAGGTCGACCGCGGGGGTGTTCTCCTCGCAGAAGTCGTCGGGGTGGGCCTCCAGGTTCAGAGCGATGCCTTCGCGCTCGAACAGCGGGAGCAGCTCCTCCAGCGAGTTCCAGAACGCGGCCTCGCTCTCGGCGGCGCGCTCGGGGCGGCCGTTGAACTCGCTGTTCATCAGCGGGCATTCGAGGTCCGCGGCGATCTCGATCATCCGCTTCCAGTAGCGGACGGCGGCCTGCCGTTCGGTCTCGTCGGGCGACGACCACTTGTACAGCGGCAGCACGGAGGACAGCTTCACACCGTGCGTACGCAGGGCGTTCTTCAGCTCCGCGACGCGCTCGTCGTCCGCCCGCGGGTGCAGGAAGAACGGCATGAAGTCGTCACGGGGCGACAACTCGATGTATTCGTAGCCGAGTTCGGCCACTGTGCGCACCATGTCGTCGATCGGCAGGGCGCGGAACATGTACGGGTCGAGGGCGATCTTCACGCGGCACCTCCGTAGAAGGCGGGACGGGGCTTGAGGTCCGTGGCGACGACGAGGCCCGACTCAAGGGCCTCGACGGTCGCGGCGGTGATGACGGTGGCGGCGTACCCGTCCCAGGCGGACGGACCGGTGGGCTCGGCACCGGCGGCGAGGCCCGCGATCCACTCACGGAACTCGGTGTCGAAGGCGTCCCGGAAGCGGCTCACCCAGTCCGTGAGCACCTCGGTGCTGTGCTGGGCGGCGGTCCGCACACCCACCGCGGCCGGGTCGGGCAGCCGTACGAGACCCTCCTCGCCGACCGCCTCGCACTGGATGTTGACGAAGACCTCCAGATCGATGCGGACGCCCTTCGCCGTCTCGAAGAGCATGATCTGCGGGTCCTTGAGGTGGGCGAACCGCTTGCTCGTGGCGCGCGGCGTGACCACCTGGGTGGAGACGATCTCGTCGTCCAGGAGCCAGCGCAGCACATCCACCTCGTGCACGGCCGTGTCCAGGGCCGCCATGGCGGAGGTGTACGACTCCGGGACGGTCGGGTTGCGGTGGGCGCAGTGCACGATCAGCGGCTCACCGATCCGGCCCGATTCGATGACCTGCTTCATCTCGCGATAGCCGGCGTCGTAACGGCGCATGAAGCCGACCTGGACCAGGCGGCGGCCGTGGGCCGTCTCCGCCTCGACGATCCTCAGGCAGTCCTCGGCGGTGGTGGCCAGCGGCTTCTCGCAGAACACCGGCTTTCCTGCGGCTATCGCGGTCAGCACGTGCTCGGCGTGGGTGGGACCCCAGGACGTCACGAGGACGGCGTCGACGTCGTCCGCCGCGATGAGCTCGGCGCCGCTCGCGTACACCCGGGCGCCGACCGGTGCCGCCGCCTCCTCGGCACGGGCCGCGTCGATGTCGGTGACCGCGGTGACCCGGGCACCGGTCACGGTGTGGGTGAGACGCCGGATGTGCTCGTGGCCGATCCAGCCGGCGCCGATCACCCCTACACGTACAGTCATGGTCGTTTCCTAACG
>NZ_JAEKKT010000238.1 GCF_019510245.1 Streptomyces sp. | reverse complement strand
ACCCCGACCATGGGTCTGCCGCGACCCGGCGGCATGCCACCGTGTCCGGCGCTTGTTGCCCGGACCGGCGACCGCCGTGCGATCACGTGCCGCCCGGCCACAGGGCCCGGACACCGATGCGCAGACGGAAGCCGGCCGGGTCGTGTCAGAGGCCTGCGCAGTGCGCGATACGGACCTGCGCAAGAGAAGATCAGGAGCGCGCGGGCGGAATGCGCAGCCGCCCCAGCGCAACTCGACTGCGCAGGATCCCAGGCCGGTTGCGCAGCCCGATTGCGCAACGCCCGTCCGGGGCTGCGCAGTCGGCTGCGCAATCACTGAGCGCCCGGGCTGAAGGCACCGTGGTCGGCCCGACCATGAGCCCGACCACGGCAGCTAGACGGCTCCGTTGCCGGATCGTGACCGATGGTCGGGGCTCGTGGCCGTCAGCCTGGTCGGGGTCGGCCGGTGAGCTGACGCCATGGAACACACGCACGCCTCCATGCCCAGGACTCCCGGCCGCCCTACCGCGACGAGCCCGGTGTGCCGCTATGGCCACTGCGCGCGGCATGCGTCGGGGACACGGCGGTGAGCCGCTTCGGGGCGGGGATCCGGCGGGGCGTGATGGCGGCCGATCAGTTCACCCGGATCGCCAACGCGCTGTTCCGTGACTCCGGGCTGTCGTTCAAAGCCAAGGGGCTCTTCGGGTACGTCGGTACGCACAGGAACGGCTGGCAGGTGACGGTCACCGACCTCGTTCGCCTCGGCCCGGACGGACGGGAAGCGGTACGCACCGGCCTGCAGGAGCTCGAGGCGCACGGCTACCTGATCCGTGAACGCCTGCGCCGCCCGGACGGCACCCTCGGCGAGATCGTCTACTGCATTACGGACCGACCGGCCGCCTGGGACATCGCGCTGATCGAAGCCGACGTGATGGGCACGTCCCCCGAGGCCGAGCCTGTCGGCGGCCTGACGGCGGGGATTCGCCGGGGTGTGATGGCGGCCGATCAGTTCACGCAGATCGCCAATGGGCTCTTCCGCGACCGCCAGTTGTCCTTCAAGGCCAAGGGCCTGTTCGGACTGCTCTCCACGCATCGGGACGGCTGGCGGATGACGGTTGCCGACATCGCCCGCCGTGGACGCGACGGTGACTCAGCCGTCAAGAGCGGGCTGAAGGAGCTGGAGAAGCACGGCTTCCTGGTGCGGGAACGCGAGCGCGGCCCAGACGGCACCCTCGGTGCGGCGGCGTATTTCCTCACCGACCTGCCCGCTCTGCAAAGCAGCAGGTCACAACCAGAGTCGGGTTTTCCACCAGTGGATGACCCTACGTTGGCTGATCGGTCCACTAAGAACACCAACAGAAAGAAGACCACTCAGCAGAACACCAGACCCCTCCGTCCGTGCCGCGGCGACGCGTCGCGAGTACCTGGACGGACGGACCGGCCGGACCCGGCGGCGTCCCCGCCGGCCGCGCCCGCGGCGGATGAGATGCACGCGGGGATCCGGCTGCTGCTCGACCTCGGGGCGGCTCGCCCGGAGCTGCTGCTGACCGGGCAGGCGCTGACCGACCAAGGCCGCGTCGTGACCGTGATGCTGGAATCCGGCTGGAGCCGTGAGCAGCTGCGGCACGTCATCGCCGACCGGCCCCTGCCTCATCCGGTTCGGACCACGGTCGGTGCGATCGTCGCTGCCCGCCTGCGCGCGGCCCGGGCTTACCCGCCGCCCGCCATCGCGGCCGACCACCACGACCAGCCCGTGTGGGACGCCCCGCCGCCGCAGCCGGTGACCGGCTCCGCCGCCGCCCGCACGGTGAGTGAGGCCCTGACCTACCGGGCCCTTACCGAATGTGCCGGCTGCGGCGTTCCCGGAACCGCTCCCGGCGAGGATCTCTGCCCGGCCTGCCTCGGCTGGCCGCTGTGCCGCACCTGCCCGGGCCCCACACCCCGGCGCGCCCACCCCGACGGCGACGGCCGCTGCACCACGTGCGCCTCCGCCCTGACAGACCACCACCTGGAAGGAAGCACCTCGTGACGGACACGCTCCACACACCGACGCCACCGACCGCGGCTGCGCACCACGAGCGCCCCTTCACCCGTGATCCGGGGCGGTGGGAGAAGGAACGCTCCCGCGCCCTGCGGACCGGGCACGTCCGCGACCACACCTGCTCGGTCGCCTGCGAGCCCGTACTCGTCCACGAACGCACCCTCTGGGGATGGCTCGCCTGGACCGTCCCCGGCGACGGCAGCCCGCCCGAGATCCCCCACCAGATCGGGGTGCTCACCCCGTCCGCGACGCGCACGCAGCGCCTGGCCCTGCGCTGGCTGACCCGGCGCCCCGCCCAGCGCATCGCCTTGGACACCGTCCCTGGATCGCTGCGGCTCGCCGCCGCGGCGGTCGCGCTCGTCAGTCTGGTCGCCGGCCTGTTCGCCATCCGCCGCGGAGTCCCGGTCGACGTCGCCCTGCCGGCGATGCTCCTTGCCCCGCTGCTCGCCGAACACCTGCCCGACCGGCTGGACAGCCGGGCCCGCGAACACGTCCGCATGGTCGAAGGCGACGTCGCCTGCCGCTACCTCCAGCGCCTCGCCGTCCTGCACACCTCCCTCGTCCAGGCCGCCGCCGGCAGCGACCGCTACGAACTGCGCCGCTCGGCCGAGGTCGGCCAGGGCTTGCTGTGGGATGCCGCAGGCCTTCTCCAGACCCGGGACAGCCGCTCGGCCTCAGCCGACCTCATCGCCCGCGAACGGCTGGTGCTCCAACTCGCCGACCAGGTCGCTCAGATCCTCAAGCGCACTGCAGAGGACGGCACAGCCGACGTGAACCAGGCCTCGGACCCTGGCCGGCCCCTGGGCCCGTACCCGCCTGGCCCCCGGCCGACGACCCATCCGGCAGCTCGTCACGCACCGAGCCCGCCGCTGCAGAAGGGAACCCTCCCCATGACTCAGCCCGAACCCGCCCTGGCTGTCCCCACCACGGACGTCTACCTCCTGTTCGCGCACGAGCCCTACTACCCGGCCGCCGCCCAGGAGATCAACACCACCGTCGTGGCCGCAGCCTCCCTGCTGCACCCCCGCGTACGGCAGCCCGACGGCGCCCGCATCCGCGATCGCCTCGTCCATGGCCGCCGGCCCGGCGAGATCGTGCCACTGTCCACGCTCACTCACGAACTCGAGGGAGGCGCGCGCTGGCCGGAGGTCGGAGACTGGGAGGCAGCCACCGAAGACCTGCTGCAGCTCATCCGCGACCATGACTGCGACGCCCTCAGCCTGGGCCTGCCGGAAATCGCCCGGGCCCTGGTGTGCGCCGGCCCGCACAGCGAGGTCCGCGCCGTCGACCCCACGTCCGGGGCACATCGGGCGTACGGGCCGGCCGACCGGATCGAGGTCCTCGTCGAGGTCGGCCGGCACCTGGCCTGGGCGGAAGCAGGATCTCCCCTGTGGCCCGGCGACGGCCTGCTTTCCCCGATCACCTCCGGGGACGCCAGCTGATGTTCGGCTACGAAGCGTACGAAGTCTGGGCGGAGCTCCGCCGGCTGCTGGCCGAACTCCGACACCGCAACACCGTTGCCACGGCAGGTTCTGCTGTCGATGTCAGAACGGCCTGACAGACTCCGCTCGACCCGGCCCCCTCTCCGAAAGGACACGCGCACAGTGACGACGGGCTTCCTGATCGGCGTGATGTGTCCCTGACGGCAGGCGTCGCGACTCTGGCGGGGCCGATCCATGTGATCCGCCT
The DNA here is from genome assembly GCF_019510245.1 of Streptomyces sp. Classification (GTDB taxonomy): domain Bacteria; phylum Actinomycetota; class Actinomycetes; order Streptomycetales; family Streptomycetaceae; genus Streptomyces. The sequence continues at coordinate 19,297 of NZ_JAEKKT010000238.1, read as the reverse complement.
GCGCCGGGGCGCAGGGCCTGCCCAACCACCCTGTGTTCACGGTGGGCTGGGTGCTCGGTCTCCTGGCCGCCGCCGTTGCCCCGTGGGTGCTCGCGCCGGCACTCGACCCGGACGGCAGCATGGGCAACCTGCGGGAGGCGTGGGTGATCGGTTTGCCGATCGGTCTCGTCCTGGGGCCGGTTGCCGGCGTTCTCTGGACACGAGCGTCTCTTAACACGCTCAGGACGTACTTTCCCGAGCGGCTGAGGCAGGAGTAGCAGGAGATCCGTAGCGATGGCCGGTTCCGCGAAGCCGTGCGGCTTCGCGGGGGAGAGGTGGCTGGCCTCTCCCTACCGGCCATCGTGCGGCGTCTGGCCCGCCGGGAGTTCGTCGATCCCTTAAACCAGAGGCCGCGGTCTTACGGTATCCCGCCTGCGACGCGGGTCGGTGCGCTGCAGTCAGGAGGGTGAGGAGCGGCGGGATGCCAGGTCCTCGAGGCGGGAGCGTTTCCAGCGCTGCTGACGGGGGCGGCCGCCGCTGCCGCGCCGGTACTCGTATCCGTCGGGCTGCTCGAGGTCGGGCAGGAGCCCGTGCCCGAGTGCGCTGATGAAGCTGTCGGCGCTGCCGTATCCGAGGATGCGGGCTGCTTCGGCGGCGCCGACCAGGTCCTCGTTCTCGTCCTGGTCGGCTGGCGGCAGCACACCGCGCTTGCGGGCGACAGCGACGACGGTCGCCCGCCGCCACTTCTTGCGGCCCGGGCCGCGGCTGCCTTCCTCCTTCACCTGGGCGTCCGGCTCGGGCAGTTCGGGGATGCGCCCCTGGTAGAGGGCGCTGGAGAAGGAAGCCGGGCTGCCGTAGCCGAGCAGCGCAGCGACCTCGGCTGTACCGAGCAGCTCGTCGGGGTCGCCGTCCGCCGACACCTCAGGCCGCGCTGCCGCCGGAGCGGAACTGCGCCGGCCCTTACCGGGACGGCTGGCGACCCAGGCCACGATCGTGCCGCGGCGCCACATCGGGCCGTCGACGTCCTCGTCGGGCTCCGGGAAGTAACCGGGCCGGTCGCGGAAGTAGCCGTCGATGGTCGACGTGCGGGTGTAGCCGAGAAGCTGGGCCACCTCCCGCTTGGTCAGCAACTCGTCCTGGTCGGCCTCGAGTACCGCGGGCGGCAGCGCGCGCTTCTTCGGGGCACGCTGCGCGAAGAACGCCGCGACCTCGTCGTGGCGCCAGAACCGCTTGCGGCCTTCCGTGTGCGCGACTGCGGGGAACCCACTGGCCGGGTTGTTGCTCCAGTCGCTGATCCGGGGCTTGCTCGTGCCGAACTCGGACACGATCTGCGCGGTGTCCACGAGCCGGTCGGCGGAAGACATCAGGGCCCCTTTGGAAAGAATCAGCACGGCGGCGCCGGCACTCGGATGAGCGCGACATGTTCGATAATGCCAAAGGAGGTGGTTTGCTGTCCAGCCTGACGCCAAACCGGCCTACAGCACTTCCTCGCCCAGCAGGCACACCCCGAAGCGCGCCGCACGCTCCTCCAGCGCCGTGTAGGCCATCGCGGCCGGCGCGGCATCCCACGTCATGAAAGCGAGAGCGGAGACCGCCTCGCTGCGCGTCATCCCCTCCTCCCACGGCACGCCCGCAGCCGCGCACCGCTCGGCGAGCTCGGCGTCGGACAGGCTCGTGGTCTCCCGGTCCACGCCGGCCTGAACGTCGGCGACGCCCTCGCACCAGGGGCGGTGGCCCCTGGACAGCAAGTCGTGCAGCGTGGCCGGGTCGCTCGCACGCTGGGCCTGGGCGGCGAGTTCGAGCAGCACGGCGGTGGGGTTCGTCTCCATGGTCATCTCCTCCATCCACTGTAGGGGGCGCCCGCTGCGCCGAGGAGCGCAGCGGGCGGTGGTCATCAGTTGTGCACGGTGCAGCCGTCGCACAATGCGCGGCCGGCACGGCGGGCCAGTTCGGGTTCCTGCGGGGCTTCTTCTTCAGCGCCGCCCACACCTGCTTCTTGAGGGCGGTGAACTCCGGGCCGTCGTCCGGGCAGACGACGCCCGGGTCGGGCGCGCCGCACTGCTCGGCGTGCCGGATCAGGTCGGTGATGCGCCAGTCCGCGCGGAAGCTGTCGCCCCGGGCCTGTTCGACCTCGGCGTACAGGTCGGCCAGCCGCGGCCGCCGACCGATGGAGAGCAGTACGTCGTGGCGGGAGGCGAAGACGCACAGCGAGCAGGAGCAGCGGGAGGTTCCAGCCCAGTCGCCGGCGCCGGGCACCGAGTCGTAAGTCCAGGAGCACGGCACCGGCGCATCGGTGTGCCACTCCTTGACAGCGGCGGTCGACCAGTCCTTGACGGGCAGCCACTCGTCCACGATCCGCGCCCCGTTGACCTGCACCGTACGGAAGGCGGCACGCTTCTTGCGGTCGGGGCCCTCGTCGCTGCGCAGGCCCATGACCTTCAGGATGCGTACCGGCCGGCCGAGCTCGCGCCCGAGCTGGCGGACGATGGGGGTCCAGGCGCTCGAGACCACGCTCTCCTTGGCGCTCTTGCGACAGTACGGGCTGCCCTTGCGCGGGAAGCGCCCATAGAGCGCGATCTCCGTCAGCAGACTGTGCGGCATCCGGATCCCGTCCGGGCCCGGCATCGTGCGGGTGACCTCCAGATGCTGGTCGGCGGGCACCCCGAACGCGGCGCTCTGCAGGGCCGCGAGCTCGGACACCCCCGGGTAGCGGGTGCCGTCGAACACGACGGACGGCCACTCCAAAACCCCCAGACTGGAGTGGTACGAGATGACCCGGTCGGCCACGCCGGCGGTGCGGGCGGCTTCCATGAACACGGCCATCATGACCGCGCTGTCCTTCCCGCCGGACAGCTGGGGCGCGAGCAGATCGTACGAGGTCAGATCGGGTGTAATGGGCGGGAGGCTGCTGGGGCGCGAAGACATGTCAACTCCAGTGAGACGAGCAGCAGACGGGGGAACTCAGGGCAGACGGCGCTGCGGGAGCGCAGGCGGGCGATGGGCCGGGGTCGAGATCGATCGGGAAGATCACGGCGTCTCACCGCCGGTGGCCTCCTCCGGCAGACCGGCGCCGGCGAAGAGCGACATCTGCCCGTCCGGTGCGAGCGCGGGCACGGACTTGGAGGGGCGCGTCGTCGACCGCCGGGCGGTCGGCTGCACCTCGGGGGCGTCGACGGCGTCGGCCTCCTCGGCTTCGCCGTCGGGCGCGTGCGTGCAGGGACAGATCCAGCGGCAGGGCCGCTGGCCGGGGCCGTAGCGGATCACCGCGACGACGAAGCCGCGCCGGTCGGTGATGGTGCCGGCGTCGTTGTCGACGCGGGGGCCAATGCGGCTGATGCACTGGTCGTGGTGGCCGGTGCGGCAGGGGTGGCAGGTGCCGGCCTCGCACGAGCACCACCGGTGGAAGCCGTGGGGGTAGGCGTCATCGATCTTGCGCAGCGCCTTGGTCCAGGCGTTCGCGCGGACCCAGGCACCCTCCTCCACGGTCATGGGGGAGGCCACAGCGGAGGGGACGGGATCGAGAATGCCCATGATCGATGCGCCCACGTAGCGCAGCCAGGTCGTCGTCATGCTTCGTCTCCGAACAGGGTTGGGGTGGTGTGGAGTTCGTTCATCCAGGCGAGGAGGCGGGGGAGGTTGGTGTCGGGGCCGAAGGCGAGGTAGGTGCCGTCGGCGCTGGTGCAGCCGAAGGCCTGCGCGATGCGCAGCAGCCGGCGAGAGTTGACGCGGCCCATGTGGCGTCCAGGCCGCGCTCGCGGGCCTCAAGGGCCGGGCGGTGGGCGGCCGGTGAGGTCTTCCACTCGGTGCTGCCAGCCAGGAACAGCACGTCGATCAAGTCCCAGGGGATGAGGCCGTGCTCGCTGCCGTCCTGGGCGGCGAAGGCGGCCGGGATGCCCAGGGAACGAATCTGCTGCAGCCAGGGCAGCGACTCGGTCAGGGTCGCCGTGGCGTCCATCGGGACGTCGGGGGCGACCGCCCACAGGCAGCGGTCTGGGCCGTAGCGGTCGAGGGTCGCCTTGAGCCAGGCGAACCAGGCCTCGGCGCCGGGCCAGCCCTTGCCGAACTTGCCGTTGTCGCAGGCGTACAGGCAGCCGGGCGGGATCACGTTGCCCTGGGCCGGGGTCGTCATACAGGCCAGAAGTCCGGCCCGCATAGCGGCCCGTACGTCATCCCCGGACGGCGTGGCCAGGTACAGCACGGCGCAGAGGACGAGATGTATCAGGGGGTAGGCCAGGGGCGCGCGCATGAGGTGTCCTTCCGGGGGAGAGGTGGGGTGGTTCAGGTGAGCGGGAGCCTCCGTCACTCCTTCCGGTGGCCGTGCCCGGCCGGACGGCCGGGCACGGAAGGGCGGTTGGCTGGTCAGCGCAGTTCGGCGAGCGCGTGCGCGGGGTCGGGGACCAGGACGGCGCGCTGCTCGGCGAGCAGGCGGACGTTGCCGTCGGCGCGCACGTCGCCGGTGGGGGGCGGGACGAGCACGGGCCGGTTCAGATCGGCGGCGGTCTCGGCGGTGTGCATCGCCGCCTCGGCGTAGTCCAGGGCCTCGACGAGCACCACCGCCCGCACGAGCGCCGCGAGCAGGGCGGCGCTGGCCCGCAGGGTTGCTCCGCTGGCCGGGGTGCCAGGCGGGAACAGGCTGACCACCGCGCCGCCGCTGGTGGGGATGGAGCTCAGCAGCTGGGCGTGGTCGTGCGGGTGGGCGCGGTCCAGGCCGCGCGGCAGGACGGCGAGCGTCGCGCGCCCGGCCTGGGCGGCGGCCCGGTGGGCGGTGGCGTCGACGCCGTACGCGAGCGTGGCGGTGACTGTGTGCCCGGCCTCGGCGACGGCGGTGGCGAATGTTTTCGTCCGGGTGAGGGCCTCGGCGGTGGCGGCCCGGTTACCGGTCACGGCCACGGCGCGGGCGGTCAGCTGGGGCAGCTGTTCGTGTCCGCGCACCCACAGACCGAGCGGGCAGTTGGGGCCGAGGTCGGCCAGGGCGGCGGGCCACACCTCGTCCGACGGGATGACGAACTGGCACGTCAGCTGGGCGTTGGCGAGTTCCTCACGCGGCTTGTACTGGGCCAGGCGGCCGCTGGCGTCGTGGTCGACGCCGTACTGCCAGACCTCCTCGGCACTGTGATGGGCGAGATGGGCGGCGACCTGGTGGGGCGGGAAGTGGGCGGCGAGCGCGGCGCGGGCGGCGCGCTCGGACAGGCGGTGCTGGGCACGGCGTACCTCCGTGAGAGGGCGGCGGCCGGCGGGCATGCCGGTGCCGCGATGGGCGGTGCGGGATCGTGTGGCGTGGTCAGCGGCCGGTGCGGCTGGGCGCGGTGACCGCGTCCCAGGAGCGGCGCGGGGGCGATTGCCACCAGTCGGCGGCCGGCGCGGCGGGAGCTGTGGCCGGGCGGCGTTCGGCTCGGGGAGCTGGCTCGGGAACAGCGGGAGCACGCGGTGCCGGGGCGGGGGCGCGTCCGGCGAGGACGGCGGGCAGGGTGTCGTCGATGTAGGCGACGTGGTGGGCGAGGTCCACGCCGACCTGGGCGGAGTCGAGGTGGAGCAGGTTGTCGCGCAGGGCCAGGTTCCCGGTGGCGATCACGTACACGGCGTCGGTGAGGCACTCGGCGGCGTGCCGGGCGAGCGGCCCGGTGACGGTGCAGATGACCGGGACCGGCTCGCCGTCGCGCCACTGTCCTCGGGTGCGGTCGTACTCGCGGGGGACCTGCATCACGGTGAACCGGGCGGCGGGTGTGCCGCGTTCGGTGTGGCGCAGTTGCACGGTCCCGTACACGCGGCCGCGGATGACAGCGGTGGTCTCTCCGCTCATGGAGGTACTCCTCGATGCGACGAACGGTCTGGCGGTGCCCGGGAGCCACCCAAGCGAGTTCCATAATACCTATAGCGGGGGGGGCGGGTGTCATCCCCTTTTCCCACCGTGGAGGCACCCGCCCCGTCGAGGTCGGCTTCGGCCTACGGCTCGCGCAGCTCCGGCCCCGCCTCAACTCCTGGCGCGGGTTGGGGGGTTCGGCAGGGCCCGGGCCCCTCGCAGCAGGTTGCCGCAGCCGGGTTGTCCCACTGGCAGGCCGGGCAGCGCCACAGGACGCCGGCGGCCAGAGCCGCAGCGAGGATGGGCTCCCGCTGAATCCGTACGGCGTCGGCCGCGCTCAGCAGCACGTCCAGCAGTGGCGGCCTGAGAGCGCCTTCTGCGTTGCTGTCATCGAGCACGATCGTGTCCTCGACCTTGACCCGCAGCGGCACTGTGTCATCGGGCCTCACGAGGTTGGCTTCGTAACTGACGAGCGACACCGTTTATCACCGAGTTTGGACAGCACTTGGTGATCACAGGGCAAGGAAATGTCGATGAGAACTGGCACCGGTCCTGGGCACGCTGCGGCGCGACGCTGATGAGGATCTCCGGAACCTCCACCGCGGCTTGGTTGATCCACCAGACTTGCTCTTGTTTCCCAACCGAGAAGGGACGGCAAGCATGGCGAACAGCGCACTTCTGGTGATGGACGTCCAACGGGACATCGTGGCCATCGCCGACGACAGTTCCGGATATCTGCCGCGCTTGCGCAGGGCGATCGACGGTGCCAGGGCTGCCGGTATCCCCGTGATCTACGTCGTGATCGCGTTACGGCCGGGCGATCCGGAAGTCAGCCCTCGCAACAGGGTGATGACAAACGCCGTGCGGGCCGGCCTGTTCACCGAGGGGGCTCCTGGCACCGAGATCCATGACGACGTCGCGCCCCAGCAGGGCGACGTTGTGGTCACCAAGAGGCGAGGGAGCGCGTTCTCGGGCAGCGACCTCGACTTGGTACTCAGGGCTCGCGATATCGACAGCCTTGTTCTCACCGGCATCGCCACCAGCGCTGTAGTGCTGTCCACCCTGTGGCACGCCATCGATCTGGACTTCGGCCTCACCGTCCTGGCGGATGCCTGCCTCGACACCGACCCCGAGGTGCACACGATGCTCACCGAAAAGCTGTTCCCGCAGTGGGCAGATGTCGTCGCTGTCGAGGACTGGCTCAAAGCCATCGCACCGCAATAGCGGGAAGCCGTCCGCACCTCGCCTGCGGGGCAAGATGGCATCGCCTCCACCGTCCGAAAGCCCACGCCGTACTTGCGCTGCACGGCCTGGTTCGACATGCCAGCCCGGGCATCCCGGCGGATCGCCGCATACAGATCGACCTTGGACTTCGGTGGCACCGGCGCCCCCTCACCACGCAGAGTACTCCCAGACTCCCACCGCAAGCACCCAAGTGGTGTCGAATCTCAGCGATATCGCTCTCCGTCAACACTGGGCGGTGTCGCCGCCGATCGACAACCGGTGTCAGGACTCACTGATAAAGCCACGAGGTGGTCCGGGGCGCTGTCGAGGTGGACGGACACCCGGACGGCGCCGACCTGGGCGTCGAGGTAGGCGAAGACCAGGACGCCGTCGACCTCCAGACAGGGCAGACCGCCGTGGATTCCTGCGTGGAAGACGGCGGCGCGGTTGGCGCGCTCGCAGTCGGCGGCGTCGGGGAACTGGAAGGCGAGCGGCACCATCCGTGGGCGGCCTCGCCCGCTGATGGCGTCGGCGTACAGCGAGTAGCCCTCGTCCGGGCGGTTGTCGCGGTCGGGCCCGTAGTAGAGGTCCACGGCCGTGCGGTCGTCGGTGGGCGGAGTGTCGGGGACGTCGTCGTCGCCCAGGAGGTTCTCCCAGCTTCCACGCACGTGCCGGGCGAGCTCGGCCAGTGCGGAGTCCTCGTCGGTGAACAGATGGATGCCGTCTTCGTGCCGGTCCCAGCGGCGCAGCACCCAGGCCTGCCCCGGCGGACGCGGCGCAATGTGCGCGTCGGCCGGTGCCGGGGCGGTGAAGTCGAACTGCTTCAGCCAGTCGCCGAGGATGTCGACGACGTCCGCGCCGGGCCACTCGTCCGTGCGCTCCTCCAGATCGGTCAGCTGCCTGTGCAGCGCGATGACGGCCTTGCCCACGGGGGTGTTCCGGTCGACAGGGGTCTTCGGCTCCGGGGCGGTCACGGTGGTTCCTCTCTCTGGTCGGTGGGTGGCGGGGCGGTGCAGGGCACGCCTGCCTCGGGCTCAGAACTCGCCGAGAATGCGCAGGCTGACGTGCCACTGGTGGGGGCCGGCCTGGTGCTCGGCGGTGGCGGTCGCCTGGCGGAGGTCGTCCTCGTAGCTGTGGTTGATCCATGCCAGGACACGCAATTCCGCCTCGGCCGGGCTGGAGGCGTCGATCGCGAACAGGGTCGTGGCGGAGGGCCACCCCTCGTCCGGCCGCTCGAAGACCGTGTCGCTGATGCGCTGGGCGTGCCAGGCGGTCTCCGGGTCGGCGGGGACGGGCGGCAGGGTCACGGGGTACGCGGTGGGCATCCAACTCTCCTTCGGGTCACGCAGGTGGGGGCGGCGTACCGGGCTGGGCCCGGGACGTACGGGCTAGGGCTGCTCCAGTCCCAGGGCGGCGCGCAGCAGGTCGAGCAGGGCGGCGTGGTCGGCGGGCAGAACGGCCTCACGCAGGACGCGCTTGCGCAGGATGCGCACGTCCAGGCTGATCCCGACTGGGACGTCGGGCGCGTCCTGGCGGAGTGCCCCTCGTCCGGAGTCAGCTCAGGGCACGGGCACGACGGGTCCGAGCAGGGGCGGGCCGCAGGATGGGAGGCGAGTACCGGCCGGGAGCGGTAGTGGCTGGCGGTGCCGTTGAGCATCGGGCAGTTCGCCGCGGTGTAGGGCTGGCACTCCGGGTGGAGCGCGGGTTCGGGGGAGTAGCCCTGCTGCTGGTCGGCAGGGCGGACGATGACGAAGAACCGCTCTTCAAGGGGCTGGGAGCAGATCTGGCACAAACGCTGGAGCAAGGCATGCCGGGCACGGTCGGCGTTGAGGCTGCCGAAGACGGCGTGCCCGTTGTGGATCAGCGATACGTACGGCACGACCAGTCCGCCGGCCAGCGGCCGGGCGAGGCAGCGCACGGGGATCGCGCGGCTCATTGAAGTCACGCTCCCTTCCCGGTAGTTGCGGGTGAGGACGGGACGGAGGGGCCGGGGGGCAGCGCTCGTGCGCTGCCCCCCGAATCTCCGGAGCGGTCTAGGAGTCGGCCGGGGTGTCGGTGAGCTCGATGCAGGAGGCCGGGACCTTCGCGAGCCGGTAGCGCTTCTCGTCCTTGGCGATGCGGAACCGGGCGCCGTTGTTCGGGTCCAGGCGCAGCCGCTCGGTGGAGGCCTCGTCCAGCAGGAAGTCGAAGCGGGTGCCCGTGCGGTTGGGCTGCTGGACGGTGCCGGTCAGCAGGCGCAGGCAGGCCGGGCGGATCGTGGCGGTGATCCGCCCGGTGCGGCCGGGCGTGATGACCGGGCGTTGGTCGGCGTCCAGCTGGAGCAGCCGGTCCGTGGCTGCCTCCTGGACGACGGCCACGGACACGACGTCGGGCAGTTCACGGATGAAGGCGCGGACCTCGGCAAGGGTGAGCATGGGAGTGTCCCCTCTCCTGTTGTGTGGGATGGGCCGGGCATCTGTCACGCCCGGCGGGAACCGGTGCCTGAAGGCGGGCCGGGGGCGGGCACCGGCTGATGCGGTGCCCGCCGGGTGCACGGCGGTCAGCCGAGCGGGTAGAGCACCAGGGCGGCGCGGGCGTTGGCCGTGATCTTCGGGAACAGCTCGCGCAGCTCGGCGTCTGCCGCGAGCTCGCTTTCCAGCGGGTAGACCTCGCCGGTCAGGTCGTAGACGGGGGAGTAGCGGCCGTGCACGTACGTGCTGAACGGCGAGTAGAGGTTGCCCTCGGTGTCACGGGAGAGCACGACCAGGGTTTCGCCTGGCAGGCTGGCCCATTCGTTGCCGAGGAGCTGGCGCAGCACGTCGAGGGTGAGCGGCTGGTCTCCCTGGTCTTCCCCGTCTTCCGGCGGCGTGGGCTCGGCAGGGCCGGAGTTGGGCATGGCGGACTCCATGGGGGTTTGATCGAGTGTGAACCGGGGGCCGGGCACCGTCGGTGCCCGGCCGCGTCGTGCGTGTGAGGCCTGGCGGGAAGGTCAGGCGGGAAGGTCAGGCGGCGGGTTCGCCGTCGGCGTCGTCGCCCCGGTGTGCGGCGACGGCCTGCTCCTCGACCTCGGACAGCCGGTAGCTGCCCTTGTCGTCCTGGCCGAGCTTCTCCAGGAGCAGCAGGTAGGCGGCCTGCTGGGGGGTGGGGTCCTCCCACAGGAAGCGGACCTGCATGCGGGCGTCGTTCCAGCCCTTCGGCTCGCGCATGTCGCGCTCGAAGGCGGCGGCGACGTGCGCGAACAGCACATGCGCCGTGCGGGACTTGGACAGGGTGACCAGATCCGACAGCCGCACCCGCTCGAACGGGCTCTCGGGCAGCTTCACGCCCAGGAAGCGGGCCACGTCCTCGGCCTCCTGCCGCTGCGCCCACTTGCCGTAGAAGGAGGGCAGGTCCAGCAGCACCCCGAGGGCGAACCGCCAGGCCTCCTCCGGCAGAGCCTTGCTGCCGCGCACCAGCCGGGTGACGAACTCCTTGCGGGGCCCGGCGGCGGCCTTCCAGGCCCGGTTGCACGCGGTGGTGCGGGCCCGCTCTGCGGCCTTCTCCTCGTCCTCGGCCGTCTTGGTCGGCTTCGGCTTCGGGCGCACCTTGTGGCCGTACTCGGCCGGGTCGGCGCAGTACCAGACCGGCCGGTTCTCGTCGTCGAGCCGGGCGCTGTGGCCGGGGCATCCCTTGTGGTTGTCCTCCTCCAGAGGCCTGCCCAGCGGCGTGGTCAGCTCCGACAGCGGGTGAGCGGTGTCCTTCTCCCCGTACGCCAGTTGTGTGGGCAGCAGGGGGATGTCCGCCTTCTCCAGGGCCGCGACGGCCTCCTTGCGAGCGGTGCGGTCGTCCTGTTCGGCCTTGAGCAGCGCGAGTTCCTGGTCCCAGTGGCCGCGCCCGCCGCCCTCCTCCGCCTCGTCGCGGGCCAGCGCCTTGAGGAGGCGGTCCTGGGCGCGGGGCACGTCCTCGACCTCGGCGAGCTGGGCGATCTGTTCGAGGTCCATGCCCCCGGCGGAGGCCCGGCGCAGGGTGGCGTCGTCGAGCTGCTGGGCCCGGCCGAGCCGCCTGCCGGTGCCGCGCTTGAGGCCCAGGGCGCGCGCGGCCTTCTTCTGCTCGACCTCGTCCATCCCGATCAGCGACAGTTCGGCGGCCTTCAGGGTGTCCTTGGGGGACATGCCCTGGCGCTGGTGGTTCTCGATCAGGGACAGGAACTGCGTCCAGGCGTCCCGGCCGACCAGGTCGGCGCGAACGTACGCCTTGATCTGCTGCTTGGCATGGCCTTCCGCCTCGGCGGTGGCGTTGGCGATCTGCGCGGCCTGGGTGCGCCGCCAGCCCTTGAACGCGCCGTACGTGCCGTCCGGGCGGGGGCGGACGCTGACCGGGTCCTGGACACCGACGGCCTTGACGGAGTTGATCAGGTCGGCGTCGGGCTCGGTGTCGTGCTCGCGGGCGTTGAACTCGTCGCGCACGATCGCGTCCGGGGCGAGCAGGACGACGGTCAGGTTCTCCTCATCGGTGTCGACCGGGACGGATTCGGCCGTCTGGTCGGCGGTGGTGGCTGTGGCCATGTCTGGCCTCCTTGTGCTGGGTTGACGGACGTTCAGCGGTGCCGGGAGAGAGCCACTCTCTCGACATGTTCCATAATACTGCATTTGAGGGGTGGGGCAACTGAATTTCTCGGCGCTGCCCCACCGTCAAAGCACAGTTCAGAGCACTTGGTGACGCGGCTGGACCGCTCAGTCGTCGGGGTCGCTGGTTCGGTCGGAACCGCCGTGCTTGCGGGCGCAGGTGAGGATAGCGGTGACCAGTGCGGCGGTGTCCTCCTCGTACGGGAGGCCCTGGTCGTGAGAGTCGTAGAGATCGTCGCAGCCGCCGTCGGTGCCGTTCAGGGATGCCTGCCAGCTGCGGTGTTCCCGGACGGGGTGGTGGTGCTGACGTCATGGCCCCGCGTGTCGCCCTGGTCGGCGGCGGTGCCACTGAACGTGACCTCGGTGCCGTCGGCGAGCGGAACGCGGACGTAGGTGCCAGCGCTGTCGCGCCAGGGCAGGCAGCGGATGCCTGCCGCGCGCAGCAGGGTGAGTGGCGCGGTCACGACCTCTTCATCTGCGTTGGGTTCCAGCGTCTGTGAACCGGTCACGTACTGCCTCCTCGGCGGAGTTCGCTTCCGCCGCCCTCTTCGTGAGCGGCGGGTGATTCGATGTGACGTGTTCCATAATACTGAACGCGGGTGGAGGGGCAACTGAATTTCTCGGCGCTGCTCCACCCGTAAATGTGCAGGTCAGGGGCTCCGGCGGCGACGGGCCGCGTGTACGGAGCAGGCGTACACAGCGCGCGTTCCGCCCCCGATGCGGGGGAGGGATGTCACCTGCTCGGTGCAGGGCAGGCCGCAGTCGACGCACCTGCGGTCATCATCAGCCGTGGGGGCCGACGCGGGCGGCGGGGGCGATACGGATCGGGGCATGACGGAGCCTCTTTCTGCTTCGGGACGGGGGCGCTGTAGGCACACTGCGTAGGCGGGGTGTCGGCGGTTACGAGGGTTCGCCGCTGGTGGCTTCGCGGCGGTGCTGTTCGGCGAGCGCGCGAGCGCCCAGCTGCGATTCAGCCGTCACCCTCCAGCCGCAGGAGCAGGACGCGACGGTGGAGCCGTCGTACATCTGGCCGCCCTTGCGCTCGCGCCCCAGCCCGGTGGAATCGCTTCGGTCGTACGGCCGGTGCCACCCGGACGGCTGGCCGGTGCGGGTGAGGTGGCGGGCTTCGGGGGCGCACAGCAGGCGAAGGCCTGCGTCCGCCACGGCGGCGACCTTCCAGTGATCCCAGTCGGAGCCCTCCAGTTGGCCGGCGAGCTCCGCGCCGGTGGTGCTGCGCAACTTGATCAGGCCGTCCCGCCAGACTCGCGCGGACGCGCCGGGCATGCTCCAGCCGACGGACCCGTCGGACTGGCGGGGGATGCCGTTGCGGTGATCCGGCGTCATCCGTGCGAGCAGCCGGACCGAGGACATGGCGGCGGACGGGTGCCGGTGGTCGGCCGTCTCCGGGGCGGCCTCGGCGATGGCGGCCAGCCAGGCAGGGGCGAGCGGGTAGGCCCGGGGTACAGGGTCAGCAGCGCGGCGCGGTCCCGGCCGTTGCGGGCGCGCACGGCGGCCCGTACGAAGTCCGAGGAGCGGGCGTACCTGCGCACGGACACCGGGCCGTGTTCGGTGGTGAACCGGGCCTGCTGGCGGTCGGCGAGCGTGGACAGGTCGGCGGTGTCCAGCGGGGTGTCTGCCTGGGGCACGGCGGCGGTCCTTTCGTGTGCGGATCTCCCGGAGCGGTCGCGTCAGCGGTGGGGGCACTGGTCGGCGAAGTGCCAGGTGAAGGTGCGCCCCGAGGTCATCCCGTGCGTGGGGCAGCCGGGGGCCAGGACGGAGCCGCCGCAGCGCAGGAGCGTGCAGATGCAGCGCGGGTCGGCGTCCAGGTGGGCGTGTACGTCGGGTTCGGGGTCGGGGAACACGGGGGCCTCCTTCGCCTCGGGCTGGCTTGGCTGGGGGTGGTGCTCAGTCCTGGATGGGACCCTTCGCCTGGTTCTCGGCCCGCCACTGCGCCAGCTGGCGAACGCACGCCGCGCTGTCGGCGAGGCAGTCATCAGCCGTGTCGGGGGAGGGGTGGCGCACCACGTCGATCGCCTCGCCTGACGGGTCGTACAGGCTGGCCGACCACCCCCGGCTGCCCCTGCCACTTCCGTGGTCCTCCGGCGCGTGCTCGGCGGAACCCGCGTCGTCGACCTCGATCCTCCAGCCGTCGACCAGGGGCACGAGTACGGCGGTGCGGCCGGTGCCCGTGCTGGTGAGGCTGCATCCCTGGAACGTCGCGAGTTCCAGCGCGCGGATGAGGATCTCGCCGGCGCAGGCCGGGATGTCGCGGGCGGCCACCGGAACGGCGTCGAGACCCTCGCGGAGGGCGGTGACCAGCTCCAGCGCGGCCGTGGTTCCGGCCGAGAGCCGTACGCCGCTGGAGCCGTCGGAGAGGCGGGCGTGCAGCTCGGCGAGGACGGCGGGGGCCGTCGCAGCGCCGGGCAGGTGATCGACGATGTTGGTGTGGAGCAGGAAGAGCCGTGCCGCCCAGTGCCCGGCCGGGCGCTCGGGAGTGCGCTCGGGGAACTCCTCGCAGGTCAGGTCATAGGCACGCGTGATGCCGTCGCGGGTGAGGGTCCGCAGGGTGCGGGCGGCGGCGACCAGGCGCGCGGGGTCGGCGAGCGGGAAAAGGTCGCGCTGGCTTGTGCCGTGGGCCTCCCACAGGACTCCGTCCCACAACACGGCCAGTTCTACGGCGCGTTCGGCGCGGTGGGTGAGACGGGCGAGGCGCCGGGGGTCGCTCTGGGTTCCCAGGGTGAGGGCGGCGCCGGCCTCGCGCTGGAGCGTGTAGGCGTGCTGGGCATGGGTGGTGAGCAGTGCGGCCGCGTTGGGCAGGTCCACGGGAGGTCTCCAATCGGACGTGTTCCATAATACGTAATGTGAAGGGTGGGGCAACCGAATTTCTCAGCGCTGCCCCACCGTCAACGGCGCAGTTCAGAACGGCAGGCAGCGGGCCGCACGCACGGAGCCCGGCACGGCGCGCGCTCAGGCGTCACGCTGATCCTGCGCGCTCGCGGGATCGGTTCCGCCCGGCTGCGCCTTCTCCTCCGCCTGAGCCAGCACCGCCCGCATCTCGTCGGCGCTCACGCGGCCGGTGACCTTGTCGTACGGGAGCTTCCCGTTCCAGGAGTACTGGCGGTTGGCCTTCGACACGATCGGTCCGGCCTCGGGCCCGCCCGGCACGGTGACCGTCTTCTTGTTGACCCGCAGGACCTCCAGCAGGCGGCTGCCGGAGCGCACGAAGTCGCCCGGCTCGAAGTCGCCCGGCCCCCACAGCTTCACGCCCTCGGCCTCGGCCTGCGCGATGACCTTCTCCCAGTCGCCGATCTCGTCGCACAGGTCGGCATGGTCGGCGTCGAGCCGGATGAGGGCCGCGATCAGGGCCTCAACGGTGAGCTTGCCCGCTTCCGCGTCCTCGACGGTCCGGGCCTGCTGGCGCTCGACTCGGCGCCGGTCGGCCTGCAGGCGCTCAAGGCGGCGCAGCGTCACCCCCGGGTTCCTTCTGTGCTGTTCGTAGTGCTGGGCCGTGACCGCGCGGTCCGCGCAGTGGTCGGCCTCCGCCTGCTCCTGGACGGACTGGCCGAACAGGCGGTGCGCGCGCTCCAGGTCGCGCATGTGGCGGTTGGCCGAGTAGTGGTCGACCTTCACCGGCTCGCCCGCGTACCCGCGCGTGATCTCGCGCCCGCGCTCCCACTTCGCGTCCGACGACGTCTGGTAGCGCTCGGCCCGCGCCCCGAAGTACTCGGCTCGTCCGGCCGCCCGGTCGGCGCGGTCCTTCTCGGCCTCGGCGAAGGCCCGGCGCTGGGTCTCGTCGATCTCGACCGTCACCTGGTGGCCGGCCTCCCGCAGGGCTTCGGCCGCCTGGCTGATCAGGTACAGGTCGGCGCGGCGGTCGCGGGAGCCGCGTAGGTAGATCCCGATCGAGGGAGAGGCCCGGAAGCGGAACGGCCGGAGCAGCTCGTACGCGCCGTCGCCCTTCACGGAGCCGGACAACAGGGTTCCCTCGGCGCGGGTGTGGGTGAGGGTCAGGGGGGTGTTCGCCGGACGCCCCTGCGCTTCGAGGTCGGCGACCAGTTCGGCCGACGGATAGAGGACGGCGCTCCAGCAGGTCGGATCGGTGCAGGTGTACCAGGTGCCGGTGAAGCGCTGTGTGGGGGACTGGTCGCCGGTGTGCAGCGTCATGGGGCCGTGCTGGCGGCACTCGGGGGTGCTGGGCGCGTCGGTCACGTGGGCGTCCTCTCTCGGTGCGGGTGTGGTGGCGGGGGAGGGGTGCAGCCCTCCCGTGGCGCGTTCGGCCCGGTGGGCCGCGGCTCGCGGTGCACTCCACGGGGCTGTCCCGGCCCCTCGCCTCTTGTTCCATAATACCTATCTCGGGGGGTGGGGCAACCGATTTTCATGGCGCTGCCCCACCCCGAAGCGAGCAGATCAGGGCCTGGTCGGCGGGTCGCTGTACGTGACCTGGATGCCGTCCAGCATGACGACCACCGTCCGGCCGGGCCTGGCCAGGAGCCGCGCGTAGGCCTCCATGTCCTTGTCGTAGCGCTCGACTTCGCGTTCGGGCGCCTCGAAGCGGGCACCGGGCCGGATCGCCCCCCAGGGCTCCAGCAGCCGTGCCACCTTGGCCTTGCCCGGCTCCGCGCTGGGGTAGATGTGGAATCCCGGCGTCTGCGTGTAGTCGACGTCGGTCAGGCCGTAGGGCATGTGTCCGGCGGTGGCCAACTCCACGGCCAGGGACCGGAATTGATCGTCCTCGATCAGATCTGCAGACAGTCCCGGCAGGTCCATGGACGCGACGGCGGCGCGCCGGGCGGCGTCCTCCTCGCCGTTCGCGCTCTCGGCGATCCCCTGAGTCCACTCCCGGTCGTCGTACGTCCGCACGCACGCGCCGGTGAACTCGTCGACCAGGTCCCACCCTTCGCCGCTGGCGGCAGGGGCGATCCGGAACCGGGTGTCGGACTGCTCGGCCGGGGGCTCGGCGAAGAACACGTACCCGCTGCCGTGCGGCTCCGTCGTCGCCAGCCCGGCCCGGCGCAGGGCGTCGGCCATGAACGGTGCCACGGCTCGGGAGGGGCCGTCGAGCGTGTGCCACCAGGCGACGGCGCACCGGGCGGTCAGCCCCAGCGGGCGGCGTACCGGCTGCTCGGAGATCGCCACCCCGCCCCGGGGGCGGTCAAGGAATCCGGCAAGGGCGGATTCGGCACGCTGGAACGTGGCCACCTGGGGGGCGGTGCGCTCGCGCAGCTCGGCCAGGGCGGTGGTGTGCGCGGGCAGCAGCCGCTGACGGATGTGGTCGGCCGTGTGCCGCGCGGTGGCCTTGGCCTGGCTCTCGCTGGGGCGCGGGCGGGGCAGGGCGGTGACCGTGATCGCCTTGACCTCGATGCCGTGCGCGGTGGCCTGCTCGGGCAGAACCGCGGTGACGGTGATCCGGGTCCGGGGGCGGTTGGGGGTGAGTTCCAGGGCGCGGCCGTCGGCGTAGACGACACGCACCCGGCCGGTGTCACCGTCCTTCTCGGTGCGGTCGGCGCCGAGCTGCTCGGCAACCGCGCGTGCGAGGGACTCAAGGCCGGCGGGGGTGGACAGTTCCATGAGGGGTCTCCTTCGAGGAAGTGGGGAGGGCGGGGGAGTCGGGGCGGTGCGCCTACGGCGCAGGGGGCATGGCGCCGCGCTGGGCGGCGTGGCGCTCGGCGTCGGCGCGGGCGTCTTCGGCGGTGTCGCACCAGGGGTGGCAGAGTTGTCCGGGCGGGGCGTTGCAGGTCTCGCACCGCTCTTCGAAGTCCTCGGGCCTAAACGGCGGCGGTGGGCTGCTCACGCCGGGACGTCCTTGATGTGCTCCGCCACCAGGCGGGCGGACAGCACCGGGGTCCTCGTCATCAGGGCCGCGCAGCTGGCCTGCCAGATCTGCCTCGGACTGGACGGGGAGATCTGAAAGTTGGTGGCCGGGCTGACCTGCCACGTGCGGCCGTACGGGTCGGTCACGGTGTAGGTGAGGAACTGCGGGTCGTCCTGGCGGCCGTTTTCGCTCCAGCCAAGGCCGGCGGCGGTGAGGGCGCGGCCGAGCTGGGCGCAGCGTTCCGGGGTGGCGTGCGCGAACGTTGCCACGGGTCGTCTCTCCTCGTGATCAGGGGCGGGGCCGGGGCGGCCTGGCGGTAGGCCACCCCGGGGAGCGGCCGTATCGGCCTACGGGCGGGTGAGCTCGCGGTGGATGCGCTCGCTGGTCTCGGTCGCCTCCCGGCGGGCCTGATCGGCTGCGGCTTCCGGGCTGGCGGCGTAGACGATTTCGACGCTGCCGAACGCGTCTTCGGCGTTCACGGTGTGCTGCTCGCACAGGTCGGACAGTTCGCCCGGATCGGTGGGGGCCTCCTCGACGTGCCAGATGTCGACGTCGCCGCCGCCCTTCCACTGACCGACCACGAAGTACGGGCGGTCCTGGCTCTCCGGCGCGGCGGCGGGCCGGGCCAACCCCTCGTACTCCGACCGGAAGAGCGTCAGACGGCGGCCCTCGTCCTCGGCTGCGCGCGTGCTGATCTCGGCCCACTTCGGGAGGTACTCGGCGCGGTGGGCCAGGCTCTCGCGGTCCGGTGCCAGCAGGAGTGCGAGCACCGGGTGCGGAGGGGCGGTGAACCAGCGGGCCAGCGTCCACCAGGCGGCCAGGCTGCGGGCGGCCTGGACCCGGTGGGCCTCGGCCTCCTCCAGCCAGCGGGCCTGCGTCCGTTCGGCGTGCGAGATCATCGCGTCCAGCCACCTCAGCAGCTGCGGGGTGTCGTGGATGCGGGCCGCGTGCTGGAGGCTGGGGAAGTCGCTGCGCGCGGAGTAGTGGCCGGCGCACGCGCGCAGGATGGCGGTCAGCGTCTGGCTGGCCTGCGGGGGCGCGGGCCGGTCGTCGGTGTCGGTCAGGTCGCGTTCCAGCCATCCCCAGGGCACGTCGGCGGAGTGGGCGAGCACCCGGACCGTGTTGCCGTGGTAAGCGCGGCCGCGGATGCGTACCAGCGGCTCGGCGGGGAGCTCTCGCGCGCTGACGGATCCGAGACTGGCGCGGACGGCGTCGAAGCGGTCCCATCGGGCGGGGCTGCTGGTCGCGGTCACGTGGACAGTTCCCGTGGCTGCGCCGGTGAGGGTGTAGAGCACGGCTCCGGTGGCGTCCGCCTCGGAGGGAACGGCGCGGACGGTGCCGGACGGGGTTGCAATGGTGATCACGGGGTGTCTCCTCACAGGACGTACAGGAATGGGGAGTTGGCGGGCGGCCCGGCCCCGTCGGGGCCTGGCGGGGGCCTCAGCCGGTGACGGACGGGTCCGGGAGGAACGGGGCGGGGTATGCGCGGGCGACGGGCGCTGAGCTGCCCCCGCACGGCCGTACGGCGGCCTGCACGGCGGCGGGCTTCATGCCGTGCAGCCATTCGCGCTCGATGCGCCACCCGCAGACAACCGGGTCTGGTTCCTGGTCGGTCTGCACGACCAGGGTGGCCAGAACCGTGAAGCTGCCCTCCAGGGCGGCCGTGACGGCGGCCTCGATGGTGGCGAACTCGTCCGGGTCGGCGTCCAGGTGCCATGCGGGGACGGTCGTGACCGTGACGGTGGCGCTGGCCAGGCGGTACCGGCCGTCGACGTCCACCGCGGCGTAGTGCAGGCGGTGACGTCCAGCCCCCAGGGCGGTGAAGAGCTGGGCGAATGCGAGGTGCGCGCGGTCGCGGGCGGCGGTGATCGCTTCGTCTCCGGGGTAGGGCAGGCTGCG